>JALOLD010000056.1 GCA_025456145.1 Thermoanaerobaculales bacterium | reverse complement strand
ATGGGCCCAGAGCAGGCTCTCGACGTTGTGGGCGCGGTGGACGATCGGCAGCCCCCGCGCGGCGGAGCCTTCGAGCTGGGCCAGGGCGTGGAGCTGCTCGGCGTGGATGACGTCGAAGCGGCGGGCCCCGAGCACCGCCTCGACCACCCGCCGCACCGCGGGCAGCGAGTGCCGGGCGACGGTGGTCGGAACGCCGCCGATCAGACTGGCGAGGGTCGCGGCGAGGGCCCGGCGCGGGCGGGCGGCGACGAGGTGCGGGGTGCAGATTCCGCTCAGGGCGGCGGTCACCGGACCGGGATCGCCGGTGCACGGCGCGACGAGCTCGAGCTCGTGCCCGTCCGCCGCCAGCGGGATCGCCGGTGCACGGCGCGACGAGCTCGAGCTCGTGCCCGTCCGCCGCCAGCGCCTCGAGGGTGGTGAGCAGCACCAGGCGGCCGCCGTCGACCGAGGGCCACGGCGTCTTGGTCGCCACCACGAGGATGCGGAGCCGGGGCATCGGGTCGATGATACAGGCGTCGGGTGAGGGGGGCGAGGAGAGAGGGGTGAAGGGTGAAGGGTGAGGAGTGAGGAGTGAGGAGTGAGGAGTGAGACGTGAGACGTAGAGCGTCGTATCTCGCGCCTCACTCTTCACAGCGAGCGAATCGAGCGCTTACCTTCTCACCTTCTCACCTTCTTACCTTCTCACCTCGTCACCCCTCACCCCGGGCTCGCTACAATGCCGTCGTGAGCTCCGACGGCCGTCTGCCCTGGATCATCTTCGCCTCGCTGGTCGCGCTCATCGCGGTCCCGGTCCTGCTCTGGCGGGCCGGCGAGGCGCGCCGGCCGGTGCTCGCCGAGGTGCGGGTGGTCACCGCCGACGCCGCCGATCCGGTGTTCCGCACCGGCCCCCGCCGGGTCGGCCCGGCGGGCGGCCTCGAGATCGCGGCAGCGCTCCGGCTCGAGCGGCCGGGGCGCGACGACGTCTGGCTCGCGCCGGTCGACCGGCTGGTCGTCGACGGCGAGGCGGTCGCCCACGTCGCCGGCGGCGACTGGCCCGAGGATGACCGCGTGCTGCGGGTCTTCTGGTTCACCGTCGAGCCGGCCTTCCTCGGCGGCGACCTCGAGCCGGACGACGCCGGCCGGCTGCTCGGTCTGCGCAGCTACCTGGCCCCCGAGATGGGCCGCGGGCTGCGCGCCCGGACCGTCCCCGAGCAGCACAACGACGACCAGATCAACCTCGGCGGCGGGGCGATCGATGTCGGGGGAGGGACGATCCGGCTCTACGCCCGGGTCGAGATCGCCGAGCGGGCCGACGCCGTCGCCTCGGTCCAGGCGGCCTCGAGCCCCGGGGTCGAGGCTGCCGGCGACCCGGGCTTCCCGGAGCTGCGCCTCGCGGCGGCGCTGCCGCCGCCCCTCGATCCCGCCCTCGGCGAGCTCTTCCGCCTGCCCGGCTTCGAGCCTCGGCCGGCGCCCGGGGGCGACCCCGACGGGGTCACGGTCCCGGCCTTCGGGGCGAGCTTCGCCGAGCTCGTCGAGCGGCGCCGGGTGGTGTCGTCGTGGACCTTCGCCGCGGTCGCCCTGACCGGCGCCGCGGCCCTCGACCGCGACGCCCTGGTTCCGCTCGGCGCCCTCGTCCCCGACGCCGGCTGGCCGAGCCGCGCCGACCGGCGGCTGCGCTGGGGCGACGACGTCGCGCCGGGCGACCTCCTCGAGGACCGAGGGCAGGTCATCGTGCTGGTCGCCGACGACGGCGACGGCGAGCTCGGCCCGGCCGACCGGGTGGCGACCTGCTGGCGCCGGCCGCCGATCGTCACGACCCTCGGGCTGGCGCTGCGGGCCGACGCCGTGTCGCTCGCGCACCTCCGCCATGGCGGCTGAGCCGCTGCTCGAGGTCGACGGCCTCGAGGTCGTCGTCCGCCGGCCCGGCGGAGTGGTCGAGCGACCGGTCCGCGGCGTGTCGCTGTCCCTCGCGGCGGGCGAGCGGGTCGGGCTGGTCGGTGCGTCGGGCAGCGGCAAGAGCCTGACCCTGCTCGCCATCCTCGGTCTGGCTCCCGAGCCGGCCGCGATCGCCGGCGGCCGGGTGCGCCTCGCCGGCGTCGACGCGGCGCGGGTCCCCCGCTTCCGCGGTGGCGAGGTCGGGCTGGTCCTCCAGGAGGCGGGGTCGGCCCTCAACCCGGTGCTCAGCGTCGGCGCCCAGCTCCAGGAGACGATCGAGGCGCACGGCGTCGCGCGCGGCGTCGCGGCCCGGCGGCGGGCCGCCGAGCTGCTCGCCGAGGCCGCCCTCGAGGATGCCGGACCGCTGCTCGACGCCTTCCCGCACCAGCTCTCCGGCGGTCAGGCGCAGCGGGTGATGATCGCCCTCGCCCTCGCCGGAAACCCGCGGGTCCTGCTCGCCGACGAGCCGACCACCGCCCTCGACGCGGTAACCCGGGCGCAGATCCTCGAGCTGCTCGTGCGGATCACCGACGAGCGCGGTCTCGCCCTGCTGCTGGTCAGCCACGATCTCGGGCTGATCGCCCGGCTCGTTCACCGGGTGCTCGTGCTCGACGCGGGGCGGGTGGTCGAGAGCGGCGACACCGATGCGCTGCTCCGCGACCCGGCCCATCCGGCGACCCGCCGCCTGGTCGAGGCGGCGAATCGGCTCGGCGGGGGAGGCCGGGCGTGAGCGCGGCGCCGCTGCTCGAGGCCGAGGGTCTGCGCCGCAGCTACCCGGCGCGCGGCCGCGGCCGGAGCGGCCCCCGGGTCGTCGCGCTCGCCGGGGTCGACCTGGCGGTCTCGGCCGGCGGTGCGCTCGGCGTGGTCGGCGGCTCGGGGGCCGGCAAGTCGACCCTGGCGAGGCTGCTGCTCGCGCTCGAGCGCCCGGACGAGGGCGTGGTCCGGTTCGACGGCGTCGCGATCAGCGGCGCGCCGGCGTCGGTGGTCCGGCCGCTGCGGCGGCGCTTCCAGCCGGTCTTCCAGGACCCGCTCGCCGCCCTCGACCCGCGGATGAGCGCGGCGGAGGCGGTCGCCGAGCCCCTCGAGGCGCTGTCGATCGGCGACCGCGACGCGCGCCGGCGGCGGGTCGCCGAGGTGCTCGAGGCGGTCGGGCTGCCGGTTCAGCTCGGCCGGAGACGGCCGGCGGCGCTGTCCGGCGGCGAGCGGCAGCGGGTGGCGATCGCCCGCGCCCTCGCGCCGGGGCCCGAGCTGCTGGTCCTCGACGAGCCGGTGTCGTCGCTCGACCCACCGGCGGCGCTCCAGCTGCTCGACCTGCTCGGCGGGCTGCGCCGCGGGCTCGGGCTCGCCCTCGTGCTGGTCAGCCACGAGCTCGACGTGGTGCGCGCGCTGTGCGACCGGGTGGCGGTGCTCGAGGCGGGCCTCGTCGTCGAGGAGGGGCCGGTCGAGGGGGTGCTCGGCGCGCCGTCCCACCCCGCGACGCGCCGTCTCGTCGAGGCGGCGGATCTCGGCGGTCGGCGCTGAGCGCGGGGGCGGGCGGCTCCGCCCGTCGGGTTGCAGCGGCGGCCGAGATCCGGCCGGACGATCCTCAAGATCGCCGCGATGCTAGACTCCGCCAATGCAGGCAACCGCCGTCCCGGTGCTGTTCAACGCGGCCGACGAGCGCCTGACCGTTCTCCAGGAGCTGCGCGACCTCGTCGACCACCGCAACCTCCTGTGGAACCTGGTCCGGCGCGATCTGACCGTCCGCTACAAGCGGTCGGTCATCGGCTTCTTCTGGACCATGCTCAACCCGCTGCTGCTGATGATCATCCTGACCGTGGTCTTCTCGTCGCTGTTCCGCTTCGAGGGCATCGAGAACTACCCGACCTACTTCCTCTCGACCTATCTGGTGTTCGGCTTCTTCGCGCAGACCAGCAACCAGAGCATGGCGTCGCTCGCCTGGAACGGCGCGCTGATGAAGCGGGTGCGGGTCCCCAAGTCGATCTTCGCGGTGTCGACGACGCTGTCCGGGCTGGTCAACCTCTGCCTCGCCTACGTCCCGCTGTTCGTCATCATGCTCGCCACCGGAGCGCCGATCTGCCTAACCGTGCTCTACCTGCCGATCAGCTTCCTGCTCATCGCGATGTTCACCCTCGGCGTGTCGCTGCTGCTGTCGGCGCTCGCGGTCTACTTCGAGGACGTCCAGCACATGTACCAGGTCGCGACCTTCGGTCTGATGTACATGACCCCGATCATCTACCCGATCACCATCGTGCCCTACAAGTGGCTGTTCGTGATCCGCGCCAACCCGCTCACCCACCTCGTCAAGCTCGCCCGCGACCCGGTCTACGGCTGCACTCTGCCCGGCGGCCACGTGATCCTCGCGTCGGTCGCGGCGGCGGTCATCGCCCTGGTCCTCGGATGGGTCGTCTTCCACCGCCTGGCCCGCGGCTTCTACCTGCACGTGTGAGGCGGTGATGGTCGAGCCATCGGTCGAGTTCCACGGCGTCTCCCTGCGCTACCGCATCCTCGCCGAGCAGGGCATCACCTCGTTCAAGGAGTGGGCGATCCGCTGGCTGACCCGGCGGATGCACTACCAGGAGCTGGTCGCCCTGTCCGAGGTCAGCTTCACCGTCGACGCCGGTCACGCGGTGGGTATCATCGGCCACAACGGCGCCGGCAAGTCGACGCTGCTGCGAGTCGCCGCCGGGATCCTCCGCCCGACCCGGGGGACCGCGATCGTCCGCGGCCGCCAGGCGCCGGTCATCGAGCTCGGGCTCGGCTTCGAGGCCGAGCTGTCGGGCCGCGAGAACATCTTCTTCAACGGCGCCCTGCTCGGCCGGTCGCAGGCCGAGATGGAGGCCCGGCTCGACGAGATCGTCGAGTTCGCCGATCTCGGCGAGTTCATCGACCAGCCGATCCGGACCTACTCGACCGGCATGGTCGCGCGGCTCGCCTTCGCGGTGGCGGTCACCGTCGACGCCCAGATCCTGCTCCTCGACGAGGTCCTGGCGGTCGGCGACGCGAGCTTCAGGATCAAGTGCCAGGAGCGGCTCCAGGCCTTCCGCGATGCCGGGATCACCATCCTCCTCGTGTCGCACGACCTCGACGGCGTCGTCCAGATGTGCGACGAGGTGCTGTGGCTCGACCGGGGGGCGGTGCGCGCCTACGGGCCGGCCGCCGAGGTGGTGGCGAGCTACCGCGCATCGGTCGCCGAGGGGCCGGCGGTCGGCGGCGCCATCGAGGCCGCGGCGCCGCCCGGATGACCCGCCCCGCCGTCTCGGTCGTCATCCCGACCCGCAACCGGCGGGACACCCTCATGGCGACCCTGCGCGCCCTCGCCGTCCAGCGCGGCGTCGGCGGCCGCTTCGAGGTCGTCGTCGTCGACGACGGCTCGACCGACGGCACCGTCGAGCTGATCCGCGGCTCGGTCTTCGAGCTCTTCGACCAGCGGGTCCTCCCGGTCGGGCCGGGCGGACCGGCGAGGGCCCGCAACCTCGGCATCGCCGCGGCCTCGGCGGAGCGGGTGCTCGTCCTCGGCGACGACACCATCCCGACGCCGCGCCTGCTCGCCGGCCACCTCGAGGCCGCCTCCGGTCGCGAGGTCGCGGTCCAGGGGCGGATCGACTGGGACCCGACGCGGCCGGTGACCGAGGTCATGGCCTTCCTCGCGCCCGCCGGGCCGCAGTTCTGGTTTCGCGACCTCGCCGACGGCGCCGAGGTGCCGTGGCCCCAGGTCCTCGGCTCGAACCTCTCGGCGCCCGCCTCCTGGTTCGCCGACGAGCCCTTCGACGAGCGCTTCACCGACGCCTGCCTCGAGGACACCGAGCTCGCCTGGCGCTGGCACCGGCGCTGCCGTCGGGTCATCTGGTCCGAGCACGCGCTGTGCCACCACCGCCACGGCTACGACTCGATCGAGGAGTTCCTCGAGCGCCAGCGTCGGGCCGGCGGGTGGGCGCGGCTCGCCGTCTCGACCCACCCGGCGATGGCCGGCAAGCTGGTCCTCGAGCCGGCCCTCGCGCTGCCGCGCAAGGCCCTCGCCGCCGCCGGCCGCGCCCTGGTCGGACGGCGCCGCCCATCCGACCGGTGGGACCTGCGCTGCCGCGCGGCGTACCTCCGCGGTCTCGTCGGCCCTCGCCCCACGACGCCCGGCTGACCCCCGGGGCCGCCGACCGGTGGGGCCGGTCACTGCGCCGCCCCCGGGCTCGCCTATAATCGCCGGTCTCCGATCTCGAAGGGATGACCCGGCGATGGCGCACCCGACACCGAGACCGTCGCGAGGGCTGCCCAGGCTGATCGGCCTGATCGCGGTCGAGGCCCTCGTCGTCGCGCTCGTCCTCGAGGCCGCGATCCGGGTCGTCGGTCCGCGCACCGCGTTGCACCGGCTGCTCTACCAGCCGGCCACCGCGGCCGACCTCCAGGCGGCGGAGAGCCTCGAGGCGTTGATGAGGCGCAGCATGATCGGCTTCGCGCCCCGCACCGCGAGCTACGGCTTCGTCCTCAACTCGCGGTCGCTGCGGACCTCCGAGTACACCGTCGCCAAGCCTCCCGGGGTGACCCGGGTGCTCGCCTTCGGCGACAGCTTCACCTGGGCGTCGGGCGCCCTGCCCCACGAGGACAGCTGGACCGTGGTGCTCGAGGACCGGCTGCGGCGGGCCGGGGTCCGGGCCGAGGTGCTGAGGCTCGGCGTTCCCGGGACCGGCCCGGACTTCCAGCACCGGCTCTGGCAGCTCGAGGGGTCGCGGCTCGGCGCTGACCTCGTCGTCCTCGGCTTCTTCGTCGGCAACGACTTCGTCGAGCACCAGCCGACCGACCTGACGCGGGGGCTCCGACCGCACGCCCTGACCGAGGTCCTCGCCGACGACTGGATGACCTTCCGGCTCGCCCGCAACCTCTACCGCGTCGCCCGCGACGTCGTGGTCCGGCCCGGGGGTGCGACCGAGCGAACGGTCTACCCGAGCGGCGGCTACCCGCTGCCCGAGTACGCGAGGGACTTCCGGCCCGAGCTGCCGACCTTCACGGCGGCCCGCCACCTGAAGATCGAGGCGAGCCGGATGGCGCTCTGCCTCGACGACAGCCGCGGCGACTTCGAGGCGCTGCTCGCGCGGGTCGCGGCGACGATCGCCGAGCTCGACCGCGAGGTCAGGGCGGCGGGCGCCCGCTTCGTCGTCGTCCTCTTCCCCGACGAGTACCGGGTCGACCCCCGGGTCGCCGGCGACGCCGCGGCGGTGGCCGGACGCGACCTCGACGACTACGATCTCGACCGTCCGGCGCGGCGGCTGGCCGAGGTGCTCGGCGGACGAGGCATCGAGGTGGTCGACCTGACGCCGCTGTTCGTCGAGCGGGGTCGCGACCTGCCCCTGTACCGGGTTCGCGACACCCACTGGAACCGGGCCGGCAACGAGCTCGCCGGCGACGTGATCGCCAACTTCCTGACCACCGGCGAGGCCCGTCCCTCCGCCCCGCCGGACCCGGCGAGGATCAGCGTCAACGACTTCGAGCGCGGCGACCCGGAGGCCTTCAGGTCGCCGGCGCCCGTCCCTGGAACCCCGTCCGATTGCACCGCCCCAACAGACCGCGTACCCTGAGCGTCGACCGAGCACACACCATGGACGACGCGAGACCCACGCCGCCGCAACCGGTCCCCCAGCGCGCCGAGCTCGAGGCGAGGCTCGCCGAGCTCGAGCGCCGTCTCGGCCGCCTCGACGACCGGCGCCCGGCCCCCGACGACCGGCTCGCCGAGCTCGAGGCCGAGATCGGGGTGCTCCGCGAGTCCGTCTCGGATCTCGCCGCCGGCAATCTCGAACTGCACAACCAGCTCGCCCGGCTGGCCTCGGCGTGCGAGCGGGTGCTCGCCGGCGCGGGGGCCGAGATCGGAAGGGGCGGCCGGCCGGCCGGCTCGCCGTCGCTGCTCGAGCGGGCGGGCCGGCGGGCCCTTCGCGGCGCCGCCGACGCGGTGCGTCGGCTGGCCCGGCCGGCGGCGGCGGCGCCGGCGGCGCCCCTCGGCCTCGATCTCCGGCCGGCCGATGCGCCGGCCGAGCGGGCGCCGCGGGTCGCGGTCGTGCTGCGCACCGACGCGGACCCGGAGGCCGCCGAGCTGCCGCCGGCGCTCGCCGGCCAGAGCGATCCCGCCCTCGTCGTCGCGGTGTGGAGCGAGACCGCGGGGCGCGCGGTGCTGCACTCCCGGGGCGCCGAACCCGAGGTCGTCGCCGCCCCCGATCGCGCCGCGGTCGCGGCGGCGACCGGCGCCGAGCTGGTCGCCGATCTGACGACGCCGCTGCCCAGGCTCCACCCGACCGTCGTCGAGCGCTGCCGCTGGGCGGCGGCGAGCGAGGGCCTGCCCCTGCGCGTCGTCGAGGGCGCCGGACCGGGGTGGCGCCGGGGCTGGGAGCTGCTCCCCGTCGAGGCCTGGACCGCCGGGCGGACCGCGTCGACGTCGCGCCTCGTCAAGCTGGTCGGCGGACCCGGGTGGGGCGCCCCGGAGGGCGCCGGTGCGCCGGTAATCGGCGCCGCCGCCGGGCGCTGCTACCTGCCGGCGCCGGATCTCGATGGGACGCTGGTCCACCGCGTCGCGCCGCTGCGCGCAGTCGTGTCGGCGCCCCCGGTCGGCGACGACCGGCCTGCAGTGGCGATCGTCACGCCGGCCGCCGGCGCCGAGGTCGCGGCCTGGCTCGCGCGGTCGCTCGCCGCGGACTACCGCTGCACCGTCGTGCTGACCGCCGCCGACGACGGCTCGGCGGCGGTGCGGGGTCTGACCGAGCTGGTCTGGCGGTGCTACCCGATCGCCGGCTTCCTCGAGCCGGCGGTGTGGCCGTCGCTGGTCGCCGACCTGGCCCGCGCTCAGGGCGTCCGCGCGGTCATCCGGGTGGGCGACGCGCCGGGCCCGCCGACCGGGTCCGAGGGTCGGCCGCCGGTGGTCGACCTGCCGCTCCGGCCGGCCGATGTCGGCGACGGCGCCGACCTGGTGCTCGCGGTCGGCCGCGACATCGGCGAGGCGGCGCGGGCGCGGGGCCTGCCGACCCTCGATCTGACCCCCGCGGTCATCCCGGCCGGCTCGCCGCCCCGCGCCGACGGCCTCTCCGGCGTGCGGTCGGCCTACGGCGTGCCCGAGGGTGCGCGGCTGGTGCTCGCCTTCGGCGCGCTCGAGCCGGTCGGGCGGCCCGAGGACGTCGCGGCGGTCGCCCGGAGGCTCGCCCACCGTCATGACCTCCACGTGCTGCTCGTCGGTCGCGGATCGCTCGCCGGCGCGGTCTCGGACCTCGCCGGCTATCTCGAGCTCGAGCGCTTCACCCTCGCGCCGCCGGGGCACGCCCTCGCCGATCTCATGGCGTCGTGCGACTGCCTGCTCGCCACGGCCGAGGAGGATCCCTGGCCAGTCGGGGTCGCCACCGCCCTCGCCCTCGGTCGTCCGGTGGTCGCCACCGACGTCGACGGCGTCCGCGAGCTGGTGGCCGCCGCCGGCGACCCGCGCTCGGTCCTCTGCCGGCCCGGCGACCTCGAGGCGATGGCGGCGGCGCTGTTCGGCGTGCTCGACACCGGATCGCGGCCGCGCGCGACGAAGAAGGCGTGGAGCGCCGCGAAGGCGCGCGCCGAGGACGCGGCGGCGGTGCTCCGGCAGGCCCTCGACCGGGCGGTGGACGGCGCCGCCGAGGCGTCCTGAGGTGGCCGCACCCCTCGTCTCGGTGGTGATCCCCACCTACAACCGGGCCGCCGCGCTCGGCCGGGTGCTCGGCGCCTTCGAGGCGCAGCGGCCCGCCGACCTGCCCTTCGAGGTCGTGGTCGTCGACGACGGCTCGTCGGACGGGACCGCCGAGACCCTGGCGGCGTGGCGCGGCCGGCGGTTCGCCCTCCGCCGGGCCCGCCAGGACAACGCCGGCCCCGCGGCGGCGCGCAACCGGGCGATCGCGATCGCCTCGGGCGAGCTGGTGCTGTTCGGCGGGGACGACATCGAGCCCCATCCCGATCTGATCGCCGAGCATCTCGCCGAGCACCGGCGGCGGGCCGACCCGAGGCTCGCGGTGCTCGGTCTGACGCGCTGGCCCGACGGGGTCGAGCCGACCTCGACGATGCGCCGGATCGACGGCCCCGGGGGCGAGCAGTTCAGCTACGCCGCCTTCACCGATGGCGCCGAGTACGACTTCCGCCACTTCTACACCTCGAACGTCTCGCTGCGCCGCGATCTGCTCGCCCGGGAGCCCGGCGGCTTCAGCACGGCCTTCCCGGCGGCGGCCTTCGAGGACGCCGAGCTCGCCTACCGGCTGTCGCGGCGCGGCCTGCGCATCGTCTACCGAGCCGCGGCCCTCGCCTGGCACCACCACCTCTACGATGCGCGCGCGTTCTTCGTCCGGCAGATCAGGTGCGGCGCGATGGCCGACGTGCTCCTCCGGCTCCACCCGCAGCTCGCCAAGTGGGTCGACCTGCGGACCCTCGAGTGGCACCGCCTCGAGGTGGTGACCGCCGGCGCGCCCTACCGCGCCAAGGTCGCCCGGATCCGCTCCGAGCTCGAGCTCTGGGAGGAGCGCTCGGTCAACCTGGCGGTCTTTCTCGACCGGCCGGCGACCGATCTCGCCGAGCCGCTGCTCGCCGCGCTCTTCCGCTACGGCTTCGTCAAGGGGCTGGCGGCGGCGCGGTTCGGCCCGGAGGTCGGCCGCACCGTCGCCGCCGACCAGTGGCTGCGGCTGCTGCCGGTCGCGGTCGACCGGCTGCGCGGCAACGCCGGGGCCCGCCGGGTGCCGCTCCCGGCCCGCGATCCCGAGGCGATCATCGCCATCGCGCGAGCCGACCTCTCCGCCTGACCGGAGCGCGGTCGCGTCCCTCGGGCTCGACCGATCGCCCCGGTTGGGGGAGCCTCACGAATCCTCCGGCGGGGGCGGTTCGGCGTCCGGGGTCACCGAGAGGTCGTCGATCACCAGCGCCCCGCAGTCGGTCGAGGGATCGCCGGGGACCACCGAGAGCTCGAGCACGACGGCCCGGGCGCCGGCCGGGAGGTCGAGGGGGAGGGAGAGCCTCCCGGCCGATCGACCGGCGGGCAGGGGCGCCGACAGGAGATTGGCGGTCTCGCCCTTCCGGTTTGCCGACCAGACCCGGATCCTCGCCTGGCCGGGTGCGTCGTCGGGCCGCCGGACGGTGAGGTCGAGCCGAGCCGACGCCCCGAGAGGCCCGATGTAGGCGAGCACCGGCGCCCAGGGGGGACGCCGGGAGAAGCCGAGCCGGGTCCGGCAGGCGTAGGCGCCCGGCTTCGTTTGTTCGAGGGTCGACGGACCGGGCTGCTGCAGCCAGTACCAGTCGAAGCGTGGCCGTCCGTCGCCGACCAGCTCGTCCATGGTCAGGAGGGTCCTCAGGGCCCGGTCCCACGGGGTGTGGCGGACGCGTCGGAGGATCGAGAAGCTGGTCCCGTCGCCGAGGA
Organism: Thermoanaerobaculales bacterium; assembly: GCA_025456145.1. Classification (GTDB taxonomy): domain Bacteria; phylum Acidobacteriota; class Thermoanaerobaculia; order Thermoanaerobaculales; family Sulfomarinibacteraceae; genus JAHECW01. Next base: position 9,351 of record JALOLD010000056.1, on the reverse strand, counting down.
TGAAGGTGGTCGGGAGCCGCTCGAAGTCGCGGGCGGTGCGCCAGCCGCCGAGCACCGCCCGGGCCCCGGCCACGACCACCTTCTGGGGGACCGGGAGGTGGCTCTGGGTGCTCTGGAAGGGGTCGGAGGTGACGACGAAGGTCGAGGTGAGGACGTTCTCCAGCGGGAGGTAGTCGCGGCTGTCGACGTGCGGCGAGACCAGGACGTCGAGCCGCTGGTCGTCGGCGCCGTAGGCGGCCAGCTCGGCCTTCCTCAGGAGGTCATCGTTGAGCAGGTGCGACGAGTCGACGACGTAGATCCGGTCGCCCTCGGCGACCCGCTCGCGGAGCGTCGCCACCAGGCGCATCACCTCGTCGTAGTCGGATCGATGGAGGGGTCCGCTGGGCTCGGCGAGCAGCCATCGTGCCTCCGCCAGCCGGGGCGGCTGCAGCCCGGCCAGCCCGGCCGCCAGGTTCGCGGCGAGCAGCCCCAGCAGGGCCGCCACGACCCCGACCCGGGCGGCGCGCGGGGCGACCTTCTCGACGGTGCTCCGGACGAGGAGGGTGAGGCCGAGGATCACGAGGGGTGCGAAGTGGAGCTGGTACTGCCAGCCGACCTGGCGGATCGCCGCGGCCCAGATGGCCAGTGCCGACCCGCCCGTGATCGTCAGGAAGACCGTCCGCCGGCGCGAGCACACCCCGGCCGCGAGAGCGATCGCGAGGCCGAGCGCGGCGAGCAGCCAGATGACCGCGCCGAAGCTGGTCGCCTGCCAGCGCAGCCAGTCGAGCGTGACTCGCTCGTAGCTCCGGTAGAGACCGCTGCGATCGAGGGAGAGGGCGTAGCGGAGCCAGGGAAGGCCGACGGTCAGCATGACCCCGGCGAAGACCAGCCCGGCCGCGGCGAGGCGGGCGATCTCACCGGCCGCCCTCCGCCAGGCCCCGGGGGTTCCGACGCGAGCGTCACGGGCGGCGTGGAGGAGCGATGTCGCGCCGGCCGCCGCGAAGAAGGCGATCGACGAGTAGGCGAAGTGCCGCCGGAAGATCGGCGCCAGCGCCAGGGCGACGCCGATCGCCAGGATCGTCCTCCTGTCCCGGAGCCGGGGGTCCCGGACCCAGGCCCAGGTCGCCAGCGCCAGCAGCGCCGCGGCGCCGGCGTCGGGGTAGCCCCGCAGGGTCGCCATCCACGCCGTCGGGACGAGCAGGGTCAGGAACGAGGCGGTCCAGAAGGTGGCGCGGGCGTCGCGCCGGACGACCCCGGCGGCGATCGCGCCCATCAGCAGGGCGAAGGGCAGCTGGTAGACGAGGGTCAGCGAAAGGATGTAGGCCATCCGGGAGGTACCGACCGCCAGCAGCAGCGGGGTCGGCGGCACGGTGTAGAGCTGGGGGTAGTCGTCGTCCAGCGAGGCGCCGATCGCGAGCAGCCAGCGGACCGGCGACTCTTTGAGCAGCGCGACCCGCTGGGCGGTGACCTGCCAGAACCCACCGTAGTCCCAGTAGTAGATGTAGCGCTCGGCCGAGCAGTAGACGACCGCGATCAGGCAGGCGGTCGCGACCAGGGCCGCGAGCAGGGGGAGAGCCCGGCGGGCTCGGCGCGGCGCAGACGGCTGGCCCGGGGAGTCGGCGCTCTCCGATCCCGGGCGCGGTCGACCGCCGGGGTGGCTCCGCGGCGCCGGTGGGAGCTCGGGCTCGATCATGGCCACCAGACTGTAGCCGGGATGGCGGCCCGGCGCCAACGACCGGGCCGGGCCGGCGGCTAAGGTTTCCAGGAGCGCCGATCGCGGGCCGGCCGGTCGCTCAGGGGACTACCGAGGACCACTCGTCGGTGTCGCCGGACTCGAAGCCGTCGCTGAAGATCGCGCCGGGGACCTCGTCCACCCAGACCGTCACGCTGTCGACCGCGGTTCCCTGCTCGGTGACCACGATCAGCCGATAGGTGGTCGTGACGGCGGGGGTGACCACGACCTGGCCGGAGGCGGCCGGGGTGATCGTGACGCCCTGGTCGATGGTCGCGTCGACGAAGGTCCCGGAGGTGGTGGTCCACTGGAGGGTCGAGGACTGGCCGCCGGAGATCACCGCCGGGTTCGCCGCGAGGCTCGCCGACGGGGCCGACCCCTGGGTGACGCTGGCGGTGAAGTCCTGGCCGGCGACCCGCAGAGTGTGCGATCCGACCGTGGCCGTGGTGTACCCCGAGCCTCCGGCGACCGGGCTGCCGTCGAGGGTCGCGCTGCCGCCGCTGTAGGCGTAGGCGAGGTACGACTCGGTGCTGCTCTCTGGGTCGCCCGCCGCGGTCACCGGGAGGACCGTCGAGGGGACCGCGAGGAGGCGCCCCACCACCGGCGCGACCGACGGGTTGGTGTTCGCGGTCAGGGACTTGTCGGTTGACGGACCCCCGGCCCGGTGGACCACCAGGGCGTTGAGCTGGCTCACCGTCTGGACGCCGACCAGGGCCTCCGAGTACACGGCGTTGCCGCTCTGCCGCTCGAACATCGTGTTGCTGTTGTAGCGGATGTCGTTGATCGGGGTCGGCTGGCGGTCGTCGTCGAAGACCGGCATGCCGAGGTTGGAGGTGTTGCTGATCACGCTGTGGTGGACCTCGCCGGTGGCGTCGATGTCGGTGTTGTAGAAGCTCTCCAGCGGCGCCGAGAAGATCGCGGCGCCGTAGTTGACGCTGCCGACCTGGTTCTCGATCAGCTGCGAGGCGTCGATCTCGAGATCGGCGCCCTGGAGGTACACCCCACCGCCGAACTGGCTGGCCGAGCTGGTCGCGATGGTCGAGTCGACGACCGCGGCGATCGACTCGGCGATGGCCCGCAGGGCGCCCCCGCCCGAGCCCGAGTCGGTGACGTTGGACTTGATGATCAGGGAGGCGCCGATCGCGAGATCGGTCAGGTCGACGAGGATGCCGCCCCCGGCCTCGGCGGCGTCGCAGTCGGCGAGGGCGACCCCGTCGAGGGTCAGCATCGCCCGGGTTTCGGCCGGCCCGGCCGGCGGGCTCACGCCGGCGAGCCCCCACCTCCGGGTGACGTCGCCGGTGGCGTAGATCGCGCCGGCGATCCTCGCCGTGGCGCCGACCGCGCCGTACCGCCCCTGGATGTAGGTGTCGGTGATCGTGAGGTCGGCGGACGGCCGGTTGTTGCTCCCGTCCTCGGCAAGGTCGTTCGAGCCGATCGAGATCGCGCCGCCGACCCCGGTCCCGCCGCCGTTGTCGTCGGCCAGGTTGCCCCGGAAGACCGAGGCGTCGACGGTGGCGGTCGAGCGATGGAGATTCAGCCCCGCGCCGACCTCGGCGGTGTTGGTGACGAAGCGCGAGCTGTAGACCCGGGCCAGCGACTGGGCCTCGACGTGGAGGCCACCGCCCTCGGTGGGGGTCGGGGGGGTGACCGAGGCGTCGGGCCGGGCGTGGTTGTCGACAAAGGTGCAGTTGGCGACCACGACATCGGCGCGGGGGACGCTGACCGGGTTGGTCCAGGTTCCCAGGGCGTACAGACCGCCGCCGGCGTACCCCGCCTCGTTGCCCTCGAACCGGGTGTTGCCGACCCGGATCGTCCCGTTGGTGACGTGGATACCGCCCCCCGCCGAGGTGTTGCGGTGGTTCGGGAGGTTGGAGACGTTGTCCGTGACCTGACAGGCGTGGAGGTAGGCGGTCGACTCGTCGATCCGCAGGCCGCCGCCGTCGGTGCCGATGCTGTTGTCGATCCACTCGCAGCCGATGAAGTGCCCCGTGGAGTCCGAGAAGAGGAGGGTCCCGGCCCCCCCCGCGGAGGCCGAGACCGCGGTGTTCTGCTGGAACACGCAGTCGACGAAGGTCGCGTCGGCCTTGGTCAGCGTCACCCCGCCGCTGATCCCGTTGGTCGTCGAGCGGCCGCGGTAGAACGTGATCCTCTCGAAGGTGATCGGACGGCCGAGGCCGGGATCGGTGTTCTGGATCCGCAGGACCGGCTTGCCCGACGCGGCGTCGAGCACCGCCTGCTCGCCCTCGGGGGCGCGGATGGTGAACCCCTTGCCGAGGTTGTTGAGGACGAAGCCGCCGGCGGGTACCGGGTAGACGCCCGGCGCGAGCTCGATGATCCCCCCGTCGCTGACCATCGAGATGGCGGCGCTGAGGGTCGAGACCGTTCCCGGGACGTGGATGATCTCGACCGCTCGGGCCCAGCTCGCGGTGGCCAGCGCGATGGTCAGGGACAGCATCAGACGGAAGCTCGTAATGGGTACCTCCCGAGGGCGGCCGAGCCGGCGGGTCTTCACCGGACCGCGGCAAGATCAGTGTATCGCCATTCGTGGATCTTGCGTGTGCGTCAGGTCACCCCGGGAGCCCGGTCCGACTCGGAGGTCGTGGCTCCATGGGCCGACGGCCCGACCCCTCAGCCGCCGAGCAGCTCGATGGCGGCCGTCGAGAAGGGGTGCCCCGCCTCGAGCAGGGCGTCGTAGCTCGCCGGGCTCGTCGGGTCGAGGCCCCGCAGCAGCAGCAGCTGGTCGAAGACCGAGTCGCGGCCGAAGGTCGGGGCCGAGGCGGCGAGCAGCCGGCGGAGGTGGACGAGCTCGGCGTCGGACCGCGCCGCCGAGCGCAGCAGGCCCGCGGCGTGGCGCGCGACGACCCACTGGATCTCGAAGCGCATCCGGCCCTGCCCGGCCGCGTCGCCCTCGCCGATGGTGTTGGCGCCGTGGACCCGGTAGCTGACGAGGGGCGTCTCGACGAGCTCGATCCCGCCGAGCCGGCTCGCCGCGAGGGCGAAGTCCCAGTCGTGGGCGTAGCGCAGCGGCAGAAAGCGCAGGCCGTGGTCGCGGAGCAGCGCCGCCGGGAAGGCCATGTTCGAGGTGGTCGAGATCCAGTTGGTCTCGAGCAGGGCGAGCCGCGGGTCCCCGAGGTCCGAGAGGAAGGGCCCGGCGCTCGGCGCCGGCCACGGGGGCAGGGTCCGCCAGGCCTGCTTGACGCCGAGCTCGGCGCCCGCCGCGTCGACGACCCGGATCCAGCTCGCCGCGAGGACCGCCGCCGGGTTCGCTCGGAGGCGCTCGCCGAGCACGGCGACGCGGTCGGGGGCGAGCTCGTCGTCGGAGTCGAGGATGAAGATCAGCTCGCCCCGGGCGAGCTCGCAGCCCCGGTTGATCGCGGCGTCGGCGCCGGCGTTGTCCTGGTAGTTGAGCCGGACCCGCGGGTCGCCGCGGAAGGCCTCGAGGCGGTCGCGGCTGGCGTCGGTCGAGCCGTCGTCGACGACCACCACCTCGAGCGAGTCGACGCCCTCGCTCGCCAGCGCGCTCGCGACCGCGGCGCCGACGAAGGCCTCGTGGTTGTAGCTCGGGATGACGACGGTGACCGACGGGAGCATGACAGCGACAGTGTAGAAGAGTCGGAGCTCAGGGGGGACATCGCAGCCATCGCAGCCATCGCAGTTCAACGCAGAGGCGCAGGGGCGCAGAGGCGCAGAGGCGCAGAGCCATCGCAGCCATCGCGGGCATCGCAGGCATCGCAGAAATCGCTTCGTGTTTCGAACTGCGGTGGATTCGCGATCGTTGCGTCTTCGCGGTTCAGGCTCGGGCCGATGAGTCGTCTGGGAAGAGGGCGGACCGGTAGGCGGCGACGAAGCGCTCGAGCCCGAAGCGCGCGATGACAGCCCGGCGCCCACGCTCACCCTCGGCGCGACGGGTCTCGGGGTCGAGCAGGGCGCGGACCGCCGCCGCGAGGCCCTCGAGATCGCCCGGTCGCTCGACGACCCGGCCGCCGCCCTCGGCGAGGGCGAGCGGGATGTCGCCGACCCCGGTCGCGACGCAGGGGATGCCGCGGGCGAGCCCGTCGAGCAGGAACACCGGCAGGCCCTCGAAGGCGGAGGTCGTCAGGCACAGGTCGAGGGCGGCATAGAGCGGCGTCGCGTCGGCGAGCTGCGGCCGCCGGGTCAGGTTGGGCGGCGGGTCGCTGGCGATCTCGGCGTCGAGGGCGGCGTCGAGGGGACCGCCGCCGACGAGCAGGAAGTGGACCGGGTCGCCGGCCATCCGCCGGGCGAGACGGACGATGTCGAGCGGCCGCTTCTGCGGGTGCATCCGGATGAAGCTGCCGATCACGACGGTGTCGTCGGCGACCCCGAGCTCGCCTCGCAGCCTGCGGCGGCTCGCCTCGTCGCGAGGCCCGGGCGCGCCGACCGCGTGGTGGATGGTGACCACCCGGTCGGCCGGCACGCCGCGCTCGCCGACCAGGGCGCGGGCGATCGGCGTGTTGACCGCGATGTGGGCGTCGACCGCGCGGACGAAGGACGGCGACAGGTGCTCGATCCAGCCGCCGCGGTGGTTGAAGAGCTGGCTGAGCAGGCGCATCCCGGGAAAGGCGCGGCGCAGCGCCGCTGCCTCGTCGAAGAAGAGCCCCGTCGGGTTCCAGCTCACCAGGGTCCCCACCCGCCAGCGCCGGATGAGGTGGCGCACCGCCGAGGTGATCGCGGGCCGCGGCAGCCAGTCGCCGAGGGTGTAGACGTGGGGTGTGAGCTCGCGCGCCCGGTCGACGGTCTGTCCAAGGCTCGCGAGGTGGGCATCGGTGGTGACGATCAGCGACCGGCAGCGGCCGGCGAGCCCTGCCAGCAGGTCGAAGAGCAGCCGCTCGGCGCCGCCGACCGCGAGGAAGGGCAGGAGGAAGAGCGCGGTCGGCGGGCCCTCGACCGGGGGCAGCGCGGCGAGGACCTCGTCGACCGCCGACCACGGCCGGCGGACGACCGCGGCGCGGGCCGTCTCGGGCCGCAGCCGGTAGGGCCCGGCGGCGTCGTGGTCGTCGACCGGGACGAGCCCGGGGCAGCGCTCCGCCGCGGTGAGGTGGGGGAGGACCCGTCCGACCACCGCGGGCCGCTGCGGTCGCGCGGCGGCGGGACGGCGGAGCAGCAGGTGGGCGGCGGGCGCCACCGACTCCTCGCGGCCGGCCAGCCCCGACGGGCCGTGGGCGCCCGGCGCCGGGGCCGCCCAGCCGGCGGCGAGCCACTCGAGGTCCTCGGCGGCGGCGGCGAGGAGCAGCGCCTCGAGGTGGGCGGCGGGCAGCCGCTCGAGCCCGTCGCCGTTGGCGAGGTAGGGCGCCGTGCCGCCGGCGCCGCCGGTCGCGACGAGCGAGCTCTCGGTCTGGTCGCGGGGGATCGCTCCGACCACCTCGATGGCCGGGTGGGGAATCGCCGGACGCGGGGTCGCGGCGGCCGAGAGCGCGATCCGCGGGCCGACCCCGCGGCCGAGCCGGCCCAGCGCGCGGTGGCGGGCGAGGGAGACCGAGGTCCGCAGCCGGCGCAGCCAGCCGCGCAGCGGCGGGCTGGCCTCCCACAGCCAGCCCTGGAGCCGGTGACGGAGGGGCTGCGCCGCCACCTCAGGGCCCGCCGAGCAGGACCCGCGCGGTTGCGTCGGCGCAGGCCGCCACCGAGAAGCGGGGGGCGGCGGCCAGGGCCCGCTCGGCGAGGACCGCCCGGGTCGCCGGGTCGGCGAGCCGGCGGACCGCCGCCTCGAGGGCCTCGAGATCGCCCGGCCGGTCGACCACCAGACCGGCCCCGGTCTCGTCGAGGACCGCGCCGAGGTCGCCGACCCGGGTGCCGAGGAAGGGCCGTCCGAGCTGCAGGCACTCGAGCATGAAGACCGGCAGGCCCTCGTGCTCGGAGACCAGGCAGCCGACATCGGCGGCGACGATCAGGTCGGGGATGTCGCGGCGGAAGCCGAGCCGCCGGATGCGGAGACCGCCGCCGGCGGCGATCGCGGCGTCGACCTCGGCCTCGAGATCGCCGCCGCCGACCAGCAGGAGGTGGATCTCCTCGAGATCGCGCACCCGCCCGGCCAGCGCGACGAGGTCGAGGGGCCGCTTCTGCGGGTGGAGCCGCGCCGCGGTGAGCAGCACCACGTCCCGGTCGGTGAAGCCGAGCTCGTGGCGCAGCGAGGCGCGCAGGCGGTCGCGCCCGGCCTCGGGGGGCAGCGCCTCCTCGGGCCGGCCGCACGGCCAGATCACCGGGACCCGGTCGGCGGGCCAGCCGCGCTCTTCGACCAGCACCTCGGCAATCGGCCGGTTCTCGGCGACGCAGGCGTCGACCGCGGCCTCGAGACCGGGGGTGTAGCGGTCGATGTAGCCGATCCGGTGGTCGTAGAGGTGGTCGACGATCCGCAGACCGGGTCGCGCCGCCTTGAGCCGCGCCGCGAAGTCGTAGAACAGGGTCGTGCCGTTGGCGTTGTAGAGGATCCGGGCGCCCTCGGCGTCGAGCAGGGCGAGCAGCATCCCGAGCATCGCATCGGGGTGGACGAGATCGCCGAGGCAGACGATCCGGTCGGTGATCTCGAGGAAGTCGGGCCGGCGGTCGCCGAGCGCCGCCCGGTGCGGCGCCAGGGTGGCGATCGAGAAGCGGAAGCGCCGGGCCAGCGCGGCCATCGTCGCGTGGAGGGTCTGCTCGGCGCCGCCGCGGGCCAGGAAGGGGACGGTCACGAGCACCGCGGGCCGCGGCTCGGCCGCCGGCCGGCGGCCGAGCAGGGCCGCGTCGCGCAGCGCCACCCGGGCATCCGGTCCGAGGTCGTGGTCGGCGAGGTAGGGGCCGCGCCGGGATCGGCCCCAGACCGTCGCGTCTCGCGGAAGATCGGCGACCCCGGTGGTGTCGACGAGCTTGACGAGGCGGCCGGCCCGGGTCGGCCGGACGGTGTCGCTCGACGGCTCCCAGCGGTAGGCGTCGCACCGGTAGAGCGCCCAGGGCCGCAGCCCCTCGCCGTGGGCCGGCTCGGCGTCGCCGATCGCGGTCGCGAGGGGCGGCTCGACCCGCTCGCGCAGCACCACCGCGTCGACGACCTCGGCGGCGGAGACGAGGAGGCACGACTCGAGGTGGGCGGCGACGACCTCGGGCAGACCGCCGGGGGCGGCGAACCAGGCGGCGGCGGTGTCCGGCTCGACGCGGTCGGCCTCGATCCGCCACGCCTCGCGGCCGTCGCCGGTCATGCCGACGACCCGCAGCTCGGCGAGGGTCTGGCGTCGCCGCCACTCGGCGGCCTCGGCGCGGGCGACCGCCGTCTCGCCGTCGGCGCGAAGCCGCAGCTCGACGAGGGGCGGATCGGGCGCGGGCCAGGGGGTGAAGACATAGCCGAGGGTCCCGGCCGGCTCGCCGCGGGCGAGGGAGCGCCGGTAGGCGCGGGCGCCCGTGAACCGGCGGACGGCGGCGGCGAGGCGGTGGGGCAGCTCGGCGAGACGCATCGGCGTGGCGCCAGTCTAGCCCGGCGCACTATCATGCCGCCACGATGGCTCGGCTGACGCTCCTCGCCGGAATCGCGGCGGCTCTCGCCGCGGGCTGCGCTACGGCGCCGGCGGCGCCGGGCTCACCCGACTGCCCGGTCGCCCGGGCGAGGGGCGACGTCGTCGCGGTCGGCCGGCAGTCGGGGACGCTGATCGTGGTCGGCG
>JALOLD010000055.1 GCA_025456145.1 Thermoanaerobaculales bacterium | reverse complement strand
CCGTCTCGGGGTGCTCATCCACCACACCGACGCCGAGCGCGAGTGGGCCTACGACCGCGACTCCCACATCGGCCGCCTCGACCGCGGCCTCGACGAGGCGGCCGACCGGGGCTGGGTGGTGGTGGACATGATGGACGACTGGAAGATCGTGTTTCCTTCGGGGAGCTGAGCAGTTCCTGCTGATGTGACGGCAACCAGGCGGGGTGTGGAATTCGAGGTCGGTGCATCAGGTTTTTTTAGTTCAGCCGAGATTGAAGGGAGCGCACACGAAATGAGCAGGAGAGTCTTCTACGCGTCGGTCGCGGTCGCCCTCGGGCTGGCTGTCATCGCCGGCCCTGCGGCGGCACAGGACAAGCCCAACATCCTCGTCATCTGGGGCGACGACATCGGCGGCTTCAACATCAGCGCCTACAACATGGGGATGATGGGCTACCGGACGCCGAACATCGACCGCATCGCCGAGGAAGGCGCGCTCTTCACCGACTGGTACGGCCAGCAGAGCTGCACCGCCGGCCGCGCTGCCTTCGTCACCGGCCAGTCGCCGATCCGTACTGGCCTCACCAAGGTCGGGCTGCCGGGCGCACCCGAAGGCATGCAGGAGGAGGACCCGACGATCGCGACCCTGCTCAAGGCCCAGGGCTACATGACGGGTCAGTTCGGCAAGAACCACCTCGGCGACCGCGACGAGATGCTGCCCACAAACCATGGCTTCGACGAGTTCTTCGGCAACCTCTACCACCTCAACGCCGAGGAGGAGCCGGAAAACCCGGACTACCCCGACGATCCGGCCTTCAAGAAGAAGTTCGGTCCGCGGGGCGTGATCCACAGCTTCGCCGACGGCCGCATCACCGACACCGGCCCCCTGACCCGCAAGCGCATGGAGACGATCGACGAGGAGGTCACCGCCAAGGCCCTCGACTTCATGGAGCGCGCCGCGAAGGCCGACAAGCCCTTTTTCCTGTGGTGGAACTCCACCCGGATGCACGTCTTCACGCACCTGAAGGCCGAGTCCGAGGGCAAGACCGGCTTCGGGGTGTACGCCGACGGCATGGTCGAGCACGACGGTCACGTCGGACAGGTGCTCGCCAAGCTCGAGGAGCTGGGGCTCGCGGACAACACCATCGTCATGTACTCCACGGACAACGGCGCCGAGACCTTCACCTGGCCCGACGGTGGCACGACGATGTTCCGCGGCGAGAAGAACACCCAGTGGGAGGGCGGATATCGGGTGCCGACCCTGATCAAGTGGCCCGGCGTCATCGAGCCCGGTACCGTGATCAACGGCATCGGAGCGCACGAGGACATGCTGCCCACCCTGCTCGCCGCAGTGGGCGATGTCACCGTCACGGAGGACCTGCTCGAGGGTCGGACGATCGCCGGCAGGAGCTACAAGGTCCACCTCGACGGCTACAACCTCCTGCCGGCGTTCAAGGGCGAAGCGCCGTGGCCGCGGCGGGAGTTCATCTACTGGACCGACGACGGCAGCGTCGCGGCACTGCGGTACGACAGCTGGAAGATCACCTTCCTCGAGCAGCAGGCCGAGGGCCTCAGGGTCTGGCAGGAGCCGTTCGTCGAGCTGCGTGCGCCGATGATCACGAATCTGCGAATGGACCCCTTCGAGCGCGCCGAGCACGAGAACGCCATGGGTTACCAGCGCTGGTTCATGGAGCGGATGTTTGCCATCGCACCGGCCGGGGCCTACGTCGGCAGGTGGCTCCAGAGCTTCAAGGAGTTCCCGCCGAGGCAGAAGCCCGGCAGCTTCAACCTCGATCGGGTGATGGAGGCCGTCACGGCCAGCCCGAAGAACTGACCGGACCGCGAACCCGTGCCGTGATTGCGAGGTGACGGGGCACCGGCGACGCCGGTGCCCCGATTTTCGTCGCGGCCTGACGGCCGACGAGGCCAGGAGAACCCCATGGACACACAGGACCGCGGCTGGAGATCCGGTTTGATCCGCTTCGGCGTTGCGCTCCTGGCCGGCTGCGCCGCACCGGCGCCGGTCGCCGAGCAACCTCGGCCGAACGTCGATCCGCTCCCGTCCTGGACTGACCGCGACCTCGACGAGGCGGCGGCCCACGGCTGGATGGTGGTGGACATGAGGGAGGACTGGCGCCAGGTCTACCCCGACGAGGAAAGCTGACCTGGGGGTGACGTCGCCTGTGATGAGCTGGTGCCCGTCGCCATAGGCTGGGTGTCGAGGCGACGGGTTGGTGAGGTGGTGCGGGCTTCGAGGGCGGGCGGACATCGCGGGTGCGGGCGACAGGAACATCGCATCGGGCACGGGGTCGATCAGGACGCGAGCACGGACTCGTACTCGGACGCGGCCGCGGTCGTGGACGCCGGCGCGGAGACGGAACCGGCTTTCACATTGCCAAATAACCTACAGTTATGTGGGGTAACCGTCATCATGAATGCGATCGCGGATGCTCGGGTGCTGCGGAGTCTCGAGGAGCAGCAGCGCGGCGTGTTCTCGAAGGGGGACATCCAGTCGGCCCTCCAGGAGCGGCACGCGGCGGCGTTCATCCGCAGGGTCGACGCGCTGCTCGTCAACGGAGTCCTGCGCCGGTTCTGCCGGGGCTGGTACGTGAGCGACGGCTTCGACCTCGCGACCTTGAGCCAGCGCCTCGCGCCGGATTCGGCGGTCAGCTTCACGACCGTGCTCGCCCGGCACCTCATTGTCGGGCCGAGCCCGGAGAGCACGATCGTGGCGGTCAAGACCGGCCGGCCGAGGCGCTACACCGACGGCGAGCACGTCATCGAGCACGTCAGCATCGCCGCGCCGCTGCTGTTCGGCTTCTCGGCCGTCGACGGTGTCAGGTTCGCGGATCCCGAGAAGGCCTTTCTCGACACCCTGTACTTTCATCTTCACGGTCGCCGGTTCCCCTTCGACATCTACTCGGACATCGCCGTTGACCGGCTCGACGGCGACCGGGTCCGCGAGCACCTGAGCCGGTACCGAAACCCGAAGTTCGTCAGCTTGGTCAACGGGATGCTGTCGTGACGACGGCGAGGCTCGATCGACCGGCCACCCGGGAGGGCCTGTTCCTCCCCCATGTCGACCGGTGCGTTCGCGCGATCCTCGGGACATCCCGCCCGGGTCGTCCGAATCATGAGCCCGCCGGTCTCGCCCTCCGGATTCGCGCGGCGATCGTCAAGCTGGTGGAGCATCTCGAAGCATGAGCTCGACCCCGATGCTGTTCCTCATCTCGCCTGTCGTCGCTGATCCTCGTGCTGCCGCCGCATCAATACCTGAACCGGCCACTCCACCTGAAGCGGCCACGGTTGAGATGGAGAGCTGCTTTAGTACAGGGCGTCTTGTAGCGACAGGCTTCCAGCCTGTCGACGATTGCTTGCCGGCACACCGCCATCGACCGGCAGGATGCCTGTCGCTTCACCCGAATCCGCCATGCGGCGATGCCGTATGATCGGGGGCCGACCCGCCGGAGGAGACGTGACCGAGCCCGACCGCGACGAGCCACAACACCGCGCCGCTCGAGGGGGAGTGCCGATCGGTCGGCTGCTTGCGCTGGCGAAACCCGAGTGGCGGCGACTGGCGGTGGCGACGGTGTTTCTCGTCGTCGGCGGCGGCGCCGGGCTGGCCTACCCGAAGTTCATCGGCGTGCTCATCGACGCGGCGGTCGAGGGTGGGGCGGAGGCGATCAACCGCACGGCGTTGATCATGGCGGCGATCTTCGCCGTCCAGGCGGTGGCTGTGGCGCTGCGCTACTACCTGTTCTCGGTGGCCGGGGAGCGCATCGTGACCCGGCTGCGCGAGGCGGTTTACCGGTCGATCATCGATCAGGAGATCGCCTTCTTCGACGCCCGCCGGACCGGCGAGCTGACAAGCCGGCTGACCGCCGACGCCACCGTGGTCCAGAACACGGTGAGCGTCAACCTCTCGATGGCGCTGCGCAGCCTGGTGCTGGTCCTTGGCGGGCTCGCCCTGCTGGTGGCCTCGTCGGCCAAGCTGACCGCCTTCATGCTGGCCCTGGTCCCGCCGGTGGCCCTCGGCGCGGTGGTGGTCGGCCGGCGGCTGTCCAAGCTCGCCAAGAAGGCCCAGGACGCGCTGGCCCGGGCCAACGAGGCCGCCGACGAGGCGATCGCCGGCATCCGCACCGTGCGCAGCTTCGCCCGCGAGGTGGCCGAGGCCGAGCGCTACTCGGAGCGGGTGTGGGAGTCCTTCGAGGTGTCGCGGCGGCGGATCCGGGTGGTCGCGCTGTTCGTCGGTGCCATGACCCTGGCCGCCTTCGGCTCGGTGTCGGCGGTGCTGTGGTTTGGCGGCCGGATGGTCATGACCGGCGACCTGACGGTGGGCGAGCTCGCCACCTTCATCCTCTACACCCTGATCGTCGCCATGGCGCTGAGCACCCTGGCCGATCTGTGGTCGGACTTCGCCCGCGCCCGCGGCGCGTCCGAGCGGGTCTTCGAGCTGCTCGACCGCGAGCCGGCGGTGGATGCCGGCGGCGGCGCCGTGCCCGACGCGGTCGCCGGGCGGGTCGAGTTCGAGGGGGTCGGCTTCGCCTACCCGTCGCGGCCCGGGGTCGAGGTGCTCTCCGACGTCGGCCTGACCCTCGAGCCGGGCTCGGTGACCGCGCTGGTCGGCCCCTCGGGCGGCGGCAAGTCGACCTTGGCGGCGTTGCTGATGCGGCTGTATGACCCGACCGGTGGTGCGATCCGGCTCGACGGCCGCGACCTGCGCGCGCTCGACGCCGACTGGCTGCGCGGGAGCATCGGCACGGTCGCCCAGGAGCCGGTGCTGTTCTCGACCTCGGTGGCCGCCAACATCCGCTATGGCCGGCCCGAGGCCGTCGACGACGAGGTCGAGACCGCCGCCCGCGCCGCCCACGCCCACGACTTCATCGCCGCGCTTCCGGACGGCTACGACACCGAGGTCGGCGAGCGCGGGGTCAGGCTGTCGGGCGGCCAGAAGCAGCGGGTCGCCATCGCCCGCGCCCTGCTCAAGGACCCGCCGATCCTGATCCTCGACGAGGCGACCTCCTCGCTCGACGCCGAGTCCGAGGCGCTGGTCCAGGACGCTCTCGAGCGGCTCATGACCGACCGCACCAGCCTGGTCATCGCCCACCGGTTGTCCACCGTCAAGAACGCCGACCGGGTCGTCGTCCTCGACGGCGGCCGGGTGGTCGAGACCGGCAGCCACGACGAGCTCATGGCCGCCGACGGGCTGTACCGCCGGCTGGTCAGCCGCCAGCTCGTCGAGGCATGACTCGGGGCGCAGGGTTGAACCGCGAGGACGCAAGGGACGGCGGGTGATCGCAACCATCGCAACGTCGCAAACGCGAAGCCGCGAAGACGCAAAGGGTCCACGAAGCCATCGCAATTGACAGTGGACGAGGCGGGGCGCGGGGGTTCTTGGACTTCGGAGTGTCGGGCCTCGCGGAGCACGGATAGGGCGGTCCTGGAAGACTGTACGGGGACGGCGTGTTGGCAAGGCGGTGATCCGTTTCCGTGAGGAGGCTGATGTGAAGTCGACAGCTGCCGTTGTTCTCTCGATGCTGATGTGCGGGTCGGTCGCGGTCGCCGGAGAGCCCGCCGACCGGATCTGGCGCGGCGGCACGATCCTCACGATGAGCGACGCCGCCATGCGCGCCGGGGCGGTGGCCGAGAAAGACGGTCGCATCGTCGCCGTCGGCAACGAAGACGTCGTGATGAGGTTCAAAGGCACGGACACCGAGGTGATCGACCTGGGTGGCCGGGCCATGCTGCCGGGCTTCTTCGACGCCCACGGCCACGTCTTCATGGGCGGGCTGCAGGCGCTGTCGGCGAACCTCCTGGCGCCGCCCGACGGCGAGGTGGCCGACATCGCCTCGCTCCAGCGGACGCTGCGCGACTGGACCGCCGCCAACGCCGGGGCCGTCGACACGTACCACCTCATCATCGGCTTCGGCTACGACAACGCCCAGCTCGCCGAGCTGCGCCACCCGACCCGCGACGACCTCGACGCGGTGTCCGCGGATGTGCCGATCGTCATCATCCACCAATCGGGCCATCTGGCGGTGCTGAACTCGGCGGCGCTCGAGGTGGTCGGCTACGACGCCGCCACCGAGGACCCCGAGGGCGGGGTGATCCGGCGCCGGGCGGGCAGCCGCGAGCCCGACGGCGTGCTCGAGGAGACGGCCTTCTTCGCCGCCATCGTCGGGCTCATGGGCGACATCGGCGAAGCCGGGGCGCGGGCCTTCGCCCAGGCCGGGTCCGAGCTCTGGGCGCGCTACGGCTACACCACCGCCGAGGAGGGCCGGTCGCTGCCCTCGACCGTCGGGTTGCTGGAGAAGATCGCCGACGAGGGCGGCTTCCGGATCGACGTCGTCACCTACGTCGACGTGCTGGCCGACCGGGACTTCATCGCGGAGCACCGGAGCGACGCCTACCGCAACCGTTTCCGCGTCGCGGGCGCCAAGCTGACCATCGACGGCTCGCCCCAGGGCTTCACCGCCTGGCGCGACCGGCCCTACGTTGACCCGGTGGGCGACTACCCGCCGGGCTACGCCGGCTATTCCGCCGTCACCCGCGAACAGGTCGTCGACGCGGTGAAGTGGGCCTATGCCAACGACGTCCAGCTGCTCACGCACTCCAACGGCGAGGCGGCGACCGATCTCCTGATCGCCGCCAACGAGGCCGCGCTCGCCGAGCACGGACCGACCGCGACGCGACCGGTGCTGATCCACGGCCAGTTCCTGCGCTCCGACCAGCTCGACGCGATCAAGCGCCTCGGCCTCATGCCGTCGCTGTTTCCCATGCACACCTTCTACTGGGGCGATTGGCACCGCGACCACACCGTCGGGCCCGAGCTCGTCGACGACATCTCGCCGACCGGCTGGTGCGTCCAGCGCGGCATCAAGTTCTCGTCGCACCACGACGCGCCGGTCGCCTACCCGGACTCGATGCGGATCCTCGACGCCACGGTGACCCGGCGCTCGCGCTCCGGCGACATCATCGGACCGGCCCAGCGGGTCGACGTGATCACCGCGCTCAAGGCGATGACCATCTGGCCGGCGTGGCAGCACCACGAGGAGACGGTCAAGGGCTCGATCGAGGTCGGCAAGCTGGCCGACTTCGTGATCCTCTCGGCCGACCCGACCTCGGTCGACCCGGAGACCCTCGACCAGATCGACGTCGTCGAGACCATTAAGGAGGGAACGACCGTGTACGCCATGCCGAAGAGCGACGGCGGTGTCGAGGGATTGGCCGCCATGGTCGGGTCGTGGCGGCTGGTGGCGCTTGACGGCGAGGCGGTCGAGCCGCTCGGCAAGCCGATCACCCTCGAGGTCGCCGCGGACGGCGCCGTCGCCGGCGTCAGCGGAGTCAACCGCTTCATGAGCCGGCTCGAGCCCGCCGATCTCGCCGAGGGCCGGCTCGCCTTTGCACCGGCGGCCGGCACCCGGATGGCGGGACCGCCCGAGGCCATGGCCCTCGAGCAGACATTCCTGAAACGGTTGTCGGCGGTGTCGACCTTTGACGTCCGAGGCGACGTGCTGCGCCTCTGGGCCGGCGGCAACCAGGCGCTGACCTTCGAGAGAGCGGACTGAGAACCAAGCACGTGGTTTCATCGGCCGCAACCGACGCCAAGGGTGACGGGGTCATCGGGCTGCGCATGGCCGAGGGCGAGCCGTTCGCCGGAACAGGCTGTGTCAGGCTGTGCCGCGCGGGGCTGTCGGTGGAGGCCGTGGGGAGGTTGTGGCCGGAGCGCCGGGCGGTCGGCCGGTCCGCCCGGGTCGGAGCCCCGAGCCGCCCGGGAGCTGGTCGTCGCCGCTCGCTCGCGCGATTCGATCCGTGCAGACTTGAAGCCCGGAGGTAGCCTGTGGTGCGAGTATTCCCGAAGCTGGTGGTCTGTCTCGCGGTGGCGGCGCTCACCGTTTCCGGCGCTGCGCAGGAAACGGACGGATCCTGGCAGCCCATCGCGCCGGAGGGGATGCCGAGCGACTTCGACTGGATCCGCCTGGCCTCCGACGAGTGGCTCAAGGGCGAGATCGTCTCGATGTACGACGACGAGCTCGAGTTCGACTCCGACGAGCTCGGCCTGCTCAAGCTCGACTTCGGCGACCTCCGGGAGATCCGCACGTCGAGGGTGGTGCAGGTGGGCTTCGACCGGAGGGAGCCGGTGATCGGTCGGCTGCACTTGGAGGGGTCGACGGTCCGCGTCACCACCGAGTCCGGGGTCGTGGAGTTTCCCCGCAACGAGATCCTCACCCTCATCGCCGGCGAACGGAGGAGGATCAACTTCTGGTCGTTCAAAATCAGCGTCGGGGGCAACATCCGTAGCGGCAACACCGACCAGATCGACTTCACCTCGCGCCTCGGCGCCCAGCGACGGACGCTGCGCAACCGGATCGGCGTCGACTACCTCAGCAACCTCACCGAGATCGACTCCGAGGAGACATCGAACAACCACCGCGCCACGCTCGGGTGGGACCTCTTCTTCACGCGGCGGCTGTTCGTCAATGTGGTGGGCGGGGAGTGGTACCGCGACCGTTTCCAGAACATCAAGGACCGCTGGACCCTGACCGCGGGCCTCGGCTACGAGCTCGTCGACACCTCGCAAACCTCATGGAGAGTGTCGGCCGGCCCCGCGTGGCAGTCCACCCAGTTCGTCAGCGTCGGCGAGGCCGAGGACGACACCTCGGACGGCGGGGCCCTCCGGATCGGTAGCCGGCTCGACCACGAGCTCACCGACGACATCGACTACTACTTCGATTTGAACGCCTACTTCACCAGCGAGAAGAACGGGACGTACAATCACCACCTCGACACCGGGATCAGCTTCGACCTCGTCGGCGACCTCGACGCCAACCTGGCGTGGGTCTGGGACCGGATCGAGGACCCGCGGCCGCTCGAGGACGGCACCGTGCCGGAGCAGGACGACTACCGGCTGATCTTCGGCCTCGGCTGGAGCTTCTGAGGCTGGCCTTCTGGGGGCGCGACATGACGACGATCTCGGACTGGTTTCGTTCCTGGCGGATGCTCAGCTGGCGCTCGGCGCTGGTCGCCGTGGTCGTTCTCTACGCGCTGATCGGGTTCTTCGTGGTGCCGTGGATCGTCAAGGGCCAGATCGAGAGGCGGTCCCTCGAGCTGCTCGGCCGGCAGGCAACGGTGGAGAAGGTGCGCTGCAACCCCTTCACGCTGTCGCTCACCATCGAAGGCCTCTCGCTCCCCGACCGGCCCGGCTCGGTGCTGCTGTCGTGGGACCGGTTGTACGCCAACGCCGAGGTGTCGAGCCTGTTCCACTGGGCGGCGACGCTCAAGGAGCTGCGCATCGAGAGGCCCTACGTCGCCCTCCGGAGGTTCGACGACGGCGCCGTCAACCTGCTCGAGCTCATGGAGGGCATGCCCGAGACCGATCCCGATGCCGAAGGGGGCCTGCCGCGCGCCCTGCTGCAGCAGGTGCACGTCGTCGACGCCCGGATCGACATCGAGGACCGGCACCGCCCCGAGCCGCTGCTCTGGCAGCTCGGACCGTCCCGGGTGGAGCTCTCCGACATCTCGACCATCCCCGGGCGCGAGGGCAGCAACGACGTGGTCGTCCGGATGCCCGACGGGGGCACCCTGTCGGTGAACGGCACCGTGGTCGTCGAGCCGCTCGGGCTCGCCGGAACCCTGGCCCTGGAGAACGCCACCCTGGCGCGGCTCTGGGAGGCGGTCGGCTATCTTTTCGAGCTCGACCTCGACCGGGGCGAGCTCGACCTCGACCTCGAGTACGCCGTGGGCCTCGAGGACGACGGGCTCCACCTGACGGTGACCGGCCTCGACCTCGGCATGAACGGCTTCGGCCTTCGGTGGAAGGGCCATGACGTCGAGCTGCTCGCAGTGGAGGCGATCGAGGTCCGCGGGGGCCGGCTCGAGTGGCCGGAGCAGGTCGTCGCGGCCGAGACGGTGCTCGTCGACGGCGCTGCGGCCTATGCCTGGCTCGACGAGGACGGGAGGCCGAGCTGGGCGGACCTGGTGCCCGAGCCGACCCGCGAGCAGATCGTCGAGGTCTACCGGACCCTCGAGGAGCGGCTGCAGATCCGGGCGGAGCTCGGTCGCTTCGAGCTGCGCGACGCTGCCGCCCGCTTCGAGGACCGGACCTTCGCGACTCCGGTGCGCTTCTCCGCCGAGGACGTCGACCTCGTCGTCACCGACGTCACGACCAGGCACGGGACGACGTGGCCCGTGGCGGCGTCCGCGACCCTCGAGGAGACCGCTCGGGGAACGTTGCAGGGGACCTTCGGCGCGTCGCCGCTGGCGGTGGAGGTGGAGATCGGGCTGGAGGGCCTCGATCTCGCCGAGTACCAGCCCTACGTGGCCAGGCTCGCGCCGCTCGACCTTCAGGCAGGCGTGCTCCAGGTGACCGGCGTCGCACGCGCCTCGCAGGAGCCGGGGGCCATGGGTCTGGAGGCGAGCTTCGAGGGCGGCTTCGGCATCGAGGACCTCGACCTCGACGAGACCGTGACCGGGGGCACGCTGCTCGGCTGGGGCGATCTCGAGGTCGCCGGCGTCGACGCCGTCCTGCAACCGATGTCGGCCCGGGTCGAGAAGGTCGACGTCCATCGGGCCGGGCTCGAGGTCACGGTGGCCGAGGACGGCACCGTCAACCTGCTCGAGTTCTTCAAGGCACTCTCCGAAGGCGGCGACGGCGAGCGGGCGGGCCCCGGGCCCGGTCGGGCGAGCGCCCTGCCGCCGCTTCAGATCGCGCGCTTCGAGCTCCACGAGTGCTATGGCCTCTACACCGACCGGACGGTGCTCGGCGAGCCGTTCCGGCTCGACATCCGTCCGGTGGACGGCACGATCAGCGCCATCACGACCACCGGTGCGAGCCCCGCGGATCTCGAGATCGAGGCCGGCATCGCGAGTGGCGGCGCGGTGCGGGTGGGCGGCGAGCTCGCCCTCTTCGACTACACGAGGCTGACCGACCTGTCCATCGACGTCCGCGACGCGGCGCTGCCCGCCATGTCGCCGATGTCGGTCAAGCTCACCGGCCATCCGATCACCGGCGGCGATGTCACCCTCGACCTCGACTACGACATCGTCGACCGGTACCTCACGGCGACGAACCGCATCGAGGCCGACGACCTCTCCCTCGGCGACAAGGTCGAGGGGCAGGGCCTGGTCAGCCTGCCGTTCAAGCTCGGCGTGTCGCTGCTCAAGAACAAGGAAGGTCGGATCACCCTCGACATTCCCTTCGAGGGCAGCTTCGACACCCCCGGCTTCGGCATGGCCACGGCCGCCGCGGCCGCCGGCAAGGAGATCTTCACCGAGCTCGTCAAGTCGCCCTTCCGGCTCCTCGGCAAGCTCGGCGGCGGCGTTGACCAGGACCTGGAGCACGTGGAGTTTCCGGCCGGCAGGACCGACCTCGACGATCGGGCGGTCGCCAACCTCGACACCCTCGCCGCCGGCCTCCTCGAGCGGCCGGCTATCGCCCTGGGCGTCGCCGGCGTCTGGGACCCCGCGGGCGATGCGGCGGCCCTGAAGGCGCTGGCCCTCGACGAGGCCCTCGCGGCCCGGGGCGCGACCGCCGAGCAGCTGGAGACCGTGGTGCCCCTCGAGATCCTCGAGGAGCTCTACGCCTCGACCGTCGCCGAGCCGGTCCTCGAAGCTCTCCGCGGCGAGCACACGACGGCCGATCCGGAGAGCCCTGAGGGTCCCGGGGCGCTCGACGAGATGGGTTACCGCCGCGCCCTTGGCGAGGCGTTGCTGTCGGCCCAGGCCGTCGACCCGGCGGCAGTGGAGGCCCTTGCGCCGGCCCGGGCCGAGGCCATCCGGCGCCACCTCGTGGACGCCGGTGGGATCGACGGGGCGCGGGTCAGGGTGCTCGATCCGGGACCGTCGGAGGAGCCCGCCGGCGACTGGGTGCGCTGCCGGCTCGAGGTCGCGTCCGCCGACTGACCGGACGACGGTCGAGGCTCCCGCTCCAGGCCGTCGTGAAGGACAAGCGGTCGGGAGGGTCGACGGGCGGACGAGCCGGCCGGTCAGGCGGCGGAGCCGCAGCAGCCGGGGTGTCGGCTGTCTACCGGGCGATCGGGCGGTGCTATGCTCTCGCCCGAGAGAGGCGATGGAGAGGAGCAGCTCCAAGGCTGGTTCGACCCGGCAGATCCCGATCCTTACCGCTCTCGGTCCTCAATTAACGCGAACTGTTCTCAATTTGACGGCGACCCCGGGCGGGGTCGCGCTTCGCCGTGACCGGGAAGGAGGTTGCGCATGGATGTCGTGATGCTCGCGCGGTTGCAGTTCGCCGTCACCACGGTCTACCACTTCTTCTTCGTGCCGCTGACCCTGGGCCTGTCGGTGCTGGTCGCGATCCTCGAGACGATGTACGTCAGGACCGGCGACGAGACCTACAAGAAGATGACCAAGTTCTGGGGCAAGCTCTTCCTCATCAACTTCGCCATGGGGGTGGTCACCGGCATCGTCCAGGAGTTCCAGTTCGGGATGAACTGGTCGGAGTACTCGCGCTTCATGGGCGACATCTTCGGCGCGCCCCTGGCCATCGAGGCGCTGCTCGCCTTCTACCTCGAGTCGGTCTTCATCGGCATCTGGATCTTCGGCTGGGACAGGATCTCCAAGCGCCTGCACGCGACGGTGATGTGGCTGGTCGCCATCGGCTCCAACATCTCGGCGCTGTGGATCCTGGTCGCCAACTCCTTCATGCAGCAGCCGGTCGGGTATGTCCTGCGCAACGGCCGCGCCGAGATGGACAGCTTCTTCGCGCTGCTCGGCAACGGCCACGTCTGGGTGCAGTGGCCGCACGTCTTCTTCTCGGCGGTCGCCACCGCCGGCTTCTTCGTCGTCGGGATCTCGGCCTGGCACCTGCTGCGCGGCTCGGACCGGCTCGGGATCTTCAGCCGCTCGTTCCGGATCGGCGTCGTCTACGCCGCGGTCGGGATCGTCCTCGCCATGCTGGTCGGCCACAACCAGGCGCAGTACATGACGAGGATCCAGCCGATGAAGATGGCCGCGGCCGAGGCGCTGTGGGACAGCGAGGACCCGGCCGCGATGTCGTTGTTCACCATCGGCAACGAGCGGGAGCGGCGCGACGTCTTCGCCGTCAAGGTGCCCGGTCTGCTGAGCTTCCTGGCCCACAACTCGTTCTCCGGCGAGGTCCGGGGGATCAACGACCTCCAGGAGGAGGCGGTGCGGATCCACGGCCCGGGCGACTACGTTCCGCCGGTGGCCGTGTCCTACTGGGCCTTCAGGATCATGATCGGCGCCGGGATGCTGATGCTGCTGCTGGCGCTCTACGGCGTGTGGAAGGCGCGCAGCGGGGTCCCCACCGCCAGGTGGTATCTCAGGGCCTCGGTGTGGGCGATCGCCCTGCCCTACATCGCCAACTCCACCGGGTGGATCTTCACCGAGATCGGCCGCCAGCCGTGGATCGTCTTCGGTCTCCAGAAGACCGTCGACGCGGTCTCGCTCTCGGTGAGCGGGGGTGAGGTGGTGTTCTCGCTCGTCGCCTTCACCCTGGTCTACGGGATCCTCATGGCGGCAGGCGTCGTGCTGCTCAGGAAGTACGCGACCGAGGGCGTCCCCGGCGATTCGGCGGCGCCGGCGGCGGTCGGCGCGGTCTGAGGGGGAGGACGACATGGATCTCAACACGCTCTGGTTCGCGTTGATCGGTGTGCTCTTCGTCGGCTTCTTCTTTCTCGAGGGCTTCGACTACGGGGTCGGCATCCTCCACCCGTTCATCGCGAGGACCGACACCGAGCGGCGGGTGGTCGTCAACACCATCGGTCCGGTGTGGGACGGCAACGAGGTCTGGATGATCACCGCGGGCGGGGCGATGTTCGCCGCCTTCCCGCACTGGTACGCGACGCTCTTCTCGGGCTTCTACCTGGCCCTCGTGCTGATGCTGCTCGCGCTCATCGTCCGCGGCGTCGCCTTCGAGTTCCGCTCCAAGATGGAGAGCCCGGTCTGGCGGGCGGTTTGGGACTGGGCGATCTTCGTCGGCAGCTTCGTCCCGGCGCTGCTCTGGGGGGTCGCGTTGGCCAACCTGATCCGCGGCGTGCCGATCGACGGGACCATGACCTATGTCGGCGGCTTCTTCAACCTGCTCAACCCCTACGCCCTGATCGGCGGTCTCGCCTCCCTCGCGATCTTCACCCTGCACGGCGCCACCTTCCTGACCCTCAAGACCGGCGGCGGGATGGACGAGCGGGCGCGGGCCCTCGCGTCGAAGCTCTGGTACCCGGCGGCCTTCCTCCTCCTCGCGTTCGTCGTCGCTACCTACTGGATGACCGACGTTCACGAGCGCCTCGGCGTCGACCCCGGCGTCGTGCCCGCGGTGGCGGTGATGGCCCTCGTCGGCTGCCGCTGGACGATCACCAACCGGCGCGACGGCTGGAGCTTCGTCCTCACCGCCGTCGCCATCGTCTTCGCCACGGTGACGGTGTTCATCGCGCTCTTCCCGCGGGTCATGGTCTCGAGCCTCGACCCGGAGTGGAGCCTGACCATCTACAACGCCGCCTCGAGCCCCTACACCCTCAAGGTGATGAGCATCGTCGCGGGGCTCCTCGTTCCGGTGGTGCTGGTCTACCAGGGGTGGACCTACTGGGTCTTCCGCCAGCGGATCACGCCCCAGTCGGAGCTCCACTACTGACCGGTCCGGGAGCGGTCTGACCGGAGTGGAGCGCCTTGGTATGCTCCGGGCTCGATGCACCTCGACCGGCGGATCGTCACCCTGGCCCTCGGGCGCCGGCCGGCCCTCGCGGGCAGCGTCCTGGCGGGCTGGCTCGGCGGAGTCGTCACCGTCGTCCAGGCGTGGCTGCTCGCGCGGGTCATCGCCGAGGTCTTCCTCGCCGGCGCCGACCGGGCCGCGGTCTCCGGCGAGCTGGGATGGCTGGTCGCCGCGATCGCGCTGCGCGCCGGCCTCGGCTGGACCGCCGATGCCCTGGCCGCCTCGGCGGCGGCGGGGGTCAAGCACGAGATCCGCTGCCGGGCCTTCGACGCGATCATGGCGCGGGGACCCGCGGCGGCGGAGCTCGAGCACACCGGTGAGCTGATCACCGTCCTGACCGACGGCGTCGAGGCGATCGACGCCTATGTCTCGCGATATCTCCCGCAGCTCGCCATGGCGGCGGTGATCCCGCTCACTATCGCCGCGGTGGTGCTCGGCCGCGACCCGCTGTCGGGGGTGGTCCTCGTCGCGACGGCGCCGGTCATCCCGCTCTTCATGTGGCTCATCGGCCGGATCGCCGACGCCCGGGCGAAGCGCCAGTGGCTCGCCATGGCGCGGATGAGCGCCTTCTTCCTCGACACCATCCAGGGTCTGACCACCCTCAAGCTGCTCGGCCGGTCGCGGGCGCAGCTCGAAGCCGTCGACCGGGTCAGCCGGGCCTTTCGCTCGTCGTCGATGGCGGTGCTCCGGATCGCCTTTCTCTCGTCGCTCGTCCTCGAGCTGGTGGCCACCCTGAGCGTGGCGGTGGTCGCGGTGGAGATCGGTCTTCGCCTGCTCGGCGGCCGGCTCGCCTTCGTCGACGCCTTCTTCGTCCTCCTCCTGGCCCCCGAGCTCTACCTTCCCATGCGCCGTCTCGGCACCGCCTTCCACGCGGGCCTCGCCGGCGTCAACGCCGCGTCGCGGCTCGGCGAGCTCATCGACGCGCCCGTCCCGGCGCGGCCGACCGGGGACGGCGCGGCGATGCCCGCGCACCCGGCGCTGGCCCTCGACGAGGTGTCGTACGCCTATCCCGGAGGGGGAGGGCGCGACCGGCCGGCCCTCGACGCCGCCAGCCTGGAGATCGCTCGCGGCGAGACGGTGGCCCTCGTCGGGCCCTCGGGCAGCGGCAAGAGCACCGTCGTGGGGCTGCTCCTGCGCTTCGTCGAGCCGGACCGCGGCCGGGTCACGGCCGACGGCGTCGAGGCCTCGGCGATCGACCCGGCGGCGTGGCGCAGACGCATCGCCTGGCTGCCTCAGCGGCCCCACCTCCTTGCCGGCTCGGTCCGGGACAACCTCCTCATCGCCCGACCCGACGCCACCGAGGAGCAGCTGTGGGAGGCCCTTCGGCTGGCCCGGGCGGACGGCTTCGTCGCCGCCCTGCCGCACCGCCTCGAGACCCCGGTCGGCGAGCGCGGCGGACGGCTCAGCGGCGGTCAGGCGCGGCGCGTCGCCCTCGCCCGGGCCTTCCTCGCCGACCGGCCGGTGGTCGTCCTCGACGAGCCGGCGGAGGATCTCGACCCCGGCCTGCGGGTCGACCTCGACGGGTCGCTTGCACAGCTGCTGACCGGGCGCTCCGCGCTGGTCATCGCCCACTGCCTGTCCACCGTCACGGCCGCCGACCGGATCGTGGTCATGGACGGCGGCAGGGTGGTCGGGCAGGGGTCGCACGGCGAGCTCCTGGGCGGGTGCGAGCTCTATCGGACCCTGGTCGAAGCCCACCGAGGCGCCCCGTGAGGGCGCTCGGGCGGATCCTCGCCCTGCTCGGTCCCTTCCGCTGGCGGATCGGGCTCGCCGTGGTGCTCGGCGCGCTCACCGTCGGCGGCGGGGTCGGGCTCATGGGAACCGCGGCCTTCCTGATCGCGGCGGCGGCCCTCCAGCCCTCGATCGCCGAGCTCCAGGTGGCGATCGTCGGGGTGCGCTTCTTCGGCATCACCCGGGGGGTCTTCCGCTATCTCGAGCGCCTGGTCGCGCACCGGGTGACCCTCGACCTGCTGGGGAGGCTCCGGCGCTGGTTCATCGAGGCGCTGGAGCCGCTCGCCCCTGCCCGGACCGTCGAGCTCGCCAGCGCCGACCTGCACCGCCGCGTGGTGGGCGATGTCGAGTCGCTCCAGGAGCTCTTCGTCAGAGCGGTCGCGCCTTCGGTCGTGGCGGTCGTCGTCGGGGCAGCGGTCGCGTGGCTGCTCGGCGGGCTCGATCGGGGCCTTGCAATGGCCTTTGCCGTCGCCTTCGCCGGGACCGCCGTCGTCGTCACCGGCGGCGTGTCGGTCCTGGCGGCGCCCCGGCGCGGCGAGCTCGTCGCCGCACGGCAGGCGCTAACCTCGGCCGTCGCCGACGCCCTCCAGGGCATGCCGGAGCTGCTCGCCTTCGGGCGCGAGGGGGTGGTCGCCGACCGGGTCCGCCGGTGCTCGGAGGCGGCGGAGCGGGCGCGTTCGAGGGCGGCCCGGCGCGAGGCGCTGGGCGATGCCGGGGTGGTGGCCGGGACCCATGCCGCGGTGTGGCTGGTGCTCGTTCTTGCGATCCCGATGATCGGCGAGGGGACGATCACCGGGGTCCACCTGGCGGTGGTCTGCCTGGTCGTCATGGCCGCCTTCGAGGCGGTACAGCCCCTGCCCGCGGCGGCGTCATCGCTCGGCGAGCAGCACGCGGCGGCCGAGCGGGTCCTGGCGGTTCTCGACGCTCCCGCCGCGGTCGTCGACGGGGCCGCCGGCGAGATGGCGAGCGAGCCCGACCCATCGCGGCCGGTTCTCGAGCTGCGGGACGTGGCTTTCGCCCACCCGGGAGGGAGCGGCCACGCCCTCGACGGCGTCGACCTGACGGTCGAGCACGGCGCGAGGGTGGCGATCGTCGGGCCTTCCGGTGCGGGAAAGTCCACCCTGGCTCACCTGCTGCTCCGCTTCTGGGACCCGTCCTCGGGGGAAATCGCCCTCGGCGGTCGCCCGCTTCGATCGTGGCCCCTCGAGCGGCTCCGCTCGGTCGTCGGTTTGTTGCCGCAGCGCGTCGACCTGTTCACGGGGTCGATAAGGGACAACCTTCTGCTCGCCGCGCCTCGGGCGACCGGTGAGCAGCTCGACGCGGCGGCGGACCGCGCCGGGCTGCTCGAGACCGTCCGCGCCCTCCCTGACGGCTGGGAGACCTGGATCGGGGAGCAGGGGATGCGTCTGTCCGGGGGCCAGCGCCAGCGGCTCGCGATCGCTCGGCTCGTGCTCCGCGACCCGCGGGTCGTCGTGCTCGACGAGCCGAGCGCCGGTCTCGACCCGGCGACCGAGCGGCGGGTCGTCGAGTCGCTGCTCGGGCTGTTCGCCGGTCGGGCGCTCGTGGTGATCACCCACCGGCTTGCCGCGATGGAGCTTTTCGACGAGATCGTGGTGCTCGACCGCGGACGGATCATCGAGCGAGGGTCCCATCACGAGCTGCTCGCCGGGCGAGGGCTCTACGCCCGGTTGCTCCGGGCCGAGGTCTCGGTCTGGGGTCGCCCTCACCACTCGTGACAGATCCGGCGGGCTGGGCTGGGGGGTTGGGACTCCAGGGGAGCGAATACCCCCCGGGGGTATGGTATGATGAGCGCTGGGTCGTGACCGTTGAGCTTCGGAGAGGCGGCCGCTCCAAGCCCGGGCTCGACCGGAGGAGTGCGATGACGATCGACGAGCAGGTCCAGGACTGCGCCCGCCGCAGGCTGGCGATCATCGAGGGCCAGGTCCGCGGGGTCCAGCGGATGGTCGAGGAGGGCGTCGGCTGCGTCGAGATCCTGACCCAGATCTCGGCGATCCACGAGGCCCTGCGCGGCGTCGGCAAGGTCATCGTCCGCCATCACATCGAGACCTGCGTCACCGAAGGGCTGCAGACCGAGGCGCGGCGCCAGCATCAGGACGAGCTCATGGACCTCATCTACACGCTGAGCAAGTGATGGCGATCCTCCAGTCCATCGTCGCCGCGTCGTGGGCCATGCTCGTCGAGATGGCTCCCTACCTGCTGCTCGGCTTCACCGCCGCCGGGCTGCTGTCGGTGCTCATCTCGCCGCGCTGGGTCGAGCGCCATCTCGGCGACCGCGGCCTCGGCCAGGTCTTCAAGGCGAGCCTGCTCGGCGTGCCGCTGCCGTTGTGCTCCTGCGGCGTCATCCCGGTCGGCGCATCCCTGCGCCGGCACGGTGCGGGCAAGGGCGCGACGACCGCCTTCCTGCTGTCGACGCCCCAGACCGGGGTCGACTCGATCGCCGTCACCTATGCCCTGCTCGGGCCGTTCATCGCGGTCGTCCGCCCGCTCGCGGCGCTGCTCACCGGCTTCGTCGGCGGCTCGCTGGTCTGGGCGGTCGACCGCAACGGCGACGCCGCGGCCCCGGTCGAGGCCCCCGTCGCGGCGTGCTCGAGCTCCGACGGTTGCTGCGAGAACGAGAGCGGGCCCGGCCGGAGGACGCTCGCCCAGGGTCTGGTCTACGGCCTGGTCACCCTGCCCCGGGATATCGGCCGCGCGCTGATCGTCGGAATCCTGCTGTCCGGTGTGATCTCCGCGCTGGTCGAGCCGCACACCCTCGAGCGGACCCTCGGCGGCGGCATCTGGCCGATGCTCGCGGCGCTCGCGGTCGGCATTCCGCTCTACGTCTGTGCCACCGCCTCGACGCCGATCGCGCTGTCGCTCATCCAAGCCGGGCTGTCGCCCGGGGCGGCGCTGGTCTTCCTGATCAGCGGGCCGGCGACCAACGGCGCGACCCTGACCACCCTGTGGCGGGTGCTCGGCCGGCGATCGCTGGTGGTCTTTCTCGCCACGGTGACGGTCGGGGCGCTGGCGACCGGGCTCGCGGTCGACGCCGTGATCTCGTCGGGGTTGGTCGAGGCGGGCGGGATGGTCCCGGCCGCGGCCGCCATGACCGGCCACGAGCACCACGCGGCGGAGGGCGGCGTCGCGTGGTTCGGCACGGTCTGCGCGTTCGCCCTGGTGCTGCTGCTGGTCAACGCGCTGTGGCCCGTGCCGCAGCCCTTCCCCGAGGAGTTTCGGAGCATGAGCGCGAACCCCGAGGATGGCGACGACGATCGGCTCGAGCTGGCAGTGACCGGGATGCGGTGCAACGGCTGCGTCGACAGCGTCACCCGGGCGTTGGCGGAGATCGACGGGGTGTCCGAGGCCTCGGTCGACCTGGCCGGCGGGCGGGCGGTGGTCCGCGGGCCGCGCCTCGACCCCGCGGTCGTCCTCGCCGCGGTGCGCGGGCTCGGCTTCGGCGCCGAGGCCCTCCCCGCCGAGTGATGCCGCCCGCGTCCTGCTACCCTGGTCGCCATGAGCGCTGACCGGCCGCGCCGGGTGGTCGTGATCGACGACTCCAAGGTCCAGTGCGCGGTCTGGCAGCGGCTGCTCGAGGACCGCTACGGCGACCGGGTGGCGGTCGCCACCCACAGCGATCCGCGGGACGGCGTCGCCGATCTCGGTCCCGAGGTCCACCTCCTGCTCCTCGACTGGGAGATGCCCTGGATGGACGGCCGGGAGGTGCTCGACGCGGCGCGCGAGCTCGGAGTCGACCTCAAGCGGGTAATCATCACCTCGTCGCACCCGGCCGACCGGCTGCACGAGGAGTTCGACGAGACCGGCTGCCTGGCGGTCATCGAGAAGGCCGAGCCCGAGCAGCAGGCGGCCTTCCTGATGATCCTCGACTCGATCATGCGGCGTTGAGCGGGCGTGGCCGGCGCCGCTGGCGCCTGGGCGTGGCCGGTC
>JALOLD010000102.1 GCA_025456145.1 Thermoanaerobaculales bacterium | reverse complement strand
GTCGGTGTGGTGGATGAGCACCCCGAGACGGGCGCCGTCGCCGGCGGTGGTCCACTCCAACATCTGGAAGTCGCCGTCGGAGTTGCCGAAGGCGGCGATCGGGCGGCGGCCGATGTGCGAGTTGATGCCGACCGGCTTGCCCTCCTTGTCGTCGATGAAGTCGATCTCCGGCATGCGGACGAGCACCGGCTCGCCGTCGCGCACTTCATAGGCGGTCTTGATGCTCGAGCCCACCACCTGCTCGGGCGGGAGCGGCGCCAGGAGAAACGAAGTCAACAAGGTCGTCGCGGCTGGATCGCAGGGTTGCGCTCAGGACGAGCTGACAGCTCCGGCGCCAGGAGAGACGTAGTGAACAAAGCTGCTGCCGCTGGGCGGCTGGGCTTCGCCCTGGTCGACCCGCGATGATCCAGGTGGACTCAAGAACCTGATGCCCGCGGGCAACTCTGTTGACTTTGTTCCTCCTGGTACCGCTGCAGATGTATGAATGTGCAAAGCCGGCACGGTTCCCTGCTGTAGAATCGGACAACAGAACGACCCGACGCGGTAGCCTGATCGCGGTGGTAGGGCCTCTCTGCGGCGGGTCGGGGGAGGGACGATGAACGGGTTCGGGAAGCGTGCGACGGGCGTCGCGGCGTTCATCGTCGGCCTCGTCCTCGCCGGCGCCGCCGGCGCGGCGGTGCTGCCGTCCGACTTCGGCGCCGACGACGGGCAGCCCGTCGTGCCTTCGCGCCCGCCCCTGTCGGACCGTCAGACCGACGTGCAGAACCTGAGCACCGGCGAGTGGTTCGCCACCATCTTCGACGCCCTCGCCGACCCCGACACCCTCGACGGGCACACCCTGCAAGTGGTCGCCCCCTCCGTCGTCGAGGGTCAGGTGCTGGTGGGCAAGAGCGTCACCATCCAGGGGGCCACCGGGGCCGAGGTGGTGCAGATGGGGGTCGACACCGGCACCTCCGGGGACGCGAGCGCCTGGTTCGTGGTCGACACCGGGGTGACGGTGACCGTGCGCGACCTGGTCTTCGACGGATCCGGCCACCTCGTCTACCGCGGCTTCCGGGTCAAGGGGGTCGCCACCATCGAGGACTGCACCTTCCGCAACATCCAGTACGAGCCCTCGGGCCCCGCCTACCAGGGGCAGGCGGTGACCGCGGCCGGCAACTCCGTGGTCCGGCGCTGCACCTTCGAGAGCATCGGCCGGCTTGGGGTGCTGTTCTCCGGGACCGGGGTCACCGCCGGGCTCGCCGAGGACAACGTCTACACCGGGAAGGGCGCGGGCAACTACCTGGAGTACGGGTTCGAGATCTCGAGCGGCGCGACCGCCACCTACCGGCGCAACACCGTCGCCGCCTGCCTGGGCGTCACACCGAGCGGCTTCGACTCCGCGGGGATGCTGGTGACCACGTTCTCGGGGCCGACGGCCTCCAGCGGGACCTTCACCTCCAACGTGATGCTCGGCAACCTGCGCGGGCTCCAGGTGGGAGCCGAGCTGGCGCCCCCCGGAGATCCCACCAACGCCACCGCGGCCTTCAACCGGATCGTCGGCAACATCGACATGGGCATCGGCAGCGTCAGCACCGGTGCGGTCCTGACCGAGAACAACTGGTTCGGCTGCAACGCGGGTCCGGGCGCGGCGGGGTGCGACCTCGCCACCGGTACCCAGGACGCCGACCCCTGGCTGACTCTGACCATCACCGCGGTGCCCTCAATCCTGGTGGCGGGTCAGACCTCCGCCCTCACCGCGGCCGTGACCCTCAACTCCGACGGGGTCGACACCTCGGGGCTCGGGTGGATCCTCGACGGCACCGAGATCGCCCTCTCCGGGACTCTCGGCTCGGTGGCTCCGCCCGTCGTGGGCACCAGTGGGGGCGTCGCCGGCGCGGTCTACACCGCCGGCGCAACGCTCGCCATGGGGTCGGGAATCGCGACCCTCGACAACCAGACCGTGTCGACCCCGATCGAGATTGTCATCCCGGTCGAGCTGATGCGCTTCAGCGTCGAGTGAGGCTGGGGAGGGTGGGACTCCACAGTCCTGGCACCGAAAACGAACCCGTCACCGGGCGCGCCGAGCCCGCCAAGGGCGACCGGGTCGCCTCCGATCAGTCGGCCGGGTAGACCGCCGCCCAGTCGCGCTGCATGTCCACGACCACCCAACCCCGCGAACCGGCCTCGTCGAGGCCGCGGTCGAGGCGGCCGATGTGGGTCGGTGTGGTGGATGAGCACCCCGAGACGGGCGCCGTCGCCGGCGGTGGTCCACTCCAACATCTGGAAGTCGCCGTCGGAGTTGCCGAAGGCGGCGATGGGGCGGCGGCCGATGTGGCTGTGGATGCCAACCGGCTTGCCCGCCTTGTCGTCGATGAAGTCGATCTCCGGCATGCGGACGAGCACCGGCACGCCGTCGCGGACCTCATATTCGGTCTTGATACTCGACCCGACGACCTGCTCGGGCGGGATGCCGTAGACCTCCTCGGTCCACGGTCGCATGAACTCGATGCCGCCGCCGGAGACGATGAAGGTTCTGAAGCCGTTGGCCCTCAGGTAGGCGAGCAGCTCGAGCATCGGCTGGTAGACCATCTCGGTGTAAGCCTTGCCTGTGGTCGGGTGGCGGGCCGTGGCGATCCAGTCGGTGGCGATGGTCTCGAACTCGGCGGTCGTCATCCCCGCGTGGGTCGCCATCACGAGCTCGAGGATCCCCCGTTCGCCAGCGGCGGCGAGGGCCTCCATGTCGCCCTCGACCACCGCCTGGAAGGGCTGGGTGCTCGCCCACTCCGGGTGGTCCGGGGCCAGCGCCCTGACCCGGTCGATGGCGAACAGGAGCTGGAAGTAGACCGGCTGCTCGGACCACAGGCAGCCGTCGTTGTCGAAGGTCGCGATGCGCTCGGGCTCCGGCACGAAGTCGGGTGAACCCTCGTCCGTCACTCGCTCGACAAACTGCATGATCGCCGTCCGCGCGGCGCCGTCGTTCCAGGACGGGAGCGGGTCGACGTTCGGCCGAGGCTGGTCGTCGACCGGCGCCGGGGCAGCGCAGC
This sequence comes from Thermoanaerobaculales bacterium, assembly GCA_025456145.1. Taxonomy (GTDB): domain Bacteria; phylum Acidobacteriota; class Thermoanaerobaculia; order Thermoanaerobaculales; family Sulfomarinibacteraceae; genus JAHECW01. The sequence continues at coordinate 6,287 of JALOLD010000102.1, read as the reverse complement.
CGGCTAGAATCGCAGCGCCGAAGAGAATCAAACCGGAAATCCACGCGCGGTTCAGGTGGTCCATGGGGTTCTCCAAACCTCGTCGGCCGTCGGGCCGCGACGAAAATCGGGGCACCGGCGCCGCCAGTGCCCCGATCGGTTGACGTTCGCGGCGCCCGTTCTCGCACCCGTCGCCTTGCTACTTCCCGGTCGCGGCGTTTTCGATCTGCTCCTGCACCTTGTCGAGGTTGAAGGAGCCCGGCGTCTGGCTCGGCGGGTACTCGGCGAGCGTCTGGAAGAACTGGCCGGCGAGCTGCTGCATCGGCACGATCACGAACGGCCGATCGAGGAACCAGTCGTGGTAGGTATTGGCATCGATCTGGGCCTTTTCGAACGGGTCGCGCCGCAGGTTGAACAGCAGCGGGATCCGCAGCTCGGTGAAGGGCTCGCGCCAGATCTGGAAGGCGTCGGCGCGGTTCTCGAGGAAGACCGCCTTCCAGGGGCCGAGGCGGAGCCCGACCATCTGGCCGTCGTCGTTGACGTAGAAGAACTCCTTGCGGGGCGAGGCCTGGATGTTCTCGGTGAGGCCCTCGTACTGGTCCGCATTGGCGAGATACTCATTCATGTCGTAGCCGTCGAGATGCTGGCGGTAGGTCCGGCCGATGGCCTGGAAGCCGTCGAGCATGTCCTCCTTGAGATCGGTCTTGCCGGCGGCGGCGGCGAAGGTGACCATCCAGTCCTCGTGGGCGACGATGCCGTTGACAGTCTCGCCGGCCGGCCACTGGGCGGGCCAGCGGACGAATGCGGGCACGCGGTAGGCGCCCTCCCAGTTGGAGTTCTTCTCCTTGCGGAAGGGCGTGTAACCGGCGTCCGGCCAGGTGTTGAAGTGGGGCCCGTTGTCGGTCGAGTAGTGGACGATCGTGTTCACGGCGATGCCGAGCTCGTCGAGCAGCTCGAGCAGCTCGCCGACGTGCATGTCGTGCTCCACCATGCCGTCGTGGTACTCGTCGCCGTACGGTCCGGCGATTCCCGTGTGCTCTTCCTTCACGTGCGTGCGGAAGTGCATCCGCGTCCCGTTCCACCAGACGAACCACGGTTTGCCGGCCGCCTCCTGGCGCTTGATGAAGTCGATCGCCGCGGCGACGGTCTCGTCGTCGATGGTCTCCATCCGCTTCTTGGTCAGCTGGCCGGTGTCCTCGATGGTCTGGGTACCGTCGGCATTGACCGAGGACTTGATGACGCCGCGCGGGCCGTACTGCTCGAAAAAGGTCTTGCCGCTCGGCAGCACGAGGTCACCCGGGTAGTCCCGGTGCTCGGGCTCTTCCGACGCGTTGAGGTGATAGAGGGGCCCGTAGAACTCGTCGAAGCCGTGGTTGGTGGGCAGGTGCTCGTCGCGGTCGCCGAAGTGGTTCTTGCCGAACTGGCCGGTGGCGTAGCCCTGCTCCTTGAGCACGGCGGCGATGGTGATGTCCTGCTCCTGCCAGCCCTCGGCCGCGCCCGGCAGGCCGACCTTGGTCATGCCGGTGCGCACCGGGACCGTGCCGCCGATGAAGGCCGCCCGACCGGCCGTGCAGCTCTGCTGGGCGTAGTAGTCGGTGAAGCCGATGCCCTCGTCGGCGATGCGGTCGATGTTGGGCGTTTCGTAGCCCATCATCCCGCGGTTGTTGTGGCTGATGTTCCAGGTGCCGATGTCATCCCCCCAGATGACGAGGATGTTGGGCTTGTCCTGGGCCGTTGCTGGGCCGGCCATGGCGATCAGCAGAAGAGCTGCGGCGGCGAGCGGTGTCTTGCGGGTCACGGTGCACTCCTTTTCCTCGCTGGGGTTTGTCGTCCGACGGCCGAGAGCCCTCAGGCGTCTGGCCGCGATCTTGTCGTCGAAGAGTCCTCGAAATTTTCGAGACTCGATCACGGAATGTCAAGTGCATTCTATTGCCGATTTTGATAATCTTCTTTCATGATTCCGATCCACAAGCTCGAGCACGTCGTGGCCCTCGCCGAGCGCCGAAGCTACCGGCGGGCCGCCGAATCGCTCCACCTGACCCAGCCCGCCCTCAGCCGGAGCATCCAGTCGCTGGAACGGGCCCTCGGCGTCCGGCTCTTCGACCGCGGCCGGGGCGGCGTCGAGCCGACCGCGGTCGGCGCCCTTCTGGTGACTCGGGCGCGGGACATCCTGTCCGCGGTCGGCGACCTCGAGCACGAGATCGACCTGGTGCGCGGCCTGGGCGCCGGCAACCTCGAGGTCAGCCTCGCCCCGTACCCGTCCGCGCTCTCCGGTCAGCGGGCGGTGGCGCGGCTGCTCACCGAGCACCCGGAGATCCAGTGCCGCGTTCGGGTCGCCGGGTTCTCGCCGATCGCCGACGACGTGGCCGAGGGCCGCTCCGAGATCGGCGTCGCCGATCTCGGCGTCGCCATGGCCCGCGGCCTCGCCGCCGAGCCTCTGGTGAGGCGCCCCCTGTTCTTCGTCGCGAGGAAGGGCCACCCGCTGGCCCGTGCCGGGGGCCGATCCCTCGAGCAGCTGCTCGGCTTCCCGTGGGCCGGGATCCGCGCACCCTCGCGCATGGTGGAGCATTTCCCCGCAGACCTGGGGCGGGCCGGCCGGTGGGACCGGGCGACCGGCGAGTTCGTCCCGGCCCTCGAGCTCGACGCGGTGAGCGAGTTCCTCGTCCTCGCCCGCGACTCCGACATCCTCGTGGTCGCCGGGCTGGCCATGGCCGAGCGCGAGCTCGCGGCGGGTCGGCTCGCCGTGGTGCCGTTCACGCCGCCGTGGCTCCACCTCGACTATGGCTTCATCTCGCGCCCCAACCGCACCCTGTCGCCCGCCACCCTCCGCTTCATGGAGATCGTCCGCGGGATCGAGGCGGAGCTCGACGAACGCGAGCAGGCGCTGCAAGCGACCTACCTCTGACGGCACGCGATCCCCGACGGCCGGGAGCCGACCGCCCCGGGCAAGGCGCGGCGGAGGTCCCTCGGGGCCGTCGAAGGTTGCCGCCCTGGGGCCCGGTACCTTATCCTGATTGGCAGCCAACCGACCGGGATCGCCGATCGAGTTCTGAATGAGGAGGCGTTCGATGGTCTTCGTCAGCTTTCAATCCCGAGCGGCCGGCCGGCACCGCCGGCTGCCGGCCCTCGTCTGCGCCGCGCTGCTCGCCTCGGGCGGGGTCACGGTGCTCGCCCAGCAGCCCGCCGAGCAGGAGGCCGCCGCCGAGGCCGCCCCGGCCCTCTCGCCCGACCAGCTCGACTCGCTGGTCGCGCCGATCGCCCTCTACCCCGACTCGCTGCTCGCCCAGGTCCTGGTCGCCTCGACCTACCCCCTCGAGCTGATCCAGCTCCAGCAGTGGCTCGCGAAGAACCCGGGGCTCGAGGGCGAGGCGCTCGCCGAGGCGGTCGCAACGCAGCCCTGGGACCCCGCGATCCAGTCGATGGCGGCAGTGCCCGATGCGGTCAAGCGGTTGGCCGACGACATCCAGTGGACGACCGACCTCGGCAACGCCTTCCTCGCTCAGCAGGGCGATGTGATGGACGCCGTCCAGCGGATGCGCAGGAAGGCCCAGGACAACGGTGCGCTGGAGTCCAACCAGCAGCAGGTAGTCCAGACCCAGGTCATCGAGGAGAAGACGGTGATCGTCGTCGAGTCGGCCGACCCCGAGGTCATCTACGTGCCCTCCTACAACCCGACCTATGTCTACCCGCCGCCGGTCTACCCCTACCCGCCGGTCTACTACCCGCCCTACACCCCGGGCGCCGCGTTCGTGACCTTCAGCTTTGGCGTCATGTGGGGTGCGGCGTGGGGCGGATCGTGCTGCGGCTGCGGCTGGGGCGGCAACGACATCGACATCAACATCGACAACAACTTCAACCGGATCAACAACATTCAAGGCGGAAACCGGGTCGATGCGAGGAGCGGCACGTGGCAGCACGACCCGCAGCACCGCGGCGGCGCGCCGTACGCCGACCGGGCGACCGCCAGCCGGTACGGGGGATCGGCGCGCGGCGACGCGCCCACCGCGCGCCAAACCGGCGCCCGTCAGACCGGCGCCCGTCAGCAGCCCGCGGCCCGGCCCAGCGGCGGCGGAGCGCGCCCGACCACCCCGACCGCCGGCGGCCGCGGCGGCGCGGGGGCGAGCGCCGGAACGCGCCCGTCGACGCCCACCGCGGGCGCCCTCGGCGGCGCCGGGACGAGCCCGGGCGGCGACCGGATCGGCAGCCGCTCGATCCCCTCGAGCGGCCGGTCGAGCTCGCCGAGCGCCTTCGGCGGCGGCGCGGGCGGTTTCAACGGCAGCAGCGCCCGGGCGGCGAGCTCGCGCGGCGCCTCGAGCATGGGCTCGAGAGGGTTCTCGGGCTCGCGCGGCGGCGGCGGCGGACGACGGAGGTGACGAGATGAACCGCGAGACTCCTGGCCGCAACTGCGGCCGACGCCCGATGGCAACGCCCGTTCTCGGCTGTCTGCTCGTCGTGGTCCCGCTGTGCGTCGCGACGGCGAGCTCGGCCCCCGAGCTCGACCAACGGACATTCGACAGCCCCGAGCAGGCCGCGGCGGCCCTCGTCGACGCCGCCGAGCGCTTCGACGTCGAGGCCCTGACCGCGATCCTCGGCCCCGAGGGCCTCGACCTGGTGGTCACCGCCGACCCGGTCTACGACCGCAACCAGGCCGCCGCCTTCGCCGCCCAGGCCCGGCGGAGGACGACCATCGAGCGGGTCGAGGGCTCGAAGAAGCTGGCCCTGCTCTCGGTGGGCGACGACGACTGGCCGCTCGCCGTCCCGATCGTCAAGGGGAAGGGGACGTGGCGCTTCGACATCGAGGCCGGCAGGGAGGAGCTGCTGCGCCGGCGGATCGGCCGCAACGAGCTCGACGCGATCGAGATCTGCCGCGGCTATGTCGAGGCGCAGCGCGAGTACGCGCTGGTCAAGCGCGACGGCTCGCGGGTCAACCAGTACGCCCAGCGCGTCCTGAGCACTCCCGGACGGCAGGACGGGCTCGCCTGGCAGGCCGCCGACGGGAGCTGGCAGGGCCCGGTCGGCGAGGCGATCGCCCGGGTCATCGGCGAGGGCTACGAGGCCGAGCCCAGCCCCTACAACGGCTACTACTACAAGGTGCTCACGGGTCAGGGCCCGCACGCCCCGCTCGGCGAGATGGACTTCGTGGTCGGCGGCGCGATGATCGGCGGCTTCGCCCTCGTCGCCGCACCGACCGACCACGGCGTCACCGGGGTGATGAGCTTCATCGTGAGCCACGACGGCGTCGTCTACCAGCGCGATCTGGGAGACGACACCCTCGAGGCGTTCCGCACCATGACCCGCTACGACCCCGGTCCCGGCTGGGTCCCGGTCGAGGAGTAGCGCTCACCCCTCCGTGGCGGCAACTGCCGGACGGCGCAGCCAGGCGCCGAAGAGCCGGTAGCCGGTCGAGAGGACGACCGCGCCGACGAACAGCCCGATCAGCCCGTGCAGCAGCAGACCGCCGATCGCGCCGATCAGGATCACCGCCACCGGCAGGTCGACGCCCCGCCCGAGCAGCAGCGGCTTGAGGACCGCGTCGGACAGCGAGACGATCACGGCCCACAGCGCGAACAGCACGATGGTCACGGTCCCGGCGTCGGCCGCGACGAGGTAGAGCACCGCCGGACCGAGGACCAGGATCGGCGGGAGCTGGGCGACCGCCAGCATGAGCACGAGCAGCGCCCACAGCCCGGCCCCGGGAACCCCGGCGACCGCCAGGCCGATTGCGGCGAGGGCAGCCTGGATCGCCGCCACGCCGACCACGCCCTTGGCGACCGCGGCGATCGCCTGCCCGGCCGAGCGCACGGCCTCCTCCCCGGGCTCGCCGCCGAGCCGAACCCCGATGGCCAGGGCGATCCCGGCGACCGCCTCGCGCCGGGTCAGCAAGAACGCGGCGATGACGATGGCGACCGCGGTCAGCAGCGCGCCAATCGCGGCCTGCTTCGCGACTCCGACCAGCCAGGAGGCGAACGCCAGAAGCTGGGAGTGGAACGGCTCGAGCGCCTTCTCGAGGCTGGTCGACGCAGCGCTCCAGGTCTCGTACAGGGCCGGGCCGACGAGCGGCCAGCTGGCGACCGAGGCGGGCGCCGGCGGAACCCGGACCTCGCCCTCGACGCTGCTCTCGACGGTGTCCGAGACGAAGCGGACGCCCTCGACGAGCGAGCCCGAGAGCGCGACCACCGGCACCGCGAGGACGCCGAGGCACAGCACGACGAGCAGCGTCGCCGCGAGCTTGCGCCGTCCGCCGAGCGCCGTCTCGATCGCGACATGAACCGGGCGCAGCGCGACCGCGAGGATGATCCCCCAGATCA
>JALOLD010000005.1 GCA_025456145.1 Thermoanaerobaculales bacterium | reverse complement strand
CGCCGCGAGCTCGGTGCCGGCAAACTTGGCCGAGGGCCACGGCCGGTCAGGAAGGGATCGGCTCCATCACTGGCGGATCGCCTACGGCTCCGCCAAGGAAACCGACGCCCACCTCCGGCTCCTGGTAGCCGCCGGGGCGGTCGATCCCGCCGCTGCGCGGCGGGTTCTCGCGTTGTTCGACGAGGTCAGGGCCATCACCTGGCGGTTGCTCCATCCGTGACCCGTACACGACGCCGGCATCCCCGCCGCCGCCGGCCCCTGCGCTGTCGCTGTCACTGCCGCTGATATCGGACGCGGACGCGGACGCGGACGCGGGCAAGGGAGAGGGATCGTGCACCCATCCGTGTAGACTTCCCACGTGCGACCGACCGGGGGGTGACATGAGCGAGAAGAGCGACCGTCTCTGCGTGGCGCTCGACGGCAGCGACCGCTCGTGGATCGTCTCGACGGCGCGGACGCTCGCCGGGACCGCGGGCTGGCTCAAGCTCGGTCTCGAGGCCTTCACCGCCCACGGGCCGGCCCTCGTCGCCGAGATGGCCGCCGAGTGCGGCCGGGTCTTTCTCGACATCAAGCTGCACGACATCCCGACCACCGTCCGTCGCGCGGCGGCGAACTGCGCCGCCACCGGGGCCGCGATGCTCAACGTCCACGCCGGCGGCGGCCGGGCGATGCTCGAGGCGGCGGTCGAGGGCGCCCAGCGCGGCGCTCAGGCCTCGCCGCCGAAGGTCCTCGCCGTGACCCTGCTGACCAGCCTCGACCGGGGATCCCTCGACGAGCTCGGTCTGCCGGCGACGGCCGACGAGCTCGTTGTGCGGTGGGCCAGGTTAGCTCGGGATGCCGGTCTCGACGGGGTCGTCGCCTCGGCCGAGGAGGCCGCGGCGATCCGGCGCGAGTGCGGGCCGGCTTTCCTCGTCGTCACGCCCGGGATCCGACCTGCGTGGAGCGCCGCCGACGATCAGCGGCGGGTCATGACGCCGGCCGCCGCCCTCGCCGCGGGCGCCGACATCCTGGTCGTCGGGCGGCCGATCACCGGGGCGCCATCGCCGCTCGACGCCGCGCGGAGGGTTCTCGAGGAGCTCTGAGGTCGGGGGCCCCGGGCCCGGACCGCCCGAGCCGCGATCAGAGGATCGGTCGCTCGAGCCGGAGCTCGCGATGCTGGACCCAGACCTTGCCGGGGAAGCGGATCGTCTGGTCGAAGTGGACGAAGATCTTGATCCGCTGGTCGTTGCGGTCGATCTCGACGTTTTCCTCGGGCAGGTCGAAGTCGAGGTCGCGGGCCTTCTCGAGGATCTCGAGCTTGATCCGGTCGTTGGTGTACTCGCGGCGGTTGGCGCGGTCGGCGAGCTCCTCGACCCGCTTCTCGAACTCGCCGTACTTGAGCTGCGCCGGGCCCGCGTTCATGGCGAAGATCGCGACGATCACCAGGACCACGAAGCCGATCAGGCATCCGACCGGCACATCTCCACGCTGGCTCTTCCACCCTGTCATCGATCCTCCCGGGACGAGCTGGCGCTCATGATACCACCCGGACACCGCGCGGGAGCCGGCCTTCCCAGCCTCCGAACATCGTCCGACGCCGCCCTCCCGGGCGGCGACCCGGGTCACCGGATGAGCCGGAACTGCCGTTCCCAGCGGGTCTTGGTGAAGAAGTTGACGAAGACGTCGGCGAGCTGGGTGAAGCGGTGGCCGAAGCTGTGCCACTCGCCGTCGGACGGCGCGGAGTCGAAGGACCAGTAGATGAGCAGCGCCCGCCCCTTGATGTTCTCGACCGGCACCGGGCCCCAGAAGCGCGAGTCGGACGAGTTGTCCCGGTTGTCCCCCATGCAGAAGATGGTGCCCGGCGGGACGAGGAACGGCCCGAAGTTGTCGCGCGGGCGCACGCTCGGCCGCACCGAGGGCTGGTTGGGGATGATCGCGTCGCTCTTGTGCACGACATAGGGCTCGTTCTGGAGCTCGCCGTTGACGAAGAGCTCCTTGTCGCGGACCTCGACGGTGTCGCCGGCGACCGCGACACAGCGCTTGATGAAGTCGCGGCGCGGCTCGACCGGGTACTTGAAGACGACCACGTCGCCACGCTCGGGCTCCTGGTAGGGGAGCAGGGCGTGGAGCGGCGAGTCGAAGTGCTCGGAGAAGAGAAACTTGTTGACCACCAGGTGGTCGCCGACCAGGAGCCCGTCCTCCATCGACCGGGAGGGGATCTTGAAGTTCTCGAAGACAAAGGTCCGGACGAAGAGCGCCAGAATGAAGGCCACCAGGATGGCCTCGTAGTACTCGCGAAACACCGTCTTCTTCATCGCTCTCCTCGGCGGCCGGGGCGCTCGGGCGGCCTCATCCTAGCGAACCCCGCCGGGTGATGGAAGCTTCCGCATCCCCGGCGGCTGCCAGGCGCGCCGGGCGTGGGCGTCGAGCCGCCGCGGGTCCGCCGACCGTCCGCGCGCGTGGTCGAGCTGTCCGGCTCGGCCGATCATCGCGGCGTTGTCGGTGGTCAGGGCGAGCGGTGGCAGCAGGACCTCGACCCCGGTCGCCTCGCCGACCAGCCCGAGCCGGCGGCGCAGCAGGGTGTTGGCCGCGACGCCCCCCGAGGCCGCGATCAGATCGGGCCGGTGCTCGGCGACGAGCTCCGCGGCCGGGGCGAGAAGCTGGTCGACCACCGCGCGCTCGAACGAGGCGAGCAGGTCGAGGGCGAGCATCGGCGGGTCGTCCTCGCCGACCCCCTCGAGGCGGTGCGCGCGGACGAACCGGATGGCCGCCGACTTGAGACCCGAGAACGAGACATCGAGGGCCGAGTCGGCGAGGCGCGGTCGCGGCAGGTCGACCGCGCCGGGGTCGCCGAGCCGGGCAAGACGGTCGACCACCGGCCCCCCCGGGTAGGGCAGACCGAGGACCTGGGCGACCTTGTCGAGGCTCTCGCCGGCGGCGTCGTCCCGGGTCCGGCTGAGCCGGCGGGGCTCGCCGTCGAGGCACAGGTACCAGCTCGAGTGCCCGCCTGAGGCGACCAGGGCGAGGACCCTGGAGGGCATCGCCCGGGCGGCGCCCCCGTCGAGGTCGAGAAAGGGCGAGGCGAGATGGCCGTGCAGGTGGTCGACCGCGACCAGAGGCAGACCCCGCGCCCAGGCGAAGGCGGAGGCGAAGCGCACCCCGACGAGCAGCGCGCCGAGCAGACCGGGTCCGGCGGTCACCGCCACCAGGCCGATCTCGCCGCGGGCGGCGCCGAGGGCGCCCTCGACCAGCCGGGGCAGCGACCCGAGGTGCTCCCGGGAGGCGAGCTCGGGGACGACGCCGCCGTACGGGGCGTGCGCGGCGATCTGGCTGGCCAGCAGGTTGGCCTCGACCCGGCCGTCGCCGTCGAGCACGGCGACCGCGGTCTCGTCGCACGAGGTCTCGACGGCGAGGGTGCGCGGGCCGCTCATCGGTGACCGTCTCTCATCGCCGGATGGCCCGGGTCGCGGCGTTCCGCTCGGCGCCGGGTCGTCGCACCGGTCGATCGTCCCCGGTTCGGCGGACGCCCCCGCCCTAGCGCAGGCTCGCCCGGACCGGCACGGTGACCGACGGGAAATCGGCGTCGTCGGTCGTCACGGTCAGGGTCGCGTCGCGGTTGCCGGGCTGGGCATCGGGTTTGACGACCACGGTGACCTGGTAGCGGCGTCCCTCCTCGATCGTCGCCACCTGGGCGTCGAAGGCCGAGTCGTCGACCTTGGCGCCGGTGATCTTGACCTGGGTCCCGTCGGTTCGGTTGTTGACGACGATCAGGTTGCGACCCGGACGGGTCCGCGCCTCGACCGCGCCGAACTGGACCTGGTTCGGCGTGACGTGGATCAGCGCCCGGATCACCCCGTACACCTTGACCGGCACGGTCGGCGCCTCCGCGAGATTGGTGACCACGGTGAGCACGCCGTTGACCGGTCCGACCGGGGCGTCGTCGGTGAGCGACATCGTCACCTCGTACTGCGACTTCGACTTGCCTTCGACGAGCTCGTCGGCGGCGAGCTTGCGGATCGCGGTGGCGAGGAACGGCACGCTGCTCTTGACGCCCATCACGGTCAGGTCGCTCTTCGGATCGGCGGCGGCGACGATGAAGCTCTGCTCCAACGGCTCGTGGAGCACGGCGTTGAAGCGGACGAGAGGCCGCGGCAGGATCTCCACGTACGGCTTGACGTCGGCCTTGATGACCAGCGTCACGGTCGGGTTCTGCGAGTCGTCGGTCATGACCAGGATCGACTTGGAGATCGGACCGGAGAAGTCCCGGGTGTCGAGCTTGGCCTTGATCTTGCCGGTCGCGCCGGCGGCGATCTCGCGGTCGAAATCGGCGACGGTACAGCCGCAGGTCGGCCGGACCGCCTTGACCGAGAGGGTCGCCGTACCCTCGTTGACGAGGTCGAACACGGCGTCGAGCACCACGCCCTGCGACACCGCGCCGGCGTCGATGATGGTCGACGGAACCACCAGCTTGGGGCCGGCCTGGTCGTCGGCGATCGCGAGCCCGGCGGTCAAGACGAGTGCCGCCAGGATGAGAGCATTCAGTTGGGAACCGCGCATCGGGAGCCTCCTTGTGGTCTTCGCACCGTCAAGCGACAATCGTAGGGACCGGGCGAGCAGCCCGCAAGCTGCGAGGTCGAGGAGTTGCACAACCTTTACCCGACGCCGCGACGGCTCTACTTCCTGCCCATCGGCGGCACCGCGATGGCGCCGCTGGCCGGCCTGCTCCAGGCCTGCGGTCACCACGTCGAGGGGGTGGACAGCGGCCTCTACCCACCGATGAGCACCCTGCTCGCCGAGCTCGGCATCCCGGTCCGGATCGGCTTCGACCCGGCGCTCATCCCCGGGGACGTCGACCACGTCGTGATCGGTAACGCCGTTCCCCGCGGTAACCCCGAGGTGGCGGCGGTCCTCGAGCGGCGGCTGCCCTTCCTATCGCAGGCCGAGACGGTCGCCCACTATGTCCTCTCGCGCGGCCAGCGCTCGCTGGTGGTCGCCGGCACCCACGGCAAGACCACGACCTCGGCGCTGCTCGCCTTCATCCTCGAGGAGGCGGGCGGCGACCCGTCCTACCTGATCGGCGGGCTGCCGGGGTGGAACCGGCGCGGCTTCCGGCTCGGCGGCGGCGAGCACCTGGTCATCGAGGGCGACGAGTACAACAGCGCGTTTTTCGACCGCGGCCCGAAGTTCCTCCACTACCGGCCCCACCTCTTCGTCCTCGGTCCGGTCGAGCACGACCATGCCGATCTCTACCCGAGCCTCGACGCCGTGCTCACCGCCTTCCGGGCCGGCGCCCAGCAGGTCCCCCTGGCCGGCGCGGTGGTCGTCAACGGCTGGTCGGAGCACGCCCTCGCCGCGACCCGGGACGCGACCGCCCGGATCGTCACGGTCGGCCCCGCGCCCGGCGCGGACCTCGTCCTGCGGGCCTGGCGGCCGACCGCCGACGGGAGCGCCGCCGTCATCGGCTGGCGGGGCGTCGAGCACGAGCTCCGGCTGCCGATCGCCGGCGAGCACAACGCGCAGAACGCCGCCGTCGCCCTCGCCGCGGCGCTCACCGTCGGGGTGGCCGAGACGGCGGCGCTCGCCGCGCTCGCGCGCTTCCCCGGCGTGGCCCGGCGGATGGAGCTGCGCGGCGAGCGTCGCGGTATCGCCGTGGTCGACGACTTCGCCCACCACCCGACCGCCCTCGGGGTGACGATCGCCGCCGTCCGTCAGCGCTGGCCCGGCCGCCGTCTGGTCGTCGCCTTCGAGCCGCGCTCGCTGACCGCCGCGCGGCGCGACTTCGGGGCCGCCTACCTCGAGGCGCTCGCCGGCGCCGACCTGGTGCTCGTCGCCGCCCCCTTCCACGCCGGCCGGCTGGCCGCCGACGAGGTCCTCGACCGCGCCGCGCTCGCCCGCGAGCTCGCGGTGCGCGGGGTGACGGCGCTGATGCCGGAGGCCGGCGAGGACATTGTGGCGGTGCTGCTGCCCGAGCTCCGCGAGGGCGACGTCGTCCTCGGCTGCTCGTCGGGCTCCTTCGACGCCTTCCACTCCCGGTTGCTCGAGGCGTTAGAGGCCAGGAGTTGAACCGCGAGGACGCAAAGAGCGCAACACCATCGCAGAGTGAGCCACGGCGAGCACGGGGAACCACGGAGAGGCCACGGAGACACTGCAAACGAGAGCCATCGCACCGTCAGTCCCTCGTCGCAACCACAAAGACACGAAGACACCAAGGAATCACAAAGGAATGATGTCCATCGGCGGGGAGCGAAGCGACTCCGACATGGATTTCTGAGGGCGGGCGGGCGGGGGGTGAGGGGGTGGGGCAGCCATCGAATGGACGCGAGCCGCTCCCGCCGGGATGCCGAAGACCCACCGTCGTGCCCCTGGCACGACGCGGCTTCGACCGCAGGCGGCGACGAACGCCGCGTTTGGCGACGCCGAGGATCGAAGCCGAGAAGCCGCCGGCATCGCCGGCGGCGGTGGGTCGGCCCGTCGGGAACGGGAGCGGGATCGAGTCGGACGCGGACGCGGACTCGGACGCGGACGCGGACGCGGACGCGGACTCGGACTCGGACTCGGACGCGGGGGGTGTGCCACAATGCGCGGCCATGAGCCGACTGACCGAGGAGCTCAACGAGCCGCAGCGCCGGGCGGTGACCCACGGCACGGGACCGCTGCTGGTGCTCGCCGGCGCGGGCTCGGGCAAGACCCGGGTGCTGACCTACCGGATCGCCTTCCTGCTCGCCAACGAGCGGGCCCGCGCCGCCGAGATCACCGCCGTCACCTTCACCAACAAGGCGGCGCGCGAGATGCGCGACCGGGTCGAGGGGCTGCTCGGCGAGCCGCTCGCCGGCGGCTTCGTCGGCACCTTTCACCGCTGGGCGCTCGAGATCCTGCGCCGCGACCCCGAGGCCGCCGGTCTGCCCCGGAGATTCGTCATCGTCGACGGCGACGAGCAGCGGCAGATGGTCAAGCACGAGCTCTCGGCGCTCGGTCTCGACCCCAAGGAGCACCCGCCCCGCGCCCTGCTCGGCAGGATCTCGGGTCTGGTCAACCGCGGCACCGGTCTCGAGACCTTCGCGGCGCGCGCGGTTGACCCCCGGGCCGAGACCCTAGTGGCGGTGTGGCGCGGCTACGAGGCGCGCAAGCGAGCCGCCGGCGCGGTCGACTTCGACGACATGCTGGTGCGCGCCCGCGACCTGCTGCGCGACCGCTCCGAGCTCCGCGACCGGGTCCGCGGACGGGCGCGGTGGCTGCTGGTCGACGAGTTCCAGGACACCAACACCCTCCAGATGGATCTCCTCGGGCTGATCGTCTCGGGCGAGCGCAACCTCACCGCGGTCGGCGACGAGGACCAGTCGATCTACCGCTGGCGTGGCGCCGAGATGGACAACATCCTCGCCTTCGAGCGCCACTTCCCCGGCGCCGAGGTGGTCAAGCTCGAGGAGAACTACCGCTCGACCGCCCCGATCCTCGCCGCCGCCGGCGCGCTCATCGCCGGCAACCTCCAGCGGCGCGGCAAGAGGCTGTTCACCCGCGCCACGGGCGGCGATGACGTGCTGCTTCACGTCGCGGCCGACGAGCGCGGCGAGGCCCGCTGGGTCGCCGATCGCCTCGAGGAGCTCTCCCTCGCTCACAGCCTCGGCGACATGGCGGTGCTCATGCGGACCAACGCCCAGAGCCGGAGCTTCGAGGAGGAGCTGACCCGTCGTCACATCCCGCACCGGGTGGTCGGCGGGCTGCGCTTCTGGGCGCGGGCCGAGGTCAAGGACGCCCTCGCCTACCTCCGGTTGGTCGTCCGGCCCGACGACACGATCGCCTTCGAGCGGGTGGTCAACGTCCCGGCCCGCGGCATCGGCGCCGCGACCATCGACCTGCTGCGCCGCCGCGCCGAGAGCGACGGGACGACCCTGGTCGAGGCGGCGCGCCGGCTCCCCGAGGAGCTCGCGCCGCGCGCCCGGATCGCGCTCGGACGGTTCTTCGCCACCCTCGACGAGGCGCGCGACAAGCGGAACGAGCTCGACCCGGGCGACCTCGTCGGCTGGCTGCTCGAGGCCACCGGGCTGCTCGCCATGGTCGACGGCGACAGCGAGGAGAAGACCGCCCGCCGCGAGAACCTCCAGCAGCTCGCCGCGGCCCTCGCCGAGGCCGGGCAGCGCGGGCAGGAGCTCGAGGCCTTTCTCGACGCGATCGCCCTGCTCGAGGAGCACGACGACGACGGGGCGCCCGACGCGGTCAGCCTGATGACCCTGCACGCCGCCAAGGGGCTCGAGTTCTCGGTGGTCGTCCTCGCCGGGTGCGAGGACGGGCTGCTGCCCCACGCCAACTCCCGCAACGAGCCCGAGGCGCTCGAGGAGGAGCGGCGGCTGGCCTATGTCGGGATGACCCGGGCCCGGCGCTGGCTCGCCCTGACGGCGGCGCGGCAGCGCTTCCTCTTCGGCTCGCGGCTGCCGACCCGGCCCTCGCGCTTCCTCGAGGAGCTGCCCGCCGACCTCTACCGCGACGTCTCGGAGGGGCCGCTTGCGGCGGCGATGATCGACCGCGACGCCACGCATCGCCATCCCGGGCCGGCGCCGTCCGCCCGCCGTCCGAAGACCGCCGCGGCCACCGTGGTCGACGCCTCGGGCCGGGGCTGGCGGCCGGGCGACCGGGTCGGCCATGCGCGCTTCGGCGCCGGGGTCGTGCTCGCCTGCCAGGGCAGCGGGCCGAGGCTCAAGCTCGTCGTGTTTTTCGACCGGGCCGGCCGCAAGACCCTGGTGCCGGGGATTGCCAAGCTCGAGAAGCTCTGACGACCGCCGACCGCTGTCGTGGCGTGCCGCGACGGCAACCGCCACGAGGTGGCCGCGTACAATGACGGGTCGGAGGCTTCGATGATGGAATGGCATCATACGACCGTGGTCGCGGTCCGCCGGGACGGCACCGTCGCGATCGGCTCGGACGGCCAGGTCACCCTCGGCACGACGGTCCTCAAGCACGGCGCGGCCAAGGTCCGGCCCTTGGCGGGCGGCAAGGTGCTCGCCGGCTTCGCCGGCTCGGTGGCCGACGCCCTGGCCCTGTTCACCCGCTTCGAGGCCAAGCTCGAGGCCTATGGCCACAACCTCGAGAGGGCGGCCGTCGAGCTCGCCCGCGACTGGCGCACCGACCGCGCCCTGCGCCACCTCGAGGCGATGCTGGTGACCGCCGACCGCTCGACCACGCTGCTCGTCTCGGGGACCGGCGAGGTGCTGTCCCCGGACGACGACGTGGTCGCCGTCGGCTCGGGCGGCCCCTGCGCGCTGGCGGCGGCCCGGGCGCTGCTCAAGCACACCCCGCTCGGCGCGGCCGAGATCGTCCGCGAGGCCCTCGCCGCCGCCGCCGCGATCGACATCTACACCAACGACCACATCACCGTCGAGGAGCTCGGTCCGTGAAGCTCGACAGCCTGACCCCGCGCGAGATCGTCGCCGAGCTCGACCGCTTCATCGTCGGTCAGGGCGATGCCAAGCGGGCGGTCGCGGTCGCCCTGCGCAACCGCTGGCGGCGCCAGCAGCTCGACCCGGCGCTGCGCGACGAGGTGGCGCCGAAAAACATCATCATGATCGGCCCGACCGGGGTCGGCAAGACCGAGATCGCGCGCCGGCTCTCCAGGCTCACCGGCTCGCCGCTGCTCAAGGTCGAGGCCTCGAAGTTCACCGAGGTCGGCTATGTCGGGCGTGACGTCGAATCGATCATCCGCGATCTGACCGACGCGGCGATCCAGATGGTCCGCGACGAGCGCGCCGGCGAGGTCCGGGTCCGCGCCGAGCGGGCGGCCGAGGACCGGCTGCTCGACCTCCTCGTCGCCGGCTCGTCGTCGGCCGTCGACCCGGCGCTCGGCGAGCGCCGCCGCGCCCTCAAGAAGCCACTCCGCGACGGTCTGCTCGAGGAGCAGGAGATCGAGCTCGAGGTCGCCGAGCAGCGCGGCCCGACCCTCGAGATGTTCGGTCCCCAGGGCATGGAGTCGATGGGGATCAACTTCAAGGACATGTTCGGCGGCATGTTCGGCGGCCGCAAGACCCGCAAGCGGATGAAGGTCGCCGAGGCCCGCCGGCTGCTCGTCGCCGAGGAGGAGGAGAAGCTCATCGACCGCTCCCAGGTCGAGGCCGAGGCGCTCGAGCGGGTCGAGGAGGCGGGGATCGTCTTTCTCGACGAGATCGACAAGATCGCGTCGCGCGACGAGGCCGGCTCTCGCGGCGGCCCCGACGTGTCGCGCGAAGGCGTCCAGCGCGATTTGCTGCCGATCGTCGAGGGCACCAACGTCACGACCAAGTACGGTGTGGTCAGGACCGACCACATCCTGTTCATCGCCGCCGGCGCCTTCCACGTGTCCCGGCCGTCGGATCTGATCCCCGAGCTCCAGGGGCGGTTCCCGATCCGGGTCGAGCTCACCGCCCTCGACGCCGCGGACTTCGTGCGGATCCTCACCGAGCCGGAGAACTCGCTGGTCCGCCAGTACACCGAGCTGCTCGCCACCGAGGGGATCACGCTGCGCTTCACCGACGACGCGGTCGAGACCATCGCCCGGCTCGCCGCCGAGATCAACTCGTCGGCCGAGAACATCGGCGCGCGGCGGCTCCACACGGTGCTCGAGCGGCTGCTCGAGGAGCTCAGCTTCTCGGCGCCCGAGCGCTCGGGCGAGACCGTGACGGTGACCCGGGAGATGGTCGAGGAACGCCTCGGCGAGCTGCTCCGCGACCGCGATCTCGCGCGCTACATTCTGTAGGGGGCATGGCCGGCGCCTTCGGCGCCTGGGCGTGGCCGGCGCCGCTGGCGCCTGGGTGTGGCCGGCGCCTTCGGCGCCTGGGTTTGGGGTCTCGAGCAAGGGTAGACCGATCGTCGCGACCTCACCCCCAGGTCCCGCAGGGACCGGCCACGCCCTCAAGCCCAGGTCCCGCAGGGACCGGCCACGCCCTCACCCCCAGGTCCCGTAGGGACCGGCCACCCCCTCCCACCCCGGCTTCCTGCTACGATCCACCCATGGCTCGCCCCATCCGGCACATCGTCGCGCTGCTCGGGTCGATCGTGCTCGCCGGGTGCGGCGTCAAGAGCGCGCCCCAGCCGCCGGTGATCACCCTCGCCGAGGCGACCCGCGATCTCGAGGTCCGCCAGGACGACCGGCAGGCCGTGCTCTCCTGGTCCTACCCCGCGGTCACCACCGCCGGTCAGCCGCTGACCGGCCTCGAGTCGGTGGAGGTGTGGCGGGCGACGATGCTCGAGGTCGAGGCGCCGCCGCCCGCCGAGAAACCGCGCGACCGCGACCTCAACCGCCAGCTCGTGCTGGCGACCGGCGAGAGGATCGCCGATCTCGACCGCGCCGCCCTCGACGCCGCGACCCGCGGCGCGCGGCTGGAGTGGCGCGACGACCTCGAGGCCTGGCACCGCGACCACCCGGCTGAGAAGCCGCAGATGGTCTGGTACGCGGTGCGCACCCGGTGCTGCCGCGGCCGCGAGTCGGAGCTGTCGAACATCGCCCGTCTCGTTCCCGTGCAACCGCCCCCGCCGCCGACCGGGCTCGCGCTCGCGGCCGAGGCGGACGGCGTCCGGCTGACCTGGGTGCCGCACGAGGAGCTGCCGGCGATCATCGAGCGCTCGAGCGACGGCGAGACATGGGACGCGCTCGACGTCCCACCGCTGGCCACCGGCGAGTGGCTCGACCGGGGCGCCGCTCAGGGCGCGGTCTGGAACTACCGGCTGCGCACGGTGATCGAGCGCGAGGGCGAGCCGCGGGTGGTCGGCTCACCCGGCCCGGCGCTCGGCCTCTTCCACCCCGACATCTACCCGCCGGACGCACCGGCCGATCTCGTCTGCCTCCCCGAAGGGGCGAGCGTTCGGCTGCGCTGGCGGCCGGCCGACGGCGCCGTCTCCTACCGGGTCCTACGGAGCGCCGGCGGAGAGCCGCCGACCCCGCTCGCCGAGGGCCTCACGGCGACCCAGTTCGAGGACCTCGAGCCTCCCCCCGGGACCTCGACCTACGAGGTCGAGGCGGTCGACGGCGCCGGCAACCGGAGCCCGCCGGCGAGCTGCGGGGCGGCCGGCGGATCGGCGCCGTGAGCTCGCTGCTGGTCAAGGCCGAGGGCGCGGGCAACGACTTCATCCTCGGTGCCGGCGCCTGGGCCGGACGGATCGTCGACGACCCCGAGTGGGTGATCGCGTTGTGCCACCGCCGCCGCGGTGTCGGGGCCGACGGCGCGCTCGCGGTGCTGGTCGACGGCCCCGGCACGGTGCGGGTCGTCCACCGCAACGCCGACGGCTCGCTGTCGGCGTTCTGCGCCAACGGGACCCGCTGCGCCGCCCGCCTCGCCGTCGACCGCCTCGGCTGCCACCGCGAGCTCGCGATCCGGACCGGCTGGAGCGAGCTCGCGGCCCGGGTCGCGGGGGACCGGGTCGAGCTCGAGCTGCCGCCTCCGTCGGCGCCGGTCGAGCGGACCCTCGCGGTCGGCAGCAACCAGGTCGTGGGCACGCTGCTATGGGTCGGCGTTCCCCACCTCGTCGTACCGGTCGTCGGTCTCGCCGAGCTCGACCTCGAGACGACGGCGCGGCCGCTGCGCCACCACCCCGATCTCGGACCCGAAGGGGCCAACGTCCACCTCGTCGAGCCGATCGGGGACGACGCCCTGGCCATCCGCTCGCTCGAGCGCGGGGTCCCGGCCGAGGTCCTGTGCTGCGGCTCGGGGGTCGTGGCGGCCGGTCTGCTGGCCCTCGCCGCGACCGGTCGCGAGTCCATCACGGTGGTCCCGCTCTCGGGCGACGCCCTGATCGTCGAGGCCCTGGGCGAGCCGCCGACCGCGCCCTCGCGTCTCGTCGGCCCGGCCCGGCTGGTCGCCGAGATCGATCCCCTCTGACCGGCGCCGCTCAGAGCACCCAGAGGGCGCCGGCGAGCAGCCCGGCGGCGTAGCCCGCCGCGGCCACGTCGTCGGCCATGATGCCGAGGCCGCCGGGCAGCCGCTCGAGGGCGCTCACCGGCCACGGCTTGACGACGTCGAAGAGGCGGAAGAGGAGAAAGGCGCCCAACGCCGCCAGACCGAGCCTCGCCGCGCTCTGGTCGGCGAGGAGCAGCGGCGCCGG
Organism: Thermoanaerobaculales bacterium; assembly: GCA_025456145.1. Taxonomy (GTDB): domain Bacteria; phylum Acidobacteriota; class Thermoanaerobaculia; order Thermoanaerobaculales; family Sulfomarinibacteraceae; genus JAHECW01. Next base: position 163,887 of record JALOLD010000005.1, on the reverse strand, counting down.
CAGCACCGCGAGCCACTGGCCGGCGACCTCGTCGATGACCACCGGACCCGGGTCGGCGCCGCCGCGCCGCCGCGCCTCCGCCCCCGCGGCCCACCCGCCGGCGGCGACGACGATGACCGCGCCCGCGATCGTCGCCGCGATCCGCGATCCGGGATCGGGAAGGACGACCGCCGCCAGCCACCAGCCGACGATCGCCGGCAGCGAGCCCGCGGTCGTCCCCGGCGCCGGCAGCCGGTCGCCGAGCCCGAGCACCGTGGCGATGTGGTAGGCGAGGGAGCTCACGGTCGGATCGTAGCAGGGAGCGGGGGCGCGAGGGCGTGGCCGGCGCCGGTGGCGCCTGGACGTGACCGGCGCCGGTGGCGCCTGGGCATGACCGGCGCCTTCGGCGCCTGGACGTGACCGGCGCCGGTGGCGCCTGGGCTTGGCCGGCGCCTTCGGCGCCTGGACGTGACCGGCGCCGGTGGCGCCTGGGCTTGGCCGGCGCCTTCGGCGCCTGGGCTGAGAGGGCATCGACCGACACGCCCTCACCCCCAGGTCCCGAAGGGACCGGTCACGCCCTCAAGCCCAGGTCCCGAAGGGACCGGCCACGCCCTCACCCCCAGGTCCCGAAGGGACCGGCCACGCCCTCACCCCCAGGTCCCGAAGGGACCGGTCACGTCCTCACCCCCAGGTCCCGAAGGGACCGGCCACGCCCTCAAGCCCAGGTCCCGCAGGGGCCGGCCACGCCCTCAAGCCCAGGTCTCGCAGAGACCGGCCACGCCCTCATGCCCAGGTCCCGCTGGGGCCGGCCACGCCCAGGCGTCGAAGACGCCGGCCACGCCCTCCCTACTCGACGGTGACCGACTTGGCGAGGTTGCGCGGCTGGTCGACATCGTGGCCGAGCTCGACCGCGACGTTGTAGGCGAGCAGCTGGAGCGGCACGACGGCGACCACCGGCTGGAGCAGCGGGTGGACCGTCGGCACCGGCAGGACGAGCTCGGCGATCTCGGCGACGTCGTCCGCCTCGGGCTCGGCGACGGCGAGCACCGTCGCGCCGCGCGCCCTAACCTCCATGAGGTTGCCGAGGAGCTTGTCGCGGGTCGCGGTCGCGGTCGCCACCGCGACCACCGGGAAGCCGTCGGTGACCAGTGCGATCGGGCCGTGCTTCATCTCGCCCGCCGGGTAGCCCTCGGCGTGGAGGTAGGAGATCTCCTTGAGCTTGAGGGCGCCCTCGAGGGCGATCGGGTAGAGGATGCCCCGGCCGAGGTAGAGCGAGTCGGTGGCCTCGCTGAGGATCTCGGTGCCTCGGCGGTAGAGGGCGCGGTCGGTGCGCAGCACCTCCTCGACCGCGAGCGGCAGCCGCTGGAGCTCCCTGACGAGCTGCTCGTCGAGCCGGTCGGCGAGCCCGCGCGCCCGGCGCAGGGCGAGGGCGAGCACCGTCAGGGCGACGAGCTGGGTGGTGAAGGCCTTGGTCGAGGCGACCCCGATCTCGGGGCCGGCCTGGGTCAGCATCCGCGCGGTCGCCAGCCGCCACGACGAGGAGCCGCGGACGTTGCAGACGGTCGCGAGGAGCGCCCCGCCGGCGGCCGCGAGCTCCATCGCCGAGAGGGTGTCGGCGGTCTCGCCGGACTGGGTGACGCCGACCACCAGCAGGTCGTCGCCGAGCAGCGGCTCGCGGTAGCGGTACTCGGAGGCGTAGTCGACCTCGGTCGGCAGCCCGGTCAGCCGCTCGAGGATGAACTTGCCGACCAGGCAGGAGTGCCACGAGGTTCCGCAGGCGACCAGGTGGATGCGGCGCAGCCGGTCGAGCCGGTCGGCCGGGATCCCGAGCCCGTCGACGATGACGCCGCTTCGCTCGGCGTCGAGGTGGGCGCGGACCGTGTTCCGGATGGCGTCGGGCTGCTCGAAGATCTCCTTGAGCATGAAGTGGCGGTAGCCGCCCTTCTCGACCCGGCCGGCGTCCCAGTCGAGGGTCTCCGGCGGCCGCTCGACCGGCCCGCCGGCGGCGTCGAGGAGCTCGACCCGATCGGCCCGGACCACCGCGACCTCGCCGTTGTCGAGATAGACCACCTCGCGGGTGCGGTGGAGGATCGCGGTGACGTCCGAGGCGACCAGGTTCTCGCCCCGGCCAATGCCGATGACCAACGGCGGGCCCTGCCGGAAGGCGACGACGGTGTCGGGCTCGGCGCTCCGCACGGTGACCACCGCATACTGGCCCTGGAGCCGGGGCAGCACCCTGAGCACGCGCTCGGCGAGGCATCCGGTCTCGCGCCCGAGGAGCTGGGCGATGAGCTCGGTGTCGGTGTCCGAGGCGAGCTCGACCCCGTCGTCGAGGAGCTCGCGGCGCAACGCCGCGTAGTTCTCGAGGATACCGTTGTGGACCACCGCGATCTCGCCGCGACCGTCGACCTGGGGGTGGGCGTTGGCCTCGGTCGGCGCGCCGTGGGTCGCCCAGCGGGTGTGACCGACGCCGGTGGTCCCGTAGAGCGGCTCGTGGTAGGCGCGCTGCTCGAGGTTGCGGAGCTTGCCGGCGGCGCGCAGGATCCGGATGCCGTCGTCGCCGATCACCGCCATCCCGGCCGAGTCGTAGCCCCGGTACTCGAGCCGCCGCAGACCGTCGAGGACCACCGGTACGACCTGGTCCGCCCCGACATAACCGATGATTCCGCACATCGAGCGCCTCCCCCACTCCCGTCGAAGGGCAGAGTGTACCCGGATTGTGGCTACGGCGGGGCGGCGGAGTGAAAAGCCGGTAGCCGGTAGCCGTCAGCCCGCGGCCGCCGCCCGCGCCGCCCGCTTGCGATCGAGGGCGGCGAGGAGCGAGTCGAAGGCGTCGGCGAAGGCGGCCACCCCCTCGGTCTGGAGCTCGGCGGTGATCGCATCGAGCGCGATCCCGAGCCCGCCGAGCCGCTCGAGCAGCGCCGCGTCCTCGGCGAAGCTCCCGGCGACCCGGGAGCGCGGCCGCCCGTGGTCGCGGTAGGCCTCGAGGGTCGCGGTGGGCAGCGTGTTGACGGTCTCCGGACCGACCAGCTCCTCGACGTACAGCGTGTCGGCGTAGGCCGGGTTCTTGGTGCTGGTCGAGGCCCACAGCGGACGCTGGACCTGGGCGCCCCGGGCCGCGAGACTGGCGAAGGCCGGCCCGTGGAAGAGGTCGAGGAAGCGGCGGTAAGCGAGACGCGAGTTGGCGATCGCGGCGCGGCCGCGCAGGCCGAGCGCCTCGTCGCTGCCGATCCGCTCGAGGGCGGCGTCGACCTTGGAGTCGACCCGGCTGACGAAGAACGACGCCACCGAGGCCACCCCCGACGGGTCGTCGCGCCGCTCGAGCCCGCGCAGGAAGGCGCCGGCCACCGCGTCGTAGTCGGTCAGCGAGAACATCAGCGTCGCGTTGACGTTGACCCCGGCCGCGATGAGCGCCTCGATCGCCGGGATGCCGGCGGCGGTGGCCGGCACCTTGACCATCAGGTTCGGCCGGTCGACGGCGCCCCACAGCCTGACCGCCTCGGCCTCGGTGCCGGCGCTGTCGTGGGCGAGGTGGGGCGACACCTCGAGCGAGACGAAGCCGTCGGTCCGGCCGGACTCGCGGTAGACCGGGGCGAGGATGTCGGCGGCGAGCTGGATGTCGCGGATCGCGAGCGCCTCGTACAGCTCGCCGGTCGAGGCCCCGGGATGGGCGGCGAGGAAGCCGTCGATGTCGGCGTCGTAGGACCCCGACCCGGTGATCGCGGCCTTGAAGATCGACGGGTTGGAGGTGACGCCGCGCACCCCGTCGTCGCGGACCAGCCGCTCGAGCCCGCCCCCGGTGAGCAGGTCGCGCTCGATGTAATCGAGCCAGGGCGCCTGCCGGTGGTCCTCCCACAGTGCCTTGAGCGGGTTCATCCCTCGTGCCTCCATGGGTCGCGTCGCGCCGCGGTCCCGCGGCCCAGTCAGGGTATCACTGTCGGGCTGAGGTCTTGAGGCCTTGCTGGTGCGTCGATTCCTCGGGTGCGATGTCGAGACCAGGCGCCGCCGGCGCCGGTCACACCCTCACTCGCCGGTCAGGAAGGTCAGCGGCCGGACCTGCTCGCCGGCGGCGACCGCGGCGTTGTCGAGGACGCTGTTGGCGCCGATCCGCGCGCCGCCGCCGATCCGGCAGCGGCCACGGATCACGACGCCGGGCTCGACGACCGTGTCGCGGCCGATCTCGGCGCGGGGGTCGACCCAGGTGGTCCGGGGATCGCGGATCGTCACTCCGGCGGCCATGAGCCCGTCGAGCACCATCCGGTTGAGCACCCGCTCGGCCTCGGCGAGGTCGGCGCGGGTGTTGATGCCCTGCATCTCCACCGGGTCGTCGAGCCGGACCGCGGCCACCCGGTGCCCGGCGGCCCGGAGCGCCGCGGCGACATCGGTGAGGTAGACCTCGCCCTGGGCGTTGTCGGTCCCGAGCCCGGCGAGGGCCTCGGCGACGACGGCGCGGTCGAAGGCGTAGATCCCCGCGTTGACCTCGCGGACGGCGAGCTCGGCGAAGCTCGCGTCACGGGCCTCGACCACTGCCTCGACGGCGCCGTCGGCGCCGCGGATGACCCGTCCGTAGGCGCCGGGGTCGTCGAGCTCGGCGGTGAGAAGGACCGCCGCGGCGCCGCCCTCGGCGGCCGCCATGAGCCGCTCGAGGGTTCGCGCACGGAGCAGCGGGACATCGCCGGAGAGCACGAGCAGGCGCTCGGCCGGGCGGCCGGCGAGACCGCCGAGGGCGACCCGGAGGGCGTCGCCGGTGCCGAGCTGGGGCTCCTGGACGACCGCGCTCGCGCCGCGCGAGCCGACCAGCTCGCCGACCTCGCCGGCCCCGTGGCCGACCACGACGACGACATCGTGAGGCCGAGCGACGGCGAGTGCGAGATCGACGACGTGGTCGACGAGGGGCCGGCCGGCGAGCTCGTGGAGGACCTTGGGTCGGTCCGAGCGCATCCGCGTGCCCTTGCCGGCGGCGAGGATCGCCACTGCCCAGCGGTTCTCGGTGCCACTCACGGGCATCGATTATGGCGAATCTGCGTCGAAAGCGCGAGCCGTCGCACCGTCACGACCGCCATCGCGCCGAGACACGAAAGCCACAGGGAGGATATCCGCTGTGCTCTTCTTCGTGTCTTGGTGTCTTCGTGTCTTCGTGTCTTCGTGTCTTGGTGTCTTTGTGTTTTCGTCGCCGCGACGGAGCGATCCGAGCGTCGCCTAGCGGCGGCGGAGCTCGTAGAGGACCTGCTTGGCGACCGCCTTGAGAGTCTCGAAGACCCCCATTCCCTGCACCGCGATCGCCTCGAAGGTCGGCTCACCCTTGAAGTTGAGCGCGCGGTACATCTGGTCGACCGGCACCGCGGTCGGCAGGTCGCGCTTGTTGAACTGGAGGACGTAGGGGATCGCCTTGAGGTCGAAGCCGTTCTCGGCGAGGTTGTCCTCGAGGTTGCGCAGGCTCTCGATGTTGGCGTCCATCCGGGCTTCCTGCGAGTCCGAGACGAAGACCACTCCGTCGACGCCTTTGAGGATCAGCTTGCGCGACGCGTCGTAGAACACCTGGCCGGGCACCGTGTAGAGGTGGAAGCGGGTCTTGAAGCCCCGTACCGAGCCCAGGTCGAGGGGCAGGAAGTCGAAGAACAGGGTCCGGTCGGTCTCGGTGGCGAGCGAGATCAGCTTGCCCTTCTGCTGGGGGTTCGACTTCTCGTAGATGTACTGGAGGTTGGTCGTCTTGCCGCCCAGACCGGGACCGTAGAAGACGATCTTGACGTTGATCTCGCGGGCGGCGTAGTTGATGAAGCTCATTCTGAGAACAGCGCGTCGATGTCTTCGTCGGTGATCTCGGCGAACGGCGACTCGGCGTCCTCGGCGCCGACCTCCTGGGCCTTGAGCTCGATGTCGGTGAGCACCCGCTCGATGTCGGACGAGGTCTTGCGAACCCGCAGCCGGACCAGGCCGAGCGATGACCGCTCGTCGAAGATCACGACGAGGATCAACCGCTGGCCGACGATCGAGATGTGGATGTTGTCCTTGCGCCCCTCGTGGAAGAGGATCGAGAACTCTTTCTCGCCGATCAGCTTGGCGAGCCCGTCGGTGGCGGCGACGTTGCCCGCGGTCAGCGAGGCCAGCGAGGTGGTGTCGACCTGGTCGATCTCGCCGGCGCCGGCGATCTGCTGGCCGTTCTTGTCGACCAAGAAGACGATCTTCGCGCTCGCGTCGATCCGGAGCCGGTTGAGGAGCTGCGTGATCCGCTCGAACTCCTCCTCATACATCACCATGCTGGGGTTCACCGTCGCACACTCCTCGTGAGAACATCTCTAGCACAGACATCATAGCCCAGCAAGGACCGACGCAACATCCCCGCCCGGCCGGGAGGCGGGCTCTCAGACCCGGCGCCGGGACTGCAACGCCTGGGCCAGCGTCAGGTGGTCGACCGCGGCGAGCTCGCCGCCGACCGGGATCCCCGACGCCGGCCGGCTGACCGTGATCCCCGAGCCCTCGAGACGGCGGGCGATGTAGACCGCCGTCGTCTCGCCCTCGACCGTCGGGTCGGTGGCGAGGATGACCTCCGCGATGCCTCCCGACCGGCACCTCTCGAGCAGGGCGTCGATCGTCAGGTCGTCGGGGCCGACCCCGTGCAACGGCGAGAGGTGGCCGAGCAGGACGTGGTAGAGGCCGTGATACTGCCGCGTGTCCTCGACCGACCAGACGGTGGTCGGCGTCTCGACGACGAGGATCGCGGTGCGGTCGCGACCGGGGTCGGTGCAGACCGGGCAGGGGTCGCCCTCGGTGAGCATCGAGCACACCGAGCACAGCCGAACCCGCTCGTGGAGCCGGGCGAGGGCCTCGGCGAGCCCGGCGACCTGGGCCGGCTCGACGGTCAGCAGGTGGTCGGCGAGGCTGCGCGCGGTCCGCGGGCCGATCCCGGGCAGCCGCTGCAGGTGCTCGAGCAGCACCCGCACCGCCATCGGACGGAGGTCCATCAGCCTCCGCCGTCGCGCCGCACGCCGACGATCTCGCCGCCGATCACGGCGCGGGCCCGAGCCACCCCCGGGTCGGCCTCGACCTCGGCGAGCAGCTCGTCGGTGGGCGCGTCGTCGGCTCCCGACCCGCCCTCGACGGCGACCCGGACGGTGGCCGCACCGGGGAAGAGGCGGCGGCAGGCGGCCTCGAGGGGGCGGCGCATCGCCGCCGAGCCGGCATACCTCGCCGAGGCGCCGGCCCCGCCGGCAAACCACAGGGTCAGGACATCGCCCTCGAGGCTCGGGCGCGCCGCTTCGACCGCACCGGCGAGGCGGGGCTGCTCGTCCCACAGCGCGTCGGCCAGGCTCGCCGGCCGAGCGCCTGCCGAGGGCGGCTCGCTACCCGGCCCGCCATCCCTCCCGGTGACCGTTGGCGGCCCCGTCGCGGGCGGCGCGGTTTCGCCGGCCAGCCACCTCTCGAGCCGTCGAACCGCCGGCCAGCGGGCCAGCCGGAGTGCCGCGACCTCGAGGGCGAGCTCGCGGTTGGCGGCGTCGCGGAGCATCGGCTCCTGCTCGAGCCACAAGCCGAGCATGCGGGTCAGGACATCGACGCCGAGGTTCCTCGCCCGCCCCTCGATCGCCCCGCGCTGGTCGTCGGTGAGGGAGGGCTCGAGACCCGGGTCGACGGCGAGGTGGAGCATGGCGCGGAGCAGGCGTCCGGTCTCGTGGTAGAGGATGGTCGCGTCGTGGCCGGCCGCGAGCTCGCCCCGGATCGTCTCGAGGGCGGCGGCGACCCGGCCGTCGGCGAGGGCGTCGACGAGCCCCGCGGTGACCTCGAAGGGCGGCACGCCGAGCACCGTCGCCACCGCGGCGTCGTCGATCGCGTCGGCGGCGAAGGCGCGCAGCTGGTCGACCAGCGACAGCGCGTCGCGGACGCTGCCCTGGGCGGCGGCGGCGATCGCGGCGGCGGCGCCCGGGCTGAGCGAGAAGCCCTCGCGCCCGGCGACCGCCTCGAGGTGGGCGCGGATCGCGTCGGCCGAGAGCGGCCGGAACTCGAGCTGCTGGCAGCGCGAGAGGATGGTCGCCGGGACCTTGTGCCGCTCGGTCGTAGCGAGGACGAAGAGGACGTACGACGGCGGCTCCTCGATGCTCTTGAGCAGGGCGTTAAACGCCTCTCGCGTCAGCATGTGGACCTCGTCGATGATGATCACTCGAAATCGGTCCCGCGTCGGATGGAAACGAAGCATCTCCCGCAGCTCGCGAACGTCCTCGATCTTGCGGTTCGAGGCGCCGTCGATCTCGACGACGTCGATGCTCGAGCCCTCGGCGACCTCCCGACACGAGTCGCAGCGGCCGCACGGCTCGGCGGTCGGACCCTCGGCGCAGTTGACCGCCTTGGCGAGCAGCCGGGCGGCGGTGGTCTTGCCGACCCCGCGCAGACCCGAGAACAGGTAGGCGTGGCCGAGGGCGTCGCCCGACAGCGCGTTGCGCAGGGTCTGGACGACCGCGTCCTGACCGAGCAGGTCGGCGAAGCGCTGCGGTCGCCACGAGCGGGCGAGGACCTGGTAGCTCACCGGGGTATCCTACCGGATCTCCGCCGGCGTCGGGGCTTGAGGGCGTGGCCGGCGCGACGGAGGGCGTGGCCGGCGCCGCGGGCGCCTGGGGGTGACCGGCGCCGTTGGCGCCTGGGCGTGACCGGCGACTTCGTCGCCTGGGCGTGAGGGCCTGGCCGGCGACTTCGTCGCCTGGACTTGAGGGCTTGGCCGGCGCCTGCGGCGTCTGGGCTTGGGGTCTCGAGCACGGGTGCATCGACCGTCACGCCCTCAAGCCCAGGTCCCGAAGGGACCGGCCAAGCCCTCAAGACCCGTGATTCACAACTCTTGACCTCAACCACAGTCGGGATCTGACGTACAATCTAGGGTCAGCCCCGGCAGAGGTCACCGCCTGCTCCGCCGGTTTCGGTGGTATGGTGATGGCCGCTGACCGGAAGACCGTCTCTAGGAGGCCCCGATGCGCCGTCTGATCACCGCTTTGTTCGTGCTCGTCCTCGTGGCGGCTGCCGCGCCCTCGTTCGCCCTGCTCGGCGGCACCGACATCATCGTCCCGGCCGCCGGCCGCGGCGCGCCGTGGGGCACCGACCTCTACATCGCGAACCCCGGCGACACCACGGTCACGGGCTCGGTCTACTGGCTGGTCCGCGGTCAGGCCAACCCCAACCCGATCTCGGTCGCCTTCACCCTCGCCCCGGGCGAGACGGCGGTCTTCACCGACATCATCAACGCGAGCTTCGGCCTGACCACCGGCAACGGCGCCTTCCGGGTGACCGCGAGCGACGTGGTCGTCGTCAACTCGCGGATCTTCGCCTCGGACGGCTCGTCGACCTTCGGCCAGGGCTTCGAGGGCGTCCCGACCACCGCCGCCACCCAGACGGGCGGCACCGCCACCGTGGTCGGTCTGAGCTACAACTCGGCCTTCCGGACCAACGTCTACGCGACCGCCGGCGCGGCCGGCGCGACCGCCTCGGCGAGCCTGCTCGACCCCGAGGGCAACTCGATCGCCACGGCCAACCTCACCCTCGGCGCCTGGGAGCCCTACCTGCGGCGGGTCGACCAGCTGTTCACCGGGGTCGCCAACTTCGACGACGCCACCCTGTCGGTCGAGATCACCGCCGGGTCGGCGGTGTTCGGGGCCTCGAAGGTCGACAACGCCTCGACCGACCCGACGACCCTCGAGTCCGACGCCACCACGGCCGGCTCGGGCTCGGTCGACGGCACCTACCAGATCTCGATCTACGACTCGGCGTTCTTCGCGGCCGGCGGCAACATCGTGATCGACTCGGGCGTCGTGACCCAGATCAACGGCACCTACTTCAACTGGGACAAGCTCTCGGGCGGCGAGCCGGCCTGCACCCTGCAGTTCCTCTGGGGCATCGGCATGAGCCCGACCCCGCTCGCCGACTTCGCCTCGGGGGTCACCTTCTCCGACTCCTACACCTCGACCGGGAGCGGCGTCATGGAGTGGACCGTGACCTTCACGGTCTCGGCCAACATGGCGATCGAGGGCACCGTGGCGGCGGTCGGTTCGGACTTCACCGCCCCCGACGAGCTCGGCTGCAACGGCGCCTTCCCGGCCCTCGTGATGTCGGGCGGCAAGACCGAGTAGCGGATCGCGCGATGAAGACACCGAGGGCCGCCCCGATGGGCGGCCCTCGCACTTTCTCGGGCTCTCGCGCGGCCAGTCGGCCCGGTGATCAGAACCGGTCGGTGAGCTCGCTGATCCCCGGGACGAGGAAGCGCTCGCCGTTGACCCCTTTGACGATGCACATGATGTGGAGGATGAGGATCCCGAGCATCGCCACCGGCCAGATCAGACCGAGCACACAGCCGAGCCCGCCGCTGATCGCGCCGACGATCATGATCACGATCCACAGCGCGATGATCGCGACAAACTCGACCACGGTCAGGACGAGCCCGTGCTTGGCGTGCCACTGGACCTCGCGGTCGTCCTTCTCGACGAGCAGCGGGATGAGCGCGAGCAGGCCGAGGTAGGAGAGCACGACGAAGAGCTTGCGGTTGGGCGAGACGCCACCGCTCGACGGAGCGGACGGCGGCGGTCCCGCCGGAGGCGGGGGTGGGACGTTGCTGTTCGGCCCTTTCGGCGGGGTTTGGTCGGTCATCGGTCTGACTCCTTTGCGCGGGCGGTCGGTGGATTGCGTGAACGCGAGGATCTTACCTCAACAGGGGAAGAATAGAAATCCGGTCTCAGTAACGACCGGCCGAGCGACCCCCTCGGCCAAGGCAATCGAAGGTCCGGGTCGCGAACCGGTCGGACGACCGGAGGGAGTCATGGGTGCCCGTACGGGATTCGAACCGGGCAGTTTCCAGGCAGCCTGGAAGCAGGAGGGGCGAAGGTCTGGATCCCGAACCGGTCGGACGACCGGAGGGAGTCATGGTAGCCCGTACGGGATTCGAACCGGGCGCTCTCGAGGCAGCTTGGAAGCAGGAGGGGCGAAGGTCTGGATCCCGGACCAGCAGGACGACTGCAAGGAGTCATGGTAGCCCGTACGGGATTCGAACCCGTGTTACCGGCGTGAGAGGCCAGCGTCCTAGACCCCTAGACGAACGGGCCACACGAAGCGACACCCTAGCACACGGCTCGGCGACGCGCAAGCCCGTCTGGTCGAGCCCGTCTCTGCTATACTCTCGCGCCGATCGTCTCAGTGGAGGACCCCGATGAGCATTCGCGTCGGCATCAACGGTTTCGGACGGATCGGCCGCCTGGTGGCGCGCCACCTCAAGGCTCGCGAGGGCTTCGACCTCGTCGCGATCAACGACCTCTCGTCGCCCGAGATGCTCGGCTATCTGTTCAAGCACGACTCGGTGCACGGCCGCTACGCCGGCCCGGTCGAGGTCGAGGGCCAGACCATCACGATCGACGGCGACGCGATGAAGGTCCTCGCCGAGCGCGACCCGTCGAAGCTCCCCTGGAAGGAGCTCGGCGTCGACTATGTCTTCGAGGCCACCGGGCTGTTCAGCAACCGCACCTCGGCCGGCGCCCACCTGACCGCCGGCGCCCGCAAGGTGATCATCACCGCCCCCGGCAAGAACGTCGACGAGACCTTTGTCATGGGGGTCAACCACCAGGCGTACGACCCCAACGCCCACCACGTCGTGTCGAACGCCTCGTGCACCACCAACTGCCTGGCGCCGTTGGTCAAGGTGCTCCACGAGACGGTCGGCATCGAGCACGGCTGGCTGACCACCACCCACGCCTACACCAACGACCAGAAGATCCTCGACGTCCAGCACCCCAAGGACATGCGGCGGGCCCGGGCGGCGGCGATCAACATCATCCCGACCTCGACCGGCGCGGCCCGGGCGATCGCGCTGGTTTACCCGGCGCTCGCCGGCAAGCTCGACGGCGCCGCGATGCGGGTCCCGGTCGCCGACGGCTCGGTCTGCGACCTGGTCTTCGTCGCCGGCCGCCCATCGTCGGTCGACGAGCTCCGCCAGGCGATGGTCGAGGCCGCGGCCGGCGAGCTCAAGGGCATCCTCCGCGCCGCCACCGAGCCCCTGGTGTCGAGCGACATCATCGGCGAGACCCACTCGTCGATCGTCGACCTCGAGCTCATGTCGCAGGTCGCACCGACCTTCTTCCGGGCGGTGAGCTGGTACGACAACGAGAACTCCTACTCGATACGCTGCGTCGACCTGCTCGGCTGGATGGTCGCCCGGGACTCGGCGTGAGCCTGCCCGCCCTCGCCGCACTGACCGACCTCGACGGCGCGCGGGTGCTCACCCGGCTCGACCTCAACGTGCCGGTCTCGGGCGGGGCGGTCCAGGACGACGCCCGGATCGTCGCCGCCCTGCCGACCGTCCGCTGGCTGCTCGACCGAGCGTCGGTCGTCGCGGCGTGCTCCCACCTCGGCAACGCCAAGGGCGCGCCCGACCCGGCCTACTCGCTCGCCCCGGTGGCCGCGGTCCTCGCCGAGGCGCTCGGCCGGCCGGTACGCTTCGTCGCCGACTGCCTCGACCCGGCGATCGCCGGGGCCGAGCCGGGCACCCTGCTGCTGCTCGAGAACCTCCGCTTCCACCCCGGCGAGAAGGCCAACGACCCGGAGTTCGCGGCGCGGCTGGCGAGCGGCTTCACCCACTATGTCAATGACGCCTTCGGCACCGCGCACCGAGCGCACGCGTCGGTCGCCGCGGTGGCGAGCCGGTTCGGCGCCGGCCGCAAGGCCGCGGGTTTTCTCATGGAGCGCGAGGTCGCCTCCCTCGACCGGTTGGTGTCCGAGCCCGAGCGGCCCTATGTCGCGATCGTCGGCGGCGCCAAGGTGTCGACCAAGACCGCGCCGCTGGAGGCGCTGCTCGACCGGGTCGACACGCTGCTCATCGGCGGCGGGATGGCCAACACCTTCTTCAAGGCGAAGGGTCTCGAGATCGGCCGCTCGCTGGTCGAGGACGAGATGCTCGACACCGCCCGCGCGGTGGTCGACCGCGCCGCCGCGCGCGGCATCGCCCTCGAGCTGCCGAGCGACGTCGTGGTCGCCGACTCGCTCGACGCCGCCGGGCGGATCGAGGTGGTGGCGGCCGACCGGATCCCCGCCGATCGGATGGTCGTCGACCTCGGCCCGGCGAGCCGGCGTCGCTTCGCCGAGCTCATCGCGCCGGCCCGCACCGCGTTCTGGAACGGCCCGATGGGGGTGTTCGAGGTCGACGCGTTCTCCGAGGGCACGCTCGCGGTCGCCCGCGCCCTCGCCGGCTGCCCGGGCTTCACGGTGGTCGGCGGCGGCGAGTCGGTGATGGCGATCCGGCGGGCCGGGGTCGCCGACGCCATCGGCCACGTCTCGACCGGCGGCGGCGCCTCGCTGAGCTTCCTGACCGGCGAGCCGCTGCCCGCGATCGTCGCGCTGGAGAGCTAGATGCGCCGACCCGTCATCGCCGGCAACTGGAAGATGCACAACACCGTCGCCGAGACCACGGCGCTCGTCGAGGGCCTGCTCGCGACCCGCCCGCCGGCGTCGGTCGACGTCGTCGTCGCGCCGCCCTTCACCTCGCTGCCGGCAGCGGCGATGGTCGCCGCCGGCTCGCCCCTCGGCCTCGCGGCGCAGAACGTGCACTGGGAGACCCACGGCGCCTTCACCGGCGAGGTGTCGGCCGCGATGCTCGTCGAGCTCGGGGTCGGCTGGGTGATCGTCGGCCACAGCGAGCGCCGGACCTTGTTCGGCGAGACCGACCGGACCGCCCGCGACCGGGCGCGGGCCGCCCAGCGCGCCGGGCTGACCGTGATCTACTGCATCGGCGAGACCCTCGCCGAGCGCGAGGCCGACCGGACCTTCGCGGTGCTCTCGAGCCAGACCGACGGTCTCGGCTCCCTCGACCCCGACCGCCTGGTCGTCGCCTATGAGCCGGTGTGGGCGATCGGCACCGGCCGCACCGCGAGCCCCGAGCAGGCCCAGGAGGCGCACGCTTTCGTCCGCTCGTGCCTCGAGCGCGCCTTCTCGCCGGCCGCCGCGGCGGCGCTGCGGATCCTCTACGGCGGCAGCCTCAAGCCGTCGAACGCCCACGAGCTGCTCGCCCGCCCCGATGTCGACGGCGGTCTGATCGGCGGTGCGAGCCTTGACGTTGACTCGTTTTCGGCTATCATCCGCGCTGCGGCGGACCGCGCCGCGGGAGTGTAACGTGACGATTCTGTTGGTGATCCTGTACGTGCTCGTCTGTATCTTCCTGATCCTGGTGGTCCTGCTGCAGCAGGGCAAGGGCGCCGATCTCGCCGGGGCCTTTGGCGGCGGCGGCAGCCAGACCTCGTTCGGCCCGCGATCGGCCTCGAACATCATGCACCGGATGACGACCGGGTCGTTCATCCTGTTCGTCGTGCTCTCCCTCGCCCTGGCCATCCTGTCGGGCAAGAAGCACACCTCGGTGATGGAGTCGGGGGAGATCCCGGCGCCGGCGCCGGTGGCGGTCGAGTCGGTCGAGCCGGTCGAGCCGGCCGTCGACGAGGCGCCGGCGACGACCGAGGAGGCTGCGACCGACGACGCCGGGGCGGCCGAGGGCACGGCGCCGGATCAGGGCTGACCCGGCTCGACCCCTTGCCAACCGATGGCACACCTTCTAAGATGCTCCGCGCTGCCGAAGTGGCGGAATTGGTAGACGCGCACGGTTGAGGGCCGTGTGGAGAGATCCGTGCCGGTTCGAGTCCGGCCTTCGGCACCACATCGGGGCCGCTCTCGGCGAGAGCGGCCCCGAGGTGGTTCTAGGCCCTGACGAGGGCGATCGGCCGGCCGACGAACGCTCGCCGCCGCCTTCGACCCCGACCCCGGTCACACCTTGATCCCGACGATGCGGCTATGATGCCTCCATGCGCCTCCTGACCTGGACGCTCGCCCTCGTCGTCGGCCTCGGTCCGGCCGCGACGGAGGCCGCCGAACCCTTTTCCCGGCGCGACGACGAGGCGGCCTCGATCCTCGAGCGGATTCGGCTCTACCGCGAGCGCCACGGCATCGCCGCCGAGCGGGGCGGCGAGCAGCTGCTCGAGCGGGCGCGCTGGGGCTACGAGCGGTGGCTCGCCGCCGAGCACCGCCGGTCGGCCGGGGGCGGCGCCGCCGGGACCGGCTGGGTGAGCCTCGGGCCGGGCAACGGTGCCGGACGGATGACCGCGCTCGCGCCCCACCCGGTCGACGACGGCACGCTGGTCGCCGGCGCGGCGAGCGGCGGGCTGTGGAAGACCGACGACCACGGCGGCACCTGGCGGCCCCTGACCGACGGCCTTTCCGATCTGTCGGTCGGCGCGGTCGCCTATGCGCCGTCGGACCCCGAGGTCGTCTACCTGGGCAGCGGCGAGGGCGGGCTGGGCAGCTTCTTCGTACCCGGGATCGGTCTGCTGCGATCCGACGATGGCGGCGAGAGCTGGTTCCTGCCCCAGCCCGGCGAGATCGTCGCCGAGCAGTTCTTCGCCCTCTCGGTCGACCCGCGCGACCCCGAGCGGGTGCTCGCCGCGACCGAGCGCGGGCTGCTCGCCACCGACGACGGCGGGCTGAGCTGGAGCGAGCCGTTGGGCCATCCGGATCTGCTCGGCGTCACCGATGTCGTGCGCTCGGCCGCCGACCCGGACCGTCTGTGGGCGGCGCTGTGGTGCTTCAGCCGTTGCCCCGACGGCCTGGCCCGGGTCATGATCTCGGGCGACGGCGGTGCGAGCTGGGCGCCGGCCGCCGGCGGGCTTCCCGATGCGCTGCTCAACAACCCGAACGCCAACCGGATCGCCCTCGCCGTCGCACCGTCCGACGACCGGGTGCTCTATGCCGCGCTCAACACCTCGCACTACACCCCGCAGGGCCCGGCGGTCGCGATCTACCGCTCGACCGACCGCGGCGCGAGCTGGAGCGCCACCGCCGACCCCGGCGCCTATCTGCTCTTCCAGGGCTGGTACGACAACGCGATCACCGTCGACCCGGAGGACCCGGACACGGTCGTCGCCGCCGGCGTCTGGTACGTCCGGACGACCAACGGTGGCGCGAGCTGGACGACGATGGACCCGATCGCAGCCGGAGACTGGATGGGCACGCCGACCCTGCCCCACGTCGACGGTCACGCCTTCGCCTGGCAGGGCGGCGCGCTCTGGCTGGGTTGCGACGGGGGGGTCTGGGTCTCGGCCGACCGCGGCTCGACCTGGAGCGGACGCAACTCCGGTCTGGTGACCCGTCAGTTCTACGGCCTCGACATCGACCCGATCCGGCGCGACCGGCTGATCGGCGGTACCCAGGACAACAAGACCAACCTCCGGCTCGGCCCGGGCGCCGAGGACTGGGAGTGGGTGCTCGACGGGGACGGCTTCGAGAGCGCCGTCAACCCTCTCGTGCCGGATCTGGTGTACGGCACGATCTACGGCACGCTGGTGTTCCGCAGCTTCGACGGCGGCAGCTCGTGGCTCGACGTCTCGCCGCCCACCGGCGGCGACCCGACGCCCTTCGCCACCCCCCTGACCATGCGACCGGACCTGCCCTGGCAGCTCTTCACCGGCTCGAGCCGGGTCTGGCGCTCCGACGACGCAGGAGCGACCTGGCTCGCCCTCCCGACCGAGGTGGTCGGCGGCGGGTGGTCGTTCGACGTCGTCCGAGCGGTGGCGGTGACCCCCGCCGACCACCAGCGGATCGTCATCGGCAAGGGCGCCGCCGTCCTGGCCAGCCACGACGGCGGCTCGACCTGGCGCGAGACGCCGACCGCGGCCTTTGTCAACAGCGTCGCGCTGTCGCCGGTCGCCGCCGACCTCGTCCTCGCCGGCACCGCGCGCCCCGCGGCCGACGAGCCGCAGCTGCTGCGCAGCAGCGACGGCGGGCTGACCTGGACCGGGGCCACCGCCGGGCTGCCGCCGTTCGCCGTCCAGGCGCTGGCCTGGCACCCGAGCGACCCGGCGACCGCCTTCGCCGGCACCGATGTCGGGCTCTACCGCTCGACCGACGGGGCCTCGAGCTGGTCGCCGGTCGGCGACGGGCTGCCCGCGGTCTCGGTGCACGACCTGGTGGTCGCCGACGACGGCAGCCGGGTGGTGGTGGCGACCCACGGCCGGGGCATCTGGGAGCTCGCGCTCGCCGACCCGGTGGGCGCACCGCCGGTGGTGACCCTCGACGGCCCGACCGAGGTCTTTATCGGCGACCCGGCGGCGTTCCCGGCCACCGCGGTCGACCCCGACGGGGGCTCGCTCGACTTGCGCTTCCTCGCCTCCGACGACTGGCGGCTGGTCCCCGGAGCGGCCGGCGCGAGCTCGATCGGGGCGACCTTCGTGCGGGTGTTCGACGCGGCCGCCGAGGTGCTGGTCGCGGCCAACGCGGTCGACTCCGACGGCCGGGCGGGCTTTGGCTCGAGGGTCGTGCGGGTCTACGAGCCGGGCGACGACTGCTCGACGCCGCGGCTGATCCCCGGCGGAGGTCCGTTCCCGTACACCGTCCTGACCGAGAACAGGAGTGCGACCATCGCTGCGTCGGACCCGCCGGTGCCGTGCACCAGCTTTCCCGGCGACCCCGACTCGGGCCGTTACGCCTCGATCTGGCTCGAGTTCACCCCGGCCGAGAGCGGGCTTTACACCTTCTCGAGCTGCGGCTCGACCCCCGACACCGCGCTGTCGGCGTGGACCGGCCCTGCCTGCGGGCCCTACCAGGCCCTCGCCGGGGCCTGCAGCGACGACGACCGGTTGGTACGCTGCACCGGCCGCGACACCGACTCGTGGCTCTCCCTGGATCTGGCGGCCGGGGTCACCATCCGGGTGCTCCTCGGGACCACCGAGGACATCGAGGTCGGTAACCTGCGGCTCACCGTCGACTGCCCGTCGTGCCGGCCGCCGCCCTCCTCCTCGACCCTCGTCATCCCGGCGGCGGCGCGGACCGCGGGCGACGCCGGCACCTTATGGACCACCACGCTCGAGCTCGTCAACCCCGGGACCGCGCCGGTCGCCGCGGACGTCGAGCTTCTGCCCGGCCCGGGGACCGCCGCCGCGACCGTCCGGCGTACGGTCGCGGGGGGCGCGACGCTCGCGATCGAGGACGTCGTCCTCGAGCTGCTCGGCGGCCGCGGTCTCGGCGCGCTCCGGGTCGCCTCGGCGACCCCGCTCGTCGCGACGACCCGGACCGCGACGACCGGCGACGGCGGCAGCTATGGCCAGGGCATCCCGGCGAGGCCGGCCGCCGACGCGGCATCGGACGGCGACGCGATCCGGCTGTTCGGCTTCGGCGACCCCGCCGACCTCCGGACCAACCTCGGCCTCGTCAACCCCGGCAGCGACGAGGTGTCGCTGGTTGTCCGGGTGTACGACGCCGAGGCCGAGGTCCTCGGCGAGCACAACGAGACCCTCTCCGGGTCGAGCTGGCTGCAGCTCAATCGGGTGCTCGAGACCCTCGGCGTCGCCGCCGACGCGGCCCTCGCGGTGGTCCGTCAGACCTCGGCGTCAGGACGTTTCTCGGCCTATGCCTCGGTGGTCGACGAGCGCACCGGCGACCCGACCTTTCTCGGTCCGACCGGGGTCGGCCGGGTCTCGGACCCGCTGTGGATCCCCGCGGTCGCCCACGCCGTCGGCGCCGGCGGCGCCCGGTGGCGGACCGATCTGACCCTCGTCAACCCGGGCTCGGGCGACCTCATCGTGGAGATCGACCTGATCGGCGAGGACGGCCCCGTCGCCACCGATGTCGTGCACGTGCCCGACGGCTGGGTGATCCGGCTTCCCGATGTGGTCGCCGACGCCCTCGCCGCCGACGGCACGGGCGCGCTGCGTCTGACCCCCCGGCAGGGCCTGGTCATGGCGACGAGCCGGACCTTTGCCGCGACGCCCGGCGGCACCTACGGCCAGGGCATCCCCGGCGTCCCGGCGAGCACCGCTCTCGCCACGGGCGAGGTGGCGGTCCTGCCCGGGCTGCGCCAGGACAGCCGCTTCCGGACCAATCTCGGGCTGGTCAACATCGGCGAGGCGGCCCTCGAGGCAACCGTCGTCGCCCACGCTGCCGACGGGGAGACCCTCGCCACCCTGAGCTTCACCGTCGCGGCTGCCTCCCGGCTCCAGGCCAACCAGCCGCTGCCCGCGGGCACCGCCTTCGCCACCGTCAGCAGCGCCACCCCCGGGGCGCGGCTGCTCGCCTACGCCTCGGTAGTCGACCGGGCGACCGACGACCCGACCTACGTCGCCGCCGTCCCGGCGGGCGACTGAGCTATCAGCTGTCAGCTGTCAGCTGTCAGCTGTCAGCTGTCAGCTGTCAGCCAGGCGGAATACGTCACTTGGAGAGACATGGCAACAGCGCTCTGAGCCAGAGCCGATCGCTGATGGCTGACGGCTCGCGGCGTCAGCCGCCCTGCGCAGCGACCTTCGCCCAGGTGTCGCGCAGCGTGACGATCCGGTTGAAGACCGGCCGGGACGGGGTCGTGTCGAGGTCGGGGGCGAAGTAGCCGAGACGCTCGAACTGGACCTGGGTCCCCGGCGCGAGCCCGGCGAGGGCGGGCTCGAGCCTGCACCCGGCGAGGACCACCAGGGAGTCGGGGTTGAGGTCGTCGGCGAGGTCGTGGTCGGCGCCCGGGCTGTCGACCGTGAAGAGGTGGTCATAGAGCCGGACCTCGGCCTCGACCGCGGCCGCCGCCGCCACCCAGTGCAGGGTCGCCTTGACCTTGCGGCCGTCCGGGGCGTCGCCGCCGCGGGTCGCCGGGTCGTAGCTGCAGCGCAGCTCGACGATCTCGCCGGCGGCGTCCTTGACGACCTCGTCGCAGGTGACGAGGTAGGCGTAGCGGAGCCGCACCTCGCGCCCCGGCGCGAGCCGGTAGAACTTCTTCGGCGGGTCCTCCATGAAGTCGTCGCGCTCGATGAAGAGCTCGCGGCCGAAGGGCACCCGGCGGCTCCCGGCGGCCGGATCCTCGGGGTTGTTGACCGCCTCGAGCTCCTCGATCTCGCCCTCGGGGTAGTTGGTGATGATGAGCCTGAGCGGCCTGAGCACCGCCATCCGCCGCTCGGCGGTGCGGTTGAGCAGATCGCGGATGCAGTGCTCGAACAGCGCATAGTCGACCGTGCCCTCTCGCTTGGCGAGACCGACCCGCTCGACCAGGGCGCGCACCGCCTCGGGGGGGACCCCGCGCCGCCGGACCCCCGACAGGGTCGGCATCCGGGGGTCGTCCCAGCCGGCGACGTGGCCCTCGTTGACCAGCCGGAGCAGCTTGCGCTTGGACAGCACCGTCGAGCTCAGGTTGAGCCGGGCGAACTCGATCTGGCGCGGCCTCGAGGGCACCGGCAGGTGCTCGATCAGCCAGTTGTAGAGCGGCCGGTGGTCCTCGAACTCGAGGGTGCACAGCGAGTGGGTGATGTGCTCGATCGCGTCGGACTGGCCGTGCGCGTAGTCGTAGGTCGGGTAGATGCACCAGGCGTCGCCGGTCCGCGGGTGAGCGGCGTGGAGGATCCGGTAGAGCACCGGGTCGCGGAGGTTGAGGTTGCCCGAGGCCATGTCGATCTTGGCCCGCAGCACCCTCGCTCCGTCGGCGAACTCGCCGGCCCGCATCCGGCGCAGCAGGTCGAGGTTCTCCTTGATCGACCGGTTCCGGTAGGGGCTCTCCGTGCCGGGCTCGGTGAGGGTGCCGCGGTGGGCGCGGATCTCCTCGGCCGAGAGATCGTCGACATAGGCGAGCCCGGCCTCGACGAGGTGCTCGGCCCAGCCGTAGAGGGTCTCGAAGTAGTCCGAGGCGTAGTAGAGGTGCTCGCCCCAGTCGAAGCCGAGCCAGCGGACATCGGTCTGGATCGACTCGATGTACTCCATCTCCTCCTTGGTCGGGTTGGTGTCGTCGAAGCGCAGATGGCAGCGCCCGCCGGTCTCCCGGGCGAGCCCGAAGTTGAGGCAGATCGACTTGGAGTGGCCGAGGTGGAGATAGCCGTTGGGCTCGGGCGGAAAGCGGGTGACGACGGACTGGTGCTTGCCCGAGGCGAGATCGGCGCGGACGATCTCGCGGATGAAGTCGCTGGCCGCGGGCGGGGCGGGGCTGGTCGTGGCGTCGGTGGTCATGGCGGTCACGCCTTCACCGCGCCGAGGGCGTCGGCGGCGAGCCCGAGGCGACGGCGGCAGATCTCCTTGCCGAGCACCGCCATGGTGTCGAACAGCGGCGGCGTGGCGGTCCGCCCGGTGGTCGCGATCCGGATCGGCATGAAGAGCTCCTTGGGCTTGATGTCGTGGCGGGCGCAAAAGTCGCGCAGCGCCGTCTCGACGGTGGCGGCGGTCCAGTCGAGGATCGGGTCGAGGGCCTCGGAGAGGACCTCGCGGAGAGCCCGGGCGGTCTCCTGCGCCGTGCGGCCGCGCATCACCATCCCGCCGAGCGCCGCCTCGTCCGGCGCGAGGTCGCCGGAGAAGAAGTAACCGGCATAGGGCACGAAGTCGGCCAGCGTCTCGACCCGCTCGTGGGCGAGCCGGGCCACCGCGAGGAGGTGGCGGTCGCCGAGGAGCTCGGCGCGCAGCCGTTCCACCAGACCCTCCGGCGACAGGTCTCGGATGTACCTGCCGTTGAGCCAGGCCAGCCGGGCGAGGTCGAAGACCGGCCCGCCGAGGCTGATCTTCGCCAGGTCGAGGGCGGCGACGAACTCGTCGAGGGTGAACTGGTCGCGCTCGTCGGGCATCGCCCAGCCCATCAGCGCCAGATAGTTGAGCACCGCCTCGGGCAGGAAGCCGGCGCGGCGGTAGTAGTTGAGGCTGACCGGGTTCTTGCGCTTCGAGATCTTCGAGGTGTCGGGGTTGCGCAGCAACGGCAGGTGACAGAACACCGGCGGCCGCCAGCCGAAGGCCTGGTAGAGCCGGAGGTGCTTGGGCAGCGACGAGATCCACTCCTCGGCGCGGATCACGTGGCTGATCTCCATGAGGTGGTCGTCGACGACGTTGGCGAGATGGTAGGTCGGATAGCCGTCGGACTTGATCAGCACCTGGTCGTCGATTTGCTCGGCGGCGAAGCGGACCTCGCCGCGCAGCAGATCGGCGACGACGATCTCGCCGTCGGTCGGCATGGCGAGCCGGATGACGTGCTCCTCGCCCGCGGCGCGCCGACGCGCCGCCTCGGCGGGGTCGACCGCACGGCAGCGCCGGTCGTAGCCGAAGCGGCCCTTGCTCGCCTTCTGCTCGGCGCGCAGCTCCTCGAGCCGCTCGCGGGTGCAGAAGCAGGGGTAGGCGGCGCCCGCCGCGACCAGCCGCTCGGCGTGCTCGCGGTAGATCTCGGTCCGCTCGCTCTGGCGGTAGGGCCCGTGCGGGCCGCCGACGTCGGGGCCCTCGTCCCACTCCAGACCGAGCCAGCGCAGGGCGTCGAAGATCATCGTCTCGGCCTCGGACGAGCTGCGCTCCCGGTCGGTGTCCTCGATCCGCAGCACGAAGCGCCCGCCGTGCTGGCGGGCAAGCGCGTAGTTGAAGAGCGCGACATAGGCGGTGCCGACGTGCGGGTCGCCGGTCGGACTCGGCGCGATCCGGGTTCTCACAGCTGCGGCCATGTGCTCCTCGCCCCGGGGTTGATCAGGAAAAACGCCGCCTCAAAGGGCGGCGGGAGTGCGTCTGGCGGAGAGGGCGGGATTCGAACCCGCGGTCCAGGAAAACCCCGGACAACTGCTTAGCAGGCAGCCCTGTTCAGCCACTCCAGCCAGCCACTCCAGCACCTCTCCGGCCGGGGCCGCCATTGTACGCACTGCCCCATCGGGTGTAAAGCACGCCCCCCTCGTCCGCGTCCGCGTCCGCGTCCGAGTCCGAGTCCGCGTCCGAGTCCGCGTCCGCGTCCGAGTCCGAGTCCGATGTCAGCGGCAGCGGCAGCGGGAGCGCCCGCGGCAGCAACCGGAGCGACGACCGAGGTTCTCCCTGAGCACCGCTGCTCACCGGGCGTACCGGGTCCAACATTGTGCCGGCCGCGCGATCACGCCCCGCAAGGCCCTCGGCACGATGTTGGACCGGGCTCCCCCGGGGACGCGCGCCCCTGAGCAGGTGCCGAAGCACCGCGATCCAGGCCGCCGCTCGCGCCGCCGGTACGGTCGCAGCCCTCCCGATTCGCCACGAGCTCCGGAGGGATGGCCGAGCGGTCGAAGGCGACGGTCTTGAAAACCGTTGAGGCGCAAGTCTCCGTGGGTTCGAATCCCACTCCCTCCGCCAACCCCATCGTCGCCGGGCGAGACCGACACGGGAGAACGGGCGCTGTCCGATTGGCGCGTCCGATGCGGCACCGCAATTCGTCCGACGAATTGGTTCGACGAGCCGCCTTGGCTCAGAGACTGCCGCGGATCTCGGGCAGGCCGCCTATCCCCTTGAGCTCGATGAGGATGCGGAAGTCGCGGGTCGGATAGAGCCCGATCTTGAGGTCGCGGTACTCGGCGGAGACCGACCAGCAGCTGCCCTTCCAGCCGACCTGGTAGCGCTGCTGCTGGAGCTCGCCGTTCTCGAGGTCGTAGGCGATGTGGGCGGTCGCCGAGATCGGCAGGCCCGGCTTGAGGAAGCTCAGCAGGGCCCGCGCCTGGGACGACACGCGGTCGCCGGTGATCGGGTTGTACCCGGCGTACCAGGTGAGCCCGGCGGTGCCGAGACCGGTCCGCCCGGTGCCGGTGAGCGAGATCGAGGCGAGGTTGTCGTTGAGCAGGTCATAGCTGGCGCGGGCGTCGAGCCCGGTACCCGGGCTCGGGGTCACGCGGAGCGCCCCGACGAGCGGTCCGAGGCCGCTCGTCTCGCCGCCTTCGCCATAGCTCAGGGGCCGTGAGAACGAGTACTCCTGGATGAGCTCGAACGAGCCGAGCTCGGTCGAGCTGAGGCTCTTCTCGGAGCGGCCGAACAGCCGGTTGGCGAGGGACACGCGAACCCGGTTGTCGAGCGGCGTGCTGTCGACCTCGTCGGCGATCGGAATCTGGGTGGTCTCCTCGCCGATGCCCTGGAGGTAGGCGTAGCTGACCCGCGGCTCGATGAGGTGCTTGAACTTGGCGAAGCCCCAGCGCGGGGTGGTGAAGACCCGCGACACCGACGGCCCGCCGATGTCGATCCCGCCGGCGACGAAGGCGCGGTCGATGGGCTCGTCGATCAGGGTGGTCGGCGTGGCCGGGGTCGTCGGGGAGGAGTAGCGGGCGGTGTAGTAGGTGTAGCGACCGCCGATGCGCGGGGTGACCGTCAGCCATGGCGGACCCGGAAGGGTGTAGTTGAGGGTGGGAAAGACATCGCCGCGCCAGTAGGTGCCGACCAGCCCGGTGTCGTCGCGTTCGTCCTTGGGGGTCCGCTTGTCGACGTAGAAGAGGTTGAGCGAGGAGACGAGGTTCCAGTAGAGGTCGGTGCCGCCGAGCCGGGTCGACCGCACCCGGAGCTCGGCCTCGGGGAGCCGCGCGAGGGCCGTGTCGTAGGTGCTGGTCTTGTCGGGGTCGCCCGCCGGGAGGTCGGGGTCGTTGAAGGTGAAGAAGGTCCGACGGTGGTCGGCGCTGAGGTTGAGCGAGTAGGGACCGCGGCTCTTCGTCAGGTAGAGGTAGGTGTAGACGTCGCGCCGGGTGTTGGCCTCGAAGCTGCGGTCGAAGTCCTGGAAGAAGTCGGGGTCGGACACGTTCTCGAGCTGGGCCTGGAGGCGGAAGCCGAGGACGTCGGCCTGGTCGTGGCGACCGTTGACCCGCCACTGCCACTCGGCGTTGGCCTTGTCGTAGATCGAGTACAGGTCGAGCAGCCCGGCGGAGTCGGCCACGGGCGCCCAGCGCAGCTCGTTGCCGATGCCGTAGAAGCCCTCCGAGAAGTACTCGAAGACAAAGGTCGTGTCCCAGCTCCGGCCGAGCGGGAAGTAGACCGGCAGACCGAGATAGCCGCCGAACCGGTCGGAGTAGCCGAAGCTCGGCATGAGCAGGCCGGGCGAGCGCTCGCGCTTGATCGGCCAGACGATGTAGGGCAGGTAGAACACCGGCACGCCCTGGATCTTGATCGCGGTCGAGGTGAACCTGCCGAAGCCCTCGACCTCGAGGTGCGCCTTCTTGAGGTGGAAGGACCAGGGGGGGTGGGCGGTGTCGTCCTCGCAGGTCGTGAACACCGCGCGGTCGATCCGGTAGTGGGTCTCGTCGAGCTTCTCGATCGACTCGCCGGAGAAGGTGTACATCGGCGCGACGAAGCCGGTGGCGTCGAGGAACAGCCCGGTCTTGGTCGCCAGGTTGTAGTGGAGCTCGCCGGCGGTGAAGCGGCTCGGGCCCTGGTCGACCACCACCGAGCCCTTGGCGACGAGGTCCTTGGTCCGGTTGTTGTAGAGCATCTCGTCGCAGGCCAGGGCGACATCCTGGTAAAAGACCTTGACGTTGCCGGTGAACAGGCAGACCTCTTGGCCCTGCTCGCACTCGGAGAGGTCGGCCTTGAGCACCACCCTCCCGTCGCCGGCGGCAGCCGCCCCGTCGGAGCTCGCCGGCGGCGAGGTCGGTGTCGAGGACCGGTTCGGCGCCGCCGGGGGCGGCGCGGGCTGGGCCGGCTCCTCACCGGTCGGCTCGTCCTGGACGGTCGCGGTCCCGGCCGGCCCGCTCTGGGGTGCCGCCGGGGCGGCGCCGAGAAGGCCCAGGGCGAGCGCCAGCGCGATCCCCAGGCTCGAGCCTCGCCGGGCCGCCGACCGCCCGCCACCCGGCCGGCTGCCCCGCCGATCGCCCAGCGGCGTCGAGACCGTCCGGCGCTGACACATCGCTTGCCTGCCCACGCTCTCCTCTCCGCCCGCGTCGGGACCGGTGGCCGGCCTCGCAGCCGTGCCCGGGCCATTGTAAAGGGTGCCCGTACAATGGGCCCATGCGGGTGCTCGGCATCGATCCCGGTGGGTCGCGGATGGGTCTGGCGATCGGTGACACCGTCACCGGGGTCGCGAGCCCGCTCGCGGTGATCCCCTACCCCGGCGTCGAGGGGGCCGCGACCGCGATCGCCGCCGCCGCCGCCGAGCACCGGGCCACCCTCGCGGTCATCGGCCTTCCGACCGACGCCGACGGCGACGAGACGCCGGCCTGTGCCCGGTCGCGCCGGCTGCGCGACGCGGTGGCCTCGCGCGGTCTCGACGCGATCCTCCAGGGAGAGCACCTGACGACCGATGAGGCGCGCCGGCGGGCCCGGGCGGCGGGGCGCCGGGCGGGCGATCCGGTCGACGATCTCGCGGCCCAAGTGATCGTCGAGGAGGCTCTCGCCCGGCTCGGCGTCGATGGCGGGAAGGGCGGTGCAAAGTGAGGACCGCAGCGGTCCTGGGTCTCGCCCTGTTGCTCGTGGTGGTCGCCGGATCGGCCGCCCTGGGCTGGCTGTGGGCCACGCTGCTGCGACCGAGCGAGGTCGGCGAGGTCGAGCTGGTCGTCCCGGCCGGGCTGTCGGGGCGCGACGTGCTCGAGCTGCTGCACGAGCGCGGGCTGCTGCCGTCGCCGCTCGCCGGAAGGCTCTACCTCCGGGTGGCGGCCGACGGACGCAGCCCGCGCTGGGGCCACTACCGCATCGCGGCGCGCTCTCGCCCGGTCGAGGTCATCGAGCAGCTGCTCGCCGGACGGGTCGAGCTGGTGACCGTGACCGTGCTCGAGGGCTCGGACGCCGTCGCGGTCGCCCGCCAGATGATCGCGTCCGGGATCGGCGACGAGGGCGCGTGGCGGGCTGCCACGGGACGCGTCGAGTGGATCTCGGACCTCGCGCCCGAGGCGACCTCGCTCGAGGGCTTCCTCTACCCGGACACCTACCAGTTCGCGGTCGGCACCGACACCGAGGCGGCCGCGCGGCACCTTGTCGACACCTTCCGCTCGGTGTGGGAGCGGGAGCGGGCTCCGGTCGCCGAGCCCTGGGGGACGCCATTCGAGACGATCGTCCTCGCCTCGCTGGTCGAGGCCGAGACCGCTCTCCCCGCCGAGCGGGCCCGGGTCGCCGGGGTCTACCTCAACCGGCTGCGCCGGGGGATGCTGCTGCAGTGCGACCCGACGGTCGTCTTCTCGCTCAAGCGCCGGGGCGAGTGGGACGGGCAGCTGCTCCGGGACGATCTCGAGGTCGACGACCCGTACAACACCTACCGGTACTCGGGGCTCCCCCCTGGTCCGATCAACTCGCCGGGCGGGGCGTCGATCCGGGCGGCGCTGGCCCCCGAGCCGCACGACCTGCTCTTCTTCGTCGCCTCTCCCGATGGCGGCCACACCTTTTCGAGGACGCTCGCCGAGCACAATCGCGCCGTCGCCCGCTGGCGAAGCTCGCGTCGTTGACCCTCGACCGACCCCGGTGTAGGCTGGCGAGTGGGGGGACCCGTGGCTCAAACGTACGCCGTCTTCGGCTCGTACCTGCTGTTCAAGGAGGTCGTGGCGGACGACCTCGGACGACTTTTCCGCGCGGGTGCGATCGTCGACGGCGCGGTCGACCGAACCGTTTGGCTCCGGCTCCTCGACGGGGCGGGGCTGCCCCGCGTGGCGATCGCCTCGGCGCTCGCCCGGGCGCGGGAGATCGGCGCGCTGCTGAGCGGGTCCCAGGTCCCGACCGGACCGTTCTTCCTCGAGGCCGACGGGGTGTCGGCGATCGGTGGCGGCTTCGTCGCCGGGCAGCCGCTCAACCACGTGCTCCAGCGAGCGCGCGACGAGGCCTTCCCGCTCCAGCCCGACAACTGTCTGCTGATCGCCGAGAAGCTCGCCCTCGGGCTGTCGGCCGGCGAGGCGGTCCAGATCGGCGGCCGGCCGCTGGCCCACGGCTTCCTCCACCCGGGGCTGATCTGTCTGAGCTACGACGGCGACGCGACGGTCTTCGGCTTCGGTCTCGGAGAGGCCCTCCTCGGGGCGCTCGGGGTTCCCGACGCGGCGCCCGGTGCGCGAGCCTACCTCGCCCCCGAGGTGCTCGCCGGCGGCGGCGCTTCGCTGCGCGGCGACGTCTACTCGGTCGGCGCCGTTCTGTTCCACCTGCTCACCGGGACGGCCCTTCCCGCCACCCCCGGCGAGCGCGAGGCGGCCCTCGCGGGCGCCTTCATGGCCTGGGACGGCGAGCCCCTGCCGGGCGACATCAAGGCGGTGCTCGGCCGCGCCCTGGCGATGTCGCCGGCCGGCCGGTACCCGTCCGCAGCGGCATTGCGGACCGAGCTCGACCGCCTGCTCTACGGCGGCGCCTACTCGCCGACCACCTTCAACCTCGCCCTCTTCATGGACCGGCTGTTCCGCGCCGAGATCGAGGCCGAGGAGCTCGAGCGCCCGCGCGAGCTCAAGGCCGACCCGGCGGACTACACGGTCGCTGCGGTCGAGCCGGAGAGCGCCGCGACCGTGGCGGACCGAGGGGTCACGACCGACGGTCCCCCCTCGGCGGTCGGGCCGAGACCCGAGGCGGTCGAGCCGTCGGCTCCGTCGCGACGAAGGGTCGGGCTGTGGGCTGCGGTCGGGGGTGCGGTGGTGGTCGGGGCCGCGGCGGCGCTGGCCTGGTTCTGGTGGGCGACGAGCCAGCCCAAGGAGCTCCCGCCGACCCCCGAGGAGATCGCCGCCGCCCGGCAGGCCCAGGAGGACCGGCTGCGCACGATGACCCAGGAGATGGTGCAGGAGATGATGGCCCAGCGCGAGGAGGAGATCCGCCAGGAGCTCTCGGCGCGCCAAGCCCGGATCGAAGAGCTCCAGCGCCGGCTCCAACAGAGCGAACGGCGCGCCGCGAAGAGCTCCACCGCGGCGGCCGACGAGGCCGCGACCCAGCAGGCGCTGCTGCGCGAGCTCCAGGAGCAGGAGGAGGCGCAGCGGGCGCAGCAGGAGGCCCTTGAGACCGAGCGTCGCGAGGGGGCCGGCGCCCTCGTCGCGGACGCCTCGCCGAGCGTGCCCTCGCCCGCACCGGCCGAGTCGGGCGAGCCGGCCTCAAGCCCGACATCGGCGGCACTGCCCACCGCCACCGTCGCCGCCCCGCCCACCCAGCCGCCGGCCAAGCCGACCACGGCTGCCGCCGCGGCGCGCACCGTCAAGGCCGGCGAGCTCGTCGCGCCCGAGGAGGTCGACACGCCGCCGGTGGTCGTCAAGAGCCAGGCCCTCGAGTGGCCGAGAAACGCCGCGCGGTCCAAGGGCAAGGGGGTCGTGGTCGTCAAGCTCACCGTCAACGCATCGGGCGGGGTCGACGACGTCGAGGTGCTGCGCGCCGACCACACCGGTTGGGGGATCCCCGAGGCGGCGCTCGCCGCTGCTGCGGGCTACCGCTACAAGCCGGGCACCAAGGACGGCGTCCCGGTCACCACCTACGCCTTCGTCACCTGGCGGTACGACTTCACCGAGCAGTAAAAGCGAGACCGAGCGATGAGCTCGGTCTCGTCGGTCGTCACCTGACGCTCGGCGGCGCGTTCGGACTCCGCGAGCGCCCGCCGGTCGAACGGTCGAGGCCTAGAGCTCGACGCGCTCGCGAAGGGTCTTGCCGGGCTTGAAGTGGACGTACTTCTTGGCCTTGATGGTGATGTTCTCACCGGTCGCCGGGTTGCGGCCCTGGCGCTCGCCGCGGCTCTTGGTGGCAAAGGTCCCGAAGCCGGGGATGGTCACCTTCTCACCCGCGTCGAGCGCGGTGGCGATGATCCCCTTCCGGGGCTGAGCGGAGAACATCACGTCGACGATTTCCGCAGCCTTCCCCTGGCTCAGGCCGGTCTTCTTCGCAAGCTTCAGGGCCATCTCGGTCTTATTCATGCAAACCTCCGAACGCGAGTGTGTCCATATATTGGATGCGATCACCCGAGCTGTCAAGGGCGAAGCGAGGTCGCACCGGGGTTTGCGCCGCCTTGCGTTCACCCCCCGAGCGCGCTAGCGTTGGCCGCGGAGGTGAGTATGGATCTCAGACTCCGCGGCAAGCGGGCCCTGGTCACCGGCTCGTCGCGCGGCATCGGCCGGGCGATCGCGCTCTCCCTCGCGGACTTCGGCGTCGACGTGGCGATCAACTACCTGCGCGGCCGGCAGCGGGCCGAGGAGACGGTCCGAGAGATCTCCGGCCGCGGCGTCCGCTCGCTGCTCGTCAAGGGCAACGTCGCCAACGCCGAGCACGTCGCTCAGATCTTCGACACCATCGATCGGAGCTGGGGCGGTCTGGAGATCGTCGTCTCCAACGCCGCATCCGGCGTCCTCAAGTCGGCCAAGGAGCTCACGGTCCATCACTTCGACTGGGCGATGCACATCAACGCCGCGGCGCTGCTGCCGATCACCCAGTCCTTTCTCGGGCTCGAGTCGAAGGGCGAAAAGTCCCTCGTCGCGGTGTCCTCGCTGGGAGCGGTCCGCGCGATCCCCAACTACACCGCGGTCGGCGCCTCGAAGGCGGCGCTCGAGTCGATGGTCCGCCACCTCGCCGCCGAGCTCGCGCCCGAAGGCCTGCGGATCAACGCGGTGTCGGCCGGCACCGTCGACACCGACGCCCTGCTCCACTTTCCCAACCGCGAGGACCTGCTCGAAGCGGCCCGGCGAAGGACCCCGGCCGGCCGCCTGCTCACCCCGCAGGACGTGGCCAACACGGTGATCTATCTCTGCACCGAGTACGCCTCGATGATCCACGGCCAGACGATCATCGTCGATGGGGGCTACTCGATCCTCGCCTAGAGGGCGTGGCCGGCGCCTGAGGCGCCTGGGGGTGGCCGGCGTCTTCGACGCCTGGGGGTCGCCGGCGCCGTTGGCGCCTGGACGTGGCCGGCGTCTTCGACGCCTGGGCTTGGCCGGCGCCTTCGGCGCCTGAGCGTGGGGCCTTGAGCAGGTGGGCATCGACCGGTCACACCCTCACGACCAGGTCCCGCAGGGACCGGCCACGCCCTCACGACCAGGTCCCGCAGGGACCGGTCACGTCCTCACGCCCAGGTCCCGCAGGGACCGGCCACGCCCTCAAGCCCAGGTCCCGCAGGGACCGGCCACACCCTCAAGCCCAGGTCTCGCAGAGACCGGTCACGCCCTTTCGAGCAGCGGCTTCAGATAGCGACCGGTGTGCGACGCCTTACAGCGGGCGATCTGTTCGGGGGTTCCTTCGGCGACCAGGCGGCCTCCGCCGTCACCGCCCTCCGGCCCGAGGTCGACGATCCAGTCGGCGGTCTTGATGACATCGAGGTTGTGCTCGATGACGATCACCGTGTTGCCCCGGTCGACCAGCGCGTGGAGAACGAGCAGCAGCTTACGGACATCGTCGAAGTGGAGCCCGGTGGTCGGCTCGTCGAGCAGGTAGAGGGTTTTGCCGGTCGCCCGCTTGGCGAGCTCGCGCGACAGCTTGATCCGCTGGGCCTCGCCCCCCGACAGTGTGGTCGCCGGCTGGCCGAGGTGGAGGTAGTCGAGACCGACCGCGACGAGGGTGTCGAGCACCCGGACGATTTGGGGGACCGGGGCGAAGAGATCACGGGCCTGACTGACCGTGAGATCGAGGATCTCGGCGATGTCGAGCCCCTTATAGTGAGCCTCGAGGGTCTCGCGGTTGTACCGCCTGCCGTTGCACGCCTCGCAGGTGACGAAGACATCGGGCAGGAAGTGCATCTCGATCCGGGTCTGGCCGGCGCCCTGGCAGGACTCGCAGCGGCCGCCCTTGACGTTGAAGCTGAACCGCCCGGGCTTGTAGCCCCGCGCCCGGGCGTCGGTGGTCGCGGCGAACAACGAGCGGATCGGGTCGAAGACCTTGGTGTAGGTGGCGGGGTTCGAGCGCGGCGTCCGGCCGATCGGCGACTGGTCGATGGCGATGATCTTGTCGAGGTTCTCGACCCCCTCGACCGCGCGGTGACGGCCCGGCCTGCCGAGCGATCCGAGGACCCGGCGGGCCACCGCCTTGTGGAGCACCTCGTTGACCAGGGTCGACTTGCCCGAGCCGGAGACGCCGGTGACGCAGATCAGCCGGCCGAGCGGGAACCGGACGTCGATGTCCTTGAGGTTGTGCTCGGCGGCGCCGCGGACGATCAGCTGCGCGCCGTTGCCGTTGGCCCGGCTCGGCGGGACCGGAATGGCGATCCGGCCCGACAGATACGCCCCGGTGAGCGACCGCTCGACCTCGCAGATGCGCTCGGGCGGCCCCGCCGCGACGACCTCGCCGCCGAGCCGGCCCGCCCCGGGGCCGAGATCGATGACCCAGTCGGCGTCGCGGATCGTCTCCTCGTCGTGCTCGACGACGACGACGGTGTTGCCGAGATCGCGCATCCCTTTGAGGGTCGAGAGCAGCCGCCGATTGTCGCGCTGGTGGAGACCGATCGACGGCTCGTCGAGCACGTAGAGCACCCCCATGAGCTTCGACCCGACCTGGGTGGCGAGCCGGATCCGCTGGCTCTCGCCGCCCGACAGGGTGCCGGCCATCCGGTCGAGGGTCAGGTAGTCGAGCCCGACCGAGACCAGAAAGCCGAGCCGGTCCCTCACCTCGCGCAGGATCTTGGCCGAGATCGCGGCCTCCCGGTCGTCGAGGTCGAGCGCGTCGAACCACTCCAGGGTCTGTCGGACCGAGAGGGCGGAGACCTCGGCGAGGCTGGCGCCCGCGACCTTCACCGCGAGGCTCTCGGGACGCAGCCGGGCGCCGCCGCAGGCGTGGCACGGCGCGAAGGACATGTAGCGCTCGAGCTCGCGACGGATCTGCTCCGATGCGGTCTCCTTGTAACGGCGCTCGAGCCGGGGGACGACCCCCTCGAAGCGGTCGCGGAAACGGTAGGCGCCCTTGCGGCCCTGCCAGACGAAGTCATGCTCGTCGGACGAGCCGTACATGATGAGCTCGCGGGCCGCCTCGGGGAGGCGTCGCCACGGTGCGTGGAGGTCGAAGCCGAGGTGATCGGCGAGCTGCTCGAGCTGGCGTCCGACCCACGAGCCCGGTCCATGGCCGACCGTCGCGAGGCAGCCGGCGGCGATCGTCCGCTCGGGGTCGAGCACCAGCTTCTCCGGGTCGACCTCGCGCAGGAAGCCGAGACCCGAGCACTCGGGGCAGGCGCCCTGGGGCGAGTTGAAGCTGAACAGCCGCGGCGACACCTCGGCGAGCGAGTAGCCGCAGCTCGGGCAGGAGTGCCGGGCCGACAGCACGAGCTCGTCGCCGCCATCGATCGCCGCGCGGACCAGGCCGTCGCCGACCCGCAGCGCGGTCTCGAGCGAGTCGGCGAGCCGCGACCGCACGCCGGAGCGGACGCTGAGCCGGTCGATCACCACCTCGACGGTGTGGCGCCGCTTCTTCTCGAGCTCGGGGGGCGAGGCGGCGTCGACCACCTCGCCGTCGACCCGGGCCCGGACGAAGCCCTCGCGCACCATCTGCGAGAACAGCTTGCGGTGCTCGCCCTTGCGCGCTTCGGCGAGCGGCGCGAGGAGCATGAACCGTGTTCCCTCGGCCAGCCCGAGCAGCTGGTCGACCATCTGCTCGACGGTCTGCGGCCGGATCGGGACGCCGCAGTCGGGGCACATCGGGATGCCGATCGACGCCCACAGCAGCCGCAGGTAGTCGTGGATCTCGGTGACCGTCCCGACCGTCGACCGGGGGTTGCGGGAGGTCGTCTTCTGCTCGATCGAGATCGCCGGCGAGAGCCCCTCGATGGTGTCGACGTCGGGCTTCTCCATCTGGTCGAGGAACTGCCGGGCATAGGCCGACAGCGACTCGACATAGCGCCGTTGGCCCTCGGCGAACAGGGTGTCGAAGGCGAGCGACGACTTGCCGGAGCCCGAGACCCCGGTGATCACCACCAACCGGTCCCTCGGGATGGTGACGTCGATGTTGGCGAGGTTGTGCTCGCGGGCGCCGCGGATGACGATGTCGTCGCGCATCAGAAACCCGCTTCGGCGCGGTCGTCGGTCGCTCTCATTCCAGCCCTCGCTGCTCCGGACTCCCGGAGGAACAGCCGCGTCGACCCCGCCGTTCCCGATCGGCGGGGGTGCGCGGTCGGTTTTTTACGTCGGGATTATACCCGAGCCCGGCGCGCTCTCTACCGGTCGTCCTTGAGCGCCTGCTCGGCCTCACGGTCGAGGGTCCGGCGACGCAGGGTTTCGCGCTTGTCGTGCAGCTGCTTGCCGCGGGCCAGGGCGATCTCGATCTTGATCCAGTTGCCGACCAGCACGACCGCGGTCGGCACCACGGTCAGCCCCTTCTCCTGGACCTTCGAGGCGAGGCGTTCGATCTCCCGGCGGTGGAGCAGCAGCCGCCGGTTGCGCCGGGGCTCGTGGCTCGAGTAGCCGCCGTGCTCATAAGGACCGATGTGGCACCCGACGAGGACCGCCTCGCCGGCGATGAACTGGACGTGGGCGTCGGTCAGGTTGACCCGACCGGCCCGGATCGCCTTGACCTCCGTCCCGACGAGCTCGATCCCCGCCACCTCGTGCTCGAGGAAGGTGTAGAGGTGTCTCGCCCGCCGGTTCTGGGCGATGACCCGGCGCTCCTCGGTCATGCCACGACCTTGGCGATCGCTTCGACCGCACCGGGGTCGAACTGATGACCGGCCGCCCGCTCGAGGATCGCCAGCGCGCGCTCGCGGCTCACCGCCGGCCGGTAGGAGTTGGCGGCGGTGAAGAGGTCGAAGACCTCGGCGACGTGGACGATCCGCGCGAGCAACGGGATCGACTCGCCGATCAGCCGGTCGGGGTAGCCGTTGCCGTCCCATCTCTCGTGATGGTGCCGGACCGCGTCCGCAACCTCGCCGAAGCCATCGACCCGGACGATTCGGTCGCCGACCTCGACGTGCAACCGGTAGGTCCGCCGGTCCTCCGGCCCCGGCGTCGGGTGCAGATACAGCCGGTCGTAGTCGAGCTCGCGCATCCCGACGTCGTGGAGCAGACCGGCGAGCGCGGCCCGTTCGACGGTCGGGTCGTCGAGCTCGAGGACGCGGGCGATCGACCAGCACAGCCGCGACACGCCGAGCGAGTGGGCCACCAGCTCCGGGTAGCGGCGGTTGCCGGGCTGGAGCAGGCGACGGGCGAGACCGCGGCGGGTGATCCGCAGACGAAACCGGTCGGCGGCGGCCTCGGCCCGCGAGCGGACCCGCTCGACCGTGCGTCGCGCGACCCCGGGATCGCCGTCGGCGACCACCGACGCGGCCATCGAGCAGCCCGCCCCGCGGAGCACCAGCGCGGAGGCGATCACCGGTCGGCGGGCGGTCGCCGACGGGCCGGCGGTCCGGCGGATCTCGGTCTTCCAGGCTGCCCGTGGCGGGGCCGGCATCGACTCCCGCCGCATCGCCTCGATCTGGTGACGGACCAACGGCTCGAGCTCGACGGCCGGAGCGCCCGCCGGTTGGATGACGAGCAGGGCCGCCGAGCCGGCGCTCGCGAGACCGATCCCGACGGCCACCACCCGGGTATCGGCGAGCAGGTCGCCGGCGCCCGCGGTCAGATCCTCGAGCCCGGCGTCGTCGAGCAGCGCAGGCGGCTCGTCGCCGCCCCCCACCGGGGGCGCCGGCGCCGCGTCGGCGTCGTGCTCCGGGCTCGCGGCCGGCGGGCGGTCTACGCCGGCCTCGACCCGCTCGACCTGCTCGGCGAGGCCCGCGGCGATCGTCCGGGCGAGCTCGAGGTCGCGCGCCTCGAAGGGGCGACGGCCGCCCTTGTCGCGGATGTCGACGAACCCGATCAGCCCCCCCGCCCCGGTCAGCGGCGCGAGCATCAGGCGGGAGGTTCCGGCCTCTCGGAGATAGGTTCCGATCTCTCCGAGCTCGCTCGCCTCGTTGTAGAACCTCGGCTCCGCGCCGAACGCCCGGACCATCCGGACCATCGGGTGGTCGTCGGCAAAGCTCGCGCTCAGGCGGTCGCGCCGGCCGAAGCCGTAGCGGCCGGCGAGAACCCACCCGTGGTCGGCAGCCCGGAGGTACAACGCCGCCTTGGTCGCGTGGACCTCTCCCATGAACCGGTAGAGGGTCTCCTTGAACGCCCGCAGCGTGTCCTGGCTCCAGATCTGGTGTGGCGCGATCATCGGCACTCCTCGCTCGGCGTCCGATCCTCTACTGTAGCAGCGATCGGTCGAACCGCGCCCGGGTGATAGAATCGGCCGGTCATGCCCGGCGCCTTGCTGCTCGCGCTGGTCGCCGCCGCGGCGGCCCAGTCGGATCCGATGACCCTCGCCGCGATCCGCGAGCCGGCAGCGGTCGAGGTGAGCTTCGGGCTCGAAGCGCCGCTGCCCGACGAGCTCGACGACTCCCTCGCGGCCGGCGCCGAGGTCAGGTTGGTCTACCCCTTGCGGGTGAAGGCAAAGCGCCGGGGGCTGTGGGACCACCGGGTGTGGTCCGGGGAGCTCGTCTCGATCGTCGGCTTCGACCCGGTGACCGGCCGCTATCGCTGTCAGGTGATCCTCGACGGCATCATCACCTCGACCGGCGAGGTCGACACCGCCGAGGCCGCCCGCCGGTGGCTCGTCCGCCCACCTCCGGTCCGGGTCGAGCTGCCGGAGGAGCGACGGCGGCTCCCCCTCAAGGTGCGCGTCCGGGCGGTCTTCTCGTCGGGCACGACGTGGCTGGTCTTTCCGACCCACGAGGCCACACCGTGGGTCGAGCTGGCGGTCGAACCCCTCTCCGAGCCCGTGGCCGCCGACTAGCCGATGCGCGCGCTCAGCCGAGCCTGGAACCGGCACCGACGAGAAAATCGGTTCCTGCTCGGCGCCTTCGTCTTCCTGATGACCCTGGCGACCGCCGCGTTCTACCTGCTGCAACGCGCCCAGGACGTGTCCCCGGACGAGCTGACCAACCGGCTTTTGCTGTTCGTTCTTTGGTATCTCGACATCTCGCTCATCCTGATCCTCTCCTTCGTCCTGATCCGCAACGTCTTCAAGCTGGTGGTCGAGTGGCGCAGCGGGATCCTCGGCGGCCGCTTCCGCACCAAGCTGGTCCTCACCTATGTCGCGCTGACCTTCGTCCCGGTCATCTTCATCTTCCTCATCGCCACCAACCTGCTCCAACGCTCGATCGACCGCTGGTTCTCGTCGCCGGTCGAGGAGATCCTGCTCGTCGGGTCGGAGGTCACGGTCGAGCTGCGCGAGGCGGTCGAGAGCCGGCTCGCCGAGCAGGCCGCGGTCGCCAACGACGAGCTCGGCCGTCGGCCGAGCTCGCAACGTCTGGCCAGGGTCAGGGCGGTGCTCGGCGTCGACCTGGTCGCGATCTACGAGGGTGGCGAGCTCGTCCAGGCGGTGACCGACCCGCGCCGCCTGCCGGCCGCCCTGCCTCCGCTCGCCCTCGACGAGCTGCCGAGGTCCGGGGTCAGGGCGGATCGTTGGCGCAGCGTCCTGCTGGTCCGGGCCTGGCAGCCGATGGACGACGGCGAGTCGACGGTCGTGGTCGGGACGATCCTGCCCCGCAAGCTGCTCCAGCATCTCGACCGGGCGACCGCGGCCCACGTCGAGTTCCAGGAGATGAAGGTCTCCCGCGGCATGGTCACGTCGACCACCATCCTGGTCTTCCTCGCGATCACGCTGTTGATCCTCTTCGGCACCGTGTGGACCGGGCTGTACCTGTCGCGCCGGTTCACCGAGCCGATGCTCGCGGTGGCCGACGCCACCCGACGGGTCGCCGGAGGCGACGAGCTCGCCGAGGTCGTCGTCCCGGCGACCGACGAGATGGCGGTGCTCGTCGACTCGTTCAACGCCATGGTGCGCAGGGTCAAGGAGACCGAGGCCGACATCCGCGCCTCGGCCAACGAGATGGCGACCCTGCTCGCCACCATCCCGACCGGCGTGCTCACCGTCGACGCCGAGAACGATACCTTCCGCGCCAACCCGGCGGCGGCCGCGATGCTCGGCCATCAGGAGTGGGCTGGCGAGTGGCGGCCGCTCGGCGATCTCGACGCGGCGGGCCCGGACGAGCTCCGTCGCCACCTCGCCGGCGGCCCGGGACGCGAGACCCGGTTCGAGACGGACCTCGAGTCGGGGGGCTCGGCCCGGCATGTCGAGGTGACGATCACCCCGCTCGCCGGCGGCGGCAGCGTGGTCGCCATCGACGACCTCACCCAGCTCGTCGCCGCCCAGCGACAAGCGGCGTGGAGCGAGGTCGCCCAGCGCATCGCGCACGAGATCAAGAACCCGCTGACCCCGATCCAGCTCGCCGCGGAGCGGATCCACCGCCACGCCGGCGACCTCGACCCGAAGCTCGGCGAGGTCGTGTCGTCGGGCTGCGACGCGATCGTCGCCCAGGTGGCGGGGCTCAAGCAGCTCGTCGACAGCTTCCGCGAGTATGCCCGGATGCCCTCGGTCAGGCCCCGGCCCTCTTCGGTCAACCGGATCCTCCGGGAGGTCGTGTCGCTGTACGACGGCATCCGCGACGAGCTCACGGTCGACCTCGAGCTGCCCGCCGAGGATCTCTGGGGCAACGTCGACCCGGTGCTGCTCGGCCAGGCTTTGGTGAATCTCCTCGACAACTCGGTGGCGGCGATTCCGGGTCCCGGCGCGATCTCGGTGGCGGCGCGAGCCGACGGCCACGATCTGGTCCTCGAGGTCGCCGACACCGGCGTCGGCCTGCCGACCGACGACCCCGAGGTCCTCCTCCGGCCCTTCTTCTCGACCAAGGGCCGCGGCTCGGGGATCGGTCTCGCACTGGTCCACCGGATCGTCACCGAGCATGGCGGGACCCTGAAGATCGCCAACCGGGCGCCGAGGGGCGCCGTCGTCACCATCGTCCTCGCCGGCGCCGCCCTCTCGGGTCCGCCGGTCACGGCCGGCGGTGAATCGGGCGACGGTTCCGGCCCGGCCCTCGGCGGAGAATGAGCCGGTCGCGGTGATCGAGATCGCACCGCCTCGTTGACCGTTCAACGGACCGCTTGCTACCATCGATAGGCGATGTCATATCCCGGGAACTCAGGACTTTCGGTCCAGGCACAAGAGCGGGTGATGACGGCCTTCAAGCAGGTGCTGACGAACCTCCAGGCGGGTCAGCGCGAGGAGGCCATGATCGGTCTGGAGTTCGTGCTCCGGCTCGACCCGAAGTTCGCCCCGGCGGCCGGTCTGAAACGTCAGCTCGCGGCCAGCGCCAAGGAGATCGACCTCGGCGATGTCATCGCCCAGCTCCAGGCGCCGACCACCGACGCGATCAACACACTGCTCATCGAGGCGGTCGACGACTTCAACTCCCGCGAGTTCCTCGCCGCCAAGGACAAGGTCGAGCGGGTTCTCGTGGACCTTCCGGGCCACCCGGAGGCGAGGGAGCTGCGCGACCAGATCGACAAGGCGCTGAAGGTCGAAGGCCAGGTCGGCCAGTTCCTCGTCCAGGCGCGCGAGGCGCTCGCCAGCGGCGACCCGCAGGAAGCGGCGAACTTCGTCATGATGGCGCAGGCCCTCGACCCGCACCACACCGGCATCGCCACCACCCTCAAGGAGATCGACGACACCGGCGGGCTCGCCCTGTCGCAAGCCGCGGCCCCGGCCCAGCCGCCCCCCCGTTCTACGGACGTCGCCACCGGTCCGGTCAGCCCACGGCCGCGCACCGCCCCTCCGTCGCCGGCCGACACCGGCGACGCCTTTGCCGTGGAGTTCGACACCGCCGACCCGTTCGCCGATCTGATCGACGACGACCAGAGGATGCCGCCGCTCGAGGCCTCGGCCGGATTCGCCAGCCGCCCGGTCGACCCCTCCTTCCAGCCGATCGACGACGCCGCGGACCTCTTCACCGCGCCGACCGCCGGCGGCCTGGCCGGCGGCTCCGTCGCCGACGAGCGGTTTGCCGACGACCACCCCGATCTCGGCCCGGGCGACCGGTCGGGACACGACTCGGTGGCCGAGACCATCGGTGAGCTCATCGCGCGGGGACAGGCCGCGATGGACCGCGGCGATGAGGCCCAGGCGATCTCCTCGTGGTCGCGGGTCTTCCTCATCAAGCCCAACCACCCCGAGGCCGGACATCTCATCGTCCAGGCCAAGAAGCGCCTTGCCGACAGCGAGGCCGAGGTCGATGCCCTGCTCAACAAGGCGCGGGACGCCTTCGACGAGGGGGAGTACGCGGCCTCGTCCCAGCTCGTCTCGAAGGCTCTCGGCCTGCGCCCGAACCACCTCGCGGTCACCATGCTCAAGGAGGAGGTCGAACGCGAGCTCGGCAGCTCGATTCCCGGCGGTCCGGCGACGCCCCGGCCACGTCCCGCCCCGGCTCGCGGGGGCGACGCCGTTTCGGCGCCGCCCGAGCTGCCCCAGCTCGACGACGATCTGTTCAGCGATCTCACCGGTTCCGCCCCCGGACCGGTCGCCCAGGCGGTCGCCGAGGCGGCCGGGATCGACCCGACCCGACTCGGCGAGGCCGACGATGTCGGGTTCGACGACTTCGAGGAGCTGTCGCTCGTCGACCGCCTGCGCGCACGGCTCCCGGCTCGCCTGCTCGCCATCGCCGGGGTCGCGCTGCTCGTGATTCTCGCCGGCGCCTGGCTCGGCGCACGGTTCTTCGCTCCGGCGGGCGAGGTCGACGACTCCTCGGCGGTGAACGAGCTGCTTCTCGAGGCCGACCGGCGGTTCAAGGAGCACAAGGTCGAGGAGGCGCTCCACCTGCTCCGCGAGTACCCGGCCTCCGGGCTGTCGAAGCAGCGGATCGACCTGCGGATCGCGAAGTACGAGGAGAGCCTCGCACCGCCGACCCCGACCCCGGTGCCGGAGTTCGCGGTCCGCGCCCGGACGCTGCTCGATCAGGGTCTGTGGTGGTCGGCGTACATGGCCGCCAGCGACGGCATCAAGGCCCACCCCGACGACGCCGGGCTGCAGGAGATCCGGGCCCTGATCATCGAGAACGAGCCCGAGGCCGAGGTGCTCGACACGGCGATCCGGAACCGCGACTTCCGCTCCGCGGTCAGCATCACCGAGGACCTCCTCGGACAATACCCGGGGCAGGGAGACCTGCTCGTGGTCCTCGAGCGCAGCCTGTTCAACGCCGCGCTCGCCGAGTCGCGGGCCTACAACCTGACCGGCGCGGAGAACCACCTCTCCCGTCTGCTCGAGCTCAAGCCCGAGGACGAGGAGGCGGTGCGTTTCCTCGAGTTCGTGCAGACCTACAAGGTTCGGGCGGCCGACATGCGGCTCGAGATCTTCATCCGCAGCATGGGCGAGCGGTGACCGACCTCGACGAGCCGACCCGGCAGCGCGACTTCCCCGACGACTGGGACGTCGTCCGCGGCGCCTTCGATGGGTCCGCCGCGCCCGACCCGGGCGGCGCGGCGCCCGGCCCCGGGCCGCACTCCGCGCCGCCGATGCTCAGCGTGATGGCCGCATCCTGGGCCGACGCGGTCGCGGTTCTCGTCGTCTGCGCCGCAACCCTGCTCGGGCTCGACGCCCTGGGTCACCGGCCGAGCCTCGGCGCGCTTCCCTGGGCGGGCGCGCTCGGCGCCCTCTGGTGGGTCGTCGCCGCGGCGGCTCTGGTCACGGTGCGCCAGGCCACCCCGGGGATGCTCCTCGCCGGGCTCTCCTTCTCGCGCCGGGTGTCGGCGGGGCGGGTCGGCCTGGTGGTCGCCGTGGCGGCGGTCTGCGCCCTGTTGCTCGGCGCTCCCGGGCTGCTCGGCGCCCGTTTGTCACCGCTCGCCGCGGCCGCCGCCGCCCCCTTGAGGCAGCTTCCCGTCGCCTGACCCGCGCGACCGGCTGCGCGGTCGGGGCATGTATCATCCGGCCGTGCGGATCAGCGTCGTCATCCCGGCCTACAACGAAGCCCTCCGGCTGCCGGCGACGCTCGCGGCGGTCGCCGATCACCTCGGTCGGGATGAGAGCTGGATTCCCGCCGAGATCATCGTCGTCGACGACGGCTCGACCGATGCCACCGGCACGGTCGTCGCGCTTCACGAACCGGCAGAGGGGGTCGCTCTGAGGTCCCTGACGCACCCGGCTAACCGTGGCAAGGGAGCGGCGGTGAGGACCGGTGTCGCGGCGAGCCTCGGCGACCTGGTCCTGCTCTGCGACGCCGATCTCGCGACCCCGATCGCCGAGCTCGACCGGCTGGCCGCCGTGCTGACCGACGGCGTCGCGATCGGCTCCCGGGCGGTCGACCGGCTGCGGATCGAGCGGCGGCAGCCGGTCTACCGGGACCTCATGGGTCGATGCTTCAACCTGGCGGTCCGTCTGCTGGCGACCCCGGGGATCCGGGACACCCAGTGCGGCTTCAAGCTCTTCGACGGCGCGCTCGCGCGAGCGCTGGTCGCCGCCCAACGGGTCGACGGCTTCGCCTTCGACGTCGAGCTGCTGCTTCTCGCGAGAGCCTGGGGGCGCGAGGTCAGGGAGGTTCCGGTGCGCTGGGCCCACGTCGACGAGTCCCGGGTCCGGCCGATCACCCACTCGGCGGAGATGCTCCGCGACCTGCTCGGCATCGCGCTGCGGCGTCTCGCCGGCGCCCTGCCGAGCCCGCCCCTTCGATGAGGCGCCGCGACGACGCCCCGTCCTGGCACGAGGAGCCCTTCCTCGAGCACCTCGAGTTCGAGCGCAACCTCTCGCCGGCCACCCTCCGGGCCTACCGGCGCGAGCTCGTCCGCTTCATCGACCTCGTCGGCGAGCGTTGTGCCACCCCGGAGGAGGTGCGCGGCCGCGACGTCCGCGACTTCATCGCCGACCTGTGGCAGCAGCGGCTCGGTCCGCGGTCCCTCGAGCGCGCGCTGTCAAGCATCCGGACCTACTTCTCGTACCTCGTCGCCGAGGGGGTGGTCGGCGCCAACCCGGCGCTCGCCGTGCCGCTGCCCAGGACCCCGCGGAGCCAACCCGAGGTCGTCGACCGCTACGCCCTCGAGGAGCTCCTCGAAGGCTTCCCGGACAGCCCGGTCGGTCGCCGCGACCTCGCGGTGGTCGAGCTGCTCTACGGCGCCGGGCTGCGGGTCGGCGAGCTCGTCGGCCTCGATCTCGACGATCTGTCCCTCGACGGTCGCCTGCTCCGGGTCCGCGGCAAGGGCCGCAAGGAGCGCCTCGTGCCCTTCGGCCGGCGGGCCGCCGAGGCCGTCACCACCTACCTGCCCGATCGTGCCCGGTGGCGGCTCGACCTCCCGGGCGGCGACGACCCCCTGTTCGTCAACCAACGCGGCGGTCGGCTCTCCGACCGCTCGGTGCGCCGTCTGCTCGCCGCGGCGGTGCGGCGGACCGCCGACATCCACCGGATCCACCCCCACTCGTTGCGCCACGCCTTCGCCACCCATCTGCTCGAGGCGGGGATGGATCTGCGAGCGATCCAGGAGCTGCTCGGTCACAGCTCGCTGGCGACGACCCAGATCTACACCGGGGTCGACCTGGCGCACCTGATGGCGGTCTACCGGACCGCCCACCCCCGGGCCGGAGACGACGACTAGCCCGGACTCTTCATGAGGTTTCGTCGCGAGGGCAACGAGGCGCCGATGGCAGTCGCGTTTTCTCACCTCGGGGCGGGGAGGCGTACTTGACTGTACGTCGAGCACCCCGAGGTGAGAAAACGCGGCTGACGCGGATGCATCGTTGGCCGCAGCAGACAGCTCATGAATAGTCCGGGCTAGTGACCCGCCCCGGCGGTCACGCCCGACCCGGCTCGGTAGCCGGCCTCGCCACCAGCACCCGGCTGTCCTGTCGGCGGCCGCTGATGACCCACCTCCGGCCGCGGTGGACGAAGGTCTCGCCGGCGGTGGTCGGCTGT
The DNA here is from genome assembly GCA_025456145.1 of Thermoanaerobaculales bacterium. Lineage (GTDB taxonomy): Bacteria > Acidobacteriota > Thermoanaerobaculia > Thermoanaerobaculales > Sulfomarinibacteraceae > JAHECW01. Next base: position 120,584 of record JALOLD010000005.1, on the reverse strand, counting down.
CCGACCTCGAGCAGCGCGAGCGCCACCTCGCCGCCGTCGTCGGTGATCACCGGCGTCTTGCGATCCGCGAATCGCGGTCGTGCCGGCTCGCTCTCTCGGGTCTGCCGCTCGCCTCTCATCTCGCCGCCTCCGATCGCACCGTTGCCACCCCTATAGACGATCGGGCGGGCGAAAAGGTTCGTGGCCGGAGGTGAGCGGGGTCACGCGCCGGTGGGCTGGAGGGACCGGCCCCAGGCGGCGATCTCGGCGAGGGCGTGCTCCGCCTGGGCCGTCCGGCGCGCGGTCTTCGAGCGGATCGAGCGCAGCTCCGGCGGGCACGGGATGAGGCCCCAGGTGATGTTCGCCGGCTGGAATGCCGCCGGCGGCCTCGCCGTGAGGTGGCGGATCAGCCCGCCGAAGGCGGTGCTCGGCGGCGGCGGCGACGGCTCGAGGCCGGCGAGCTCGGCGGCGAGCGTCCGACCGGCGATCAGCCCGGTCGCCGCCGACTCGACATAGCCCTCGACCCCGGTTAGCTGGCCGGCCAGCCGGAGCTCCGGTCGACGCCTCACCCGGAGCGTCCCGTCGAGGTGTGCCGGCGCGTTGATGAAGGTGTTGCGGTGGATCAGACCGAGACGCACGAACCGCGCCCTCTCGAGCCCCGGCAGCTGGCGGAAGATCCTCACCTGCTCGGCGTGGGTGAGCTTGGTCTGGAAACCGACCATGTTCCAGTGCTCGGCGGCCAGGTCGTCCTGGCGGAGCTGGACCACCGCCCAGGGCTGGGCGCCGGTCGCCGGGTCGACCAGGCCGACCGGCTTCATCGGCCCCCAGCGCAGGGTGTCGAGCCCCCGTACGGCCATGACCTCGATCGGTAGACAGCCCTCGAAGTACCGCATGTCGGCGGCTTCGAAGTCCTTGAAGGCCACGGTCTCGGCGGAGAGCAGCGAGGCCACGAAGCTCTCGTAGGCGGGGCGATCGAGGGGGATGTTGAGGTAGTCGTCGCCGCCCTTGTCGTAGCGCGAGGCTCGGAAGACCCGGCCGAGGTCGATCGAGTCGAGCGCGACGATCGGGGCGACCGCGTCGAAGAAGGCGAGCGAGCCCTCGCCGAGCAGGCCCTCGAGGGCCCGGTGGAGAGCCGGGCTGGTCAGCGGCCCGGTGGCGACGACCGCCGGCCCGGCGGGAAGCTCGGTCAGCTCGCACCGCTCCACCGAGATCAACGGGTGGCCGGCGACCGCCCGGGTGACGGTCGCGGCGAAGCGGTCGCGATCGACCGCGAGGGCGCCACCCGCCGGCACCGCCGCGGCGCGCGCCGCCCCGATGATGATCGAGTCGAGGGCCTCCATCTCGCGTTTGAGCAGGCCGACCGCATTGCTCGGGTCGTCGCCGCGCAGCGAGTTCGAGCAGACCAGCTCGGCGAAACGGTCGGTCCGGTGGACCGGCGTCGCCCGCACCGGGCGCATCTCGACCAGGCGCACCGGGACGCCCGCGGCCGCGAGCTGCCAGGCCGCTTCGCTGCCCGCGAGCCCGCCACCGACGACCACGACCCCGGGCCCCGGCCGGTCGGCGCCGCCGCGCCCGTCGATCAACCGACCCTCCAGCGCATCTCGCCCCCCTACTCCGCCGCCGGTCGGGCCTGCCGTCGCTCGAACCGCCCGTCGGCGAGACGAACCACGGCGCCCTCGAGCTCGAGGTCTAAGAGCGCCGCGTGGACCTCGCCGAGCGCCAAGCCGGACCGCGCGGCGAGCTCGTCGGTCGAGGCGCGCTCGCCGGGCGGGAGGTGGTCGAGAAGGGGGTGGGCGACGATCTGGCCGGCGGCCCCGGGGGACGGCGTGCAGCCGATCGCCTCGAGCACGTCGCCCGGGGTGAGGAGTGGCCGTGCGCCGAGCCTGAGCAGGGTGTTGGGCCCGACCGAGAGCTCGGACAGGATGCTCCCGGGAACCGCCAGGACCTCACGGCCCTCGTCGAGGGCCAGGCGGGCGGTGATCAGCGCGCCCGAGCGCGCCGCGGCCTCGACGACGACCACCGCCGAGGCGAGACCGGCGAGCACCCGGTTGCGCTCCGGGAAGTGGTGCTTGCGCGGGCCGACGCCGGGCAGGTACTCGGTGATGAGGGCGCCGTGTTCGGCGATCGCGAGCGCCAGCTCGCGGTGCTCGGGCGGGTAGACCTGGTCGGGTCCGGACCCCCAGACCGCCCAGGTCGGCCCGCCGGCCTGAAGCGCCCCCTCGTGGGCCGCCGCGTCGACGCCGCGCGCCATCCCCGACGCCACCACGACCCCGGCCCGGGCCAGCTCCTCGCCGAGCGCCCGCGCGACCTGACGCCCGTACGACGTGGCCCTCCGCGACCCGACGACCGCCACCACCGGGTCCGGGCGAAGCTCGCCGCGGACGAACAGGCCGAGGGGCGGGTCCGCGGTGTGGGCGAGGGCGGTCGGATAGTCGCGGTCGCCGGGAACCAGCCACCGCCAGCCCGCACGCTTCGCCCAGGCGAGCACGTTCGGCACCTCGTCGTCGAGCAGCCGGGCGACCTCGGTCTTGAGCGCGGCCGGGGCCCTGGCCCAGAGCGGCCCGCCGCCGTCGCCTTCGCCGAGGAGCTGACGGGTCGCCCGCCCGCCCCCCGCGAGCAGCAGGGCGAGACGGAGGCGAGGCTGCTGACCGGGCTCCCTCATCGCACCATGGTACCGCCACCGGCGACCGACTCGTCGGGTATACTCCGTGGATGGACCTCAGGGTTCTCGGGAGCTTCGGCGGTGACAGCCCGACCTGCCGGATGACCTCGTTTCTCATCGACGGCGTCGTCGTGGTCGACGCCGGGGCGATCACCCGCGCGCTGACGATCGACGAGCAGCGGCGGGTCCGCCACGTCCTCGTGTCGCACACCCACATGGACCACACCGCGACATTGCCCTTTCTGATCGAGAACATCTTCGGCACTCACCCCGACCCGGTGTCGATCTACTGCGCCAAGCGGGTCCTCGGCGCGGTCCGACGGCACCTGTTCAACAACGACACCTGGCCGGACTTCACGCGGATCCCCGACCACCTCGAGCCGTCGGTCCGCTTCCACGAGATCGTCGCCGAGCAGCCGTTCGAGATCTCCGGCCTTCCGGGTGGGGATCTCGAGGTCACGGCCGTGCCGGTCAACCACATCGTTCCGACGACGGGCTTCGTCCTCCGTCAGGCCGGGTCGAGCATCATCTTCACCTCCGACACCGGACCCACCGAGCGGATCTGGGAGGTCGCCAACACGACCCCCGATCTCCGGGCGGTCATCACCGAGTGCTCGTTCCCGAACCGACTCCAGGCGGTCGCGGACATCAGCCTCCACCTGACGCCGGCGACCCTGGCCATCGAGCTCGCCAAGCTCCACCGTGACGTCCCGGTGCTGATCTACCACTTCAAGCCGCCCTATGTCGACGAGCTGCGCAGCGAGCTCGCCTCCGCCGTCACCGGCCGCTGGATCGAGGAGCTGGTCCAGGACCGAACCTACTCGTTCTGACCTCATCGGCGGGCGCGGTTCGCGGGCCGTCAGGCGCCCAGGCGGGCCACCGTCGCCGCGATCCGCTGCTGGGTCTCGGGCGAGAGCCAGCAGTCGAGAAACGCCGCGTCGTCGCCGGGTCGCGGCTCGGCCATTCGTGCCCAGCTATCACCGAGGAGGAGCCGCTTGGTCTCGGCAAACGCCCGGGCCGGCTTCGCCGCGAGCCGGCCGAGCTCGCTCTCGGTCTCGGCGACGACCCGCTCGGGATCGGCCCCCCGGTGGACGATCCGCAGCGACCGGGCCCGTTCGGCCGAGCAGCCGTCGCCGACCACCAGCTCCTCGACCGCAAAGGACGTCAGGCGGCGGTTGAGCACGATCAGACTGGATGCCGGAAGGGGCACGCCGAGGTTGAGCTCGGACAGCCCGACGCGGGGCCGGCCGGTGGCCATGACGCGGAGATCGCAGCACATCGTCAGCAGCAGGCCCCCCGCCACCGCGTGACCGGCGATCGCCGCGGCGGTCGGACCCGGGTAGCTGAAGAGCTCGAGGACGAGCGCGTTGAAGCTCGCGAGGTAGGAGGCGACCTCTTCGCGCCCGGCCCCCGCCAGGCGTTTGAGATCCCACCCCGGGCAGAACAGGGTCGGGTGCGAGGACCGCAGCAGCACCGGCGGCGCGCCGACCGTTCGCAGCTCGGCCAGCGCCCCGGTCAGCGCCCCCATGAGCTCGAGGTTGAGGGCGTTCGGCCCGTCGTTCAACACCAGCTGGAAGAGCCCCCGGCTCTCCACGCGGCGTACCCGTTCATCGGCCATCGTGTGCTCCTCGGTCGACCAGCATGCGGTGGACCCGCAGATCGCCGGTCAGCTCGGGGTGGAAGGTCGCGGCGAGAATGCCGCCTTGACGAAGCAGCACCGGCTCGCCGTCGAGCCGGCCGAGGACCTCGACCCCCGGTCCGGCGCGGAGGATCCTCGGCGCCCGGATGAACACCCCGTCGAGCCGGGGGGGCGGGCCGAGCGCGGCCGCGAGCTCGACGGTGGCGACCCGCGAGTGGACCTGCCGGCCAAAGGCGTTGCGCGCCACATCGACGTCGAGCCGGTCGAGGCTCGGCTGGTCGGGCTCGCACCGCCGCGCCAGCAGGATGACCCCGGCGCAGGTCGCGAGCACCGGCATGCCGTGGTCGATGCGGTCGGCAATCCTCTCATCGAGCCGCTCGGCCTCCATCAGGCGCAGCATCGCGGTCGACTCGCCGCCGGGCAGGACCAGCGCCTCGACCGCCGCAAGATCGGCCGCACTGCGGACCGCGAGGCCCGCCGTCCCGAGACGGTCGAGCACGGCGAGATGGGCCGCCCAGTCGCCCTGGAGCGCGAGCACGCCGCAGCGCATCACCACCCTCGGCGCGACAGCATCTCCTCCGAGGTGAGCTTGCTCGCCTCGAGACCCGACATCGGCTCGGCGAGGCCGCGCGAGATCTCGACCAGACGCGCCGGATCCTGCCAGTGGGTCACGGCCTCGACGATCGCCCGTGCCCGCTGCGGCGGGTCGGAGGACTTGAAGACGCCCGAGCCGACGAACACCGCCTCGGCGCCGAGGGTCATGCACAGAGCGGCGTCGGCGGGCGTCGCGACCCCGCCGGCGGCGAAGTTCGGCACCGGCAGACGGCCGTGCTCGGCGACCCAGGCGACGAGCTCGAAGGGGGCGCCGAGCAGCTTCGCCTCGGCCATCAGCTCGTGCTCGTCGAGGACCGTGAGGGTCCCGATGGCCCGTTTGACCGCGCGCAGGTGGCGGACCGCCTCGACGATGTCGCCCGACCCGGCCTCGCCCTTGGTCCTGATCATTGCCGCGCCCTCGCCGATCCGGCGCAGTGCCTCGCCGAGGTTTCGGCAACCGCAGACGAAGGGGACCGTGAAGCGGTGCTTGCTGATGTGGTTCTCCTCGTCGGCGGGGGTCAGGACCTCGCTCTCGTCGATGAAGTCGACCTCGAGGGCCTCGAGCATCTGCGCCTCGACGATGTGTCCGATCCGGACCTTGGCCATCACCGGGATGTCCACGCACTCCTGGATCTCGACGATCTTTTCGATGGCCGCCATCCTGGCGACGCCGCCCTGAACCCGGATGTCGGCCGGCACGCGCTCGAGGGCCATCACCGCGGCGGCGCCGGCATCCTCGGCGATCTTCGCCTGCTCGGCCGTGGTGACGTCGAGGATGACCCCGCCCTTGAGCATCTCGGCGAGGCCGACCTTGACTCGAAAGCGCTCCGTTTCCGTACCCATCATCACCTCCCCGGCCGCACCCGCGGGCATTGTACACCCGCGATTGATCACGGCCGGCGCGCTCATTCCCGGGCCGGACGACGCAGCCGGAGCAGAGCGACGAGGTTGATCAGCACGTGCGCGGCCGCGGGCGCGGGGAAACCGAGACCATCGTACAGCAGGCCGAGCGCCACCCCGGTCGCCAACGCGAAGACCGGCCAGAACCAGAGCTCCCGGTCGGGCACGAGATGGAGCGCGGCGAAGAGGATGGCAACCGGGGCCAGCCCGAGGATCGGTTGGAGAAGGGCCCGCAGCAGCACCTCCTCGGCGAGCCCCGAGATCACCGCCACCGAGACCGCGTCGGTCGCCGTCCACCCTTCGACCACCACCCGCTGCCAGCGCTCGAGCCGGCGCAGCGGCGCAAGCCGGCGCAGCGCCCAGAGCAGGGCCACGATCGCCGCGCCGGCGGCGGTTCCGGCGGCGAGCGCTCCGGTGAGCGTCCCGACCGGAGCGAGCGCCTCGCCGATTCCCCGGTCGCCGAAGGAGAGCCCGACCAGCCCGACCAGGGCGAGCACCCCCTCCTGGTGGACCAGCGAGACCGCCCGGACCGGGGTCGGCTCGAACCGCCGCGCCGCGCTCATCGCGTCCTCCGGACGACCGGCCGGTCAGCTCGCGTCGGTCCCGTCGGGCGCGTCGGCGGTCGGCTCGCCGTCGTCGATATCGCTGTCTCCGGCACCGAGCTCGTCGTTCTCCCCCTCGTCCTCCTCGTCGGCGGCGGCGGTCACCGCAACCGAGACCACCCGGTCGTCGTCATCGAGGCGGATCAGGCGGACGCCCTGGGTCGCCCGGCCGATGCGGCGGATCTCCGACACGTTCATCCGGATCATCATTCCGCCCTCGGTGACCATGAGGGCCTGCTCGTCCTCGGCGACGCAACGGATCCCGACGACGTTGCCGTTCTTGTCGGTGAGCTTGATCAGGGTCACGCCATACCCGCCGCGTCCCTGGACCCGGAACTCGTTGACCGGGGTTCGTTTGCCGAACCCGAGGTCGGTGACGACGAGGATGTCGCTTTGCCCGTCCGGGTCGAGGACGGCGACCTCCTCGACGAAGTCCCCGGGGCGGAGGTTGATGCCGCGAACCCCCGCCGACACCCGACCCATCGGCCGGACATCGCCCTCCTTGAAGCGAATCCCCATCCCACCGTGGGTTCCCATGAAAACATGGTGGTTGCCATCGGTGACCTGGACCGACAGGAGGTCGTCGCCGTCGTTGACGACCACCGCCCGCAGCCCGTTGGCGCGGATGTTGGCATAGGCCGAGAGCGCCGTCCGCTTGACCCGGCCCTGGCGGGTGGCGAAGAAGAGGAAGTCGTCGGGACGGTCGGCGAAGTCGCGGATCGCGAGCAGCGCGGCGACCTTCTCCCCCTCGTCGAGCTGGAGGAGGTTGACCAGGGCCCGCCCCTGGGCGGCCGGGCCGACATCGGGCAGCTCGTGGACCTTGCGAACGAAGACCCGGCCGGTGCTGGTAAAGAAGAGCATGGTGGCGTGGGTCGAGGCGACAAAGACCCGCCACACCTCGTCCTCGGCCTTGGTGGCCATCCCCCGGCGGCCCCGTCCGCCGCGCCGCTGGGCGCGGTAGCTCGAGGCCGGCGAGCGCTTGATGTAGCCGCCGCGAGAGACCGTGATCGCGACGTCCTCCTCGGCGATCAGGTCCTCGACACTGATGTCCGACAGGTCGGCGATGATCTCGGTCCGGCGCGGGTCGCCATAGGTTCGCTTGACCTCCTCGAGCTCGGCGACGATGATGTCGGCGACCATCTCCTCGGATCCGAGGACCGCCTCGAGGTGGGCGATCGTCCGCTTGAGCTCGGCGTACTCCTCGACGATCTTGTCGCGCTCCAACCCGGTCAGGCGCTGCAACCGCATCTCGAGGATCGCCTGTGCCTGGAGCTCGGACAGCCCGAAGCTCTCGACCAGCCCCCGCTTGGCGTCGGCGGGGTCGGCGGCGGCTCGGATTAGCGCGATGACCTCGTCGAGATGATCGAGCGCGATCACCAGCCCTTCGAGGATGTGGGCCCGCTCGCGGGCACGGGCCAGGTCGAACTCGGTGCGGCGAACCACCACCTCCTTGCGGTGGTCCAGGAAGTGCGCCAGCATCTCCCGGAGGGTGAACACCTTCGGCTGGTTGTTGAGAACCCCGAGCAGGATGATGCCGAAGGTCGTCTGCATCTGGGTGGTCTTGTAGAGGTTGTTGAGCACCACCTCGGGAACCGCGTCCCGCTTGAGCTCGATGACCATCCGGATGCCGTCTCGGTCGGACTCGTCGCGCAGGTCGGCAATCCCCTCGAGCCGCTTGGCGTGGACCAGGGCGGCGATCTGCTCGACCAGTCGCGCCTTGTTCACCTGGTAGGGAAGCTCGCGGACGATGATCGCGGCGCGGCGTCCCTTTTCGGCCTCCTCGATCTCGGCGCGGGCCCGCATCTGGATGATCCCGCGCCCGCTGGTGTAGGCGTCGACGATTCCCCGCCGCCCATGGATGAAGCCGGCGGTCGGGAAGTCGGGCCCGGGGATGATCTCCATGAGCCGCTCGGCGCCGAGGTCGGGCCGGCGAACCAGAGCGACGCAGGCGTCGACGACCTCGCCGAGGTTGTGCGGCGGGATGTTGGTCGCCATCCCGACGGCGATCCCCGCCGAGCCGTTGACCAGGAGGTTGGGGAACCGGGCCGGCAGCACCGTCGGCTCGGACATCGACCCGTCGTAGTTTGGCACCCAGTCGACGGTGTCCTTGGCGATGTCGTCACCGAGCAGCTCCTCGGCGAGCCGGGTGAGCCGGATCTCGGTGTACCGCATCGCCGCCGCGGAGTCGCCGTCGACCGAGCCGAAGTTGCCCTGGCCGTCGACCAGGGTGTAGCGCATCGAGAAATCCTGCGCCATCCTGACGACGGTGTCGTAGATCGCCTGGTCGCCGTGGGGATGGTACTTGCCCATGACGTCGCCGACGATGCGGGCCGACTTCTTGTGCGTCTTGGTGGCGGTGTTGCCGCTTTCGAGCATGCCGTAGAGGATCCGCCGGTGGACCGGCTTGAGCCCGTCGCGGACATCGGGCAGCGCGCGGCCGATGATCACCGACATCGCGTAGTCGAGGTAGGAGCTCCGCAGCTCCTCCTCGATGGTGACCGGCCGGCGATCGCTCTCGTGGACCTTGGTGTCGCTCATCTAGATGTCCAGGTTGCGGGCTTCCAGGGCGTTGTCCTCGATGAACCGCCGGCGCGGCTCGACGGCGTCGCCCATGAGGATCGTGAAGAGCTCGTCGGCCTTGGCGGCGTCCTCGACCGTGACCGAGAGGAGCCGCCGACCCTCCGGGTTCATGGTCGTCTCCCAGAGCTGGGTCGGGTTCATCTCGCCGAGACCCTTGTAGCGCTGGATGTTGAGACCCTTCTTCGCGACCTCGTAGAGGTGGCTGACCAGCTCGGACAGGGACTCGACCGTGGTGCGATCGCCATTGCGCTCGAGGTGGTACGGCCCAACCCGGAGGGGCGCGATACGGTCGAGCATCCGCTCGGCCCGGCGGAAGTGGCCGCTCGTGGTCAAGGCCCAGCCGAGCCTGCTTTCGCGGGCCAGGCCGTTGGTCCCGACGCGGCAGATCACCTCCGACGCGCCGTGCTCGGCGTCGATCTCGACGCGGACGTCCTCGTAGCCGAGGTCGTGGAGCTCCTCGACCAGGGCTTCGGCGAACTCGGGCGAGCCGGGCTGCGCGCCCCGGGCGCCCATCTCGAGGGCGGCGACGACGAGCTCGGACGGCCAGCCCCGACGCTCGAGATTGACCATCGTCCGGTTCCAGTCCTCGGCGGCGAGGATGGCGGTGCGCAGGTCGCGTCCCGAGAAGGCGTCGCCGGAGGATGCGACGAGCAGCCGGAACTCGTCCTCGACCCGGTCGAGGAGGAAGCTCGAAAGGTCGGCGTCGTCCTTGAGGTAGAACTCCTGCTTCTTACGCGCCACCTTATAAAGCGGCGGCTGCGCGATGAAGAGGTGACCGCGCTCGACGAGCTCGGTCATCTGCCGGTAGAAGAAGGTCAGCAGCAGGGTCCGGATATGCGACCCGTCGACGTCCGCATCGGTCATGATGATGATCTTGTGGTAGCGGACCTTGATCGGGTCGAACTCGTCCTTTCCGATCCCGGTCCCCAGGCACTGGATCAGGGCCCGGATCTCCTCGGATGCGAGCATCCGGTCGAAGCGCGCCTTCTCGACGTTGAGGATCTTGCCGCGCAGCGGGAGGATCGCCTGGAACTTGCGGTCCCGACCCTGCTTGGCCGAGCCGCCCGCCGAGTCGCCCTCGACGATGAACAGCTCGGCGTGCTGGGGGTCGCGCTCGGAACAGTCGGCCAGCTTGCCGGGCAGCGCCGAGGTCTCGAGCGCCGACTTGCGGCGGGTCAGCTCGCGCGCCTTGCGCGCCGCCTCCCGTGCCCGGGCCGCGTCGAGGCACTTCGAGATCACCCGCTTCGCGACCGCCGGGTTCTCCTCGAGGTAGGTCGCGAACCGGCTGGTGACCACCGACTCGACCCACCCCTTGACGTCCGCCGACACCAGCTTGTCCTTGGTCTGGCTGGAGAACCGCGGCTCGGTGATGCGGACCGCGATGATCGCGGTGAGGCCCTCCCGGACGTCCTCGCCCGAGAGATTCTCCTTCATGCCTTTGAGCAGGTTCTCGGCCTGGGCGTAGTTGTTGACGGTGCGGGTGAGGGCGGATCTGAAACCCGAAAGATGGGTGCCGCCGTCACGGTTGAACACGGTGTTGGTGAAGGCCAGTACGTTCTCGGTGTAGCCGTCGTGCCACTGCAGCGCGACCTCGATCTCCTGCCCGTCCTCGGTGACCTCGTGTAGATAGATCGGGTCGTCGTGGAGGATGTTCTTCGAGCGGTTGAGGTACCGCGCGAACTCGCTCAGCCCGCCGCTGAACGTGAAGACCTCGGTCCGTTCGGTCGCCTCGTCTTCGAAGGAGATCTCGAGCCCGGAGTTGAGGAAGGCCAGCTCGCGCAGGTGGCGGACCAACAGGTCAGGGTGGAACTCCAGTACAGAGAAAACCTCGGCGTCCGGCTTGAAGGTCACGATCGTGCCGGTGCGTTGGGTCGTGCCGATGGGCTCGAGAGGCGCTTTGGGCACGCCGCGCTCGAAAATCTGTTCCCAGACCCTGCCGGTCCGGTGGATCTCGAGCCGCAACCACTCCGAGAGGAAGTTGACCACGCTGACGCCAACCCCGTGCAACCCGCCCGAAACCTTGTAGGAGTTGCTGTCGAACTTCCCGCCGGCGTGGAGCTCGGTCATGATGACCTCGGCCGCCGAGCGCCCGCTCTCCTTGTGCTCGTCGACCGGGATCCCGCGGCCGTCGTCCTCGACCGTCACGGTCTGATCGGCGTGGACCGTCACCTTGATCCGTTTGGCATGACCGGCCTGGGCCTCGTCGATCGAGTTGTCGACGACCTCCCACACCATGTGGTTGAGCCCGGCGATGTCGTCGACGTCGCCGATGTACATCCCGGGACGCTTCCGGACCGCGTCGCGGCCCTTGAGGACCTTGATGCTCTCAGCTGTGTACCCTTCACTCATCCAACCACTCTCCCGCCGTCTTGAGGACCGCTCCCTGGCGAACCTCGAAGCGGCTCGAACCGAGCGCCGAAGCGGTCAACCGGGCCCGGTCGGCGCTGGAAAAGAAGAGCTGCCGGCGCCCGGAGAGGTGATCGATCAGCCGCCCGAGGACCCGCGCGTCGAGCTCGGAGTCGACATCGTCGATGATGACCGGCAGCACCTCACCTCGATCTTCTTCCACGTGCTTCAATGACGCGAGACGGAGCGCCGCCGCTACCACCTTGATCTGACCGGAGCTGAGAACGTGGCGGACCGCTCGTCCGTTCGCACGTAGCCCCAGGTCGTGCCGGTGAGGACCTTCTCCCGTAAACCCGGTCCGCCGGTCCCGCGCTCGGGTCTCATTATACCGTTTTTGGTAGTACTCTTCCACCTGGTTTACGTTTTCGGCCGTTTCGACCGCGGCCTCGCCCCGGTAGTGGAGGGAGATTTCCGGGAAGTCGTCCCCCCGCAGCTCGCGGTAGACCCCCTCGAACCCCGCCATGAGCCGAGCGCAGGTTCTGGCCCGCCGGTGGACCACCGCCGCGCCGGCGGCTGCGAGGCGGGCCTCCCATGCCGCCATCTCGTCGTCCGCCGCACCCCCGACGAGGGCGGCATTTCGCTGACGGAGGGCCCGGCGGTAGCGCCTGAGCTCGTCGAAGTGCTGCTCCTCGAGAAGAAAGGCGAGTCGGTCGAGAAAGGCCCGCCGCTCCCCGGGTCCGCCGATGACGAGGGCGCGGTCGTCTCCGCTGAGCGCACACACCGGCAGGACCCGCAGGTACTCGGGCGGCGACGCGTCGGTGCCGTTGATCGTGAGCTCGCGGCGGACCGGCGGACCGGGGTCGACGCGCTGCCCGATTCGGACGACCCCGGAGACCGTCTCGACGCGCCCCTCCAGCCGAAAGGTGTCGGCGCCGTGGGCGACGATCGACCGCATCGACCCACCGCGGAACGACCGGAGGTTGCCGAGCACGGTCACCGCCTCGAGGCTGTTGGTCTTCCCCTGGCCGTTGCCCCCGACGAGGAGGTTCGCCAACGGGCTCCACTCGACGGTCCCGGGTCGGAGGTTGCGAAACCCCTCGGTGGCGATGTCGACGAGGTGCACCCGTCCCATCCGGTCGGCGCTGGGGTCACAACCGCATCGGCATGAGAACGTAGACGTACTCCTCGAGCCGGGGGTCGTCATCGACCGGGACGAGCACACACTGGGTGTTGCCGTCCTTGAGCTGGAGCTCGACGGTCGGGCACTCCAGGGTCTGCAGCACGTCGATGACGTACTGGGCGTTGAGCGCGATCTCGAGGTCGTCGCCCTGGTAGCTGATGTTGAGCGTCTCCTCGGCGCTGCCGCGCTCGTAGCCGATCGAGATCAGGCTGAGATCACCCGAAGGGTCGAAGCGGAAACGCACCCCGCGCGCCTTCTCGTGGGCCATCAGGCTCACCCGGCGCAACGAGGCGAGGAGCTCCTTCCGGTCGACCCGCGCGCGGGACGGGTTGTCACGGACGATGACCCGCTCGTACTGGGGAAAGCGGAGCTCGACGATCCGCGATACCAGGGTTCGCTCGCCCATCCGGAAACCGAGATGGTTGTCGCTCGCCGAGAGCTTCACGCTGTCATCGCCAAACCGCGCGAACTCGGCGAGGAGCTTGCGAGGAAAGAGCTGCTGCTCGAAGGGCGGCTGACCCTCGGGGGCGTTCGCCCTGACCACCGCCAGGCGATGGCCGTCGGTCGCCGCGATCTCGATCTCGCCGGGCAGGAGCTTGACCAGCGCCCCGTTGAGCTGAAACTTGGGATCGTCCTTGGTGATCGAAAAGGCGACCCGGTCGAGCATCAGCTGAAAAAGATCCAGCGGCACCGAGTACCCGCCATCGGGTGGAACCTCGGGGATCGTCGGATACTCCGCCGGATCGGAGACCGACATTCGGGATCGAAACCGGCCGCTGACGATCTCCACCGCATCGCCATCGAGGCGGAGGGTGAAGTCCTCCTCCGGGAGGTTTCTCACCAGGTTCTGAAAGACCCGACTCTCGAGGGTGATCCGCCCACCCCCGCGAACCACCGCCGGGCAGTCGGTCATGATGGTCATGTCGAGATCGGTGGCGACCATCCGCAGCCGGCCGTCGGCCGCCTCGGCCAGGATGCTCGACAGAATCGGTATCGTCGTCCGGTGCTCGACGACCCCCTGGAGAATGGAAAGCTCCTGAAGCACGAGGTTTCGCTGCAGTTTCAGTTCCATCGAAGGACCTTTCGGCGAAGACTAAGTATCGAGCGGATGGAAATATAGCATAGTAGATCATCACCGTCGAGGCGGTGGAAACTGCGGAAAAACGGCGCAAGTGACGGTGGCTCATCGGCCTCGGTGGACCGGTCGTCTGTGGGCGAGCTGCGGGAGGCTGCGGAATTCACAGGCGGTCCGCAGCGATCCGCAGGATCGCCGCGCCAAACTGTGGAAAACCGAAACCGAGGGAGGGCCCGGGCGAGGAGGCTGCGCCGCCCACCCCCGGCGGCGCCGTTTTGCCATCGAAGCGGCGCCGGCTCCTAGCTGAAGTGGTCGCGGAAGGAGGTCAGCGTGGCGTCGAAGTCGGGGTTCGACAGGCGCATCTTGGTGATCGAGTCGACGGCATACATCACCGTCGAGTGGTGCTTGGCGAAGGCCTTTCCGATCTCCGGGAAGCTCAGGTTGAGGATGTCGCGGATGAGGTACATCGCCACCTGCCGGGGCAGCGCGATCGAGCGCCGGTTCGAGCGGCCCTTGAGATCGGCGACTCGGATCCCGTAGTGCTGGGCGACAAACCGGATGATGTCCGCGGGGGTCGTCTCGCGCTCGTCCGGGAGGAGCTCGAAGAGCGCCATTCTGACCACGTCGACCGAGATCCTGACGTTCTTCAGCTGGGCGTAGGCGATTGAGCGGTTGAGACAGCCCTCGAGCTCACGCACGTTCTTCTGGACTCGGCGGGCGATGAAGAGCACGGTGTCCTCGGGAAGCTCCCAGCCGACCGCCCGGGCCTTCTCGCGGAGGATCGCACAGCGAGTCTCGAGATCCGGAGGTTGAATGTCGGCGATCAGCCCCTGGAGAAACCGCGAGCGCAGCCGTTCCTCGAGGCCGGGGATGTCGGCCGGCCGGGCGTCCGAGGTGAAGACGACCTGACGTCCGGTCGACTGGAGGGTGTTGAAGGTGTGGAAGAACTCCTCCTGGGTCCGCTCCTTGCCGGCGATGAACTGGATGTCGTCGAGGAGCAGCACATCGACTCCCCGAAAGGTCTGCCGGAAGGCCTCCATTTGCTGGCGACGGATGCAGTTGATGAGCTCGTTGACGAACTGCTCCGTGGTCATGTAGGTGATCTTCCGCGACGGATCGGCAGCGGCGACCCGAAGACCGATGGCGTGCAGGAGATGGGTCTTGCCAAGACCCGACCCGCCGTAGATGTAGAGCGGGTTGTAGGCCTTTCCGGGGCGCTCGGCAACCGCCTGCGCGGCGGCCGCGGCGAACTGGTTCGATGGCCCCTGGACGAAGCGCTCGAAGGTGAAGCTCGGCGAGAAGGGATAGCCCCGCGCGAACGAACCGGTCGCGGCACTCGGCGGGTCTCCGCCCCGGGTCGAGTCGATGGTCACGACAAAGCCCGAGCCGAACCGGCTGCGGGCGACGGTCTCGATGTCGCGAAGCAGGTGGTCGCGGACCCACTCGGTGACGATCGCGTTGTCGCAGGCGAGGGCGAGTGAGGTTCCGGTGGCCTGTCGGACCGCGAGCGGCTCGATCCACGTCCGGTAGTCTTCGGCACCGAGGAGCTGCTGAAGATGCGGTTGGAGCTCGACCCAGAGGTCCATCGCCCCAGGCTAGCACAGGCCGGACCGAGAGGTGGCGGCGACCGCGCTTGACACCCGGGCGGTCGTGAAGTAAGGTTGCGCGCCCGAAGAACTTGGGAGTGTGGTGACCATGAAGAGGACGTTTCAACCCAACAACCGGCGGCGGAAAAAGACCCACGGGTTCCGCATTCGGATGCGAACCAAAAACGGTCGAAGGGTGCTCGCCGCCCGTCGGCGCAAGGGCCGCAAGCGGATTGCCGTCTGAGCGGCGATGGAGATTTCCGCGCGCCGGCCGGCTGCGCCGGCGTGCGGAGTTTCAGCGTGTCTACGGCCTTGGAGTGCGGGTCGCTGGGCGGCACATGGTGTTGTTCGCGTTCAAGACCGAGGGAGACGGCTGCTTCGGCGTGACCGCGACGAAGCGGATCGGCGGTGCCGTCGTCCGGAGCCGCGTGAAGAGGCGGCTCCGGGAGCTGTACCGCCTGCGGCGGGAGACCAGGTTCCTCCGCTCGGTCGACGTCGTCGCGAACGCGCGAACGAGCTGCGCAACCGCGCCCTGGGCGGTCCTCGAGCGCGACTTCGACGACTGTCTTGAACGACTGAGAGCGAGGATCGAGACCGGGCGACCCTGACCGGGTCGGCGGACCGGCCGCGCGTGGAAGGTCTGGAGCCAGATGGAGAAACGACTGCTGCTCGCCTTCGTGCTGTCGGCACTGATCTTCGCCGTGTGGTCGATGCTGTTCCCGCCGCCGGCGCCGGTCGGTGCACCGGCGGCTAGCCCGCCGACCACGCCCGAGGCGAGCCCGACTCCCGGCGAGTCGGGCGGCGAGCCGGTCGATCAGGGGACCGTGAGCGCGGAGGCCGGGCTCGAGACGAGCCAGGCGATCGGCGGTACGACGGAGCAGGTCGTCACGCTGGCCAACCGGGTCATGGAGGTCGAGCTGAGCAACCGCGGTGCGGCGGTGACCTCGTTGAGGCTGCTCGGCTTCACGGACGACCAGGGAGCGGTCCTCGACCTCGTCCAGTCGGTGCCGGCGCCGAGTCGTGCGCTGCCGCTCCAGCTGGTCACCGCCGACGGACCCGACGACCGGCTCTATCGGATCGAGCAGCCCGCCGCCGGTCAGGTCGAGCTGGTCTGGTCGGACGGAGCGGGCTCGGCGGTGCGCAAGAGCGTCGCCCTCGGCGAGGGCTACGGCCTCGAGGTCGAGATGTCCCTCGCGGGGGCGTTGTCAGGCGCCGCGTTGAGCGCCGGTACCGGGCTTCGGGATCTCGGTCCCGAGGAGCGCGACAGCCGCCTGGCGGTCTGGGGCGACGGGATCGTCCTCGCCGACGGAGAGATCGAGAAGGTCAAACGCGCCAAGATCAAGGCGCCGGTGATCCGCCAGCCCGGGGTGGTCGCCTATGCCGGTCTCGAGGACGCCTACTTCGTCAGCCTCCTCCGACCGAGGACGAGGATCGAGGAGATCCGGATCGAGCCGATCGAGTTCACCGAGACCAGCGAAGGCGAGGAGCCGAAGCTCAGTCGAGCGCTGCGGGTGGCGATCGTGCCCGAGTCGGCCGCCTTCTCCGTCGAGCTGCTCGCCGCACCGAAGCAGTACGATCTGCTTCAAGGCCTGGGCGGCGGCGTCGAGCGGACCCTCGACTTCGGGATCTTCGGCTTCATCTCGGTGTTCTTCCTCCGAGCCCTGTGGTGGATTTACGGTCTGGTCGGAAACTACGGGACCGCGATCATCCTCCTGACCGTCGGGATCCGGATCGTGCTCTTCCCGCTGATGCACACCTCGACGGTGTCGATGCGGAAGATGGCGAAGGTCCAGCCCAAGGTCAAGGAGATCCAGGCGAAGTACAAGAAGAAGAAGAACGACCCCCAGGCGCGGGCCAAGATGAGCCAGGAGACGATGGCCCTGTACAAGGAGGAGGGGGTCAACCCGATGGCCGGATGCCTGCCGGTCCTCGTCCAGCTGCCGATTCTCTGGGCTCTCTATCAGCTCTTCTTGCACGCGATCGAGCTCCGCCACGCACCGTTCGTGCTGTGGATCGACGATCTCTCGGCGAAGGACCCCTACTACGTCACCCCGATCCTGATGACCGCGACGATGTGGCTGCAGCAGAAGCTCGCGCCCCAGGCCGGCGACCCGCAGCAGCAGCGCATCATGCGGATGCTGCCGCTGGTCTTCGGCATCATGTTCCTGCAGTTCCCCTCCGGTCTGGTGCTCTACTGGCTGACCAACAACGTGATCTCGATCATCCAGCAGGAGATCACGCTGGTGCTCGTCGGCGAGCGGAAGTACGGCCGTGGCGGGGGCCGGAGGAAGGCGTCATGAAGCACCCCGCCCGGTTCTCCGGCGAAACCCTCGACGCCGCGCTCAGCGTGGCCTGCTCGGCGCTTCGCGCGCGGATCGGAGAGCTCCGCTACGAGGTCGTCGAGACCGAGGGCGGCGGAGTCGGGGTCGAGGCCGAGCTCGACCCGGTGGCGATGCTCGGGCTCTTCCTGTCCGAGAGCTTCCGGGCGGGCAAGCTCGATGTCGTCGCGCGGCTCGAGGAGACCGAGGAGGCCCTGGTCGGCGAGCTCGAGGGCGGGGACTGCGGCCTGCTCACCGCGGGCGGAGGCAAAGGCCTCGACGCGCTCCAGTACCTGTGCAACCGGGTCCTCAGCCGCCGGCTCGACCATCGCCTCCCGGTGCACCTCGACGTCGGCGGCTTCAAGGATCGGCGGCAGTCGCAGCTTCAGGAGAGGGCCGAGGCGGCGGCCGATGAGGCGCTACGTACCAGGGCGCCGGTGGTCCTCGAGCCGATGACGCCCGCGGCGCGGCGCGAGATCCACCTCGCGCTGGCCGACGACCCCGGGGTCGAGACCGAGTCGGATGGTGAAGGATTCCTCAAGCGGGTTGTCGTCCGCCCTCGCCGGCGGCGCTGACACGATCGTCGCTCGCGCGACCCCCGCGGGGCGCGGTGGGCTGGCGATCATCCGGGTCAGCGGCCCCGAGGTGCGCCGGATCGCCGCTCGGATCTGTCCGGCCCTCGACGTCGATCGGGGCTGGCGGGCCGCGCTGGTCGAGCTTCGCGGCCGCGACGGGTCGGTCGTCGACCGGGGGGTCGTGATCCCCTACCCGGCGCCGCGATCCTACACCGGGGAGGACATGCTCGAGCTCACCGTGCACGGCTCGCCGTGGGTGGTTCGCGAGGTCGTCGACGGGTTCCTCGCGG
The DNA here is from genome assembly GCA_025456145.1 of Thermoanaerobaculales bacterium. Classification (GTDB taxonomy): domain Bacteria; phylum Acidobacteriota; class Thermoanaerobaculia; order Thermoanaerobaculales; family Sulfomarinibacteraceae; genus JAHECW01. The sequence goes on along the minus strand of JALOLD010000005.1, from coordinate 102,258 downwards.
CGGGGGCGCGCCCGGCCGAGCCCGGGGAGTTCACCCGGCGCGCGCTGGCCAACGGGAAGGTCGACCTGGTCCAGGCGGAGGCGGTCAACGACCTCGCCTCGGCCGAGACCGCCTGGCAGGCGCGGCTCGCGCGGGTCCGGGCCTCGGGCGCGCTGTCGCGGGAGTTCGCTGGGCTTCGCGACGAGCTCGCCGGCCTGCTCGCCGCGGTCGAGAGCGCGCTCGACTTCGCCGAGCACGAGATCGAGTACCGACCCGAGGAGGTCGCGCGGCGCACCGCGGGGTGCCTCGATCGAGTCCGCGGGCTGCTCGCGACCGCGGCCGCGAGCCGCCGGGTCCGGGACGGGGCGAGGGTCGTGATCACGGGCCCGCCGAACTCCGGCAAGTCTACTCTTTTCAACACTTTAGTCGGATACGAGAGGGCGATCGTCTCGGCCCTCCCGGGGACCACTCGGGACCTCCTCGAGGCGGAGCTCGAGATCGACGGGGTTCGCGTCGTGCTCCAGGACACCGCAGGTCTCGGAGCGAGCGACGAGCCGGTCGAGCGCGAGGGGATTCGCCGGGCGGAAGGCGCGGCGGCCGCCGCCGATGTCCTGCTCGCCCTGTGGCCGGCCGACGACCGGGACGATCACAGCGGGTCCGAGGCCCATGCCGGCGACAACCGGCCGGTGCTCCGGGTGCGGTCGAAGGCGGATCTCCTGGACGGTCGGGCGGTCGAGGACGGCTGGCTGGCGGTGTCGTGCCGGACCGGGGCCGGGCTCGACCGGCTCCGCGGAACTCTCGGCGGGGTGGTGTCGGCCGGGCTCGCCGAGCTCGGGGGCGAGGCGGCGATCGGCGAGCGCCACCGGCTGGCCCTCGAGAAAGCGGCAGCGGAGCTCGCGGCGGTGGATGTCATGGCGCCCGAGCTCGCGGCCGAGGCGATCCGCGGCGCCCTGGACGCGGCCCGCGAGCTGCTCGGCGAGGTGGTCAGCGACGAGGTCCTCGATCGGATCTTCGCGACCTTCTGCATCGGGAAGTGACGTTGGACGCGGTGTTCGACGTCGTGGTGGTGGGCGCCGGGCACGCCGGGTGCGAGGCGGCCTGCGCGGCGGCGAGGATGGGTGCGTCGGTGGGGCTGATCACCCTGCACCGGGAGACCGTCGCCCAGATGCCGTGCAACCCGGCGATCGGGGGCATCGGCAAGGGCCATCTCGTCGCCGAGCTCGACGCCCTCGGCGGGATCCAGGGCTGGGCGGCGGACCGCGCCGGGATCCAATTCAAGGTCCTCAACCGGTCGCGCGGTCCGGCGGTCTGGGGCCCCCGGGCCCAGTGCGACAAGGCGCGGTACACCGTCCTGGTTCGCCGGCTGCTCGAGGGCTTGCCGGGGATCTGTCTCGTCGAGGGCGAGGTGGTCGGCCTGGTGACCTCGGACGCCCGGGTGACCGGGGTGCGGCTCGCCGATGGACGGCGGATCGGCGGCGTGACCACGCTGCTCACCACCGGCACCTTTCTCGGGGGTGTGCTGACCAGCGGCAGCCGCCGGCGACCCGGCGGGAGGTATGGAGAGCGGCCGAGCATCGGCCTCGGCGATGAGCTTCGGGGGCTCGGGCTCGAGCGGCGGCGGTTCAAGACCGGCACCCCTCCCCGGCTCGCCCGATCGAGCCTCGAGCTCGAACGCCTCGGGGAGCAGCGCGGCGACGAGCCGCCGCGGCCCTTCTCCTGGCGGTCCCGGGCGGTCGCCAACCGGGTCTCGTGCTGGGTGACCCGGACGCCGGAGCTCGTCCAGTCCATCATCGAGGACAACCTCCACCGGTCGCCGCTGTTTGCCGGGGCGATCGAGGGGGTCGGACCTCGCTACTGCCCGTCGATCGAGGACAAGGTGGTCCGGTTTCCGCATCACCGCGAGCACACCGTGTTCCTCGAGCCCGAAGGCCTGGCGAGCGAGAGCATCTATGTCAACGGCCTGTCGACCAGTCTCCCGGAGGACGTGCAGCGGGCGGTGGTGAGATCGGTGCCCGGTCTCGAGCGGGCGGAGTTTCTTCGCTACGGCTACGCCGTCGAGTACGACGTGGTGTCGCCGGGCGAGGTCGACCGGGGGCTCGCCTGCCGGAGGGTGCCGGGGCTCGCGCTTGCCGGCCAGCTCCTCGGGACATCGGGCTATGAGGAGGCGGCGGCGCTCGGCTTCGTGGCCGGGGTCAACGCGGTCCTCGCCGGCCGCGGCGAGGCCCCGCTGGTCATCGGCCGCGACGAGGGCTATGTCGGGGTCCTCGTCGACGATCTCGTGACCCGCGCCCATGTCGAGCCCTACCGGATCTTCACCTCGCGCGCCGAGCACCGCCTGCTCCTCGGCGTCGATTCGGCCCGCGAGCGGCTGATGGCCCGGGGCGTCGAGCTCGGGCTCGTGCCGGTGCGGGCGTTTCACGTGGAACAGGGCCGCTGGGAGGCGCGCCACAAGGTCAGAGCCGAGCTCGAGACGACCGGGCTCAACCCGGATCGTGAGACCCGGGACCGGATCCGGTGCGCCATCGGGATCGAGCTCGTCGCGCCGACCTCGTGGGCGGGGCTGCTGCGCCGGCCGGATGTCGACCCCGAACGGGCTGTGGCGGCGGCGCCGGGGCTCGCCGCCCTGGAGGCGGAGGACCGACGGGCGCTGGTCGGCGGGCTGCGCTATGACGGCTACCTGGCCCGGCACCAGCGGGAGGTCGACCGGATCCGCCGGCTGCGCCACGTCCCGATCCCCGCGGACCTCGATCCGTGTCGAATCCCGGGTCTGTCGCGCGAGGTCGTCGAGCAGCTCGAGCGCCATCGCCCGGCGACCCTCGCCGCGGCCGAGGCCCTGCCCGGGATGACCCCGGCGGCGGTCGCGATCCTGGCCGGTCGCCTGGCCCGGCTCGGGACGGCCGGGTGATGCCGGTCCCGGCGTTCCGCGACCTTCTCGCCGGCCATCTGGATGGCGAGGCGCTCGACCGGATGGTGTCCTATGCCGAGCTTCTCGAGCGCTGGTCGGCGCACCACAACCTGGTGCGGGTGGCCAACCGGCGGGAGCTCGTCGAGCGCCACCTGCTCGACGCACTCGCCGGGGCCGAGCTGCTCGGGGCGACGGGGCGACTGCTCGATGTCGGCAGCGGCGCCGGCCTGCCGGGGGTCCCCCTGCTGATCGTCCGCCCGGGCTGGAGGGGCGTGCTGCTCGAGCCGAGGCAGAAGCGGTGGGCCTTCCTCAAACGGACGATCCGCGAGCTCGGCCTCGATGCCGAGGCGCTCGCGGTCCGCTACCAGGAGCTCGGCGGTGACCGGGTCTTCGACCTGGTGACGATGCGCGCGGTCGGGGGCCTGGGCGATCTTGTGGAGTGGGCCCGCGACCGGCTCGCCGCGGGCGGGGGGGTCGCCCTGTGGACCACCGAGGACGGCGAGCGCGAGATGGCGAACCAGCGGGGGTGGCGTGTGCTAAGCTCGCCGCTCGTCGGTCTCGAGCGGGGCCGACTCGTCTATCTTCAAGCCGAGAGGCCGTGTTTCACGTGAAACCCCGAGTCGTCGCCCTGGCCAATCAGAAAGGCGGTGTGGGCAAGACCACGACCGCGATCAACCTCGGCGCCGCCCTCGCGGCGTACGAGCGGCGAGTCCTGCTCGTCGACCTCGATCCCCAGGGAAACTGCACCGCCGGTCTCGGTTGCGAGCCCCGCCCCGACGACCCCACGACCTACCAACTCCTCACCGGCCAGGCCGAGCTCGGCGCGGTCGTCCGGCCGACCGAGTTCCCTCACCTCTCGCTCGCGCCCTCGACCCCCGATCTCGCCGGGGCCGAGGTCGAGCTGGTCGGTCTGGTCGGCCGGGAGTTCCGCTTGCGGGATGGGCTTGCCGGCCACGCCACCGGGGACTTCGTCTTCATCGACTGCCCGCCCTCGCTCGGGCTTTTGACCGTCAACGCCTTGGCCGCCGCGGATGCCCTCATCGTCCCGATCCAGTGCGAGTACTACGCCATGGAGGGCGTGTCGAAGCTACTCGTAACGGTCGAGGAGATCCGCCGGTACGTCAACCCCGGGCTCGCCATCGACGGGATCCTGCTCACCATGTACGATGACCGGACGAACCTCGCCCAGCAGGTCGTGCAGGAGGTGTGCTCGGTGTTCGGCGATCTCGTGTTCGACTCCATCGTCCCGCGCAACGTCCGGCTCGCCGAGGCCCCGTCCTTCGGCCGGCCGATCCACGCCTATGATCTGCGCAGCAAGGGCGCACAGGCCTATCTCGGTCTCGGCCGCGAGTACCTCGAGCGGCGGGCGGCGGCCGGTGGCTAAACGCGCCCTGGGTCGCGGCCTCAAGGCCCTGATCCCGGCCACCCAGCTGGCCAGGTCCGGTCTCGCGGAGATTCCGGTCGACCGGCTCCGGCCGAACCCCGAGCAGCCGCGCCGGCTGTTCGACGAGGCGCGGCTGGCCGAGCTGGCGGAGTCGGTCCGCCGGCACGGCGTGCTCCAGCCGCTGCTGGTCAGCGACGATGGGGCCGGCGGGTATCTCGTCATCGCCGGCGAGCGGCGCTGGCGGGCGGCGCGGGCCGCCGGTCTCGAGACGGTGCCGGCGGTGATCCGCGAGCGGGTCGACGCTCGCGACGAGCTCGCCCTGGCCCTCGTCGAGAACCTCCAGCGGGCCGACCTGTCGCCCATCGAGGAGGCGCGCGCCTATGAGCACCTGCGATCCGAGCACGGGCTGTCCCAGGCCGAGATCGCGGCGGCGGTCGGCAAGGACCGGAGCACGGTGGCCAACGCCGTCCGTTTGTTGGGCCTGCCCGAAGAGGTCCAGGAGATGATCGAGTCGGGGCGGCTCAGCGCCGGTCACGGTCGCGCGCTGCTCGCCATGCCCGACGACCGGGGGCGGCTCGATTGGGCCCGGGCGGCGATCGCCGACGGCCTGTCGGTCCGCGATCTCGAGCGGGCCGCGGCCGACCGCGAGCCGGCCCAGGGTGGACCCCGCCCGCGACGGACCGGCAAGGCCGCGCCCGACCCCAACCTGCTCGAGGCGGAGGAGAGACTCAGCCTCCGCCTCGGCGCGCCGGTTCGGATCCGGCCGCGTCGCGGGGGCGGTGGCACGGTGGTCATCGCCTGCGCTCAGGCCGACGAGCTCATGCGGGTGTTCGACCTACTGATGGGGGGTGAGTGATGGTGCGAGGGCCGGAGACGCTCAACGGGTTCATCGACTCGGGCTGCACCCTCCGCGGCGAGCTCGAGTTCTCGAGCTCCTTTCGGATCGACGGACGGGTGGAGGGGACCATCCGGTCGCGCTCGGAGCTCCTGATCGGCGAGGATGGTGCGGTCGAGGGGGAGATCGACGTCGCCCGCTGTCTGATCGGCGGTCAGGTCAGGGGAACCGTCAAGGCCTCCGAGAGGGTCGTCCTCCACGCGTCGGCGAAGGTCTGGGGAGAGCTCCACGCGCCCGCGATCGTGATGGAGGATGGGGCCTTCCTCGAGGGCCGGGTCGAGATGGCGGCCCCGGTCGCCCCGCCGGTCTCCGGAACGAGCGGCCCCAAAGCCTGACGCCCCGCGGCGCGGCGCGATCCTGAGCCCCCGTCTCAAAACCCCGCCAATCCAGCGATCGTCGGGGTTCAAACCCAGGGAAAACAAACCTTGTGAAAAAATACTCTTGACGCGGCCCGGTCCGATGCGGTAGGGTTGGACGCCCTGCAACGAGGCGGGAGAGCAGAGGCCGGGAGCCGCGGATGCAACCACCGAACCTATCGCTCGTTATCGTGATGGTGTGTTTCTGGGTCACCTATCTGGTGGTCCAGAAGTTCCTCCTCAAGCCGGTCGGTGGGGTGCTCGCCGAGCGGCGGCGGCGCATCGAAGGCGCCGAGACCGAGTGGCAGGCCAAGCACGACGAGTTCCTCGCCGCGACCGATCGCCTCGAGTCCGCCCTCGAGGAGGCGGCCCGGTCGGCAGCCAAGGTCCGCAACGACCACCGCCAGCAGGCCCTCGACCGCCGCCAGGCGCTGCTCACCACGGCGCGCCAGCAGGCCGACGGCAAGCTCGACCGGGCTCTCGACGAGCTCGCCACCGAGGCGGCCGCGGCGCGCTCCCAGCTCGCCGACTCGGCGACCGGGCTGGCCCGGCTCTTCGCCGGCCGGTTGCTCGGCAGGGAGGTGTCCCAGTGAAGGACAAGCTGATCTGGGTGGTCGCCTTCGTCGTTCTGGCGATCCTCGCCTTTCTCATCGACGCGCCCTCCGACCCGACCTTCCTCTCGCCGACGGTCAAGCGGCTGCTCCTCGCCGCCAACCTCACCCTCTTCCTCTTCCTGCTCAACAAGTTCGTCGGCCGGCCGATCAGCCAGGCCCTCGCCGAGCGCGGCGAGACGATCAAGGGCGAGCTCGCGGCGGCCCGCGACAAGCTCGCCGAGGCCGAGCGGCTCCGCGCCGAGGTCGGCGAGCGGCTCGCCCGGGTCGAGGGCGAGATCGCCGAGATGCGCGACCGCGCCGAAGCCCAGGGTCGGGCGGAGGCCGAGAAGATCGACGCCCAGGCGCACGACGAGGAGTCGCGGTTCATGCGCCGGGTCGACGAGCAGATCGCGCGGCGCCAGGCCGAGACCCGCGAGCAGCTGGTCCGCGACACCGCCGAGCTGACTGCAAGGCTGACCAAGGACCTCCTCGCTTCGACGATGACCGCCGACGACCAGAAGCGGATGCTCGGCGCCAGCCTCGAGGCGCTCGCCGATCTCAAGGCCAAGGAGTAGCGGCCATGTCACGCTTCCGAGCCCAACCCTATGCCAAGGCCCTGATCGAGGTCGTCCGCGAGTCCCACCCCGACCGCAAGCCGGCGGTGGTCGCCGAGCTCGAGGCCGTCGCCGCCGCGCTCGAGACCGTGCCAGAGTTCGATCGGGTCATGGTCACCCCGACCGTCGACACCGAGACCAAGACCGTCATCCTGGACCGGGTGCTCGACGCCCTCGGCGTCGTCGAGCCGGTGCGGCGGTTCGTCCACGTCGTCCAGCGGAACTACCGCCTCCAGCACATGCGAGACATCGCCACCGCGTACCGTGCCCTGGTCGATCGCGAGCTCGGTCGGACCCGGGCGCGGATCGAGGTCGCCACGGCCTATGACGAGGCCGAGCGGCGGCGGATCGCCGAGGCGATGAGCGCGGTCATCGGGGCCACCGTGGTGGCCGATTTCGTCCACAACCCGGATCTTCTCGCCGGTTTCAAGGTCCAGGTCGGATCCAAGGTCTTCGACGGGTCGCTCGTGGGACAGGTCGATCGGCTGAGCCGGCAAACCGTCATCGAACAGGGGTAGCAACATGCAGATCAAAGCCGCCGAAATCGCCGACATCATCCGGCGCCAGATCGAAGGACAGGAAACGACCATCGACATGTCCGAGGTCGGAACGGTGATCTCCGTCGGTGACGGAATCGCCCGCGTCTACGGCCTCGACGGGGTCATGATGGGTGAGCTGCTCGAGCTGCCCCACCACGTCTACGGCCTCGCCCTCAACCTCGAGGATGACAACGTCGGTTGCGTGCTCATGGGCGAGGTCCACCACATCCGCGAGGGGATGGAGGTCAAGCGGACCAAGCGAATCCTCGACATCCCGGTCGGCCCGGCGATGGTCGGCCGGGTGGTCGATCCCCTCGGTCGGCCCCTCGACGGCAAGGGCCCGGTGGAGTCCAGCGAGCGCTACCCGCTCGAGCGGACCGCGCCCGGCGTCGTCGCGCGGCAGCCGGTGAAAGAGCCGATGCAGACCGGTATCAAGGCGATCGACTCGATGATCCCGATCGGCCGCGGTCAGCGCGAGCTGATCATCGGCGACCGGCAGACCGGCAAGACCGCGGTCATCCTCGACGCCATCGTCAACCAGAAGGGGACCGGCAACATCTGCATCTATGTGGCGATCGGCCAGAAGGCCTCGACGGTGGCCCAGGTGATCGCCGCGCTCGAGAAGCAGGGCGCGATGGACCACACCATCGTCGTGTCGGCGACCGCGTCCGAGCCGGCGCCGCTGCAGTACCTCGCCCCGTATGCCGGCGCCGCCCTCGGCGAGTACTTCATGTACAACGGCAAGCACGCCGTCACCTTCTACGACGACCTCACCAAGCACGCCCAGGCCTACCGCGAAATCTCGCTGCTGCTCCGCCGGCCGCCGGGACGCGAGGCCTACCCGGGCGACGTCTTCTACCTCCACTCGCGGCTGCTCGAGCGCGCCGCCAAGCTCAATGACTCGCTCGGCGGCGGCAGCCTGACCTCGCTGCCGGTCATCGAGACCCAGATGGGCGACGTCTCGGCCTACATCCCGACCAACGTCATCTCGATCACCGACGGTCAGATCTACCTCGAGGGCGATCTCTTCTTCGCCGGTCAGCGGCCGGCGGTCAACGTCGGCCTGTCGGTCAGCCGGGTCGGCGGCAACGCCCAGATCAAGGCGATGAAGAAGATTGCCGGCTCGCTCCGCCTCGACCTCGCCCAGTACCGCGAGCTCGCCGCCTTCGCCCAGTTCGGCTCGGATCTCGACAAGGCGACCCAGCGCCAGCTCGCCCGTGGCGAGCGGCTGCTCGAGATCCTCAAGCAGGGGCAGTTCGTCCCGTTGCCGGTCGGGCTCCAGATCGTCTCGATCTTCGCCGGGACCAAGGGGCACTTCGACCGGCTCAAGGTGTCCGCGATCGGCGCCTGCGAGCCCCATGTCCACCGCTTCGTCGAGGCCGAGGGCGCCGACATCATCGAGACGATCGTGAAGACCGGCGAGCTCAAGGACGAAACCGCCGCCAAGCTCGGCGCCGTGATCGACCGTGCCGTCGACCTGTTCCTGAAGGAGCACCCGGAGGCGAGCATTGCCGAGCACTAGGGATCTCACACGCCGCATCCGCTCGGTCAAGGGGACGCAGCAGATCACCAAGGCGATGAAGATGGTCGCCGCGGCCAAGCTGCGTCGCGCCCAGACCGCGGTCACCAACGCCAGGCCCTTCGCCGACACGCTGTCGAAGGTGCTCGCCAGCGTCGCCAGCCGGACCGAGGAGAGCCACCCCCTGCTCGAGCGACGCGACTGCGCGAAGACCTGGCTCGTCGTCGTCACCTCCGACAAGGGGCTGTGCGGCTCGTTCAACGCCAACCTCCTCCGTCAGGTGGGAAGGGACCTGCGGGCCGGCCGGTGGTCAAATGTCGAGGTCGTCGCGATCGGCCGCAAGGGGTCAGACTTCTTCCGTCGTCGCGAATGGACGATCGTCCACCAGGAGCGCGACACGATGAACAAGGTCTCTCCCGCTGACGGCCCGCGTCTCGGGGGGATGTTCATGAAGGCCTTCATCGACGGCCGGGTGGATGAGGTGTGGCTCGCCTACAACAAGTTCGTCAGCGTCATCCGCCAGCAGATCACCCTCGAGCAGCTGCTGCCGATCGAGCCCCCCGAGGCCGACACGGACGCCACCGAGACGACGACCGACTACCTCTACGAGCCCGACGCGGCGGGGCTGCTCGCCGAGCTGCTGCCGAGGTACGTCGAGACCCAGGTCCAGCGAGTCCTCTACGACTCGGCGGCGGCCGAGCAGGCGGCCCGGATGACCTCGATGGAGGCCGCCACCAAGAACGCCGGTGAGATGATCGACGCGCTCACCATGCTCTACAACCGTACCCGACAGGCCGCCATCACCAAGGAGCTCATCGAGATCGTTTCGGGCGCCCAGGCGCTCGGTGACTAGGAGAGAGACATGACTCAGCAGGTCGAAGGACGCGTCATCCAGATCATCGGTCCCGTGGTGGATGTCGAGTTTCCCGAGCATTACCTCCCGGCGATCTACAACGCCGTCCGGATCAAGGACGACGCCAAGCTCGGCGTGGCGCCGATCGATGTCACCGCCGAGGTTGCACAGCACCTCGGCGAGAACCGTGCCCGCTGCATCGCCATGCAGCCCACCGAGGGGATGGTGCGCGGAATGACGGCCGTCGACCTCGGCGGCCCGATCTCGGTCCCGGTCGGCCGCAAGACCCTCGGTCGGGTGCTCGGCGTGCTCGGCCAGGAGGTCGACGGCAAGGGCCCGGTGAACGCCGAGCAGCGGCTGCCCATCCACCGCACCGCGCCGCCCCTCGACGAGCAGTCGACCGAGACCGAGATGTTCGAGACCGGCATCAAGGTCGTCGACCTCCTCGAGCCCTACACCAAGGGCGGCAAGACCGGTCTGTTCGGCGGCGCCGGCGTCGGCAAGACGGTCATTATCATGGAGCTCATCAACAACGTCGCCCTCCAGCACGGCGGCTTCTCGGTGTTCGCCGGGGTCGGCGAGCGGACCCGTGAAGGCAACGACCTGTGGCTCGAGATGACCGAGGCCGGCGTCATCGACCCCTCGAGCTGGGAGAACTCCAAGGCCTCGCTGATCTACGGCCAGATGACCGAGCCCCCCGGCGCCCGTCTCCGGGTCGGCCTGACCGGTCTCACCGTGGCCGAGCACTTCCGCGACTCCGAAGGGCAGGACGTGCTGCTGTTCATCGACAACATCTTCCGCTTCACCCAGGCGGGCTCGGAGGTGTCGGCGCTGCTCGGCCGGATGCCCTCGGCGGTCGGCTATCAGCCCAACCTGGCCACCGAGATGGGCGAGCTCCAGGAGCGAATCACCTCGACCAAGTCGGGATCGGTGACCTCGGTCCAGGCGATCTACGTGCCGGCCGACGACCTCACCGACCCGGCGCCGGCGACCGCCTTCGCCCACCTCGACGCGACCTCGGTGCTGTCGCGCCAGATCGCCGAGCTCGGCATCTACCCGGCGGTCGACCCCCTCGCCTCGACCTCGCGAATCCTCGATCCCCGGATCGTCGGCGACGAGCACTACATGGTCGCCCGCGAGACCCAGCGCGTGCTCCAGCGCTACAAGGACCTCCAGGACATCATCGCGATCCTCGGGATCGACGAGCTCTCGGAGGAGGACAAGCTCACCGTCTCCCGGGCCCGCAAGATCCAGCGCTTCCTGTCGCAGCCCTTCCACGTCGCCGAGCAGTTCACCGGGATGAAGGGCCGCTACGTCAAGGTCGAGGACACGATCAAGGGCTTCAAGATGCTGTGCAACGGCGAGCTCGACGAGCTTCCCGAGCAGGCGTTCCTCTACGTCGGCGGGATCGAGGAGGCGATCGAGAAGGCCGAGAAGATGAAGGCGGAGGGCTGAGATGGCCGATCGTCTGCACCTCGAGATCGTCACTCCCAGCCGCCGCGTGGTGGAGGCGGAGGTGGACGAGGTGCGGCTGCCGGGCGCCCTCGGCGAGATGGGCGTCCTGCCGGGCCACATCCCGCTGCTGACCTCGCTCGCCGCCGGCCCGCTGACCTACTTCGCCGGATCGCAGGTGACCCGGTACGCCGTGCGGGGAGGCTTCGCCGAGGTTCTCCCCGACCGGGTGACGGTGCTCGCCGCGGTCGCCGAGGCGCCGGCGGACATCGACCTCGACGCCGCACGGGGCCGTCTCCAGGCGGCCCAGGAGAAGCTCAAGAGCGCCACCGCCGAGGACCTCGACGAGCTGACGACCGAGGTCCGGCTCGCCGAGACCGAGATCGAGGTCGCGGGCGGCGGCGCCCACTGACCGCGCGGTCCGGCTCGTCAACCGCTCCCCCGGCCCCCGCCTCGGCGGGCGCCGTCGCTTTATCGGAGGATCGCGACGGCCGAGCGCCGGCCCCGGGTCACTGGTACTCCGCGCCGAGGATGACGCTGACGATGATCGCGCCGACCGCGGCGGGCGACGCGAAGCGGATGAGAAACCGCCACACGCCGTAGGACCAGCCGAGGCCCCCGTGGCCCCCCTCGAGCTCGTCGCGGCACTCGCGACCGGTCAGCACCCAGCCGGCGAACAGCGCGATGAGCAGGCCGCCGACCGGCAGGAACCAATTGCTCGCCAGGTAGTCGAGGGTGCCGAACACGCCGGTCGTCGACTCGCGACCGATGAGGTTGATCCGGGACAAGGAGCCGACGCTCCCGAGGCTCAGCGCCGAGAAGACCCCGAACACCCAGATCGCGAACCCCATGGTCAGCGAGGCCCGCCGCCGGCCCCATCCGAGCTCGTCGATGGTGTAGCTCGAGACCACCTCGAGCAGGCTGATCGTGCTGGTCAGCGCCGCGAAGGCGACGAGCAGGTAGAAGAGCCCGCTGACGATCGCGCCCCCGGGCAGCTTGAAGAAGACCACCGGGATGGTTGTGAAGAGGATGGTCGAGCTCTTCGAGACCTCGAGGTCGAAGCTGAAGATGATCGAGTACATGATGAGGCAGGCCATGATGGCGATCAGGGTGTCGAGCACGCAGATCGTCAGCGTGGCGTGCGGGATCGAGTCCTGTCGTCGCATGTACGAGCCGTAGGTGAGCATCGCCCCCATCCCAAGGCTGAGGGTGAAGAAGCTGTGGCCGAGGGCCTCGAGGACGCCGCCGGCGGTGAGCTCGGCAAAGCTCGGGCGAAAGAGGAAGACCACGGCGCGACCAAAGCCGGGGGTAGGGATCGAGTAGACGACCAGGGCGAACAGGATGGCGAAGAGCAGCGGCATGAGGACCCTGGCCGTCCGCTCGATGCCCCGGCCGACGCCGAAGTAGACGACGCCGACCGTCGCGGCCATGAACAGCGAGTGACAGAGCACCTGCTCTCCCGGGCTCGCCAGGAAGGCGCCGAAGAACCCCTGGAGGGCCTCGGGGTGGTGGGCGAGCTCGCCGAGCCTGCCCGAGGCGGCCATCACGATGTATCGGATGGTCCAGCCCGCGACCACGCTGTAGTAGGACAGAATGACGAAGCCGGCGAGCACGCCGAGGTAGCCCACCGCCCGCCACCGCGCGCCGCCAGGCCGACCGCGAGCGAGCAGGCCGAAGGCGCCGACCGGGCTCAGCTGGCTCTTCCTCCCGAGGATGATCTCGGCGGCCATGATCGGGGCGCCGACCACGGCGATGGCGGCGAGATAGACGAGGACGAACGCGCCGCCGTGGTTTTCGAGGGTGATGTAGGGGAACTTCCAGAGGTTCCCGAGCCCGATCGCGCTGCCCGCGGCAGCGAGCACGAACCCGAGCCGACTGCTCCACTGCGCCCGTGACGTCGTCATGCGCCTCCCCGATGCCTCGGGAGAGACCCTACAGACCCTGCCGACCGGGTGTCAAATCGTCGCCAAAAGCCAATTGCGTTCCGCCGGCTCTTCGGGTAGACTTCCCGCCCGTCGGGGCGTAGCTCAGCCTGGCAGAGCGCACGGTTCGGGACCGTGAGGCCGGTGGTTCAAATCCACTCGCCCCGACCATTATCGAGATCGATCGACGGCGCGCCACGGCGCGCCGGTTGTCGTTTGGGCTTTGACTTATGCTTCATTGTCACCTATGCTCGTTGTCGGGAGATCCGCCATGACCTATCTGACCGAGCGGCAGCGGGACGTGTTGGAGTTCATCGAGCGCGAGATCGACCGCAACGGCGTGGCGCCGACCCTGCGCGAGATCGCCGAGAGGTTCGACTTCGCCTCGACGGCCAGCGCCCAGAAACACATCGCCCTGCTCGAGCGAAAGGGCTTCCTGCGCCGGGAGAAGCACCAGAAACGGGGCCTCATCCTCGCCGATCGCCACCGTGCCGAGGGATCGGTCGAGCTCGAGCTGCCGCTGCTCGGCCTGGTGGCCGCCGGCTCGCCGATCGAGTCGATGCCCGACCCCGAGCCGGTCTCGGTCCCGTCAGGCTTCGTCAGGAGCGGCGACCATTTCGTGCTCCGGGTCCGCGGCGAGTCGATGGTCGAGGACGGGATCCACGACGGCGATCTGGTCGTCGTCCAGCACACGGCCAACGCCGTCGACGGCGACATGGTCGTCGCCCTGGTCGACGGCGAGGTGACCCTCAAGAGGCTGTTCCGCGAGACGCCCGACCGGATCCGTCTGCAGCCGGCCAACCGCGAGATGAAGCCGATGAGCCTGCCCGCCGAGGCGGTGACCGTGCAGGGGGTGATCGTCGGCCTGCTGCGCCGGTACTGAGGACCCCGCCGAGCCCGACACTCCTTGACTGGGCCGCCCGATTTCGCTAGCGTTTCGACATGGATCGCCTCGAAGACATCACCGTGGTCATGACATCGGTCGGGACCGAGCAGCAGGCGGTCGAGATCGCCGAGGAGCTCATCGCCCACCGGCTCGGCACGTGCGTCAACATCGTGCCGTGCCTGCGGTCGATCTACAGGTGGAAAGGCAAGATCTGCGAGGACACCGAGTACCTGCTGCTCGTCAAGACGCCGCGGCGTCTGTTCGACGAGGTCGCCGCGGCGATCCGGGAGTACCACTCCTACGAGCTGCCCGAGATCCTCGCCCTGCCCGTCGCCGCCGCCGAGGCGAACTTCCACCGCTGGATCATCGACATGGTCGAGCCGGGCAGCGACGACGGCGTCGAGGACGACATCGACGACGACTGAGCCCGCCATCCTGCTATACTCCCGCCACCATGTCCGTCCATTCCACGCTGCGCGCCCACCTCGTGCTGTCGAGCCGCTTCGGCAACGTCGAGGTCGCGGAGCGCGCACTGGTCGATCTGTGCGACCAGGTCGGTCTCGATCGCGACCACGGCTACTGGTTGGTGACGGCGCTCCGCGAGGCGGTGGCCAACGCGATCCGCCACGGCAACCGCCAGGATCCCGACCGCCTTGTCGTCGCCGACTACCGGGTCGAACCGACCGAGGTGACGATCCGGGTCGAGGACGAGGGTGACGGGTTCGACATCGCATCGGTGCCCGATCCCACCGACCCCGGCCATTTGCTGCGGCCGAGCGGACGCGGTATCTTCTACATGCGTCAGTTCATGTCCCGTGTCGACTTCAGCCGCGCACCGGGCGGCGGCACGGTGGTCGAGATGACGCGGTGCTTCGAGCCCGAGATGAAGGAGTCTGCCAGATGAAGTCTGAGATCCGCGATGTCGACGATGTTCGGATCATCGAGCTGTCCGGGAAGATCACCATCGGCGCCGGCGACGTCAAGCTCCGCGAGCTCGTCGAGAACGCGCTCGAGAACGGCCAGAAGAAGATCCTCGTCGACCTGGCCGGGGTGACCGCGATCGATTCGTCCGGTATCGGCGAGATGGTCGCCTGCTACACCACGGTCACCAAGCGCGGCGGCCAGCTCAAGCTGCTCCGGCTGTCACCGAAGATCAACGACATCCTGCACGTTACCCAGCTGATCACGGTCTTCGATGTGCTCGACAACGTCCAGGAGGGACTCGCCGCCTTCAAGTGAGGGCCGGCGCGGGCTCGACGGGCTTTGACCCGGCCGCACCACCCGGCCGCGCCGTCAGCCGGTCGGTCGAACCACCAGCTCGGCCGGCTGGGGTCCGTCGTCGACCCCCGGCAGTGACGTTCCGACGAGCTGGTCGATCCGGCATTCCTCGCCCGGCGCCGCTGCCGCCCCGCCGGTGTCGACACCGATCACCGCGCCGTCGACCACCTCGACGGTGATCGTGTGCCGACCCACCGCGCAGCCCGGCGCCGGGCCGCGCCAGACCTCGGCGCCGGCGACCAGGAGCGCCGCCTCCGACGGACCCCCGGCGTCGAGGCGGCCAGCCTCGTCGTGGGCGGCGCCGGACACGGTCGCCGCTCCGGGTGTCGCCCTCTCCGCCTTCGCCAAGGGCGCGGCGGAAGGGCCGGTCGCCTGCTCGACGGGCCCCGACCCGAAGGGTTGGCGGCGGCTCGCGGACTGCGAGTCCTTGCCGGTCTTGGTCCCTTCCCCGGCGGCCCGAGCGGCGTCTTCCACGGCGTTCGAAGGCTCGGGTGGTCCGGTCGGCGCCTCCGGCGCCCGGTCAGCGGCCGCTCCGCGTTGCCGTTGCTCGCCGATCGCCTCGTCGCTCGCCAGCGGTCCGAGGACCTCAAGGGCGGCCGGCTCGGGCACCTCCGGCTGGTCGAGATTCTCATCGAGGAGCTGGTCGGTCGCCCCGACCGGACGGTTCTCGGCGGGCACCGCCGAGGGCAGCGGCGCGAGCTCGAAGATCTCGCGGTCGTCGTGGCGTTCCGGACGCGGCGCCGCCGGACGATCGACCGCCGGGGTCGGGTTGCGCCGGGCGACCTCGAGGGTCACGGTGACCCCGAGCACGACCGCCGCGGCGGCACCCAGCCAACGCAGCGCCGAACGGACTGCCGGCTGAGTCGGCGGCGTTCCCCGGCGCAGCGGCTCGATCACCGCGTCGAGCTCGGCGGGGGGCTGCATCGCCCCGGCGATCGCCGCCACCGCCTGCTTGATCCGAGCGCTGTCGGCGAGTGCCGCTTCGAGCTCCGGCTGGTCGGCGAGCCGCCGCTCGAGGTCCGCCCGCTCGGCGTCGTCGAGATCCCCGTCAAGGGCTCGACTGATCAGCTCGGATGCCTTCTCGTCGATCACAGCCCTACCGCCTCCTTGAGCGCGAGCCGGGCGCGAGCCAGCCGCGACCGCACGGTGCCGATCGGCAGGTCGAGCACCTCGGCGATCTCGGCGTAGCTGAGGTCCTCCGCGTCGCGCAGCCAGAGCACCGCGCGATAGTGCTCGGGCAGCCGATCCATCGCTCCCGCGACCCGGGCGAGAAGATCGGCCGCAACGGTCTGCTGCTCCGGTCCGGGGGCCGGGTCGGGGGCTCGTGCGACGACCTCGTCGGGCGAGACCGCGACCACCGCGAGGTGGCGACCCTGCCGACGATGATGGGCTCGGAGGTAGTTCCAGGCGATCTGGAAGACCCAGGTCGAGAGCTTGGCCTCGCCCCGGAACCCGGCCAGCCCGCGCCAGACGCGGAGGAAGATCTCCTGGGTCGCATCAAGGGCCTCCTCATCGCTCCTCGTGAGCCGTCGTGCGAGGCGCCAGATCGGCCGACGAAAGCGATCGTAAACCTCGTCGAAGTTCACCCCCGTAGTGTGCCACGGCTCGCCGTCCGGGGGTGCGATCCCGAGGTTCGTGTGGTCGCGGGCGGCCGCGGGTCGCCCGATGGGTGTGACCCCTCAGACCAGCTCGAGTTCCCGGCTCGTCCGGTCGGCGAGCAGCTCGCGGATGCGGCCCTCGATCTGGCGAGCCACGGCGCAGTAGAGCTCGAAGTCCTCGCCGTAGGGATCGGGGATCGGCCACGACTCGAGCTGGGCGCCGAGCGACGGCGGCAGGAAGCTCAGACCGGCCGGCCCGAGCAGCGAGACGATGATGTCGAAGCCCTCCAGGTCGACCGCGTCGAGACCCTTCGACGACAGGCCGTCGGCGCTGTAGCCGAGGGCGCCGAGCGCCTCGAGGGTCGGGCCGACGATCCGGCCGAAGGGAGCGAGGCCGGCCGACTCGGCGCGGACCGCCCCTCCGCCGAGGCCCCGGGCGATGGCTTCGGCCATCGGCGAGCGGCAGGTGTTCCCGACACAGATGAAGAGGACCGACAGAGGCTCCACGACGACCCATTGTAGATCGGCATCCGGCAGGGCGCCGTCCGGGCGCGCCCCCGATTGACCATCAACCGACGAGACGGTAGCCTGGGAGGCGTCGAGTTGGATGGAGCCGACGCGGTGGTTCTCACAGGGTACAACACCGATATCGAGCACGGGGGAACGACCTACCACGTCCAGACCGAGGACAAGGGTCGGTCGAACCCGGTCGTCGAGACCCTGGTCTACGCCCGGGGCGAGATCCTCTACTCGCGCCGGACCTCCTATCGAGAGCTGGTCGAGGAGGATGTCGACGCCAACACCATCGCGACCCTCATGGAGCGCCAGCACCGGACGATCGGCGAGGCGATCCGCCGCGGCCGGCTCGTCCAGCTGACCGATGGAGTCGAGCCGCCGATCGGCGACGACGACGATACCAACATCTCGCGCGACGGGGGCGAGCACCCGGGCGAGGTCGGGGGCGGCGCGGCCGACGGAGCCGCCGAGTCGACCCTCGACCAGGTGATCCTCAGCTACCTCGAGGCCCAGCGGGGGCGTGCGCACCTCGTGCTGCGAGCGGTCAACCGGCACGACTTCGTCTACGGTCGGGAGGCCGAGATCGCGATCTCGGCGGTCGACTCGCAGTCCAACTCGGCCCAGTCCGGGGTCCAGATCACGGTGCTCTTCAAGTCCACCTCCGAGCCGCGACGGCTGGTCCTCGCCGAGGGCGAGACCGACGCCGACGGGGTGTTCACCGCGAACGCCCCGCTCCCCGAGTTCAACGGTGGGACCTCGGCGGTGGTCATCACCGCGGAGTCGGTCCTCGGCCAGTCGGAGATCAAGCACCTCGTCCACCGCTGACCGCGTCGGCGCCGGACGGAGGAAACAGTCGACAGTCGACAGTCGACAGTCAACAGTCAACAGGTGACGGTGGAGATCTTGGATGGACCATCGGGTTCGGTGCGGTGGACCTGTCGACTGTCGACTGTGAGCTGTCGACTCGTGTGGGTCTTGCCCCACACACCGATTTCATGTAGAGTGCGCGACGCCGTGGGCCGTTAGCTCAATTGGCAGAGCAAGGGACTCTTAATCCCTAGGTTGGAGGTTCGATTCCTCCACGGCTCACCACTCCCTCATCCGCTATCCGCGCGAAAGTGGCGGAACCGGTAGACGCGCGAGACTTAGGATCTCGTGGGGGACACCCCGTGGGGGTTCGACTCCCCCCTTTCGCACCAACCGGAGAGAACTCATGACCTACAGGCTCACCGAGCAGGCCAACTTCCGGATCGAGATCGAGGGCAGCCTCGCGCCCGAGGTCGTCGTCCGCGAACGGCAGCAGATCGTCCGCTCGATCCGTTCGCGGGCAAGGCTCCCGGGCTTTCGCAGCGGCAAGGCGCCGGAGTCGATGATCCGGGCGAGGTTTGCCGAGGACATCGAGACCGAGCTCAAGGACCATCTCAGCGAGCTGGTCTGGCGGGAGGTCATGGACGGGGAGACCGAGCTGCAGCCCCTGACCATGCCGGAGCTCCACGACGTCGGCTTCACCGAGGACGGGTCGTTCCGCATGACCGCTCGGCTCGAGGTCCGGCCGAGCTTCGACCTGCCCGATCTCGGCGGGGCGTCGCTTCCGGAGATCTCCCTCGAGGTGGCCGACGCGGAGACCAACCTCGAGCTCGAGCGGCTCGCCGAGCAGCAGGCCGTCTGGGTCCCCGTCGAGGAGGGGCGTGCCGCCGACGGCATGCTCGTCGAGGCCGATCTGACCGGGACGATGGAGGGCGCCGCGGAGGAGCCGTACGAGGAGTCGGATGCCCGTTTCGTCCTCGGCTCCGAGGCGGTGCCGCCGGAGGTCAGCGAGGCCCTCCAGGGGGCAGCGGTCGGCGAGACCCGGCAGGCCAGCAGGACCTTCCCCGACGACGACGAGAAGGCCGATCGGGCAGGCAAGACGGTGACCTACACGGTCGTCGTCAAGGGTCTCAAGCGCAAGGAGATCCCCGGGATCGACGACGGTTTGGCCAAGGGTGTCGGGCTCGAGAGCCTCGACGACCTCCGGCGGCGGGTCGGCGAGGCGCTGACGCGCCGAAAACGGGCCGAACGGCGGGATCGCTGGCGGCGTGCGCTGCTCGACTACCTCGAGACCGGCATCGACCTCAATCAGCTGCCCGGGTCGCTGGTCCAGAACGCGGTCAGTGAGAGCGTCAACCGCTACGCCTACCAGATGGCGATCCAGGGCCTGGGCCCGGCCGACGGGAACTTCAAGTGGCAGGAGCTCGCGGCCAAGGCCGAGCCGTCGGCCCGCCAGCACGTCGCCGACAACCTGGTGCTGGAGCAGCTCGCCACGGTCTGGGGCACGCCGGTCCCCGAGGCCGAGGTCGAGGCCTTCATCGCCGCCGAGGCGGCGCAGCTCGGGATTCCGCCGGCCGAGCACAAGGCGAACCTGGTGGCCGAGGAGAAGCTCGAGAGCATCCGCCACGCGGCCCGGATCACCTCGGTGGTCGACGAGATGATCCGCCGTGCCGGCGGGGAGGTGGAGTGATGCTGGTACCAATGGTGATCGAGCAGTCGAGCCGGGGCGAGCGGGCGTACGACATCTACTCGCGGCTGCTCAAGGACAACGTGATCTTTCTCGGCTCGGCGATCGACGACCAGGTGGCCTCGCTGGTCATCGCCCAGCTGCTCTTCCTCGAGGCCGAGAACCCCGAGAAGGACATCTACCTCTACGTCAACACCCCGGGCGGCTCGATCACCGCCGGCCTCGCGATCTACGACACGATGCAGTACGTCAAGCCCGACGTCGCGACCATCGCCCTCGGCCAGGCCGCCTCGATGGGGGCGGTGCTGCTCGCCGGCGGCGCGGCCGGCAAGCGCTTCGCCCTGCCCCACAGCCGGGTCCTGCTCCACCAGCCGCTGATGTCGGGTCTCGGCGGCCAGGCGACCGACATCGACATCCACGCCAAGGACATCATGCGGCTTCGCGAGCGGCTCAACGGGATCCTCGCCCGCCACACCGGCCAGCCGATCGACAAGATCAACCTGGACACTGAGCGCGACTTCATTCTCGAGGCCGACGCCGCCCGGGGCTACGGTCTCATCGACAAGATCATTGTTTCCAGGGAGTAGACCGGACTTGGGATACAATGATCTGAGGAGGATGCATGTCGAGTCGTGACGGTGACGTGCTGCGCTGCAGCTTTTGTGGCAAGAGCCAGCACGAGGTGCGCAAGCTGATCGCCGGCCCGACCGTCTACATCTGCAACGAGTGCGTCGAGGTCTGCCTCGATATCATCGCCGAGGATCGGGTCCACGAGGCCAAGACGCGGCAGCAGGTGCTGGCCAAGCCTCCCGACATCAAGGCCTTCATCGACGAGTACGTGATCGGCCAGGAGACCGCGAAGAAGAAGCTCGCGGTGGCGGTCTACAACCACTACCGCCGCATCGAGTACCAGCGCGGCCGGGGACACAACGACGTCGAGCTCACGAAGTCGAACATCCTCCTGATCGGCCCGACCGGCACCGGGAAGACCCTGCTCGCCCAGACCCTGGCGAGACAGCTCCAGGTCCCGTTCACGATCGTCGACGCGACGACGCTGACCGAGGCCGGCTATGTCGGCGAGGACGTCGAGAACATCCTGCTCAGGCTCTATCAGGCGGCCAACGGCGACCGCGAGGCGGCCGAGCGGGGGATCGTCTACATCGACGAGATCGACAAGGTGGCGCGCAAGGCCGAGAACCCATCGATCACCCGCGACGTCTCCGGCGAAGGGGTCCAGCAGGCCCTGCTCAAGATCCTCGAGGGAACCGTCGCCAACGTTCCGCCGCAGGGCGGCCGCAAGCATCCGCACCAGGAGTTCCTCCAGATCGACACGACCAACATCCTCTTCATCTGCGGCGGCGCCTTTGTCGGGCTCGAGGAGGTCATCGCCCGCCGTCTCAACCAGAAGAGGATGGGATTCGGCGCCGATCTCTCCGGCAACGTCGCGTCGGGGGACGACCTGCTCGACGAGATTCACCCGGAAGACCTCATCAAGTACGGCATGATCCCGGAGTTCGTCGGCCGCATCCCGGTCGTGGCGACCCTCCACGAGCTCGATCACGAGGCGCTGGTCCGGATCCTCACCGAGCCCAAGAACTGCCTGGTGCGGCAGTATCAGACCGTGCTCGGGTTCGAAGGCGTCGAGCTGGCCTTCGACGACGACGCCCTCGACGCTGTCGCCGAGGAGGCGATCAGCCGCAAGGTCGGCGCCCGCGGGCTGCGGATCATCCTCGAGGAGCTCATGCTCGACATCATGTACCAGATCCCGGCGTTGCCCGACCTCAAGGAGCTGGTGATCTCGAAGGACGTCGTCGAGGGCAGGGTTCCGCCGCTGCCCGCCGTGAGAAAGGTGAGCTGACAGGCCGGGCGCGCCGCTGCGCCCATCCGATCCACGACCCCAGTCCGAGAAGAAACCCCCACGACGAAAGACCGACTGATGACAGCAGTTCGCGAATCCCAGACGCTCGCCATCGTCCCGTTGCGGGACATGGTGGTCTTCCCCCACATGATGGCGCCCTTCGTGGTCGGCCGTCGGCCCTCGGTCGTCGCCCTCGAGCGGGCCCTCGAGCGCCCCGACAAGCGCCTCTTCCTCGCGACCCAGCGCGACCCGAAGATCGACGAGCCCGGCGCCGAGGACGTCTACCCGCTCGGCGTCGTAGCGCGGGTGGTCCAGCACCTCCAGCTCGCCTCGGGAAACATCAAGGTCATGGTCGAGGGCCTCGAGCGGGCCCGCCTGGTCGAGGTGGCGCCCGACCCCGACTGCCTCCTGGCACGAGTCGAGGTAATCTCCGTCGCGGTCGGCGAGGACCCGACGCTGAGCCGCTACATGGCTCAGCTCACCGAGTTCTTCAAGGAGTACGCGAAGCTCTCGCACCACCTGTCCGCGGAAGGCGTCCTCGCCTCGCTGCAGACCGACGACCCCGACCAGTTCGCCGACATCCTGGCCGCCCACCTCAACCAACCGACCACCGAGAAGCAGCGGTTGCTCGAGCTGGTCAACCCGCTCGACCGGCTGCAACGGCTCAACGACCTGCTCGATGTCGAGATCGAGAAGCTCAACATCGACCGGCGACTGTCCTCGCGGGTCAAGAAGCAGATGGAGAAGGCCCAGCGCGAGTACTACCTGTCCGAGAAGATCAAGGCGATCAACGAGGAGCTCGGCCGCAACGACACCACCGAGGAGCTCGCCGAGCTCAAGGAGCAGGTCGAGAAGTCCGGGATGACCCAGGAGGCCAAGGAGAAGGCGCTCATCGAGATCCGTCGGCTCGAGGGGATGCCGCCGGTGTCGGCCGAGGCCGGGGTCTCGCGAAACTATGTCGACTGGCTGCTCGCGGTCCCCTGGTCGAAGGCGTCGCGCGAGATCCGCGACATCTCGCGGGCCGAGAAGGTCCTCGACGAGGACCACCACGGGCTGGAGAAGGTCAAGGAGAGGATCCTCGAGTTCCTGGCGGTCCGCCAGCTGGTCCGCAAGACCGGTGGAACGATCCTCTGCTTCGTCGGTCCGCCCGGCGTCGGAAAGACCTCGCTCGCCCGGTCGATCGCCCGGGCCACCGGTCGCAAGTTCGTCCGTCTCTCGCTCGGCGGGGTCCGCGACGAAGCCGAGATCCGGGGCCACCGGCGGACCTACATCGGCGCCTTCCCGGGCCAGATCATCCAGATGATGCGCAAGGCCGGTACGGTCAACCCGGTGCTGCTCCTCGACGAGGTCGACAAGATGGCCGCGGACTTCCGCGGCGATCCCGCCGGCGCCCTGCTCGAGGTGCTCGACCCCGAGCAGAACCACACCTTCCACGACCACTACCTCGACGTCGAGTACGATCTGTCGAAGGTCCTCTTCATCTGCACCGCCAACGTCACCCACCCGATCCCCCCGGCGCTGCTCGACCGGATGGAGAAGGTCGAGCTGTCGGGCTACACCCATCGCGAGAAGCTGGCGATCGCGCGCGGCTTCCTGGTCCCGAGACAGACCGAGCGGCACGGCCTCAAACGGTACGACCTCGACTTCACCGACGAGGGGCTGATGCTGCTCATCGAGCGCTACACCCGCGAGGCCGGGGTGCGCAACCTCGAGCGCGAGATCGCCTCGATCTGCCGCAAGCTCGCCCGCCGCGTGCTCAAGCAGCGCCTCAAGGCCAAGAGCGCGTCCCTCGAGGTGACGCCCGCGGTGGTCGGCGAGCTGCTCGGCAAGCCGAGGTACCGCACCCAGAGGGTCGAGCAGGAGCCGGAGACCGGCGCAGCGGTCGGCCTCGCCTGGACCCAGGTCGGTGGCGAGCTGTTGACCACCGAGGCGACGCTGATGCGGGGTAAGGGCAACCTCACCCTGACCGGCCAGCTCGGCGACGTCATGCAGGAGTCAGCGCGGGCGGCGCTTTCCTTTGTTCGCGCCAAGGCCGACGAGCTCGGCATCGACCCCGAGGTGTTTGGTACGACCGATGTCCATATCCACGTCCCCGAAGGGGCGATCCCCAAGGACGGCCCCTCGGCCGGGATCACCATGGCCTCGGCCCTCGTCTCGGCCTTCACCTCGGTGCCGGTGCGGATCGACGTCGCGATGACCGGGGAGATCACCCTGCGCGGCCGGGTGTTCCCGGTCGGCGGGATCAAGGAGAAGGTGCTCGCGGCCTACCGCGCCGGGATCCGCGAGGTGATCATGCCCGAGGAGAACGAGAAGGACCTCGAGGAGATCCCCGAGGACGTGCGCGGCGAGATGAGCTTCGTCCTCGTCGGTCACATGGACAAGGTGCTCGCGAGCGCGCTCGTTCGCGATCCGGAGTCGAACGTGGGGGCGCCCTCCGGCGATCTCGAGTCGCGGGTGGACTCGCCGCCGATCGCTCATTGACAGCGTGGAGATTCGTGAGGTCAGCTTCCGTGGATCGGCGCTCAAGGCGTCGGATCGACCGCAAGAGTGGTTTCCCCACATCGCGGTCGCCGGCCGCTCGAACGTCGGTAAATCGAGCCTCCTCAACTGGATGCTGAGGCAGAACCTGGCACGAGTCGCGAAGGCGCCGGGCAAGACGCGGACCCTGAACTTCTTCCTCGTCAACCGGTCGTTCTTTCTCGTCGACCTGCCCGGTTACGGCTTCGCACGGGTCGCCCGTCAGCTCCAGGAGGAGTGGGGTCGAGAGCTCGGGAGCTATCTCGCGAACGAGGAGCGGCTCGCCGGAGTCGTCACCCTGATGGACGTGCGGCACGGTCCGACCGATCTCGACCTCGGTCTCCAACAGCTGCTGCTCGCCCACGGCCGCGAACGCCTCGTCGTGCTCACCAAGGCCGACAAGGTCAAGCGGGGCCACCGGACGAGCATGCGGCGCGCGGTGCAGCAGCAGCTCGGTCTGACGCGGCCGCCCCTCGTGGTGAGCGTCAAGACCGGAGAGGGACGGGGCGAGCTGCTCGGACGGATCGACGAGCTCATCGAATCATGGAAGACCCAACGGAGTACATGACATGGTACGCAAGAAGAAGACGAACGGCGACGAACCGGTG
The DNA here is from genome assembly GCA_025456145.1 of Thermoanaerobaculales bacterium. Taxonomy (GTDB): domain Bacteria; phylum Acidobacteriota; class Thermoanaerobaculia; order Thermoanaerobaculales; family Sulfomarinibacteraceae; genus JAHECW01. The sequence continues at coordinate 77,492 of JALOLD010000005.1, read as the reverse complement.
GTGATCCCCCTCGACCTCGACGACGAGATCGAGGAGCGGGAGCAGGCGGCTGCGGCGGCCGCCGCCCAGGAGGGCCGGCTCGACCTGACCCAGCTCAAGGAGATGACGATCAACGAGCTGTGCGGGGTTGCCAAGACTCTGGCGGTCGAGAATCCGACCGGGATGCGGCGGCAGGACCTCATCTTCCGCATCCTCCAGCGCCAGACCGAGCGCGAAGGCCTGATCTTCGGCGAGGGCGTGCTCGAGGTGCTTCCGGAGGGCTTCGGCTTTCTCCGGGCGCCCGAGTACAACTACCTCCCGGGGCCCGACGACATTTACGTGTCGCCGTCCCAGATCCGAAGGTTCAACCTGCACACCGGCGACACCGTGTCGGGTCAGATCCGCCCGCCCAAGGAGGGCGAGCGGTACTTCGCACTGATCAAGGTCGAGGCGATCAACTTCGAGCCGCCCGAGGTGGCGATGGAGAAGGTCCACTTCGACAGCCTGACCCCGCTCTACCCCGAGGAGCGGATCACCCTCGAGGTGCCGGACAACATGACCTCGCGGGTGATGGATCTGACGACGCCGCTCGGCAAGGGGCAGCGCGGGCTCCTGGTGGCGCCACCGCGTACCGGAAAGACCATGATGCTCCAGGCGATCGCCAATTCGATCACCACCAACCATCCCGAGGTGACGTTGATCGTCCTGCTGATCGACGAGCGACCCGAGGAGGTCACCGACATGCAGCGCTCGGTGCACGGCGAGGTCATCTCCTCGACCTTCGACGAGCCCGCCACCCGCCACGTCCAGGTCGCCGAGATGGTGATCGAAAAGGCCAAGCGCCTGGTCGAGCACAAGCGCGACGTGGTGATCCTGCTCGACTCGATCACCCGGCTCGCCCGGGCCTACAACACGGTCGTCCCGCCCTCGGGGAAGGTCCTCTCCGGCGGCGTCGACTCGAACGCCCTGCAAAAGCCCAAGCGCTTCTTCGGCGCCGCCCGCAACATCGAGGAGGGGGGCAGCCTGACCATCGTCGGTACCGCCCTCATCGACACCGGCTCGCGGATGGACGACGTGATCTTCGAGGAGTTCAAGGGGACCGGCAACATGGAGGTCCACCTCGACCGCAAGCTCGTCGAGCGCCGGGTCTTCCCGTCGATCGACATCCACCGGTCGGGCACCCGCAAGGAGGAGCTCCTGATCGACGAGTGGGAGCTGCGCAGGATCTGGGTGCTGCGCAAGGTGCTGTCGTCGCTGTCGCCGGTGGAGGCGATGGAGCTCCTGCTCGAGCGCCTGGGTCAGGTCCCGACCAACAAGGAGTTCCTGGAGGCCATGTCGCAGGGCTAGCCGTCAGCGGTCAGCCATCAGCCGTCAGCCATCAGCTCCTCCACAGACCCATCGACTTGCGCCTTGACACGCGGCCCCAACAAGGTGAGACTTCATCTCATGAGTGTTTCGGAGATTCTCGACAGGGCGGTCGCAGGCGAGCGCATCTCGGGTGACGAGATCGCCCGGCTGTTCACCCACTCCGATCTCATCGAGCTCGGTCAGGCGGCGGACGCGGTGCGCCGGCAGAAAACCGAGCCGGGCGTCGCCTCCTACATCATCGACCGCAACATCAACTACACCAACGTATGCGTCTACCGCTGCCGGTTCTGCGCCTTCTACCGCGCCAAGGGAGCGAGCGACGCCTACCTCCTGCCCTTTGACGTGATCGCCGCCAAGGTCGCCGAGACGGTCGCCGCCGGCGGCACCGGAATCCTGCTCCAGGGCGGCGTCCACCCGGATCTCCGGCTCGACTTCTACGAAGATCTGCTGGGGCGGCTCAAGACGGGCTTCCCGGCGGTCCATCTCCACGCCTTCTCGGCGCCCGAGATCTGGTTTCTCGCAAAGGTCGAGAGGATGACCGTGCGCGAGGTGATCTCGCGGCTGATGGCGGCCGGGCTCGAGTCGATCCCGGGCGGTGGCGCCGAGATCCTGTCCGACGACACCAGGCGGCATATCCTGGCTCGCGCCAAGGCCTCCACCGCCCAGTGGCTCGAGGTGCACGGCGTCGCCCACGACCTCGGCCTGCGAACCACCGCCACCATGATGTTCGGTGTCGGCGAGCCGGTCGCCGCTCGGGTCGAGCACCTCCTCGCCGTCCGCGAGCTCCAGGACAGGACCGGCGGCTTCACCGCCTTCATCCCCTGGACCTTCCAAGACTCGAACACCGATTTGCAGGGCGAGGTCGAGGTCGCCGGGGGGCACGACTACCTGCGAACCCTCGCCATCGCCCGCCTGGCGCTCGACAACATCGACCATGTCCAGGGCTCGTGGGTGACCCAGGGCGCCAAGGTCGGCCAGCTCTCGCTCCTCTTCGGCGCCGACGACCTCGGCTCGATCATGCTCGAGGAGAACGTCGTCGCCGCCGCCGGGGTCGAGTTCCGGATGACTCAGGCCGAGATGGAGCGGACGATCTCGGGCGCCGGGCTCGCCCCGCGGCAGCGCCGCACCCTGTACGAACCGCTGTAGGTTCGTCGCAACCACGAAGACACCAAGACACGAAGGAGCTCACGACGAATCGATGGCTTTCCTGGCCATGAGGCCAGGAAAGCCATCGACCCTCTCTTCCTCTTCGTGTCTTTGAGCCTTTGTGGTTGTGATGGAGACTCGCCCCAACAGGGTCCTCGGCTATCCGATGATCTCGAACTGCTCCTGGTGGAGAAGGGGGTTCTCGCGCAGGATGACCTGGAGCCCGTGCACCTCCTCGAGCTCGCGGAGCAGGTCCCGGAAGGGCCCCTGGAGGTAGTGGGAGACCTCGGGGTGGACGACGAGCGAGACCTGGTCGCGAACCTCGGCAACCGCCGCGGCCAGGAGCTCGCGGCGGATCTCGAGGCAGATGGTCGGTAGGGCCTTGATCTTCCCCGAGCCGTGGCAGTACGGGCACTCCCGGCTGAGGGTCCGGTCGAGGCTCGGTCGGGTCCGCTTGCGGGTCAGCTGGATGAGCCCGATCTCCGACATCGGGAGCAGCTGGGTGCGGGCCGGGTCGTTGTCGAGCTCGGCCTGGAGCGCGTCGTAGAGCTCGAGGCGGTGGGCCGGGTCCTCCATGTCGATGAAGTCGATGACGACGATCCCGCCGAGATCGCGCAGCCGCAGCTGACGGACGATCTCGCGGACCGCCTCGAGGTTGAGGGTGAAGACGGTCTCCTCGAGGGAGGTGCTGCCGACGAACTTCCCGGTGTTGACGTCGATCGCGACCAGCGCCTCGGTCTGGTTGACCACGAGGTAGCCGCCCGACTTGAGCCAGACCTTGGGGCGGAGCGCCTTCTCGAGCTCGCGGTCGATCCCGAAGGCGCTCATCAGGTCGGTCGACTTGCGGTACAGCTTGAGCCGCGGCACGAGGGCCGGGTCGGTCTGCTCGAGGAAGTCGAGGATCTCCTCGTACGCCTCCTCGTCGTCGACCCAGGCCTCCTGGACCGCGATCGTGAAGGTGTCGCGCACCGCCCGCAGCACCGGGCTGAGCTCGTGGTGGACGAGATGGGGGGCCTTGGCTCGCTCGCTCGCGGCCTGGACCTGGCTCCACAGCTGGAGGAGGTACCGCCGATCCGCTTCGAGCTCGGGGATCCCCTGGCCTTCACCGGCGGTCCGGACGATCCAACCGCCGCCGCCGAAGGCCTCGATCACCCCCTTCAGCCGAGCCCGTTCGGCGTCGTCGGCGATCCGGCGCGACACCCCGAGCTGGCCCACCGTCGGCATGAACACCAGGAATCGCCCGGGGAGGGTGATATGCGTGGTCATCCGCGCGCCCTTGGTTCCGATCGGGTCCTTGACCACCTGGACGAGGATCTCCTGACCCTGTCGGAGCAGGTCTCCGATGTCGGTGTCGACGACCTCGGTCGGGCTCGGGGTGTCGTCGACCCGGAAGATGTCGGTGAAGTCCTCGAGAATGCCGCCCGCCTCGCGGACGTAGAGGAAGCCGTCGCGCGGCAAACCGACATCGACGAAGGCTGCCTGCATTCCGGGGAGCACGCGGGTCACCCGGCCCTTGTAGAGGTTACCGACGACGCTCGACGTCCGGTGGCGCTCGGCGCGGTAGGAGACCAGACGAGCCCTTTCGCGCAGCGCCACCCGGGTCTCGAAGGGGTTCACCGAGAGAAAGAGGACCGAGCTCATCACTGGTTCACCAGACGGTGGCGCCAGACCGACTGGACCACCCCGAGGGCGGCGCAGGTCGACAGCAGGGACGAGCCGCCATACGAGAACAGCGGCAGCGTGATCCCGGTGGTCGGGAGCAACCCGACGACCACGCCGAGGTTGACCGCCACCTGGAAGGCGAGCCATGCCCCGATCAACATCGCGAGGACCAGCCCGAACCGGCTGTCGGCGACCGCCGCGGTGAGCCCGATCCGGAAGAGCAGCAGACCATAGGCGAGGATGAGACCGCTCGCACCGACAAAACCGGTCGCCTCTGCCCAGACGGCGAACGCGAAGTCGGTGTGCTGGGCGGGCAGGTAGCGGAGCAGCGACTGCGATCCCTGGCCGACCCCCTGGCCGACGCCGCCCCCGGATCCGACCGCTATCTTCGACTGCCGGACCTGGTAGCCGACGCCGTAGGGATCCCGCTCGGGATCGAGCACGGTCAGCACCCGCTCCTTCTGGAAGTCCTTGAGCGTCGTGTTCCACGCGACGGCGCCGGCAACCACCGCGAGCAGGATGAGGCCGATCCACGCCCACCGCGGCAGACCGCCGAGCCACAGCCCGGCGATCGCGACCGGAAGGTAGGTGATGGTCACCCCGAGATCGGGCTCGATGGCGACCAGCCCGCCGGCCACCCCGACCAGCGCGGCGACGACCGCCGAGTCCTTGCTCGTCAAATGGGGTCCTCCGTGCCGCCCGAGCCAGGCGGCCACCATCAGCATCGTCGTGACCCGGGCGAACTCGCTCGGTTGCACGGTCAGCGGACCCACGGCGAACCAGCCCCGCGTGCCGGCGCGGACCTCGCCGATGAAGAGCACGACGATCAGGGCGGCGATGCCGAGGCCATAGGCCAGCGGGGCGACCCTGGCGTAGATGTCGAGCCGCACCCGGGACAGGACGAGCAGCAGCAACAACCCGCCGCACGCCCACACCAGCTGCCGCACGAAGAGCTGCGCCCCGACCACCTGCGACACCGCGTGCTGGGTCACCAGCGAGGCGCCGAGGATGCCCGCCACCGCGAGGATCAGCCACGGGTCGATACGGTGCTCCATGGTCGGATTCTACCCCCCCGTCCCGCCGGCCAGCGCGGCCTCGAAGATGGTCGCGGCGGTCGGGGCGGCGACGCTTCCACCACCGCCGCCGTGCTCGACCACGACCGCGACGACCAGCTCGGGCGCGTCGAGCGGTGCCCAGCCGACGAACCACGCGTGGTGCTGGAGGTGGGTCGGCAGGTCCTTCGAGTCGACCCCCTCCTGGAGTCGAGCGACCTGCGCCGTCCCGGTCTTGCCGGCCACCGGAAGCCGGGCGAGGCGGCGCGCCGTGCCGTAGTCGCCGTGCACCACCAGCTCGAGACCGCGCCTCACCCGCGCGAGCGAGGTCGGGCTGAGGCCGAGGTCGACGGGCGCTGGTTGACTCGGGTCGACCACGACGTGGGGGGTGATGAGCGACCCGCCGTTGGCGAGCGCGGCGAAGCCTCGGGCGAGCTGCGTCGCGGTGGTCAGGACCGGGCCCTGACCGATCGACACCGAGACCGCGTCGCCCGGGTACCAGGGCGTCCCGCGGACCCGGCGGCTCCACTCGGGCGTGCCGACCAGACCGGGCGCCTCCGACGGCAGCCCGATGCCGGTCGGCTTCCCGAAACCGAAGGTCCCGAACCAGCGCGCCATCCGGTCGATTCCGAGACGCTGGCCGGTCTGGTAGTAGTAGACGTCGCACGACGCCTCGAGCGACCTCTCCAGGTCGACCGACCCGTGGCCCGAGCGCTGCCAGCACCGGAAGGGGTGGCCGTGGAGCACGACCGACCCGGTGCAGACCACGGTCCGGTCGGGGTCGATCAGCCCCTCGTTGAGCGCGGCGAGAGCGAGAAACGGCTTGATCGTCGATCCCGGGGGGTAGGCGGCCTGCAGGCAGCGATCCTGGAGCGGATGGCGGGGGTCGTCGACCAGCGCCGTCCAGGCGGCGGACGACAGCCGACCCGAGAAGAGCTCGGGGTCGAAGGACGGCGACGATACCAGCGCCCGGACCGCGCCATTCCTCGGGTCCAGCGCGACGACCGCTCCGGCGCGATCGCCGAGCGCGGAGGCGGCGACCTGCTGGAGCTCGGCGTCGAGGGTCACGGCGAGGTCCCGGCCGGCCGAGGACGGGCTCTCGCGGACCACGCCGAGCAGCTGTCCGACCGCCGAGACAACGACCCAGCGATCGCCGGCCCGACCCGCGAGGAAGTCGTCGGCCAATGCCTCGATGCCGGTCGCACCGACCCTCGTTCCGGGGTCGAGCCCGGGGTCTCGGTCGAGCTCGGCCTGGGTGACGAGCCGGAGGTGTCCGACGGCGTGCGCGGTCGACGAGCCGAAAGGGTAGTGACGGCGAAAGCCGGCAACCAGCGACAGCTCGGGGTGATCGCTCTGGTGCGCGCGGACCCGGCTGACCTGCGACCAGTCGAGGCTCTCCCCGACCACCAGGGGCGCGAGGCGGTCGACGCCGCGACGATCGACCGCCTGGTGGAGCGATGCCGCGTCCGAGACGCCGAGCGACGCGACGAACAGCAGGGTTTCGTCGAGGTTGCGCGCCTCGTCGGGGAAGAGCAGGAGGTTCCAGGTCGGCAGGTTGTCGGCGAGGACGTTGCCCCGCCGGTCGTAGATCCGACCCCGGACCGCCGGCAACGGCAGCCGGCGGAGGCGGTTGTTCTCCGCCATCTGCCGCCAGTGCTCGCCCTCGAGGAGCTGGAGCTGGGCGACCCTGAGGTGAAGGGCGCCGAGGGTCAGGAACACCGCCAGGAGCAGCAGCGTGGCGCGCCGGCGAAGGGGCCCGAGGTCCTCGCGGATCTCCACGTCGGCGCCTACCTGAGCTTCCGCGCGCGGTGGCTTCGCCACCTCGATGGCAGGTCGAGCGCGATCAGCCAGCCGACCAGGCCGCACCACAGGGAGGTCAGTACGACGCTCGAAAGGAGATAGGCCCAGGTCAGGTCGGCGGCCAACCCGAGGGGGAGGAGGGTGAGGTGTCGAACGAGAATGAAGCACGCGGCGGCGAGCGCACCGAACACCACCCAGGCGCGTGGCGACCGGTCCGCGACCAACGGAACCACCAGACTGATCGCGACCGCCGACGCGCTCCACGCGATGGTCCCCGGTCCGACGACCGGCTCGAGCAACAGATCCCAAGCGAGTCCCAGGGCGAAGGCGTAATGCGGCCAGCGCCGCTCCTCGCGTAAAAGGGGAGGCCCGATGACGAAGACCATCGGCAGGAGGATGGTCGTCAGCCGCCCGGCGGTCCCGGGGAGCCCGAGGGCGAGCTGGGCGACGAGGGCTGCGGTAACCAGCAGGGTCGTCTTCACCGCGTCTGGCTCCACACCGGCGCGGCGACGGTCCGGTCATCGAGCAGCAGCACGACGCGGTTGGTCGCGAGGTCGGCGGCGGGCTCTGCCCTGATGTCGAGGAACGCCTCCGCGCTCTCGCGCACCGAGGACACCCGCCCAACCGGAAGACCCGGTGGGTAGATCCCGTCGGCGCCGCTGGTGACGAGCTCGTCGCCCCGGAGCAGCTCGGCGGTCCGGGGGACGAACTGGAGCTCGAGCTCGCCGGCGCGGCTGCCGACCGCGAGGGCCTGGACCCTCCCGTCGGGGGTCTGGACGGCGATGGCGGCGACCGGATGGGTGACGAGCTCGATCCAGCAGCGACGACCCTCCGACCGGATCACGCGACCGACCACGCCGCCGCTGGCCACCGCCGGGCTGTCCCGGTCGATCCGCCGGCCACCACCGAGCTCGACGATCATCAGCCCACGCTCGAGATCCCGGAAGACCGTGCGCGCCGGGACGGCCGTCGAGCTGATCTCGGGGAGCCGCGCGATGAGAGAACCGAGCTCCCGCTGCGCGGCCCGGTCCTCGTCGATGATCCGGCGCATCGTCCTGGCGGCCTCGAGCTCGAGCTCGAGCTGGCGGTTGAGCGAGGCCAGCTCGGCCGACCGGGTCACCACGGTGGCGATCTGGGCGATCGAGGACCCGACGGTGGTGCCGGCCCAGATCAGAGGTGCGACCGCCGCCCGCGTCCACCCCCAGAGCACCGGGTCGCCGCTCGACGACCTCACCTGCGCCGCCGCGAGGAGCTCGAGGAGAATCCACAGCAGCGCCGTGCGAAGAAGGAGAATCCGCCGATCGGTCACGCGCCCGTCGCCACCCCTCCGCCGCCCCGAGTCGGCGGCTCGTTCATCGCATCCAGATCGGTTGTTCGACCGCCGAGGCGGGCGTCCTCGCCGGCGTGAGACCGAGCGAGCGTCTCAGGAAATCGCGATCTTGCGCAGCAGGTCGATGTTGGTCAGCATGAGGCCGGTGCCGCGGACCACTGCCGATGCCGGCTCCTCGCAGTGGGCGACGGGAAGCCCGGTCTCCTCGCGCAGCCGCTTGTCGAGGTTCTTGAGCAGTGAGCCACCGCCCGCCAGGATGATCCCCTTGTCCATGATGTCGGCACTGAGTTCGGGAGGAGTCCGCTCGAGGGCGTTGCGGACCGCGTCGACGATCGTCGCGACGATCTCGGTGAGGGCCTCGCGAACCTCCTCGTCGGTGATCGTGAGGTTCTTCGGCACCCCCTCGACGAGGTCCCGACCCTTGACCTCCATGCTGAGCGGCTCGTCGAGCGGGTAGGCCGACCCGACCTCCATCTTGATCAGCTCGGCGGTCCGTTCCCCGAGCAGCAGGTTGTACTTCTTCTTGAGGTACTGGATGATCGCCTCGTCCATCTCGTTGCCGGCGACCCGGACCGATCGCGAGTAGACGACCCCGGCGAGCGAGATCACGGCGACGTCCGAGGTCCCGCCACCGATGTCGACGATCATGTTTCCCGACGGCTCGGTGATCGGCAGACCGGCGCCGATCGCCGCGGCCATTGCCTGCTCGATGAGGTAGACCTCGCTCGCCCCGGCCTTGAGCGCGGTGTCCTTGACCGCCCGCTTCTCGACCTGGGTGATCTCGGAGGGCACCGAGATCACGATCCTGGGACGAACCAGGAACGAGCGGCCGTGTGCCTTTCTGATGAAGTGCTCGAGCATCTTCTCGGTGACCTCGAAGTCGGCGATGACGCCGTCCTTCATCGGTCGGATCGCCTGGATGTTCGACGGCGTCTTGCCGAGCATGTCCTTGGCCTTGGTGCCGACCGCCTCGACCCGGTTGGTGATGCGGTTGACGGCGACGATCGACGGCTCGACGACGGCGATACCGCGGCCGCGGACATAGACCAGGGTATTGGCGGTCCCCAGATCGATCGCCAGGTCCGACGAGAACAGCCCGAGCAGGCTGGACAGCGGCATCAATAAACCTCCACGAACACGCGCTCCCGCTTCCGGGTCTCGTTGCCCGCGGGATCGGTCGCGACGACCTCGATGTTGTTCCACCCTTCGTTGGGGATCTCGACGGTCTTGCGGAAGTGACCGTCGGCGTCGGCGACGACCCGCTCGCCGTTGACCGTCACCGCGGCCCCGGCCTCGGTCCGCCCCTGGATGATGAACATCGCGCCGAGCTGCTGGGTCGGGTCGAGGCTGAGCAGCGGCGCCGTCCGGTCGGCGAGCAGGGCGCGCTGGAGCGACGAGAAGACCCGCATCCGGCGCACCTGGCTCCACTCGCTCTCGACCCCATCGCCGCCGACCAGGGCGGCGCGCCAGAAGTAGGTGCCGGGGGCGACCAGCTTGAGCCGGGCCGAGTCCTCGCGGATCGTCGAGCTGTCGATCTCCATGGCGTCGGCGCTGAACCGGCGCGAACGGCTGACCTGGAGATGGACCGTCTGGTCATCGCCGCGCCCCCGCCAGCCCAGGGAGACCACGCTCTGGCTGCGGATGTCGAAGCTGGCGTTGTTCTGCGGCTCGATGAGGAGCGGCGGGTCGGGAATCCGTCGGGTGCTCGAGAGGGCGCCGTCGCTGGTCGCCTCGACCTGCTCGCGGCTCGCCAGGACGATCTCGTCGCCGCCGGTCGTGCGGACACGCGCGCCGCCGTCGAAGGCCGCCACCCGGGTCTGGCCGCCCTCGCCCTCGGCGACGTCGACGGCGACCCGGCTGTCGCTCGAGATCTCGGTCTCGGTGGTGTCGGTCGTGACGGTCGAGCTCGAGCCCGCGGTCATGACGTGGATCCGGCCGACCCGCATCTTCACCGTCCCCCTCGAGCTCGAAGCCTCGCTCGAGTGCTGGATCTCGAGCAACGAGTTGGGCGCGATCCGGTAGATGCTGCCGTCGGTGAACAGGACCTCGGCCGAGCCGTCCCGGCCGCAGCGGACGAAGTCGCCGTTGAAGACCGGGGTCCGCGGCTGGGCGTTCTCCCACTCGGTCTGCCCCGCACGCTGCAGCTGGACGCGCCCCTCGAGGCTGAAGAACTCGCCGACCCCGGCGAGCTGGTCCGCGCTCGACCCGGCGAGGGCGAGCAGGCGAAGCCGGGCGCTCTCGGCGTCGGCCTCCGCCTCGCCCCACTGCTCGGCGAGATAGGCGGCCCGCGCCGCTTCGAGTTGGTCGGCGGCGGAGACCAGCTCGCGCCGGAGGTTCTGGGGCAGCACCTGCTCCGCGGCCTTCTTCTCGGCGAGCTCGGCGGCCTCGATCGCGCGACGGGCGCGCGCCTCGGGGGGGAGGTTGAGCCGCTGGTAGGCGACGAACAGCAGACCGGCGGCGATCACCCCCGTCGCGGCGATCGCGACCAGCCGCCGAATGTGGGCGATCCTGATCAGGTACCAGTCGATCTGTATCCCTCGTGGCACTCGATTCAACCCCCTTCTCGCACCGTAACATGCTTGTTGACAAGCAGCAAGGAGCCGGATCGCGCTTGCGCGCCCGGGGTCGCTCCGGTAGACTTCGCTGTCCCGATTCGGTCCCGGGAGGACGCTCATGGCTCTCAAGTGGCTTCGCGACAATCTCCGACACCTCAAGTTCATCCTGTGGGGCGTCGTGGCGGTTTTCATCCTGCTCGTCTTCGTCGACTGGGGAGGAGCGGGACGGTCGGGACCGGGCGCGGTCGCCGACGCCGCGGTCCGGGTGGGCGACACGGTCGTTTCCCGGCAGGACTTCCTCGGGCAGATGCGTCGGTTCGAGCAGCAGTACTCACGCCAGTTCGGCGACCGCTGGAGCGAGATCAGGGACCAGGTCAACCTCTACGAGGAGACCGTGGGCTATTTCACCAACCGGATCCTGCTCCTCGAGGAAGCCCGGCGGGCAGGCCTCCAGGTCGCCGACGCCGAGCTCCGCGAGGACATCCTCAACCTCCCCCTGTTCCAGGACGAGCGCGGCGACTTCGTCGGCAACGAGACCTATCAGCGGATCCTCCGAGGGACCTTCCAGATGACGCCGCAGGAGTTCGAGAGGATGCGCGCCGAGGACCTCACCATCGGCAAGCTGACCGCGATGATGCAGCGGGGCGTGTGGGTCGGCGATGCCGACGTCGAGCGGAGCATCCGGCGCGAGCGCGAGGTCGCCGACTTTGACGTGGTCATGCTCCCCTACGAGCGCTTCCTCGGCGAGGTCGACATCACCGAGGACGAGGCCCGGGCCCACTACGATGCGACCGCGGAGGACTTCCAGCGGGACGAACAGCGGGTCATCCGCTACCTGGTGGTCGAGACCTCCAGGCTGCGCCGGCAGCTGCCCGTCGAGGACGGCGAGCTCCGCGAGTACTACGACGCGCACCGCGACGAGTTCGTCGAGGAGGAGCAGGCGCAGGCGGCGCACGTGCTCATCCGGGTCGCGCCCGATGCCGACGTCGAGGTTTCGGCGGAAGCCGAGCTGCGGGCCAACGGCGTCGCGAAGATCGCCCGCGCCGGCGGCGACTTCGCCGTCCTCGCCGCCAAGCACTCCGACGATCCCGGCTCGCGGGACCGCGGCGGAGACCTCGGTTGGTTCGGGCGAGGGCGGATGGTGCCCGAGTTCGACCAGGCGGTCTTCGGCGCGAAACCCGGCGACATCGTCGGCCCGGTGCGAAGCCAGTACGGCTTCCACATCATCAAGGTCGAGGGCTTCAAGCCGGCCAGCCAGCGGCCGTTCGACGACGTCGTCGAGCAGGTACGCTTCCGCGTGCTCGAGGGTCGCGCCTCGGTCGAGGCCGAGCGCCGGGCCCGCGAGCTCGCGAGACGGCTCGAGGCCGAGCCCCCGGTCGACGACCCGGGCTGGCAGAGCATCGCCGACGAGGACGAGGCGCTGGTGCTCAACGAGAGCCCGGCGGTGGCGGTCGGCGAGCCGATTCCCGGCACCGGCGAGGGCCCCGAGTTCACCACCGAGGTCTTTGCCGCCAACCCGGGTGAGTTGCACGGTCCACGAGCCATCTCGCGGGGCTGGATGGTCTGGCAGCTCAAGGAGATTCTCCCCGAGGGAGTGGCGCCGTTCGAGGACGTCAGGCTGCAGGTCGAGCAGGACCTGCGCCGCGACAAAGCGATCGACATCGCCGCCGCTCGAGCCGCTGAGCTCGGCCGGCGCTGGAGCGAGGGCGGCGATGCGGCGGCGCTGGCCGAGGAGTTCGACGGGACCCTGTCCGAGGCGCGCGACCATCGCTGGGGCCAGCCGGTCGGCTCGATCGGCCCCGCGGCGGCGCTCGACGAGGCGGTGTTCACCGGCGTCGAAGGCGCGGTGACCGGTCCGGTCCTGGTCGGCGATCGCGGCGCGGCGGTGGCGAGGGTCGAGACGCTTCGTCTGCTCGGCCCCGACGAGCTGGCCGGCGAGCGCGACGCGGTGCGGGCGCGGCTGGTCGCCGAGCGCGCCCAGCTGCTGCTCGTCGCCATCCTCAACGAGCGCCGACGCGACACCGTCGTGAGCGCCGACGAGGAGTTCCGTCGCGCCTTCGACCGCCAGGGCTAGATCGGTGATCGGGCGGCTCGAGGGTCGGATCCTCAGCGTCGACCCGGGTCGGGTCATCGTCGACGTCGGCGGCGTCGGCTATCTGGTGACGACCACGCTCCGGGCGGTTCACCAGCTCGCCGGCGCCGAGCGGGCGGCGCTCTGGGTCCACACCCAGGTCAAGGACGACTCCATCGAGCTGTACGGCTTTCTCCAGGTCGCCGAGCTCGACGCCTTCAAGCGGCTCATCGCGGTCGCCGGCGTCGGACCGCGGATCGCCCTGGCGGTGCTCTCCTCGCTCGCCCCGGACGAGCTCGCGGCGGTGGTCCACAGAGGCGATCTGGCACGGCTCACCATGACCCCAGGGGTCGGCCGGAAGACCGCACAGCGGATCCTGCTCGAGCTCAAGGGGAGGCTCGAGCCGACCGGGACCGGCCCCGGCGACCTGCGCGGCGACGCCGCCTCCGCGCTCGTCAACCTCGGCTACAAGGAGTCGCAGGCGATGCAGGTGGTCGAGGCCGTCCTGGCCGACAACCCCACCGACGACGTCGGCGAGGTCCTCCGGCTGGCCCTCCAGCGCCTGACGCGCTAGCGTCTCGCGTCCGCGTCCGCGTCCGCGTCCGCGTCCGCGTCCGATTCGATCCCGATCCCGATCGCGATCGCGATGGTGGTGTGCCGGCCGACCCACCGCCGCCGGATCTCGCGATCCGTCGGCGTTCGTCTTCGGTGCTCGAAAACGCCGAATGTCGGACATTCGCCGTTTTCTGCGCGCCGAAGCCGAGCCGTGCCTTCGGCACGCCTGTGGGTCTTACGCCCTGCCGGCCGGCGCGGTTGTCGTGGACGGGCCCCACCCCCCACCCCACCACCCACCCACCCTCACTGGACAACGGCCTCGCGGCGCTCGGCCATCGCCATCGCAGGTGAGAGCCATCGCAGGGTGTCTGTCGTGTGCGGCGTTTTGTCCGCAGCGGGCGTTCGTCACCCCCTTATGGTCATCACGGGGTCGGTTCGGTCGTCGAGGAGACCGCGGGGGCCGTGGGTTAGGGGGGTCCGGCACTTCGACGAGCTGGAGCTCGCCTCCCTTGGACACCCGAAGCCCCTCGTCCCGTATACTCCAACCCGTGACATCCGAGGTCCTCTCCCCCGACGCCGGCACCGACGAGAAGCGCTTCGAGGAGACGCTGCGGCCGCGCCGGCTCGACGAGTTCGTCGGTCAGCGCCGGCTGGTCACCAACCTCGGGGTCTTCATCTCGGCGGCCCGCCACCGCGGCGAGAGCCTCGACCACGTGCTGCTGTTCGGTCCTCCAGGGCTCGGCAAGACCACGCTCGCCCACATAGTCGCCGGCGAGATGGGCGCCGACATCCACGTCACCTCGGGTCCGGTGCTCGAGCGGCCCGGCGATCTGGCGGCGATGCTGACCAACCTCGAGGCGGGCGACGTGCTGTTCGTCGACGAGATCCACCGGCTGCCGGCGGCGGTCGAAGAGATCCTCTACCCGGCGATGGAGGACTTCGAGCTCGACATCATCATCGGCCAGGGCCCGGCGGCACGCAGCGTCCGGATCTCCCTTCCCCGGTTCACCCTGGTCGGCGCGACGACCCGCACCGGGCTGCTGTCGGCGCCGCTGCGCGACCGCTTCGGCATCGTCCACCGGCTCGAGTTCTACCCGCCGGACGAGCTCGCCGCGATCGTCGAGCGGTCGGCGCGGATCCTCGGGATTGGGTTGACCGGCGAGGCCCGCGACGAGGTGGCGACGAGATCGCGCGGCACCCCGCGGATCGCCAACCGGCTGCTCCGGCGGGTCCGCGACTTCGCCCACCACCTCGGCAGCGACGGCGTCGATCTCGAGTCGGCGCGGTTCGGGCTCGAGCAGATGGAGGTCGACGCCTTCGGTCTCGACCACCTCGACCGCCGGTTGCTGGCGACCGTCATCGAGGTCTACAACGGCGGACCGGTCGGCCTCAAGGCCCTCGCCGCCTCGCTCGGCGAGGACCGCGGCACCCTCGAGGACATCAACGAGCCGTACCTGCTGCAGATCGGTCTGCTCCAGCGGACGCCGCGCGGCCGGCTCGCCACCCCGCTTGCCTACCGCCACCTCGGCCTCGGCCCGTCCGCCGCCGCCGCCGCCCCGCTCTTCGGGGAGGGTGATTGAGGGCGGTACCGATCATCGTCAACCCGACCGCCGGCGGAGGCCGGCTGCTGCGCACCTACATGGACCTCGACGCGGCGGCACACCACTGCGGCCTCAAGCTGCTGTGGCGCCACACCGAGCACCGCGGGCACGGGACCGAGCTCGCGCGGGAGGCCGCCCGAGAGGGCCACTCCCTGGTCCTCGCCTATGGCGGCGACGGCACCTACAACGAGGTCGCGCGCGGGCTGCTCGGGACCGACTCGGCGCTCGGGGTCCTTCCCGGCGGGACGACCTCGGTGCTCGCCTACGAGCTCGGGATCCCCCGGCCGGCGGCGCGGGCCCTCGAGGCGCTAGTCGTCGGGCGCGACCGGGCGATGAGGGTCGGACGGACCGGGCACGGCGAGCTCTTCCTGCTCATGCTGTCGGCCGGCCCGGACGTCCTCGTCCTCGAGAACCTCGCGCCCGGCCTGAAGAGGATCGGTCGGTCGGGGGTCGGGCTGCAGGCGCTGCGCGAGCTGGTCGGACGGCGGCGGTTGCCGTCGTTTCGGGTCAAGGCCGGAGGCAGGACCCGGGACGCCGGGTGGGCGATCGTCGGCACCGCCCGCTGCTATGGCGGGCCGTACCACGCGACCCCCGGGGCCAACCCCTTCGCACCCTCCTTCGAGGTCGTGGTCCAGCGCTCGGTGGGGCGGCTCGCCGCGGTCGGCTTCGCCCTCGCCGTGCCCTTCGGCCGCCACGTCCTCAGGCGCGACGTCTGGCGGGCGACCGTCGACGAGGTCGAGCTGCTGCCCGGCGAACAGGGTCCGGTCCGTTACCAGCTCGACGGCGACCTCGCCGGGAGCCTGCCGGTCCGCGCCACGATCGATCCGGAGGCGCTGCTCGTCCGGCTGCCCGGGGCGGTGCTCGACCCGGTGCTCGCGAGGACCATCGTGCCGGCCCCCGCGGGCTGAGTACCCATCCCCTACCCCAGGCCCTCGAAGAGATCGGTGGAGATGTAGCGCTCCGAGGTCGAGGGGACGATGAAGACGATGAGCCGGCCGGCGAGCTCGTCGCGGGCGGCGAGGGAGAGCGCGGCGGAGCAGGCGGCGCCGGACGAGATGCCGGCGAGGATGCCCTCCTCGCGGGCGAGCCGGCGGGCGGTGACGAAGGCCTCCTCGTTCGACACCCGTAAGATCTCGTCGACCAGCGACATGTCGACGTTGTCCGGGACGAAGCCGGCGCCGATGCCCTGGATCCGGTGGGCGCCGGGCTGGCCGCCGGACAGCACCGGCGAGTCCTCCGGCTCGACGGCGACGATCCTCGTCGAGGGACGACGGTGCTTCCACACCCGGCCGACGCCGGTCAGCGTCCCGCCGGTCCCGACCCCGGCGACGAAGACGTCCATCGCGCCCTCGGTGTCGCGCCACAGCTCCTGGGCGGTCGTGGCGGCGTGGATCTCGGGGTTGGCGGGGTTCGAGAACTGGCCCGGGATGACCGCGCCGTCGATCTCGGCGACGAGCTGGGCGGCGCGCTCGCTCGCCCCCCGCATCCCATCCGCCGCCGGGGTCAGCACCAGCTCGGCGCCGAGCAGCGCGAGCACCCGGCGGCGCTCTCTCGACATCGACTCGGGCATGGTCAGGATACAGCGGTAGCCGCGGGCGGCCGCGACCATGGCGAGCGCGATCCCGGTGTTGCCAGAGGTCGGTTCGACGATCGTCGAGCGACCTCGCTCGAGCCGACCGTCGCGCTCGAGCGCATCGACCATGGCGACCCCGATCCGGTCCTTGACCGAGTGCGCCGGGTTGAAGAACTCGAGCTTGGCGACCACCCGGGCGGGGAGCCCGGCCGCCATCCGGCCGAGCTCGACGAGCGGGGTGTTGCCGATCAGGGCGGTGACGTCGCTGGCGATGTTCATAAGGTCTCCCTCGGTTTCGTCGGTCGTGGTGTGGTCAGATCGAGTAGTCGGGCTCGCGGGTCGTCTGCCGGTCCCATCGCGCCAGGTCGGCGACGCTGAGGCGCCGGGTCGCGCTGTCGATCGCCCGGTCGATGGCGCCGGCGAGCCGGTCGAGGGCGGGGGGCAGGTCGCCGTTCGCCCGACGAGCCGGGATCACCGACGACAACGGAATCGCCGCGGGCGGTCGGGCGAGCGCCACGCCGCCCGACGGCCCGCGCCGGGACTCGACCCAGCCGGCCCGGGCGAGCTCGGCGAGGAGCCGCGACAGATAGGCCTGCGGGATCTCCCGGCTCCTCGAGATCTCGGCGGTCGACCGCCCGGCGGGGTAGCTGTGGGCGAGCTCGACGAGGGCCTCGAGGCGGTAGCGCTCGGTCCTATTCATGACAAAGTAAATCCATGAAGTCAGATTCCTATTCCGGGGTCGGGCGTCGCGCGGAGGGGCTCGTGATTCGAGGTACAATGTCTGCCCGGAGGAGCGTATGGACTATCTGCACTCGCTTGAGCAACGAGCCGCCGCGGTCGGCGGGACGATCGCCCTCGCCGAGGGAGACGACCCGCGGGTCGTCGAGGCGGCCGCCGATCTCGCCGCCCGGGGTCTCTGCCGGGTCATGATGGTCTGTCCGGCGGCCGGCCGCCGGCCCGAGCACGACCGGCTCGAGACCGCCGGGGTCGTCGTCATCGACCCGCTGACCGACCCGCGTCGCGAGGCCCTCGCCGGCCTGCTCTACGAGCGCCGCAAGCACAAGGGCCTGAGCCGCGAGACGGCCCTCGAGACGATCGCCGATCCCCTGTACTTCGTGTCCTTGCTCGTAGCTTCGGGCGAGGCCGACGGCTCGGTCGGCGGCGCGGTGAGGACCACCGCCGACACCGTTCGGGCCGCGCTGCACTGTATCGGCGCCGCACCCGGGCTCAAGACCGTTTCCTCGGCCTTCGTCATGGTCCACCCCGATCCCGCCTGGGGATCGGAGGGCGTGATGGTCTTCGCCGACTGCGCCGTGATGCCCGATCCGGACGCGGTCCAGCTCGCCGAGATCGCGGTCTCGGCCGCCGACACCTTCCGGTCGATCGTCGGCGGCGAGCCGCGCGTCGCCCTGCTCTCCTTCTCGACCAAGGGGTCGGCCACCCATCCCCTCGTCGACAAGGTCCAGGCGGCGTGCGCCGAGCTCGGTCGTCGCGCGGTGCCCTTCGCCTACGACGGCGAGCTCCAGCTCGACGCGGCGCTGATCCCGAGGATCGGCGACAAGAAGGCGCCCGGGTCGGCGGTGGCGGGCCGCGCCAACACGCTGGTCTTCCCCGATCTCAACGCCGGCAACATCGTCTACAAGGCGGTCGAACGTCTCGGCGGCGCCCGCGCGTTGGGACCGCTCATGCAGGGGCTGGCCAAGCCGGCCAACGACCTGTCCCGGGGCTGCTCCGCGGCCGACATCGTCCAGACCGCTTTTCTGACCCTCCTCCAGGCCCGGGGCTGAGCCGGTGCGGGTGCTCGTCCTCGGCGCCGGCGGCCGCGAGCACGCCCTGGTCTGGGCCCTCGCCCGCTCGCCCTCGGTTGACCGGGTCTGGGCGGCTCCCGGCAACCCGGGGATGGCGGCGGACGCCGAGCTCCTCCCGATCCCGGCTGGCGATCTCGAGGCGGTCGCCGACGCCGCGGCGAGGCTCGAGATCGACCTCACGGTGGTCGGACCCGAGGCGCCGCTCGCCGCCGGCATCGCCGACCTGTTCGCAACGCGTGGGCTGCGGCTCTTCGGTCCGACCGCGGCGGCGGCCGAGCTCGAGGCGAGCAAGGTCTTCGCCAAGCAGTTCTGCCTTCGCCACGGCATCCCCACCGCCGACGCCGCGGTGGTCGGCGACGCCGACGCCGTACGCCGGGCCGCCGCCCGGTTCTCCTTCCCCGTCGTGCTCAAGGCGGACGGGTTGGCCGCCGGCAAGGGCGTGCTCATCGTCCACACCCCGGCCGAGCTCGAGGCCGCGGTCGTCGAGCTCTTCGAGGCGCGACGATTCGGCGCCGCCGCCGATCGGGTGCTCGTCGAGGAGTGTCTGATCGGGACCGAGGTCTCGTTCATGGCGATCAGCGACGGCCGCGCGGTCGAGCCGATCGCCACGTCGCACGACTACAAGCGCCTCGGCGACGGCGACGCCGGTCCGAACACCGGCGGCATGGGCTCCCATTCGCCCTCCTTCGCCCTGACCCCCGAGCTGCGCGAGTCGATCCTCGCCGACGTTATCCGGCCGACCATCGAAGGGATGGCGGCCGAGGGTCGCTCCTACCGGGGCATTCTCTACGCCGGGCTCATGCTCACCGACGCGGGGCCCAGGCTGCTCGAGTTCAACTGCCGCCTCGGCGACCCGGAGACCCAGTCGGTGCTCCGGCGGCTCGACGGCGATCTCGCCTCGGCGCTCGCCGCCGCGGCGGACGGCCGGCTCGAGCCCGGATCGGTCAGCTGGGACGAGCGGGTCGGGGTCTGCGTCGTCATGGCCGCCGAAGGGTACCCGGGCGACCCCCGGCTGGGCGACGAGATCACCGGCATCGCCGATGCCGAGGCCCTGCCCGGAGTGGTCGTCTTCCACGCCGGGACCCGGCTCGACGGCGACCGGCTGGTCTCCGCCGGCGGCCGCGTGCTGTCGGTCACCACCGCCGCGGCGAGCCTCTCCGACGCGGTCGAGCTCGCCTACCGGGCGGCCGGGCGGATCCACTTCGCGGGCGCCCATCGGCGGTTGGACATCGGCGTCGACACGCTCGAAGGGATGGGGTGGCAATGAGCCTCGACGTCGTCCTCCTGATGGGTTCGGCGAGCGATTGGAAGCACCTCGAGGGTGCGGTCAAGCTCATGGACGAGCTCGGTCTGCGCTGGCGGGTCCACGTCTCGTCGGCCCATCGGACGCCGGAGCGGACCGTCGAGCTCGTCCGCCGTGCCGAGGCCGACGGCTGCCGGGTCTTCATCTGCGCCGCCGGGATGGCCGCCCACCTCGCCGGCGTGGTGGCGGCACACACCGCTCGTCCGGTGCTCGGCGTCCCGCTTCCCGGGGGCGTCCTCGACGGTGTCGACGCGCTGCTGTCGACCGTCCAGATGCCGGGCGGCGTCCCGGTGGCGACCTTCGCCGTCGGGTCGGCGGGCGCCAAGAACGCCGCCTTCTTCGCAGCCCAGGTGGTGGCCGGCGAGCGACCCGACGTCGCCGAGGCGGTCGTCGCCGCCCGCACGCGGGCCGGCGAGGCGGTCGCCGCGGCCGACGCCGAGATCCAGGGTGGTCTCGCCGGGAAGGGGCTCGGCTCGTGAGCGCCGGCGCCGCAGCGATCCCGGTCATGCCGCGGGTCGAGGATCTGATCCCGGTCGTCGTCGACCCGGATCTGCCGGCGCTCCCGTGCCGCGCCGGCGCCCTCGAGGTGCGGCACGACACCTGTTACCTCGTCGAGACCCCCGACGGTCAGTTCCTCGGCCGGGTAAGCCTGTTCTCGCTCCCGATCTACCGTGCGCGGCCGGGGCCGGTCGGCCGGATCCTCCGCCTCGCCTCGGCCGAGGATGAGAAGCGGAGCGAGGACACCCAACACATCGAGCGCGAGGTCGAGGCCTTTTTGCGCCAGCGGACCGCCGAGCTCGGCCTCGACATGCGCACCATCAAGGCCCGGCTGTCGCTGACCGGGCGCAAGGCGGTGGTGTTCTTCACCGCCGAGCGGCGCCTCGACTTCCGGGTACTGCTGCGCGAGCTCGGCCGGCGATACCGCCGGCGGGTCGAGATGCGTCCGCTCGGCGTCAGGGACGGCGCCCGGATCTGCGGCGGTCTGGGGCCCTGCGGCCGCTGCCTGTGCTGTGCGACCTTTATGGAGCGCTTCCACTCGGTGACGGTCCGGATGGCGAAACGGCAGAACCTCAGCCTCAACCCGACCAAGATCTCGGGCATGTGCGGCCGGCTGATGTGCTGTCTCGCCCATGAGGTCGACCAGTATCCGGATCTCGGCAGGAAAGGCCGCCGCCGCGACTGAAGACCGACCGAGAGCGAGACAGCCGACCGCGAGTTTGCTACCCTTGGCCCACAGTTCCCCCGGCTTGATGCCTCAGGGCCTATCCCACCGCCCAGCACGGGGTGTTAGGAGCGAGACCATGTCGGACCGAAAGCTCATCCGCCCGTCGATGACCGAGATGATGGAGAGGTTTCCGACGCGAGGAACGACCGGCCGCCGCAAGCAGGCGCCCGCCGAGCAGACCAACGCCGAGAACTTTTACTACCTCAAGCAGATGCAGACCCGGACCTCGATGGTCGTCGTGCTGTCCGACGGCACCGAGCTGATCGGCTGGATCGAGTGGTACGACAAGAACTGCATCAAGCTCAACCGCGACCGGGCGCCCAACCTCCTCATCTTCAAGCACTCGGTGAAGTTCATGTTCAAGGAGGAGGAGCTCAACCAGCGCCGGCGCCGCCGACCGCCGCAGGAGCGTCAGCCCTGATCGACCGGTTCCAGCCTACAGGTACTTGATGGTCTCGGCGGCGGTCGCCGCGTCAGGGCCGGTGGGCGCGACCTCGAGGTAGCGCTCGAGCTGGGCCTTGGCGCCCTCGAGATCGCCGGCGCGCAGCAGCAGCATGCCGTACTCGAACAGACACTTGGCGTAGGCCGGGTCGATGACGAGACACTGCTCGAGCAGCGGCCGCGCGCCCTCGTCGTCCATCTTGTTGAGATACACGACCGCGCTGTTGAAGGCGGTCGCCGGATCGTCCGGGTTGAGCTCCTGGTAGGTCGCGAGATAGCCCGCTTGGGCTTCGGCATCGCCCAGCCGACCGGCCGCGTTGGAGGCGATCGCCAGGCACTTCAACGACTCGGCGTCGAGGGCGAGGCACCGCCTCGCCGTCGCGAGGGCGAGCGCGTTGTCGCCCCCGTCGAAGTCGATGTCGGCCATGAGCTCGTAGGCCTCGACCAGGTCGGGTCGTGCCGCCACCGCCTCCTCGAGGCGGGCGCGCGCCTCCCCGCTGCGGCCGGCGGCGAGCAGCGCGGTCGCTTCGTCGAGCTGCTTGTACCCGGGCTGCTCCTTGAGCTCCTGCTGCTTGGTCGCGGCGCGCTCCTTGGGGGTTTCGAGCTCGAAGGTGTAGTGGTTGTCGGTGGTGCCGACGGCGACCTTGATCTCCTTGGAGTGCTCGAGGAAGCCGCTAGCCTGAACGGTGAAGACATACACCTTAGTGGCGTCGAGGAGGAGCACCTTGAAGCCGCCGTCGTCGCCGGTCGTGAGCTCCTTGACGAAGCTCGGCAGCTCGTCGGAGGTGATCGTGATCGTCGCACCGGCGATCGGGTTGCCGGTCGAGTCGACCACGACCCCCGAGACCCGGGCCTGGGGCCCGGCGAGCGAGACGACCGAGGCTAGCCCGAGTATCGCTGTGGCGGCGGTGATGGTGAGCTGTCGGCGCATGATCCCCTCCCCGGCGGTCGGTCAGGCTCAGGATACTCCGGATTCCGGCTCGTCTCAAACTCCGTCGTCGGCGGTCAACGCGGACCGAGCCCGAGCATCGCCCGGGTGACGTGGTGCGCGACGGTGGGGTTCTCGCGCAGGCGACGCATCGAGTAGGGATACCAGTCGCGGCCGAACGGAACGTACACCCGGAGCCGGTGGCCGCGGTCGAGGATGACCCGCCGCAACTCCGGGTCGACCCCGAGGAGCATCTGGAACTCGTAGTCCTGCGGGTCGAGCCCGAGCCGGTCGACCGCGGTCATCCCGGCCCAGACCAGGTAGGGGTCGTGGGTGGCGATCGCGAGATAGGCGCCGCCCTCGAGGAGCTTCTCCATGAGGTAGACGAAGTTGGCGCGGACCGTCTCGTACTGGGTCCAGGCGAGCGACCGCGGCTCGCGGTAGATCCCCTTGCACAGCCTGATGTTGGGGGTCAACGGCAGGAGGGCGCCGACATCGGCCACGGTGCGATGGAGGTAGGACTGGAGGACGACCCCGACGTTGCTCGAGTCGGCCCGAAGCGCGCGGTAGATCCGCAGGGTCGCATCGGTGCAGGTGTGGTCCTCCATGTCGATGCGGACGAAGTTGTCGAGCCCCGCGGCGCGGTGGACGATGGCCGCGATGTGTTGCTCGCACATCGCCTCGTCGATCTTGAGGCCGAGCATGGTCGGTTTGACCGACACGTTGGCGTCGATGCCCTCGCGATCGATGGTGTCGAGCAGCGCCAGGTACTGGTCGACCGCCGCCGCCGCCCGCGCCGGGTCGCGAACCTCCTCGCCGAGCACGTCGACCGTCGCCATGGCGCCCTCCGAGTTGAGCTCGCGGATGATCCGCACCGCGTCGGAGACCTCCTCGCCGGCGACATAGCGCCGGGCGACCTTGCCGACGATCGATCGGGGGACGAAGGGCATGCCGTGCCGGACGAGCGAGTCGAACAGGGTCATCAGATCCTCCTGGGATCGGCCGCGTGGGCGAGGGCGGCACAGTAGACGGCGTCGGCGCCGGCGGCGAGCAGGGTCTCGGCGGCGCGCCGCAGGGTCGTGCCGGTGGTCGACACGTCGTCGACGAGGAGCACCCGCTGCCCGGCGAGCCGCCGACGCGCCGAGAAGCTGCCCCGGGGAAGACGGAGCCGCTTGGCCCTCGACCGTCCCGCCTGGCGGCCGAGACCGTGCCGGCGCAGGGCGTCGATCCGGGGCCGCCCGAGGGCCGCGGCGACCTCGGCCGCGAGCAGGGCGGCGGCACATCCGCCACGGCGCAGCCGGCGGATCCGGTGCGACGGCACCGGGGCTACCGAGGTGACGCCGACCGCCCAGGGTGCGAGCACGATCGCCGCCGCGAGCCGCCGACCGAGGGGTCGCGCGAGCTCGTCGTGCCGCCGGTGCTTGAGGGCCAGAACCGCCCGCCTGAGGACGCCGTCGTACTCGCCCCACAGCACCGTGGCCTGCTGCGGCGGCGCCGTGCCGACACAGCCCAGACAGGGCTCGTCCGAGCTGTCCCCCGGTTGCCCGCAACGCGGGCAACACGGCCCGGACAGGGGGAGGAGGCGACCGCGACACGCTCCGCACAGGCCTCGGTCCTCGCCGGCGAGAACGGCGTCGCATGACACGCACAGGGCGGGCAGAATGGCCTGCTGCAGGGCGCTCGCCAGGGCTCGAACACCGCCGACGCGCACGGTCCACATCGTAGCTCGGTCCGGGTCGGCGGACAAGATCGGGGGACCGCCGCCGGGCGAACCCGACGGTCTATACTCCGGCCATGCCGGCTCGACCCACCGCCCTCGCCGTCGACCGTCCCGCCGCCCTGCGCGGCGAGAGCCCGAGAGAGGGTCGCTGATGCCCCACCTGGTGCTCCGCGGCGCCTTCGACGCCGGCCGCGTCGCGCGCGAGCTCGAGCCCGGCGTCTCGCGGTGGGGACGGGCGGTGCTCAAGATCGGCGACCGGTGGCTCCGCGACGACGGCCGGGCGGTGCTGGTCGAGGGCGTGGTGGTCGAGCTGGCGCGGCCGCTGCACCCGGTCGCCATGGTCGCCGACCGCGACGGGGCCACGGTGGTGCGGCTGTGGCCGGCGATCGAGATCGAGCGGACCGCCGCGGTCCAGCGCTGGCTGGCGATCGTCGCCCTCGGCCTGCAGCGGCTCGGCGCTGGCGCGGTCCGGACCACCAACATTCCTCCGGAGATCCTCGACGGGCTCGCTCTCGCGATCGACCTCGACTGAGCGCGCCGCCCCACCGAGCCGCGATTACTGTCCGGAATCCTCGTCGATCTCGAGGGCGCGCTCCTTCTGCGCCGCCTCGAGGTTCCCGAGACGATCGCGGACGCCCTCGGTGACGAGGCCGCTCGGCGCGAGCGTGCCGTCGCCGGCCGCCTGGGTGGTCAACGCGTCGCGCGCCCGGTCGAGCTCGCGGCGAGCCGTGTCGAGGGTTCTCGGCGACGGCTGAACGGCGTGGCTTCGCAGCTCGGCCGCGGCCTTGCGGATCGCCACCGCGGCGTGCAGCTCGGGGCTCGGCGAGGGAGCGCCCGCGGCCCACCCGGCGGCGGTCTCGGCGATCGTCGCGAGGTCGTCGGTGTGGTTCCCAATCGCCTCGGGGTCGGCGGCGAGACCGTCGAGCACGAGGATGATCTCGAGCGCGCGGTCGCGGTCGAACCGGGTGCCGGCGACCCCCTCCTCGCGGAGCTGGGTGGCGATCACCGCGACTGCCTCCCGCTTCGCCCCGAGGTCGCGGCTCTGCAGGACCACGACCACCGCCATCGCGATGACCAGCAGCAGCAGGAGAGCCCCGGAGACCCGCATCCTCCCCCGAGTATAGCCGGGGGACCCGCGCCCCGGCCGCTGCGTCCACTTTCGGGGACGGACGCCCGGCGGCCTCCCCCCCCGCCGATAGGACCGATCCTGGCACGGAGCTTGCCCCATCGGGAAACCGGAGGTCGAGATGAAGAGCTTGAGACGGGTCGTTCTCAGCACCGCCGCCGCAGCGCTCCTTTTTGGCGCCGTCACCGCCGAGGCCCAGCTGTCGCTCCAGTGGATGGTGCCGGCGGCGGCCAACGTCGCCGGGCTCAACGGCACCGTCTGGCACACCGATCTGTCGCTCCACAACCCGCAGGCCCACGACCTGCCGGTGGTGATCCAGTTCCTGCCGAGCGGCACCGACAACCGCCAGGCCGAGACCCTCTCCCTCACCCTCTACCCGTGGGAGACCTACAACCTGTGGGACGTGCTCGGACCATCCGGGTTCGCGCGAGGGGGGACCGGGGCGATCCTGGTGTTCGCCGACTGGAGCCTGGCCTGCGACCCGGTCGAGGAGTGCGACTTTCTCGCGACCTCGCGGACCTACACCCTCGACCCCCGGGGCGGCGCCGGCGAGTTCGGCCAGACCATACCGGGCGCCGGCACCTGGCAGGGGGTCGACTGGGGCACCCTCGGGTATGCCGCTGGGATCCTCAACGACGGCGAGCGGTTCCGGACCAACATCGGCGTCGCCTCGTGGACCGATGGGCCGACCACCGTGGCGGTCGACGTCCAGAACGCCGACGGAGAGATCGTCGACCGCGTCAGGCTGCAGCTGCCACCCTATGGACACATCCAACGGCGGCTCGAGGCACCGGTCGAGGGCGGCGCCCTCGTCTTCTGGATCGAGGACGGTCCGCCGGACGTTCTGGTCTTCGGCTACGCCTCGGTGGTCGACGAGATCACCGGCGACTCGAGCTTCCAGCTCGCCGAGCCGTCGGTCGTCGGGTTCGCCGCCGGCAAGACGAGCGCGGGCCGGGCGGCCCGCCGACCGGTGCCGGTCGCCGAACCTCGTCGCCCCGACCCGGGCCTCGGGGACCGGCCGACCGCGCGGCCGCGCGGTTGAGCCGCCCGGGACCGGGAGCGCCGGTCGGGCCCGGACCGGGTCAACCGTACCCGGCGCAGGCTACAATACCCGTCGTGTCGCTGCCGTCCATCGGCCCGAGGGCCGGGACCAAGCGGCGCGCGGTGGTCGCCCGATCTCGAGCGAGGGTGGCATCAGCGTCGACGGCCGGCCGGGAGGCACATGGTCCAGTTCGACAACCAGTACCGGCAGATCAAGGTCAAGATCGTCTACTACGGCCCGGCCCTCGGGGGGAAGACCACCTGCCTCAAGCACGTCCACCGGGTCACCGACCCTCAGCGTCGGACCCGGCTCTACTCGCTCAACACCGCCTCGGACCGCACCCTCTTCTTCGACCTCCTGTCGCTCAACCTCGGTCGAATCCGCGGCTACCGGCTGACCATCCAGCTCTACACCGTCCCCGGACAGGTCCAGTACAACGCCACCCGCCGGGCGGTCCTCGCCGGCGCCGACGGCGTGATCTTCGTCGCCGATAGCCAGCCCGACCAGCTCGAGGCGAACCGCCAGTCGGCGGCCAACCTCAGGGAGAACCTCGAGGCCAACGGCATCGACCCCCAGACCCTGCCGCTGGTCCTCCAGTACAACAAGCGCGACCTCGCCGACCAGCTCTCCATCGCGGACCTCGAGACCGCGCTCAACCCCGAGGCCCGGCCCGCCTTCCCGACCATCGCGATCTCCGGCGACGGGGTCATGGACGCGTTCGCCGCGATCACCGAGAGCACGCTCGTGTCGCTCGCCGACCGGCTCGGCATCGACACCACGGGGCACGCGATCGACCGGTTGCGCCAGCAGACCCGCGCGGCGCTCGAGCCGTTCGTGAGCGCGCCGGATCCCGGCGCCGCGATCGACGACATCGAGGTCACGACCCCCGACCGACCTTCCGACGAGACCGGGCCGTTGCCCGCCGACGTCCTGGTCGGCGAGGCGGTGCGAGCCAACCTCGCCATGACCGATCTCGGAGCGCGGCTCGAGACGGTCAGCAGGCAGCTCGACCGCAAGGTCCGGGTCATCCGCGCGATCGCCGACTTCGGGCGCGCCATCACCCACCAGCGCGACCCGGCCGACGTCCTCCGGATGCTCGTCAGGACCGCGGTCGCCCATCTCGGGGTGCAGGGAACCGCGGTGCTGATCGTTCCGGGCGCCGGCGAGCTCAGGGAGGCGGTGGTCCACGGGGTCGAGCGCGATCCGCTGCTCGCGACCAGGGCCGGCGAACGAGCGGTCGCCCAAGAGATCGCCGCCGCCGGCGAGCCGGTGCTGATCGCCGCCGACCTCGAGGGCGCCACCGTGAGCGCGGCGCAGCTCGCGGTCGAGGACAGCGGCTTCTCGTCCGCGGTCGCCGCACCGATGGTGGCGAACGACCGGTTGCTCGGGCTCCTCACGGTGTACCGAGTCCGGGGACGATCGCCGCTCGACGACGACGATCTCGAGCTCGCCGTCATCCTCGCGGCGACGGCCGCGATGGGCTACGCCAACGCCCTCGCCTTCCGCCAGCTCGAGGAGAGCCGGACCGGTCTCGAAAGCACGGTCGTCCAGCGCACCGACGAGCTCAGGACGACCCTCGACGAGGTCCGGCGGCTCAACCGCGAGCTCGAGGGCCTCGACCGCGTCAAGAGCGAGCTGATCTCGCGGATCGCGAGCCAGCTGAAGACGCCGGTCGCCTCGCTGGTCACGGCGGTCGGCGCTCTCGACCGGGTCCGCGACGCCCCGCCGGACACGACCTCCCGTTTCCTGGACATCATCCGCGGCGAGGCCGCGACCCTCGCCGAGCTCATCGACAGCGTCGCCCAGGCAGCGGCAGTGGTCGGCCAAGGCCGGGCGCCCGAGGTGCGACCGGCCGGGCTCGCCGAGCTGCTGCGCGCCACGGTGGCGCCGCTCCGCGATCTCGCCCGACGCTTCGAGGTCGAGATCAAGGTCCTCAGCCCGAGCGATCTGACGACCATCTCGTGCGATGCCGAGGCCCTGGCCACGGCGCTGCGCGCGGTGGTCAAGAACGCGATCGAGCACACCCCCGCCGGGGGCGAGGTTCGGATCGAGGTGCGGCGGGCGATGCGGGCCGGGCGGCCCTGGATCGAGCTCAAGGTCTCGGACACCGGTGCGGGCCTCGCCGCCGACGAGCTGTCGCGCGCCACCGAGCCGTTTTGGCAGGGCGCCGCGGGCAAGCGGGGGGGCCACCGGGGGATCGGCCTCGGCCTCGCGATCGCCCGCCAGACGGTCGAGCGTCACGGTGGCCGCCTGACCCTCGCCCGACGCGAGCCGGCCGGCCTCCAGGCGTCACTGGCCCTACCCCAGTAACCGGTCTCAGCCGACCGGAGGCGCCGTCGGACCGAGCCCCTCGACCGCCTGACGAGCGGCGGCCGCCGCCCGCTGGAGCCGATCGGGCGCGGCGAGCGAGAGCATCGCCTCGTCGTCGGGCATCGTCATCGGCCAGACCGCCGCCGAGGGGACCAGGCCGCGGCTGACGTGCAGGCAGGCGCCGAGCAGCGTCGGTCGGGCGCCGTGCAGCACCTGCCGGATCTCGGGCGGGAAGTCGGCGAGGTGGCTCAGCCCGGCGCCGATCCGGCGGGGAAGCTCGGCGAGCAGCGCGCGGCGGATTCCGTTGTGGGGTACCGGGAGGGCGGCGAGCACCCAGAGCACGAGGTCGGTGGGCACGGTGAGGAGATGGGCGGCCAGCTCGGCGGCGCCGGGGTCGGCCTCGAGCTCGGCGGCGGCGGCGGCGGCGCCTCGCGACCAGACGATCGCGGCACGCCGGGTCAGCCGGTCGAGGGCGCCGGCCCGGCCCCGCTCCCACCGCCGACCGGCGGTGACCTCCGGCCACAGATCGAGCGCGGCGGCGAAGTCGTCGATCTCGGCGAGCGCCCCCGGGGGGGTCAGCTCATCGGCCCGGATCGAGCAGGCGAGGACCATCAGATTCCAGGCGGTCTGCGGCAGCCCGAACAACCGGACGCGGCCGGTGGTGTCCAGGGCGGCCGCCATGATCTCGCCCTGATCGGCCGGCTGGGGCACCAGGCCGGTGCTCGAGGCGAGCCACTGGGCGAGGCTCGCCATGACGTTGCGGACGATGTCGTGCAGCGCGCTGAGCTGGTCGCCATCGACCGGGTCGTCGCCCGGGATGCCCTGGCGGACGAGCTGCCAGAAGAAGTCCTCCACCGCCTCCTCGTCGAGGGGCAGCACCGGCGACGGCGAGGTCGAGCGCGGGTACTTCGACTCGTCGACTCGGCGGGCCGAGTCGAGCAGGAGACGGCTCGGCGTCAGGCTGAGGTAGAGCCCGGACGGATCGCGGATCGGGTGGTTCGGGTCGAGCTCGAAGCGAAGCTCGGCGGCGTCGAGGATCCGGCTCATCATGAGCTCGGCGAGCACCGTCAATGACGCCCCGAGGGCGGTCTCGCTGATCGCCCGCTCGGCGAGCAGGACATCCGTGAAGAGCTCGTGGCGGAGCATCGATGCGGCGAGCAGGCGGCGGACCGAGGTCGCCGGAAGCAGCCCGTCGCGGGCGAGCCAGGAGGCGAGCCGCTCCTCGGGCACGGTCGAGGAGACATAGACGATCCGGCCGTGCAGGAGATCGAGACGGCGCTCGCCGACCCGGTCGGTGAGAGTCAGCCGACCGGTCTGCCCACCGAGCTCGAGCCAGTGCAGGAGATCGCCGAGGTGGAGGCGATCGAGGTTCCCGCGGATCATCCCGGGAGTATACCCGGAGCGCCGGCGAGGTTCATCCCGGACCCTCTCCGGATGGCCATACGGGGCCGGTACGGCGGTCGCGACGTACAATGCCGGGGTGCGGATCCTGCTGCTCAGCGCGCGACCGGAGACCGCGAGCAACCGCCGCCTGGCCGCCGCCGCCGCCGCCCGCGGCGTCGCGCTGGACGTCGTCGACGCGACGACGATCGTCGTGTCGAGCGAGGGCGGACGCTGGCCGCTCGAACCGGGCCCCGGACCCGACGCGGTGCTCGCGAGGGTCGGCAACTGGCGTCCGGACAGTCTGCTCGCGGTTCTCGAAGCGTTCACCGGGGCCGGCGCCGCGACGCCCAACCCGGCGCCGGCGGTCCGCGTCGGCCGGGACCATTGGCGCACCGTCGCGGCGCTCGCCGCCGCCGGTCTGCCGGTACCGACGACCCTGGCCGGCGCCGATCCCGAGGCTCTTGCCGCCGCCGTCCGTACCCGGCTGCGCTTCCCGGTGGTCGTCAAGCAGCGTCGGTCGCGAATGGGCGTCGGGGTGATCCTCTGCCGGTCGGCCGATCACCTCGAGGCGGTGCTCGACAGCCTGTGGCGCCTCGGCGACGAGATCATCGTCCAGGAGCACGTCGAGACCGCGGGCCGAAGCGACCGGCTGCTCGTCGTCGGCGACCGGGTGGTCGCGGCGGCGCGCTTCTCGGCGGTCGGCGGCGAGTGGCGCTCGAATGCCGCCCGCGGCGGTCGCGGCGAGCCGATCGAGCCCGACCGGGCCGCGGCCGCCCTCGCGGTCGCGGCGACCCGGACCATCGGGCTCGGGGTCTGCGGGGTCGACCTGCTCCGCGACGACGAGAGGACCCTGGTCGGCGAGGTCAACCCGACCCCCGGCTTCAGCTTCCTCGAGGCGACCACCGGGATCGACGTGGCGGCCGCGATCGTCGACCACCTCGTCGAGCTCGGCGGGGCGCGGCCTACTCGGCCGGGCTCGGGGCCGCCGCGGCCGGCCGGCCGGCGAGCTCACGGTCGATCATGAGCAGACCGTAGGGGCTCGACTCGACCATCTTGACCTGGTGGAAGAGGGTGTCGGCGGTGGCCTCCTCCTCGACCTGCTCGTTGACGTACCAGTGGAGCATCACGGTCGTCGCGTGGTCGTTCTCGGCGGTGGCGAGATCGACGAGGCTGTTGATCCGGCCCGAGATCGCGCGCTCGTGGTTGAGCACCGCTTCGACCGCCGCCGAGGGGCCCGGCCACTCGCGCGCCGGGGCGTCGATCGGCAGCAGCTCGACGGTTCCGCCCCGCTCGTTGAGGAAGTCGAACAGCTTCATCGCGTGGTTGAACTCCTCCTGGGCCTGGACCCGCATCCAGTGGGCGAAGCCGTCGAGATGGTTCGCGGCGAAGTACGCCGCGACCGAGAGGTACAGGTAGAAGGAGAAGAACTCGGCGTGGACCTGCTGGTTGAGGGCTTTCTCGACCTTGACATTCATGGTGGCTCTCCAATCCGAACGGTGTCGAAGGGGGTGGCGCGGCGACGCGCTCTCACAGGATAACCGAGGCCCGGGTGTCTGTCATCCCGGGCCGGGGCGGTCGGGAGAGCCGTTCGAGGAGGGGCCGATCCACGGCGCCCGGTGCGGCGCCATCCAGTCTCGGATGTTGTTGACGCTCGTCGAGGGGCCCCACTGCAGCGCCGCGACGCGGCCGTCGGGCAGCGGCCGGCCAGCCGTCGCACCCGCCGCCCAGCCGATCGCCGCCGCGGCCGCGAGGGCGACCGCCGAGGTCGGTCTGAGCCTCGCCACGGCGTGGGTCAGGGGCGCCGGGTAGCCCACCCACGCGACGACGAGACCGGCGATCAGGGGCAGCCCGGCGGCGACGCAGGCCGCCAGCGGCACGGCGCCGCGCAACCACACCGTGAAGGCCGCCCAGGCGAGGGGCGCCGGGACGAGGTGGAGGAGCACCAGGATCGTGCGGCGGGCGCGACCGAGGTTGAAACGGACGATCCGGGCGAGGGCGATGAGCCGGAGCGCGATCGGGATGGCGAGCGCCGTCGCGACCGCGACCGCGATCCAGCCGAGCTCGGCGGGCAGACCGCGGAAGTGCAGCCAGCGGGCGAGGTGGGCGAGCTCTGGGTCGAGGACCCGCTGCCAGGAGGCCGCGACGACGAGAGAAACCCACGCCGTCTGGAGCACGACGAGGTGGCCGGCAAGGGAGCGGAGGCGCAGCGTCAAGGGCGGCACGACCGCCGCCAGGGCGAGGGGCAGGACGGTCGAGCCGAGCCAGTAGCCACCCGCCGAGGGCAGCGAGGCGAAGTTGAGCGCCGGTTGGTTGACCAGGGCCCAGGGCTGGCGGTCCCAGGGAAGGCAGACACCGATCCACGCTCCACCGGCGAGCAGCCCGCCGAGCCCCTGCCCCGCGGCGGCCGCGAGCAACCCGGCCGGGATCGCGGCCAGCGCCGCCAGCCAGCTCGTCAGGAGCGCGTTCGGCGTCATCGGGTCGGGCCGTCGGTCCACCGCCGGCATGCTACCATGCGGCCGGTCATGAGAACCCAACTCGCTGCTCTCAAAGACGTTCTCCGCGGGATGGCGGTCGCGGTCGCGGTCGCCGTCGGGGCCGGAGCGGCCGGCTCGCAGGCACTGCTCGTCGAACCGCTCCCCGGGGGAACCCAGCTCGTCGTCGTCAGCCAGCCGCTGGCCGACGCGACCACCGTCGCCTGGCCGCCGGCGACCGGCGAGCCCGGTCCGGGTCGGGTCACGGCCGGTCGCCTGACCCTGGCGGCCGAGCTCGAGGCCGTCTTGACCGCGGCCGCCTGGGAGGCCCCTCCGCCGGTCATCGTCGCGGTCGGCGGCGCCACGGCCCAGGATCTCAGACCGCTGCTCACCCGCGCGATCGGCGATCGCGCCGCCCGGTCGGTCGATCAGGCGCCGGCGCCCGGTCTCGCCGAGGGAGGGCTCGACCGCCGTCTCGGAGCGCCCGGCAGCGACGCCCAGATCCGTCTCGAGGTGGTGCTGCCCACCCTCGCCGACTGGCGGCGGAGCTCGATCGAGGTGCTGTGGGAGCTCGTGCCGTCGCTGGTCGCCGACAAGGTGCCGTTCCTGCAGAGCCGGGTCGAGGGACCCCTCGGTATCGTCGACGGCCGGGTCGACCCCGAGCTCGCCGAGCTCATGGTGACCGAGCTGCGGCTCGCGCTCGCCCGCTTCGCCGCCGACCCGTCGCTCACCGAGGCTGATGTCTTCGAGGCTCGACGGCGGCTCGAGATCCGGCGGCTCGCGCTGCTCGACGACCATCCCGGAGCCGCACAGCTGGTGCTCGACGCCTGGCTTTCCGGCGGCGAGGAGGCGGTGCGCCAGGTCCTCTTCGGGATCCGGGGAGTGACCCTGGCGAGCGTCCGCGACGCCGCCGCCCGGTGGCTCCCGCTCCATCCCGGTCGAGCCCAGCTCATTCTTCCGCCGCAGGTCTTCAACCCGCGCTTCGCCGCAGGCCCGCAGGTCCACCGGCTGGCCAACGACGTCACCGCGGCGGTGCTCGAGCGACGCGGCGCGCCGATGGCGGTGGTCTGCCTGAGACCGGTGCTGGTGCCCGACCTCGACGGCGAGGTGACCGCGACGGTGCTCGCCCGGCTCGCCCGCGAGCTCCGGGCGGCGCCCCGTCGACCCGGGTTCGTCGGCGTCCGGGCGGCGCCCTCGCTGATCGAGATCGCCGGTCCGGCGGACGGCTTCGGCGAGCTCGTCGAGCAGCTGACGACCGCCTACGCCGCGGTGCTCGCCGACGACACGAGCCTCACCGCCGCCGGTGACGACGCGCGCCGTCGGGCGCTCGATCTGATGGCCGGGCTGCTCGGTCTCACCGACTTCTCTGAGGTGTCGCCGGCGACCCTCCTGCGATCGGGCAACCTGGCTCTGGGGGTGGTGGCTGCCGACGCCGAGACCGCCGCCGAGACCCTGGGGAAGTTCTGGTCGGCCGCACCGGCGCCGCCGACGACGACCGATGTGCAGGCCGTGCCGACCGATCTGCGGACCCGGGTCGCCGCACCCGGCGACGAGTCGGCGGTCGTGGTCGCCCTCGACATGGAGCTCGGCGGCTCCGAGGCGCCGATCCTCGTCACCCGGGAGCTGCTCGAGACGCGAGCGCGTACCCGCTGGCCCGAGGCGCGGGTCGAGGTCCTCGCGCCCTACGTCCCCGGGCGGTCGATCCTGGTGCTCGTGCTCGCCACGAAGGGGACGGTGGGCGAGATCGAGGCCGCTCTCGCGGCGGAGTGGAAGCGCCTGAAGGCTCCGGCGAACGACGACGAGCTCGCCCCGGTCAAGCGTCGGGTCGCGGCCGCCGTCAGCGCCGAGTTGAGCGGCGTGACCGGTCACGCTCGGCGCTGCGCCGCGGTGGCGGCCGGCGCGTCCGGCTGGCGTCAGCCGGCCGAGCTCGAGCTCGAGGTGATGACCGTCGAGGGGTCCCTGGTCGGCGAGGTGCTCGGCCGCATCCCGGCCCTCGACGAGCTGCCGATGACCGGCGCCGGAGCGCTGCCGATCGTCGAGGGATCTCGGCGGTGACCGCGCTCCCGGTGGCGCCGCCCGGACCGTGGGGTAGTATTGTTGGCCTGCGCGACCGCCGGGAGGGCGCATGCAGCCGACGACCTCGAGCCTCGACGAACAGCTCGCCTATCTGACCAAGGGGTGCGTCGACGTCGTGCCCACCGACGAGCTCAGGGCCAAGCTCGAGCGGTTTGCCACGACCGGCCGCCAGCTCGTCGTCAAGGTCGGCTTCGACCCGTCGGCGCCGGATCTCCACCTCGGTCACACGGTGGTCATCCGCAAGATGCGCCACTTCCAGCAGCTCGGTCACCGGGTGGTCTTCCTGATCGGTGACTTCACCGGGCTGATCGGCGACCCGACCGGCAAGAAGAGCACCCGGCCCCAGCTGACCGAGGACGAGATCGAGGCCAACGCCGCCACCTACCGGCGGCAGATCGAGCGGCTGCTCGATCCCGACACCACGGTCGTCGACTTCAACTCGCGCTGGCTGGGGGCGCTGTCGTCGGCCGATTGGATCCGACTCGCCGCCAAGGTCACGGTCGCCCAGATGCTCGAGCGCGAGGACTTCCGCAAGCGCTACGAGGCCCAGCAGCCGATCTCGTTGCACGAGTTCCTCTACCCGCTCGCGCAGGCCTACGACTCGGTCGCGCTCGAGGCCGACGTCGAGCTCGGCGGGACCGACCAGCTCTTCAACCTGCTCGTCGGCCGCCACCTGATGCGGGAGCACGGGCTCGAGCCGCAGGTCGTGATGACCCTCCCCCTGCTCGAGGGGCTCGACGGGATCGAGAAGATGTCGAAGTCGCTCGGCAACTACATCGCGGTCGAGGACCCGCCGACCGAGATGTTCGGCAAGCTCATGTCGATCTCCGACGAGCTGATGTGGAAGTACTGGCTGCTGCTCAGCGACCTCACCGCCGCCGAGATCGACGACCGGCGCGCGCGGGTCGGCTCGGGCGAGCTCCACCCGATGGAGGTCAAGAAGGAGCTCGCGCGCACGGTAGTCGCCGACTTCCACTCGGCCGGCCAGGCGACCGCGGCCCAGGAGGAGTTCGAGCGGGTGTTCTCGGCGCGTCAGCTCCCGGAGGACATCGCCGAGATCGCGCTCGCGGTCGACGCCGACGAGGTCCTCCTCGCCAAGATCCTCGCCCAGGCCGGGCTCGCTCCGTCCAACAGCGAGGCCCGCCGGCTGCTCGCCCAGGGCGGCGTCCGGGTCGACGGGGAGGTCGTGCGCGACGTCAACGCGAGCCTGGCCGCGGGACGACCGGGCTCGACCCTGATCCAGGTCGGCAAGCGGAGGATCGCCCGTCTGAGCCTCCGGCGCTCCTGATCCGGACCCCGGGGGCATCGACGGCGAGGCCCCCGCGCCGGGGCGGGGGCCGGTGGGGGAGGCGCCGCCCGACGGCGCGGATCAGAAGAACGACGTCTCCTGCTCGACCTTCTGGCCCTCGTCGCTCAGACCCTGGATCTGGATCGAGATGAAGGACGGTCGGAACCGGTGGTCCTGGCAGATCCGGCGCAGCCGCTCGTCGAGCTCGGCGTCCCAGAACTCGATGATCCGGCCGGTCGCGGTGCAGACCATGTGGTGGTGGCCGCCGCCCGGCTCCATCTTCTCGTAGTAGTAGTGCTCGCGCCCCAGCCGGCTCTTGCGAACCAGGCCGCACTGCACGAGCAGATCGAGGGTCCGGTAGACCGTCGCCCGCGACACCTTTCGCTGCTTGACCTTCATCCTCGCGAGGAGCTCGTCGGCGTCGAGGTGCTCGTCGGTCGCGAAGATCTCGTCGAGCAAGGCGAGCCGCTCCTGGGTGACCTTGAGGTTGTTCTCCCGAAGGTACTGGACGAACAGCTTCTGGGCGCGTTGTGAGAGCTTTGAGGTCATAAATCTAATCCAGACTCATTTTCATCGTCTCAACCTACGTTAGTGGAGGTGCGACGTCGTGTCAAGAGGCAAGAGGCGACGGATTCCGAGTCGCGACAAAGATCTCGCCAGGACCATGATCGCCCGATAGTTGTTCAACAATTCATCGTTTAGATTCAGAGGATTGCGAGAGCTTCCGCCGGGTGGTAGGGTGAACCGGAGCTCGCGATCGCGGTGGAGGACGCATGGACTATCCGATCTGGGACTCTGGACTGAGCGGCGGTGTGCTCATGGCGTGGGTGGCGATCACCCACGTGATCGTGTCGCACTTCGCGATCGGCGGCGGGCTGCTCATCGTCGTGACCGAGACCCTGGCGATCCGCCGCGCCGACCGGGAGATGCGCGAGCTCGCGAGGCGATCGTCGCTGGTGCTGATCCTCGTATCGACGGTCTTCGGCGCCATCTCCGGGGTCGGCATCTGGGTCGTCGCCGGGCTCATCTCGCCGGGTGCCATCTCGGCCCTCATCCACGCCTATGTCTGGGGCTGGGCGATCGAGTGGGTGTTCTTCGTGCTCGAGATCGTCGCCGCACTGATCTACTACACGACATGGGACCGGATCACCAAGCAGGCCCACGTGCTCGTCGGCTGGCTCTACTTCATCGGCGCTTACCTGTCGATGGTGATCATCAACGGCATCGTCACCTTCATGCTCACCCCGGGGAGGTGGCTCGAGACCCGCGCCTTCTGGGACGGCTTCTTCAACCCGACCTACTGGCCGTCCCTGGTCCTGCGCACCGGGATCTGCGTTCTCATGGCGGTCGCCTTCATGCTCTGGCCGGCCTTCACGGCGAGCCCCGGGCGACGGACCGATCTCGTCCGGTACCTGGGCTGGTGGTTCCTCGGCGGGGCGCTGGTCTCCTATGCCGGCTACCGCTGGTGGGAAGCGGTCCTGCCGGACACCGTGACCGCCCTCTTCCTCGGCGAGGCGCCGACCCTGGTCGGGCTCGCCGCGACCCGGTCCTTCGCCTTGTGGTCGCTCGCGCTCGGGCTGGCTCTGGGGGTCCTCGCCCTGCTCGTCGCGCCGCGCGCCGCCCGGGCTGTCACCGCCGTCGCGCTGATGGCGGCGATCTTCGCCTTCTTCGGCGGCTACGAGCGGTTGCGCGAGGGGGTGCGCAAGCCTTTCCTGATCCACAGCCACCTCTTCTCCAACGGGCTGCTGGTCGATCAAATCGACGAGATCAACGCCACCGGTCTCGCCGCCCACTCGGGCTGGGTCGCCGCCGGGGACCCGGCGCCCGAGGCCCGCGGCCGGAGGATCTTCGCCGCGCAGTGCGCCGCCTGCCACACCCTCGACGGCTATCAGAGCATCACCGAGGCCTTGCCCACCGTCGCCGATCTCGAGCTCGTGGCGACGCCGTCCTCGACCGGGATGGACCGGCTCGCCTACCAGGCGGAGTGCGCCTCCTGCCACGCCGACGTCGCTCACGCCGAGATGGTCGAGATGCTGCCGTCGATCGAGGAGATCCGATCCGATCCCGATGCGATCCGCGAGCTCAACCTCGGCATGATCACCGCGACCGTGATGCAGCTCAAGGAGATGGGTGAGGAGATCACCGCCTTCGACCGCAGCGTGATGTTCGACATGCGGACCCTCGAGCGGGGCACCATGCCCCCCTTCGTCGGCAGCGACGAGGAGGCCGAGGCCCTGGCCGTCTATCTCGCGTCCCTCGACCGAACGCCGGACGCAGCGAGCGGAGATGCCCGATGAACACCGACCTCATTCCCGCCCTCGATGCGGCTGGCCTGCCGGGCCCCCCGTGGCTGTTCCACATCCTGCTGGTCTTCACCTTCTTCCTCCATCTGCTGTTCATGAACCTGACCCTCGGCGGCACCCTCATGGCTCTTGTCGCCCACCTGCGCGGAGGTGGCCGGGCCGACCACCCCGACTCGGTGCTCGCCGGGCGGCTGATGGCGGTCAACACCTACGCGATCTCGCTCGCGATCACCACCGGCGTCGCGCCGCTGCTTTTCGTCCAGGTGCTCTTCCAGCAGTTCTTCTACTCGGGCACGATTCTGCTCGGCTGGATCTGGTTCGCGATGCTCGTCCTGCTCATGCTGGGTTACTACGCGGCCTACCTCCACAAGGCGTACCGCGGCCCGTGGCTCGCCGTCTCCGCCCTGTCCTTCCTCGCGATCGCGATGATCCACGTCGCCGTCCATCTCGTCCACGTCCAGCCCGAGCGGTGGGCGACGTTCGACGCGAACGCCCTCGGCGTGCTCGGCGACCCGACCTACTGGCCGAGGCTGCTCCACTTCGTCCTCGCCGCGATCACCTTCGCGGCCCTCGTCGCCGCCTGGTGGGCGGTCCGGCGGGCGCGGGCCGGCGACCGGGTCGAGCTCAACCGCTCGATCGCCCGCACCGGCTGGCGGTGGGCG
Source organism: Thermoanaerobaculales bacterium (assembly GCA_025456145.1). Taxonomy (GTDB): domain Bacteria; phylum Acidobacteriota; class Thermoanaerobaculia; order Thermoanaerobaculales; family Sulfomarinibacteraceae; genus JAHECW01. The sequence goes on along the minus strand of JALOLD010000005.1, from coordinate 38,714 downwards.
CTCTGGGCGACGGTCCTCCAGGTCGCCGACGGCTTCCTCCTGCTCGGCGTGCTCCCCAGGGAGGTCCTGCTCGGCGTCATGCGCGGCGGGCTGCCGACCCTCGGGCCGCTGACCCTGTCGATCCTGCTCGCCATCGGCCTGCTCGTGATGCTGGCGCGGGCTACCGATCCGGTCGAGCACCCCGGGCTCGTCTCGGGCACCCTGGCGGCGCTCACGCTGACCGTCGCGGTGATGTCGGTGACGCGTCACCAGGTTCGGGTGCTCTACCTGGAGCCCGCGACCTCGCTCTTCGACCCGACGGTCGTGCCCCAGTGGGGGAACTTCGCCCTCTTCGCGGTGCTCCTCGCGCTCGGGCTGGCGACTGTCTTCTGGATGGTGCGCCGGGTCGTGACGAGCCCCGCCGAGGGCGATGAGGCGGCGTAGGCGGCTGGCGGCCCCGCGTCCGTCACCACCACCAATGCACCACGCCACGAAGGTGCCGTTCAAGATCGGAAGCGGGCCCGGCCGCGATCTCCTGGATTCTTCGCGTCATCGCGTCCTCGTGGCGTCTGCGATGGCGGCGGGCCGCGTCTATGGGCTCAGACTCCGCCACTGCTCGGGGGTGAGGGTGCGCATCTCGAGGGCGTGGATGTCGTCGACCATGAGCTCGCCGAGCGCGCCGTACACCAGGCGTTGGGCGGCGAGCCGGCTCACGCCTTCGAAGCGCCTCGACACGACGAGCACCCGGAAGTGACCGGCGCCGCTCTCGGCGCCCGGGTGGCCGAGATGAAGCCGGCTGTCGTCGACGACCTCGACGTGCTCGGCCTCGAGCTCGGTCTCGAGCCTGTCTCGGATGACTGCCGCTCGCTGTTCGGCTCGAACCATGACACCCTCCGGGGGCCGTCGCCCACCGGAGCAACCGACGCTCGAGCCTCCCTGTTCCCGTCCCGACGATCGGCCCCGGCGCTACTTCGGGTCGACCGTTTCGGACGGGGCGGGCGACTCGGGCTCCTTCGCTTCGTTCTGTCCTTGCTTGACCGAGTCCTTGAAGTTGCGGATGCCCTCGCCGAGACCCTTGCCGAGCTTGGGGAGCTTGTTGACGCCGAAGATCAAGATCACGATGGCGAGGATAATCAGCAACTCGGGCATACCGAGCGTTCCGAACATGTCGACCTCCGTCTGGGCGCGGCGCACCCACCGGATCAGTCTAGCAGAAGGGCCGTCGCGTCGCCGGGCGCGCCGGCCGCGGCGAGCCGGGGAACGACCTCCGCGGCGAGCTCGTCGAGCCAGCTCCGGTAGCCGGGTCTGCCGGAGGCCGTGAACCGGGCGAAGGTGCCGAGCACCTTGAGGGCGCGCTGGAGCCCGGTCGCCTCCGCGCGGTCCCGCCATCCCGGGTCGGCGCCGGTGAGGCGGGCCCAGCGGTCGAGGGCCTCCCGCCGGTCGGCCGTCGTGAGGAGCCGGGTCGCAGCGCGCTCGCCGAGGAGGGAGGCGATGTCATAGGTGTCGGGTCCGACGAGGATGTCCTGCACGTCGATCACGCCAACCGTCCCGTCGGTGTCGACGAGAAGGTTGTTGAGGTGGTAGTCGCGGTGGCACACCCGTCGGGGGTGGGCGTCGATCGCCGCCGCGAGGTCGTCGAGCCAGGCGCCGAGCCGCGACGAGGGCGGGCGCGAGCGATGGTGGCGGACGAACCACAGCTCGAAGCCGGCGAGCTCCCAGCGCAGACGCCCCCGGTCGAGGGGCGGGTTCCAGGGCGGGAGCGCCGCGGGGTCGCAGCGGGCGAGGATCGCGAGCGGCTCGAGCAGCCGACCGACCAGGTCGGGTCGCCGGTCGGACGAGGCCGATCCCAACGCGTGCTCGGCGTCGTCCGGACCGAGGTCCTCGAGCACCGCACGACCCGCCGCCGGATCGCGGGCGAGCTCGTCGGGAACGCGGAGCCCCCGGTCGCGGCACCAGGCGAGGACCTCGAGATCCCGGACCAGCCGGTCGCCGGCCGCTCGCGGGTACTCGACCAGGATCGCCGTGCGACCCTCGGCCGACCGGAGCCGGCTGTAGCGCCGGTCCGAGGCGTCGCCGGTCAGCGGCTCGATCCGGCGCCAGATCGGCAGGGGGTGGGGCGGCATGCTCGTCATCTCGTCGGCCCGACGCTACACCACGGCCCCCCGATCGGCAACGCGGCGGGCTGGTGTAGTCTGTGGTGTCGGGAGGTTACGGTGCGCCCAGCGAGCGACGTCAGCCAGGAAACGGCAACCCGGGGTCGGCCCCGAGCTCCACTCGCCGTCATCCCGGCGCCCGGTCGGGGGGCCGGCTGAGCGTGGCTTGGGTGGCCCCGGATCCGCGTCCGAACCTGGTCGGTCGAAGCCCCCTGGAGATCGCCGAGCTCCTCGCGCCCCACGTCGACCGGCCGTTCCGGGCGACCCAGGTCAGCCGGTGGGTGATCGACCGCGATGCCACCTCCTTCGCCGAGATGAGCAACCTGTCCAAGGAGCTCCGAAGCGATCTCGAACGCCGATTCCGCATCACGGACCCGGAGATCCTCGAGACCAGCTCGAGCGACGACGGCTCGGTCAAGTGGCTCTTCGGGCTCGAGGACGGGGTGACCGTCGAGGGCGTCGCGATGCCCGAAGACGGCAAGCTGACGATGTGCCTCTCGTCGCAGGCGGGCTGTGCCGTCGGCTGTGTCTTTTGCGTCACCGGCGCCCTCGGCGGCGGACGGAACCTGCGCCCCGACGAGATCGTCGGGCAGTACCGGGTGATGCTGCGCCGGCTCGCCGCACCGGTCGACCGGGTCAACATCGTCTTCATGGGAATGGGCGAGCCCCTGCTCAACACCGACCACCTCGGAGAGGCGCTCGAGACCCTGTACGAGCGGGTCAGCCCGAAGCGGATCACCGTCTCGACCTCGGGCATCCTGCCCGGGATCCGCTGGCTCGCCGGGGTCGAGCGACGACCCAAGCTGGCGGTCTCGCTCAACGCTCCGGATCAGGAGCGGCGGGAGCGGCTCATGCCGATCGCCCGCCGATACCCCCTCGACGAGCTGATGACCGAGCTGCGTCGGTTCCCCCTCGAGCGCGGCCGCCGGATCACCTTCGAGTATGTCCTGATCCGCGGCGTCAACGATGCGGTGGCGGATGCCGAAGCGGTCGCCCGGTTGATCCGCGGCATCCCCGCCAAGGTCAACGTCATCCCCCTCAACGAGGACGCGACCCACTTTCCCGATCTCCGCCGACCCGACGACTCGACGGTCAACCGCTTCGCGGTGAGCCTTCGCGACGCCGGCCTGACGGTAACGGTGCGATGGTCCAAGGGGCTCGACGTCGACGCCGCCTGCGGCCAGCTCAAGGGCCGACATCAGCGACGAGGTTCTCAATCGACGTGAACGGCGAGGGCGTCTTTGAAAAACCCGCGCCACGTTGCAACCACAAAGGCACGAAAGCACCGAGAAGGTCACAAAGGCGGCGAGTGGCTCGGCCGTCCGTCGGCCGAGCCACTCCGCCGTGTCTTCGTGAGTCCTTCCTGTCGTTGAGTCTTCGTGGTTGCGGCGATGGTTGGTGTTGTCTGTTCTCTCAGCCTTCGAGGACGACCATGGACCACTGCCGGCCGGCGGCGGCGCCGTCGCGTCGGAACGAGGCGAGCTCGGCGGACTCGACGGTGCAACCGCCGACCGTCTCGATGCCGCCCGCGGGAAGGCCGAGCGACTCGAGGCGGGCGGCCAGGAAGCCTCGGAGATCGACCCGGTTGCCGTGGCGCCAGCGTGCCTCGGCAAGCCCAAAGGCTCCGAGCGCCCTCCGGACCTCGGCGCCGACCTCGTAGCAGGCGCCGCACACCGCCGGACCGAGCACGGCCTCGAGTCCCGTCGGCCCCTGCCCCGAGAGGCGCCCGACCTCCGCGACCGCCGCGGCGACCACGTCGGCGGCGCAGCCCCGCCAGCCCGCGTGGACCGCCGCGACGACCCGGTCGCCGGCGAGCAGGATCGGCACACAGTCGGCGGTCCAGACGACCAGCCCGACCCCGGAGCTCGCGGTCACCATCGCATCGCCGTCGCCGATCTCGACGACCCCGGCGCCGAGCGCTCCGACGAGGTGGGCGACCGCGCCGTGGACCTGGCGGCAGAAGGCCACCGAGCCGAGCTCGATGCTCGGATCGGAGACGATCGCGCCGAGCCTTCCGAGCCGGTCGGTCCCGCCCCTCGGGGGGCCGAGGCCAAAGGCGAAGGTCGCGTCGCCGACCTTCCTGACGAGCGCAGGCTCGCCCCCGACGATCTTCCTCCTCCAGGGTCGCGTTGAGGTCGTTGATGCCACGTCCCGGGCTCCTGCCCGATGGTACAATGCGGGCCCCGGAGGCAGCGTGCACCAACCTCGGGAACGGCGCCCCCGCTCCCACCCGATGGTCGCCGACCAAGCTCGCGCCCACCGAGAGGCGGTGGCGCCGCGGTCGTGTCGACCGAGGCGCTGTCCGGTCTCGGGGGACTCGGCCGGCGGGGTCACGTGATCCGGATCCGCGGGGTCACCAAGGACTACGAGCGGCGGCAGATCCTGCGCGGGGTCGACCTGAGCATCGATCCAGGCGAGCTGGTCTTCCTGACCGGGCCCTCCGGGGCCGGGAAGACGACCCTGCTGCGTCTGCTCTACGCCGCCGAGCGGCCGACCGCCGGGGAGATCTGGATCGCCGGCGACCGGGTCGACACGATGACCCGGTCCGAGCTGCCGAGGCTGCGCCGGAAGATCGGCGTCATCTTCCAGGACTTCAAGCTGCTGCGGCGCAAGACGGTGCTCGAGAACGTCACCTTCGTGCTGCGCTTCCACGGCGTACCCCCGAAGGAGGCCGGCCGGCGGGCCTATCAGGTGCTCAAGCGCCTCGGGCTGCACCACCGGCAGTCGGCGATGCCCGAGGCGCTGTCGGGTGGCGAGCAGCAGCGGGTCGCGATCGCCCGCGCGCTGGTCTACCAGCCGAGGCTCATTCTCGCCGACGAGCCGACCGGGAACCTCGACGCCGACCTCGCCGCGGAGCTGCTGAGCCTGCTCTGCGACATCAACTACCAGGGGGCGACGGTGGTCGTCGCGACCCACGACCACGCCCTGCTCGAGAGCCTGCCGGCGCGAACCCTCGTGCTCCACCGCGGGACCATCGACTACGACGGGCGGTGGCCGCCGTGATCCGTCACTCCCTTGCCGAGGGCTGGCTGCTGCTGCGCAGCCGCGGGCTCGTCAGCCCGATCCTGGCGGTCGCCCTTGCGATCCCGATCAGCCTCGCCGGGGTCACCGTCAGCGTACGCCAGTGGCTCGCGCCGGTCGTCGAGCTCGGCGAGCGAGAGAGCGTGGTCACGGTGCTCCTCCACCCGCGTCTCGGCGCCGCCGAGCGCCGGTCGTGGATCGACCGGCAGGCCGCCCACCACTCCGGCTGGCGGCTCCGCGAGGTCGGTCGGGAGGAGCTCGCCGAGAGGTTGTCGCGGTGGTTTCCCTACCTCGAGGAGCTGCTCGCCCGGGAGGGCCCGGAGATGCTGCCGCCGATGGTCGAGATCGTGACCGCGGAGCCGACGGGCGTGGCCGTCCTGCGCGACGACGCCGCGGTTCTCGCGGTCGGACCGACCTCCTCGGTGAACCGCATGGTCGGCCGGGTCGCAGGGCGTTTCGCGGTGGTGCTCCTCGTGGTCGCCGCGGCCCTGATGGCGGGGGCGCTGCTCTTCGCCGGGGTGTGGGTCCATCTCGAGCTCCACCGCAACGCCGAGGAGATCGCCATCATGCGCCTCATGGGCGCGACCGAGTCGACGGTACGCGGGCCGTTCCTGGTCGCGGTGACGGCGCCGGCCCTGATCGCGGCGGCGACCTCGGTCGTGATCACCGTGGTGACGGTGGGGTGGATGGCCAGGCTGGCCGCGCCCCTCGGTTTGACCGCCGCGGGGCCTCCCTGGTGGGTGCTCCTCGCCGAGGCGGTGACGGCGGTCGTTCTGCCGGTCGCGGCCGCTCACGTCACCCTCGAGCGCCACGCGTCGACGACCGGGGGTTGACCCGAAGCCCCGCCAAGCCACGAAAAAGGACGCGGCCCGAGGGCCGCGTCCGGTCACGGAATCAAAATTCGCGGCGGTTCAGCCGCAGGTCTCGGCGTACTGCCGCTGGAGCATGACGAGCTGGTCGCGCAGCTGCTTGGCGCTTTCCATGTCGCCGAGCTTCTCGAACTCCTCGGCCTGGAGGGCGAGGGCGTCGATCTTGAGCTTGAAGTCCTTGCACTGCTTCTCGTGCTCGAGGTTGCCGGCCCTCGCCTCGGCCTTGCTGTCCATCGCGTTCGCCTGGGTGGTGTTCCCGGCCTCGAGATAGGCCTGCTTGGCCTTGGCGAAGTCCTTGTTCTTCTCGTGAACGTAGCCCATCTGGTTGTAGATCTTCTTGCGCAGATCGGCGTCGCTGTTGAGGGACAGCGCCTGCTGGAGCGACGACAGCGCGTCGGAGTACTGGTCGAGCGAGGTGTAGCTCTGGCCGATGTAGTAGTAGACCAGAGCGTTGCGGCTCTGCTGGGCCCGCGCCTTCTCGAACCAGCTCAGCGCCTTCGAGTACTGCTTGGCGCCGAGCCATGTCTCGCCGGCGTAGAGGTTGTGCTCGAAGCTCGGGCTCGCTGCGGCGAGCCGCTCGGCGATCTGGGCGGCCTCGGTGTAGTAGCGCGACTTGTCGGCGGCCGCCGAGGCGCGACGCGCCGCGGCGATCGCGGACCGGATGGCGTAGCGGCCGCTCGCCTGGTCCTTCGGGTCGAGCTCGAAGGCTCGCTTGAAGGCCGCGAAGGCCTCCCGGTCGCTGCCGAGCGCATCCTGGGCGACGCCGAGGGCCTGGTAGAGCGAGGCGTTGGACGAGTCGACCCGGATCTGGGCGTTGAGCATGCTCACCGCCTCGTTCGACCGGTTGGTCTCGTTGGCGGCGTTGGCGAAGAGCAGCGCGTAGCTTGTCCGATAGCTCGCCGGGAGGCTCGCGAAGTCGAACTTCTTGAGCGAGGAGTAGGCCTCGTTGTACTGCTTGGCCTGGTTGAGCGCCTGGGCCAGCGCGATGCTGTAGCGAGGGTCGGGCTTTTCGCCGGCGGCATCGAGCTCGACCGCCTTGCGCAGGTTACCGAGAGCCGCCGACAGGTTGTTCTGCGCCCGTTGGCTCAGACCGAGCATGTAGTAACCGCCGACGTAGCCCGGGTTGGTCTTGGTGACCTCCTCGAACTCTCTCGCCGCGGTCGCGAAGTCGTTCGCCTTGTAAGCGTCGAGGCCCTTGTTCCACTCCGCAAAGACGGGTTGGAGCCAGCCGATCGCGATGACGACCGCGATGACGGTGAGAAGCCGGCGCGGGTTCGATTTCATGAGACATTGCCTCCCTGGGTGTTACCCGCCGTCGTGGGGGCGCGCTCGGCGCTCCCGAGCAGCGGTCGGACTTGCTCGTCGAACATGGCGGCGATGTCGGCGCCCTTGAGCAGCGAGATCGCCTTGCTGTGCTGCTCGACCATGGTTCGGATGGCGTCGAACCCGGCCCCTCGCTCGATGAGGGTCCGGGCGGCCGCGAACTGCTTGTCGATGGTGTGCTCGCCGCTCGTCCCGACCACGCCGAGAGCCACCGTCCGGATCCGGCTGGCGAGACCGATGAGCGTCACTGTGCTCGGTCCCTTCGGCCCGCCCGAGGAGACCGGATCGTCGTCCTTCGAGCGCAGCGCGACGAGGCCAGAGGTGATCATCCCGAACAGCAGCTTCGACACGTCGAAGGCCGACCAGTGGAGCTGCTCGGCGATCGCCTCGATGCTGTGCTCGTTGTCGATGCGGGTCACCAGGATCCACTCGTGCGGGCTCAGCGTCACCTGGTCGTGATGATCCCGCGAGGTGAAGAAGGGCACGAGGTCGAGGGACGGGACCTTGCGCGACAGCACCCGCCACTCGTCGAGGCGGCGCGCCGCCTCCATCATCAGGTTCGCGTTCGACAGGTGGATGGTGACCGTGTCGGTCTCCTCGCCGGGCTTGAAGCTGAACTCGCCCTCCGACCAGATCGCCATCTCGTAGACCGCGTTGTCGCCGCGCAGCGCGGCGACCGCGGCGTCGACGATCTGACCGTCGCGCAGGAAGATCCTGCCGATCTCGCCATGGCGACGGACCTCGAATACGCCGGTCTTCCCGGAGACGCTGACCATCTGGATCACGTCAGCCAGCGAGAGCTCGGAGAGAGACCCCTGCAACGCCATGGACTGCCCGTCCGCGATCCTACTGCAGGTTGAACCGTACAGTGAGGATGTAGAGCACCTCCACCGGCTTGCCGTTGAGCGTCGATGGCTCGAACTTCCACTTGGTTACCGCGTCGATCGCCGCCTCGGTGAGGCCGAGCGGCAGCGGTCGCAGGACCTTGACCTCGCGCACGGTGCCGTCCTTGCCGATCGTGCACTCGAGGACGACCACTCCCTGGATCCGCGCGCGCCGCGCGGCCTCCGGGTAGACCGGGTTCGGTCCGCTGAGCTTCACTGGCTCGGTGATGTTGCCGCCGACGACGAAGCGGACCGGGCCCTCCGGCTCGGGAGGGGGTGGAGCGTCCGGGATCCCGAGGACGAGGTTGTCGTCCGGGATGAACTCGATGTCTTCGTCTGGCTCCTCGTCGCGGATCGGCTCCGGCTCGTCGGGGGTCGGGTCTGGGATCGGCACCTTCTTGCTCTTCGGCTTCGGGATCTGCTGGAGCTCCTGCTGGGGCGGCTGCTGGAACTTGACCTGCTTGACCACGTAGATCTTGGTCTTCTTCTCGGTCGCGTCCTTGAGCCCGCCGGCGAAGGTCGGCCAGTGGAAAGCGAAGATGAAGACGTGGACGACCACCGCGACGACCATCGCGATGCGGGTGAGCTTCTTGTCCTGGCGCTCCTCGGCCGCGATGATCTCGATGACCGTCGGCTTGAGCTGGGGCTCGGGCGCCTTGGAGGCGGTTTTCGGCGTCTCGGTCATGCAGTCCTCCTCACCCCATGCCCAAAAGGTTCCAGATGTTCTCGATCTCCCGCTGGGTCGGGATCGAGATGGTCTTGATCTCGGTCAACGGGTTGCCGTTGACGTCCGTGTACTTGGCGTTCCCGTCGGCGTCGACCCACTCCTCGTTGGCGCGTCGGAGACGGTCGAAGACCGTGATCATGTCGCCGTAGGTGGCCTCCGGGTCGGTGCGCAGGATGACCGGTTTTTCGGGGTTCTGCTGCAGCCTCTCGAGCACGTACGGCAGCAGCCCGTCGAGCGGCAGGCCCTTCTTGTCGACCTCGATCGCCCCGCCGGGCATGACGTGGACCTCGATCGAGTCCTCCTGCTTGATCTCCGGCGTGTCGGTCTCCTCGGGCAGTGCGAAGTCGAGCCCGCGGGTCGCCGAGAACGCCGAGGTGATCATGAAGTAGATGATCAGCAGGAACGAGATGTCGGCCATCGAGCCGGTAAAGATCTCGGAGGCGATTTCCTTCTTCTTGATCTTCATCGTCGTCCTCCGGGCTACTTCTCGCTCGCCGTCAGCTGCTCGGACAGCAGGAAGATGTACTTCACCTTCGACTGCTTGAGCGCGTCCAAGACCTCGTCGACGCGGGCGTAGGGCGAGTTCTCGTCGGCCTTGAGGATGAACTCGCGATCGGGGTTCTTGGCGACCTCGGTCGAGGCGAAGGTGATGACCTCCTCGATGGTGCTCACCGGCAGCGCCATCTCCTCACCGGTCGAGACCCGGATCGTCGATCCCTTGTCGGGGGGCGCGATCGAGATCACCGCAGCCTTCTCGGGGACCTTCTTGCGGATCCAGGTCTCGGGGAGGTTCATCTGGGTCTTGTCGACCTCGACCTTGTAGGTCAGGACGAAGAACACGATGAGGAGGAAGACGATGTCCGCCATCGAGGCGGTGAAGATCTGCGCCCCGGTTCCTCGGTCTCTGCCGCGGATGAGTGCCATCGCGGACTCCCTTCCTCAGCCCTTGCTCTCGGTGCTCCCGTCCATCTCGGCGAAGGTCTCCAAGAGCATGTTGGACGCGGTCTCGATGTCGCGAACGAAGCGAGTGATCTTCGTCGTGAACCAGTTGTATCCGAGCTGGGCCGGGATCGCGATGATCAGGCCGGCGGCGGTCGTGATGAGCGCCTCGGAGATGCCGATGGCGACCGCGGCCGGGTTGGTCAGACCCTGCTCGGCGAGGGTGGAGAACGACTTGATCATGCCGCTGACGGTCCCGAGAAAACCGATCATCGGGGCGACGTTGGCGGTCGTGGCGAGCACGCCCAACCGCTTTTCGAGGCGATCGAGCTCGTACAGAGCGGCGTTCTCGATCGTCTTCTCGATGTCGTCACGGCTGTGGCCGTAGCGCAGGAGACCGGCCTTGATGACCGAGGCCACGGGCCCGCGGTAGTCCTCGCAGACCTTGATGGCTTCCTTGACGTTGCGGTTGACGAGCAGCGCCTTGCGGATCTTGGTCAGGAACTCGTTGACGTTGATCTTCGCCTTGCTCAGCACGATAAAGCGCTCGACGATGACCGTCAGCGCGAGCAGCGAGAAGAAGAGCAACGGCCACATGAAGATTCCACCCTGGCGGAATAGATCTGTTACCTGTCCCACGATCTTGCCTCCTCATGGTTAGAGTTCGAGGACCGGCAGGAGTTCCCGGCCGGCCGCCGATCCATTGTGAACGAGCGCTTCCACCGACACAAGTGGCGGCGCCACCTGCGACCGTCCATCATTTCGAACCCGAGCCAAATGATGAAGGCAGTGCATCCTAGCACGAGGGTTTTAGGACCGTCAACGAACGTCCCGCCGGTTTTACAGCGGTTGCATCCGGGCCGGAGGAGGGTCAGGGGCGGCACCCGCGCGACCCCGTCAACCGCGTGCTGTGGAGGTGGGTGAGGGCGACGCCGACGGCGTCCGCCGCGTCGCTCGACGGCGGCGCGGCAAGCCCGAGGAGCCGCACCACCATGAAGGCGACCTGCTGCTTCTCGGCGGTCCCGTGACCGACCATCGCCGACTTCACCTGGGCCGGGGTGTAGGCGTGGACCGGAACCCCTGCCCGGCCGAGCGCGGCGAGCAGGACGCCCCGGCTTTCGGCCAGGATCAGGCCCGATCTCGGGTTGCGCCCGGTAAAGCCCGACTCGACGGCCGCACAGTCGGGCGCGAGCTCGGCAACGAGGGCCGTGAAGTGCCGGTCCAAATCGGCGAGTCGGAGGGGGTGATCGGCGCCGCGCGGCCGCACGACGCCGAGGCGTTCGAGCTGCGACCGGTTGCCCCGGTTGACCACCAGGGCCCAGCCCGTGACCCGGCTGCCGGGGTCTACCCCGAGGACGCGCATCAGCCTCCCTTCGTTCCCTCCGGACCGGGGCCCGGCGGGTGCGCCGACGATCAGGCGTCGTCGAGGTCGGCGTCGTCGACGTCGAAGTTGGCCCAGACGTTCTGAACGTCGTCGTGGTCCTCGAAGGCCTCCATGAGCCGGATCATCTGAGACGCCTGCTTGCCCTCGAGCTTCTGGGTCGTCGACGGCTCCATGTCGATCTCCGCGTTCGCCACCTCGACGCCGGACTCCTCGAGCCGCTCCTTGACGACGTGCAGCTCCTCGGCCGCGGTGTAGACCCGGAAGTAGTCCTCGTCGTCGGTGTCGAGGTCCTCGGCGCCGGCGTCGAGGGCCCGTTCCATGAGCGCGTCCTCGTTGAGACCGTCGGCCCGCTCGATCAGGAGCAGCCCCCGGCGGCTGAACAGCCACGAGACGCAGCCGTTCTCACCGAGGTTGCCGCCGTGCTTGGTGAACAGGTGCCGGACCTCGGGGGTCGTCCGGTTGCGGTTGTCGGTCAGGGTCTGGAGCAGGACGGCGACGCCGCCCGGACCATAGCCCTCGTAGTGGACCTCCTCGTAGGTCACACCGGGGAGCTCGCCGGTCCCTCGCTGGATCGCCCGTTTGATGTTGTCGGCTGGCATGTTGGCGATCTTGGCGGCGGCGACGGCGGCCCGCAGCCTCGGGTTCGAGTCGGCGTCTCCGCCGGATTCGCGCGCTGAGACGGTGATCTCTCGGATCAGCTTGGTGAAGATCTTCCCACGTTTGGCGTCGGCCCTTCCCTTCTTGTGCTTGATGGTGCTCCACTTGTTGTGGCCGGACATTGTGCCTCCCGCTCGAGCCCCTGGCTCCGGGGCGTCAAGCCCATGTATTATAACTGTCTTGCGTCCTGCCGAGGAGCGCGGCCGCGGTTGACTTTGGGAACCGGTCGCACATAATGAGAGCGGGCCTTTCGACCCGGGGAGCCATCAGGGACGAGTCATTGAGCGCCAACATCCTGCTCATCGAGTACGAACCGAGGACTGTCGAGACGGTCCGGACCGCTCTCGCGGGCCGCGGCCATCGGCTCGAGGTTGCCGGTGATCTGAACAGCGCCGTCGAGATCTGCGCTCATTTCGAGCCCAAGGCGGTCGTCATCACCTCGCAGCTTCCCCAGGTCAGCGTCGGCGACGCGATCACCCAGCTCCGCGCCCGGGCCGGTCTCAGGTCGACGCCGATCCTCGTCCTGACCCCGGAGGCGGTCGCCGGCGACGGCAGAGAGGCCGCCGAGGAGCTCGGCGCCCAGGCCCTCCTGCGACGGCCGTTCACCGCCGTCGAGGTCGGCGACGCGGTCGAGAATGTGCTCTCCCGGGCGGCCGCGATCCTGACCACCCAGGCGGTGCCCCAGGAGACCCTCGATGCGCTGCGCAAGGGCAGCGCCGGGGGAGCTTCCTTCAGCTCCAAGGACCTGTTCGCCGAGATCCTGTCCGACGTCGAGCGCGGGGATGGCGACTCGACGCCGCCCGCCCGGTCGTCGCGTCCCATCTCGACCCGCGGCGCCAACGTCGACGAGGCGCTGGCCGACGTCCTCGCGGGAACCTCCCGGCAGGATGCCGGCAAGCCGAAGCCGACCAGGCCATCGTCGTCCGGCACCGAGGTCGACGCGCTGCTCTCGGAGACCCTGGCCGGGCTCGAGATCTCGCCGTCGACGACGGCCAGGAAACGCCCGCCGAAGCCCCCGGGAGTCGAGGCCGCACCGCCGCCGCCGCCGGCCCCGGCTGCCACGCCGCCGAGCCCGCCCCCCTCGCCGGCGGCCGAGGCCGCACCGCCGCCGTCGCCGTCGACCGGCGCTGGCGGGCCGCGACCCTCGGCGACCGCCACGCCCGTCCCGGCCGGCACGACCTTCGGCCAGTACGTCCTCGAGGAGCACATCGCGACCGGCGGGATGGCCCAGGTCTACAAGGCACGGATGCTCGGTCTCGAGGGCTTCCAAAAGACCGTCGCCATCAAGCGGATCCTGCCCCACCTGACGAGCAACGACGAGTTCGTCAAGATGTTCGTCGACGAGGCCAAGCTCGCCGCCCAGCTCAATCACCCCAACATCATCCACATCTACGACCTCGGCCGGATCGACAAGTCGCACTACATCGCGATGGAGTACATCGGCGGCCGCGATCTGAGGTCGATCCTCGACGCGTGCCGCGAGCGCGGCGAGCGGTTCCCGGTTCCGCTCGCGCTCTTCGTCGCGAACCTCCTCGCCGGGGCGCTCGACTACGCGCACAAGAAACGCGACTTCGACAACCGCGACCTCGGGCTGGTCCACCGGGACGTGTCGCCCCAGAACGTGCTCATCTCGACCGATGGCGAGATCAAGCTGTGCGACTTCGGCATTGCCAAGGCCGCATCGAAGGCCTCCCACACCCGGGTCGGGGCGCTCAAGGGCAAGCTCCAGTACATGTCGCCGGAGCAGGCGTGGGGCAAGGACATCGACCACCGGTCGGACGTCTTCTCCCTGGGGCTCGTGCTCTACGAGATGCTGACCGCGCACAAGGTCTTCACCGGCGACTCCGAGCTGTCGATCCTCGAGCAGGTGCGCAGCCCGAAGGTCGATCCGCCGTCGACGGTCGTGCCGGGCCTGATCGCCGAGATCGACCGGATCGTCCTCAAGGCGCTGAGCCCGGACCGGGCCGAGCGTTACCAGTCGGCGCTCGACCTGCAGCGCGACGCCGAGGCGGTTCTCAAGCGCCACGGCTGGGCGCCCGACACCGCCGCCCTGGTGCGGTTCATCGCCGAGCTCGAGTCGGGGGCCGAGATCACCGACTACCCTGCGGCGACCGTCGCGACCCCGCCACCCGCCGGGCCGCCCGCCGGGCCGCCCGCCGGGCCACCGGTCGAGCCCCCGGCGAAAGCCCCGGCCGTGGGCGCCCCCACGGCGCCGGCCAAGCTCGCGGTCGATGCTACGCCGATCCTCGCCGAGGCCGGGAGCCCGCGTCGAGGAGGGGTACCGGTCTGGGTGTGGGTCGCCGCCGCCGCGGTCGTACTGGCTGGAGTCGGCGGCTGGTGGTTCTTCCTGGGACCCGGCGCGGCCGGCGACGACGCGGCCACGCCGCCGGTCATGCCGGCGGTGGTCGACCAGACCCCGACGCCCGAGCCGGGCGCCGAGGGTGGGCTGATGGACGAGGCGGAGCTGCTCGAGCGGGCGCGCGAGGTTGCGGCGGCGGAGATGGCCAAGCAGGAGCAGGAGATCCGGGACCGGCTCGAAAAGGAGTTCCCGACCCCGACGCCCCTCCCGCCGACCGCGACGCCGACCGCCACACCGACCGAGACGCCGACTCCGCCGCCGACCCCGACGCCGCGGCCGCCGACCCCCACCCGGGTGCCGCCGACCGCGACGCCGATTCCGGCGACGCCGACGCCCTCGGTGCGCGAAGGAGACATCGTGGAACCCGGACCCGGCGTCGTGGCGCCGGTGTTGCTCCACCGGGTTGACCCGGTCTACCCGCCGATCGCCCAGCGGGCCGGCATCAGCGGCGAGGTGGTGGCGCAGCTCCTGGTCGGCATCGACGGTCGCGTCGAGGATGTCCGGATCCTCGAGGTGTCGCACCAGGGGGTCGGCTTCGAGAAGGCGACCGAGGACGCGGTTCGTCAGTGGCGCTACCGGCCGCCGACCAAGAACGGCGTCAAGGTCCGGGCGTGGGTGAGGATTACCGTCAGGCTCGCGTTGAACTGACTTGGAGGATGAGATGCCATCTACCCTGACCGATGAACAGCGCCGCTTCTACCAGGAGGCGCGCTCGCGCACCAAGAGCCAGTTCGAGGAGTTCGAAGGCCAGATCCAGGTCGAGCTCGACAAGGTGAAGGAGCGGATTCAGGGGCTCCAGGACGGGGCCAAGGCGGCACGCCAGATGTACGATGCGGCCTGTCTGATGCTCGGAGAGCCGAACGAGTTCGAGGAAGCAGAGGGCGAGGACTGACCCGCCTCGGCGGCGGGCGGCGCGATCCCGGCCGGCCGGGGGTCCCGCCAGCGCCTGGTATCGGCGCCGAGCCACGGGGGTGGCGGTGCGCCGGGCACGTAACGGTCGTCGTCGGGGTTGACCCGGGGTGAAGGATGGCGGTGTCGATGAACCAGACCGAGGGCGTCCCCAAGGGGTTGTGGATCAAGTGCGACGCGTGCCGCGAGATCCTCTACCACCGGGAGGTCGCGAGCAACCTCGACGTCTGCCCGCGCTGCGGCTATCACTTCCGGATCTCGGCCGGCCGGAGGCTCGACCTGCTGTTCGACGGCAAGCGGTACAAGAAGTTCTTCGGTCGAATCCGCTCGACCGATCCGCTCGACTTCGTCGACTCGAAGCCCTACCGCGACCGGCTCAAGGTCTACAACCGCAGCTTCCCGGCCTCCGACGGGGTGGTCGTGGCCCAGGGCGAGATCGAGAAGCAGCCGGCGATGGTCGCCGCGATGGAGTACGGCTTCATGGGCGGGTCGATGGGATCCGCGGTCGGCGAGAAGATCACCCTCGCCATCGAGCGCTGTGTCGACAAGAAGCTGCCCCTGGTCGTCGTCTCCGCCTCGGGCGGCGCCCGGATGCAGGAGGGGATCCTGTCGCTGATGCAGATGGCGAAGATCTCCGCCGGTCTGGCCAGGATGCGCGACCGGCGGCTCGCCTACATCTCGGTTCTCACCGACCCCACCACCGGCGGCGTCACCGCGAGCTACGCCATGCTCGGCGACGTCAACATCGCCGAGCCGGGGGCGCTCATCGGCTTTGCCGGACCGCGGGTCATCGAGCAGACGATCCGGCAGAAGCTCCCCGACGGCTTCCAGCGCTCGGAGTTCCTGCTCGAGCACGGCATGCTCGACCTGGTCGTCGAGCGCCGCGAGCTCAAGGCCGCCGTCGCCCGATGCCTCAGGTACTTCCACTGAGCCTCGGCGCGCGCCGTCCGGGCCGGATCCGCCCCGAGCTCGGCCCGCTAAACGCCGCCCTCTCGGAGCTCGGCAACCCTCATCTCGCCTACCCCTCGATCCTCGTCGTGGGGACCAACGGCAAGGGATCGACCTCGGCGGTGCTCGACGCGGTGCTCGGCGCGCACCGGGTCAGGACGGGTCTGACGACCTCGCCCCATCTGGTCTCGGTGGAGGAGCGGATCCGCATCGCGGGCCAGGACATCGAAAGCGCCAACCTCGAGCGATTGATCGGGAGGCTGACCGCCTTTCCCGATCTCACCTTCTTCGAGGCCATCACCTGCGCGGCCTTTCTCGCCTTCGCCGAGGCGGGCGTCGAGCTCGCCGTGCTCGAGGCCGGCATGGGCGGCAGCTGGGATGCGACCCGGGTCGCCGACAGCGTGGTCGCCGGCCTGACCAACGTCGGCAGCGACCATCCGTCGTGGCTCGGCGCCTCGGCGATCGAGCGGGCCCGTGACAAGGGCGGGGCGCTGCGCGCGGCGCGCTGGGCGGTTCTCGGTCCGGGGGTCGATGCCGGGCTCGTGCCGGCCCTCGGCGCGCCCCACGCGGTCGCGGCGAGCACGCTGGTCAGGGTCGACGAGCTCGACGGCGACCGGGTCAGGGTCTCCTGGCCGGGGAACGAGATCGAGGCGGCCCTGCCGCTGCCTGGTCGCCACCAGCTCGCCAACCTCGAGCTCGCCCTCGCCCTGGCCCGGGCGGCCGAGCTGGCCGGCATCGCGCCGGCGCTCGAGGCCGGCGCGGTCGTCGGTGGGCTCGCCGAGGTCCGCTGGCCGGGCCGGCTCGGCGAGTGCCGGATCGCGGGTCGGACGATCCTGGTCGACGGCGCCCACAACCCGGAGGGAGCGGCGGCCCTCGCCGCCCACCTCGAGCGGCGGGGCGAGCGCCCGAACCTGCTGTTCTCCTGCCTCGCCGACAAGGCGGTGCGCGAGATGGCCGGCCGGCTGATCCCGGTGGTCGGCGAGATCGTCGTCGTCGAGCTCGACGACGAGCGGGCGATGGCGATCGACCGGCTGGTGAGCGCCTTTCCCGGCGCCCGCCGCGCGCCCGATCTCGAGTCGGCGCTCGGCCTGCTACCCGACCCGGTGCTGGCGACCGGGAGCTTGCGGCTGGTCGGCCGACTGGTCGAGCTCGCCGGGATGGGCGGGGACCGATGAGCCGGCCGACGATCCGCAGCCGACGCGAGCTCGAGCTCGACGAGGACCGCCGCCTGGCGGTGTTCGCCCTCCGGTCGAGCGAAGCGGTCCGCCGAGGGGCCGCGGCTGAGCCGGACACCAGCTCCAGGCTCGCCTTCCAGCGCGACCGCGACCGGATCCTCCACTCGCGGGCCTTCCGCCGCCTCAAGCACAAGACCCAGGTGTTCGTCCCGCACGTCGCCGACCACCCGCGGACCCGCCTCACCCACACTCTCGAGGTTTCGCAGCTCGGCCGGACCGTCGCGCGCTCGCTCGGTCTCAACGAGGACCTCGTCGAGGCCGTCGCCCTCGGCCACGACCTCGGCCACACCGCCTTCGGCCACACCGGCGAGACGGTGCTCGACGAGATCCTGCACGGCGCCAACCCGGAGGCCTTGCTGCCGGCCGCGGTCGCCGCCGAGGCCGGCTCGTTCAAGCACAACTACCAGTCGCTGCGGGTCGTCGACCTGCTCGAGTGGCGCTACGACCACGCCGGTCTCGACCTCACCGACCAGGTTCGCGAGGGCATCCTCAAGCACACCCGGTGGCGGGTCGGCTACGACTTCCCGCTGCCCGACGCCTCGGGCCTCGCCCTCGAGGCTCCGTGCCACCTCGAGGGTCAGGCGGTGGCGGTGGCCGACGAGATCGCGCAGCAGACCCACGACCTCGAGGACGGGCTGCGGGCCGGCTCGGTGTCGCTCGAGGCGGTCGAGCGGCTCGAGGTCTGCCGCCGTATCATCGCCGGGCTCGGCGACGGCTTCCGCGACGAGGGCCGCCGTTGGCTACGCCAGAGCACGCTGATCCGCGAGCTCGTCGGGCTTTTCGTCGACGATGTCGTCGCGGCCTCGGCACGCCGGATCGACGCCTTTCTCGACCGCCACTCGGTCACCGACCACGCGGCCTTCGTCGGCCGGGCGCGCGAGGTGTCGCAGACCACGATCTGGTTCTCGCCCGACACCCAAAGGATGTTCGACGAGCTCAAGGCGTTCATCTACCAGTTCATCATCAACCACATCGACGTCAACCGTCAGGACTGGCGGGCGCGTAAGGTCATCAGTGCGCTCTACCGCGCCTTCTGGACCAACCCGCTGACTCTGCCGACGTACGTGCTGCTGCGGGCACGGACCGAGCTCGGTCTGCCCTTCCTGCGCGACGTCCCGCTGGCCTCGGTTGCGGAGGAGGTGGCCGGCCGGTACCATGCTTCCGCCGGGTTCGCGCGGCTGATCGCCGACCACATCGCCGGCATGAGCGACCGGTTCGCCCTCGAGGAGTTCAACTCGTTGGAGTCGCCGTCGCTCGACCAGACGTTCGGAGGCAGGCAGCGATGATCGCGATCGCGTCGGACCATGCGGGTATCGGGCTGAAGGCCCAGATCGTGCGGACCCTGGCCGGGCTCGGCCACGAGGTCGAGGACCTCGGCCCGACCGACGCGACGTCGGTCGACTACCCCGACTATGCCCACCTGCTTGCGCGAGCCGTGTCGGATGGCCGGATCGAGCGCGGGATCCTGATCTGCGGCACCGGGATCGGCATGTCGATGGCGGCGAACCGCCACCCCGGGGTGAGGGCGGCGGTGTGCCACGACGCCTTCACCGCCGAGATGGCGCGTCGTCACAACGACGCGAACGTCCTCTGCCTGGGGGCCAGGGTCGTCGGGTCGGGGGTCGCCGAGCAGATCGCCAGGGTCTTCGTCTCGACCCCGTTCGACGGCGACCGGCACGCCCGTCGAGTGGCCAAGATCGAGTGGGAGGTGTCATGAGCGACTCGCTGCGGCAGCAGTTCTTCGATGTCCACAAGCAGCTTCTCGAGGCCGCCGACCCGGCGGTCGCCGCCGCCGTCGAGGCCGAGCGCCGCCGCCAGAACGAGGGCCTCGAGCTCATCGCGTCGGAGAACTTCGTCTCGCCGGCGGTCATGGCGGCGATGGGCTCGGTGATGACCAACAAGTATGCCGAAGGGTACCCGGGCAAGCGCTACTACGGCGGCTGCCAGTTCGTCGACGTCGGCGAGGACCTCGCCCGGGAGCGCGCCAAGCAGCTCTTTGGCGCCGCCCACGCCAACGTCCAGCCGCACTCGGGGGCCCAGGCCAACATGGCGGTCTACCTGGCGGTGCTCTCCCCGGGCGACACCATGCTCGGGATGGACCTCACCCACGGCGGCCACCTCACCCATGGCCACCCCCTCAACCAGTCGGGCAAGCAGTTCAACGTGATCCCCTACGGGGTCCACCGCGAGACCGAGACCATCGACTACGACCGGCTCGGCGAGCTCGCCGACGAGCACCGGCCGAAGCTCATCGTCTGTGGCGCCTCGGCCTACCCGCGGATCATCGACTTCGCCCGGTTGCGGGCGATCGCGGACTCGGCCGGCGCGCTGCTGATGGCCGACATCGCCCACATCGCCGGGCTGGTCGCCGCGGGGCTCCACCCGTCTCCGGTCCCGCACTGCCACTTCGTGACCAGCACGACCCACAAGACCCTGCGCGGACCGCGCGGGGGCCTGATCCTGTGCGGCGCCGAGTGGGCCGAGGAGATCGACAAGGCGGTCTTCCCGGGTGTCCAGGGGGGACCGCTGATGCACGTCATCGCGGCCAAGGCGGTGGCCTTCGCCGAGGCCCTGAGGCCCGAGTGGAAGACCTATCAGAAGAGGGTGGTCGACAACGCCGCCGCGCTCTGCGCCGCGGTCGCCGAGCGGGGTTGGCGGATCGTCTCCGGCGGCACCGACAACCACCTCTTCCTGATCGACCTCGGCGCCGACTTCATCTCGGGCAAGAAGGCCGAGCGCTGGCTCGGGCTCGCCGACATCACGGTCAACAAGAACACCGTGCCCTTCGACACCCGCAAGCCCTACATCGCCTCGGGGCTGCGGATCGGTACCCCGGCGGTGACCACCCGCGGCCTGGGGGTGGCCGAGATGAAGACCATCGCCGGGCTCATCGACCGCGTGCTGCGCTCCGAGGAGGACACCGAGGACCGGACGAAGATGGCTGCCTTTACCGCCGAGATGGAGGCCGTCGCCGCCGAGGTCCACGCCCTGACCGCCCGCTTCCCTCTGTACTGACCGCGCCCGCGTCCGAGTCCGCGTCCGAGTCCGCGTCCGTGCCCGGAATGCCTCCCGACCCACCTCCGCGGCCGGCTCTGCCGGCCGCTCACGTCTTCGACCGTCATCGCCGTCGAGCGCGGCGCTCGCCGCCGCCGAGTGGCCGAAGCCGTCCCGCGCCTACGGCGCGGCGGTGGGTCTCCGTCACCGGAAACGCCCAGTCGAGCTCACTCAAACTCCCACCCCCCACCCCCCACCCGCCCGCCCTCGGAAACTCACATGGAGGGAGGCTTCGCCTCCTCCCTGCGAGTTTCCGAGGGGTGAGGAAGAAGTCCATCGCACGTTGGTCCGAGGAGGTGTCGGCAACCGGTTGGTTCATCACGCGATGGACGCTGCGCACCCGGAGGACCGCTCGCTCCCCTCGCGATCCCGTGTCGGGGGGCCAGAGGTTCCCAGGAGGGGAGCCCTCTCGTCGTCGACACCGTGGGGAGGTCCATGGCGTGAGTGTGATCCGTGTTCTTCAATCTGTGTGATCCGGGGCCGGGTGCGATGGTGCGGTGAAGTCCGAGTGGCCTGCGACGTCTTGGCGTTTTCCTTCGTGTCTTGGTGTCTTCGTGGTTGCGACGTGCGATGGAATGCGATGGCTGGGACGGAGCGGAGCGATGGCCCACCTCGATTCGTCCGACGAGCTGTCAGCGATCGCCGAGCCACACCTCGAGCTCGTCGGCGTGCATGACGTTGAGGATCCGGTCGCGGGGAACCTCGGCCTTGATCGCGATCGCGGCGGCGTAGTGGTCGAACTCGAGGTGGCGGGGCGCGTGGGCGTCGGAGGCGAGGAGGATGTCGCACCCCGCGTCGACGGCGAGCCGGGCGAGCTCCCAGTCGAGATCCTGGCGGCGCGGGAAGCCGTTGATCTCGACCGCGACGCCGCGCTCGGCGCAGGCCGCGAAGACCCGCTCCCAGCGGGCGCGCAGCCCCGACCGGTAGTGGAAGTGCCGGCCACGGGGGTGGGCGAGGACGTGGACCTGGGGCGTCGAGACGGCGCGGAGCAGCCGGTCGGTCTGGTCGCGGTCGGGGTCGAAGAGCCGGTGGACCGCCGCCGCCACGCAGGCCACCTCGAGACGCTCGCCGCGCGGCACGTCGAGGGTCCCGTCCTCGAGGATCTCGACCTCGAGGCCCTGGACGACGGCGTGCTCGTCGCCGTGGGCGTGGTTCCAGCGGTCGATCCGGCCGCGCTGCAGGCGCAGACCCTCGGCGTCGAGACCGGAGGCGACCTCGAGCCCGCGCGAGTGGTCGGTCACCAGCGACCAGGCGAAGCCGCGCCGAAGGCAGGCGCGGGCCATGGTCTCGAGGGCCGCCTTGCCGTCGGAGTCGGTGGTGTGCCAGTGGGCGGCGCCGCGCATCCGGTCGGGGTGGAGCTCGGGCGGGCCCGCGGCGAGGACCCCGGCGACCTCGGCCCGGGACAGGTAGCGCTCCCGGGTGGCCCGCCGGCGGGCCGGCTCGCCGGCGGCGAGCCGCTGGACCGCGGCCGCCAGCGAGTCCTCGCTCGGGCACGCCGCGAGCTGCTCGACCATCGGCCGGAGCCAGGGCGCCGCGGCGGCGAGCGCGGCGCGCCGGCCGCCGTCGGGGGTGTCGAAGGCGGCATAGCCCGCCTTGAGCAGGGCGACCCGCCGGTCGCCCGGCGGCTCGTGCTCGGCGAGCGCGAACAATGCCTCGGCGAGGGCGCCGTTGGGCGGTCGTCGTCGCGGCTCGGTCGGGGGCTCTCGTCGTTCCATCCGCTCGCTTCAACCCGGGGAAGCCTACTCTACCTTCCGGGCAGGCAGGATCGCGGGGGTCCGCTCAGGGCTCGTCGGCGGGACGACGGGCGGCGAGCGAGCCGATGTCGGTCTCGAGCTTGCTCCGATAGTGCTCCACCGCCCGCGGGTCGGCCATCACCATGTCGAGCTGCCGGGTGTGCATGAGCAGGTAGCCGACGGTCCGCAGGTGGTCGAGCACGACCTCCTGGGGCGATGCCGAGACCCGGGCGGTCATGGTGTCCTCGATCACCCGGACCGAGAAGCCCAGGTTGCCGAGGATCTCGGCGATCAGCCGGGCGCGGGCGGCACGGCGGTCGAGGTCGGCGGCGCCACCCTTGAGCGAGAAGCTCAGATAGTTCTCGCTGTCGCGCTCGCCGGCCAGGGTCTCGACGGTCGAGAAGTGGAAGCCGAAGCGCGACTGCAGGTTCATGAAGTGCCGCGACACCATGAAGTAGTTGCGCTGGGCGTAGGGCTTGCGGAACGGCGTCGCGAGGGCCGGGTTGCGGGTCGCCTCGAAGAGCACCGAGGCGAGCCCGGCGCCGCTGAGGGCCGGCGGCCCGTCCCACGGCACCGCGACCATGCCGTCCCAGAGCGCGAGCATCGGCTCGCAGGCGAGCTCGGAGAGCCTGACGTACCTCCCGGTCACCTCGCCGGCGAAGCCGTCCTCGAGGTCGAGCACCCACCACTGCATGGGTACGTTGTGGTGGAGCTGCTTGGCGGCATACCGGGGGAACGAGTTCTCGCGACCGAAGGCGAACATCTCGCGCACCGCCTGCTCGTGGCAGAAGCGGGTGATGTCGTGGAGGGTGCGGACGTTCGCCGGGCGGAACTCCGGGGCGTCGGGGTCGGTGAGGTTGAGCGGGGAAATCAGCGCGAGCGTCTCACGGAGGGTCCGACCGATCGGGCTGCCGGTCATCAGGTCGCGACGGCCGGCTCGCCGGGCGGCCTCGATCTCGGGGTGGACGCCGGGGTGGACCGCACAGCCGTCGGCGTCGACCGTGACCATCTCGCCGCGGCCGAGCGCATCGAGGGAGCCGAGGCCGAAGACCGCGGGCACGCCGAGCTCGCGGGCCACCGTCGCGAGATGGCCGGCGATCCCGCCATGCTCGGCGAGGACCGCGGCGGCGCGGTCGAGCAGCGCGGCCCAGCGAGGATCGGGGTGGTCGACCGCGAGCACCGCGCCGTCCGGCATCTTGAGCGCCTCGCGATCCGACCGGACCCGGGCGACCGGGCCGCTGGCGATCCCCGGGCTGACGCAGACCCCGCCGGCGACCAGCGGCTCGCCGGCGATCGCCGGTCCTCGGCCGGCGACCCGCGCCGTGCGGAGCGGCCGGCACTGGAGCACGACGAGCTCGCCTTCGTGGTCGATCGCCCACTCGACGTCCTGGGGCCCGCCGAAGTGGGCCTCGAGCTCGAGGGCGGTGCGGGCCACGGCGATCGTCTGGTCATCGGTCAGCGCCGGGCGGCGGGCCTGCTCCGGGGTCAGCGCGCGGCGGTCGACCCCCTCGCCCGGGCGAAGGACGAAGGCGGTGCCCTGGTCGGCGATCCGCCGCTCGACGACCGACAGCGGCCGGCGCTCGACGAGATAGAGGTCGGTGTCGAAGCGCCCGTCGACCACGGTCTTGGGCAGGCCGACCGCGGCGCTGACCCTGACCCGGCGGTCGGACTCGTCCTGAGGGTCGATGGTGTAGGCGACGCCGCCCACCGCGGCGTCGACCATGGCCATGCAGCCGACCGCCATCTCGGTGTCCCGGTCGCGCAGCCCGTGGAGGCGTCGGTAGACCATGGCCTGGGGGGAGTAGGTACTGGCGGCGACCTCGAGAAAGGAGTCGAGCAGGTTGTCGGGGTGGACGTTGAGCTGCGAGCGGTAGAGACCGGCGAACGAGGTCTCCGCGGTGTCCTCGCCGAGGGCGCTCGACCGGACGGCGAAGCCGACGCCGTCCCCGATCTCGCCGAGGACGTCCCGGCGGGCCGCGTCGACCGCCGATCGGAGGTCGGCGGGCACCTCCGCCCGGGCGATCAGCTGCTGGATGGTCGAGCTCAGTGCGAAAAGGGCGTCCGAGCGGTCGATCTCGGTGGCCTGGACGAGGCGGTCGATCTCGGTGACGAGATCGTTGTGCTCGAGGGTTCGGATGAAGGCCGCGGCGCTGATCACGAAGCCCGGGGGGACCCGCAGCCCGAGCCGGTTGCGGACCTCGCCGAGGTTGGCCATCTTCGCGCCGACCCGGACCGCGTCCTCGCGGGCGATCTCGGCGAGCCGCTCGACAAGCCGGCCGTCGATCGTCCGAGGCGGTGGGCTGAGGACCCGGTCGAGCTGCTGGCGGAGTTCGTCGAAGCGAGCCGCGAGCTCGCCGTACCGACCAGGCGCGAGGACCTCGAGATGGCGGATCATCTGGACGACCTGGACCGCCACCGCGGTGGCGTTGCCGACGACCAGGTCGATCCCGTAGGCCCGCCCCGTGATCGCGGCGTGCTCGAGGGTCGCCATCGACTCGAGGGCCTTGCCGTTGGCGGCGAGCAGCTGCCGGAAGCTGTGGTACCGCTCGCGGAACAGGTTCGTCAGGCGCTCGCTCTCGGCCGGCGACAGCTCGGGCTCGGGTCGGCCCGTGAGCCGGCCGAGCAGGCGGCGAAGCCGGCCGATGACCGCCACCGTCACCGGCGACGGGCGTCGTCAGGGCCCGTGACCACGACCCTCACCCCTCGCCGGCGTGGGTCTGGGCGGCCGCGCGGAGGGCTCGGATCTTCTCCTCCTGGAGCACCTTCCTGCGGTGCGCGTCCTCGATCTTGTAGACCAGCTCGTCGATTCGCACCGGCTTGAGGAGGTAGTCGAAGGCGCCCAGGGCCATCCCGCCCACCGACGCCTCGAGGTTGGCGTGCCCGGACAGCAGGATGACCTCGACCAGCGGGTGGTGGCGCTTGATCGTCTTGATCGCCGTGAGACCGTCGGTCCCGGGCATCTTGACGTCGAGCACCACCACGTCGAGGGTCTCGCGGTCGAGGACGGCGAAGGCCTCGTCGGCGCTGGCGGCGGTGACGACCTCGAGCTTGCGCAGGGTCAGGCGTCGCTTGAGGGTGTCCACGAAGCTCGGCTCGTCGTCAACCAGGAGCACCTTGATGGCCATCGTCTCTCCTCACGGTCGGGCGCGGGGCAGGACCAGCCGAAAGGTACAACCCGCCCCGGGGCGGTTGTCAACCTCGATCCGGCCGCCGAGCTTCTCGACGATGCCGCGCGACACCGCGAGGCCGAGTCCGGTCCCGGAGCCCTCTGGCTTGGTGGTGAAGAAGGGCTCGAAGATCCGCTCCAGGAGCTCGGGCGGGATCCCCGGTCCGTTGTCGATCACGGCCACCCGGACCTCCTCGGGGTCGCCGGCCACCGCCAGCTCGACCCGTCCTCCCGCGCCGATTGCCTGGATGGCGTTGGTCACCAGGTTGAGCAGAACCTGGCGCAGCTGGTAGGGGTCCGAGGTCAGGGACAGGTCGGCGTCGTCGGCCCTGGTCACCGCGATCTCGACATCCGCGTGGGCGGCGGTGCGGACCGTGAGGTCGCGGACCTCCGAGGCGAGCTCGCCGAGGTCGATCTCGCGCACCCGAGCGTCCGGCGCGCGGGCGAAGCGGAGGAAGTTCTGGCTGATCCTGGCGGCGCGGTCGACCGCCGACTCGATCTTGGAGAGGGCGAGGGCGACCGAGCCGCGCAGCTCGTCGGGTCCGACATCGGCGCGGGAAGCCCGGGTCCGCAACCAGCCCGCCGACTCGGCGATCACCGCCAGGGGGTTGTTGATCTCGTGGGCGATGCTCGCCGCGAGCTCGCCCAGCGAGGCCAGGCGGTCGGCGACGATCATGTGCTGCTGGAGCTTGCCGGTGAAGGTCTCCCCTCCCGCCACCGCCTCACCCTGCCGGCGCCGAAAAGCCTCCTCGATCTTGGCGATGAGCTGGCCCAGCTGCACCGGTTTGGTGAGATAGTCGAAAAAGCCGAAGCGCATGCCCTCGAAGGCGGTGTCGAGGTCGGCGTGGCCGGTGAGCATGACGACCTCGACCCTGGGGTGGCGCTCCTTGATGTGGCGCAGCGCCTCGATCCCGTCCATCCCCGGCATCCTCACGTCGAGGACCACCACGTCCACCGGCTTTTGGTCGAGAATCTCCAAGGCGTCGGGGCCGTTGGTGGCGCTCAGCGTCGGCACGCCGCGCAGCTCGAGGCGCTGCGACAGGCTGGTCAGGAAGTCGACCTCGTCGTCGACGAGGAGGACCCGCGGATGAGTGGGATCGCTCACGCTCCTCCTCCTCCTCCTCGATCGAACCTCGTCAGTCGGCGCGCCGCTTCCGGCCGGCGCGGGTCGCCGCCTCGATCCTCTCGAGGATGACGTCGAGGCGGATCGGCTTGATGAGGTAGTCGAAGGCGCCGAGCTCGCGGCCGATCCGGCTGAACTCCTGCGAGCCGTGACCGGTGACCACGATGACCTCCACCGACGGGCAGCAGGCCTTGATCTGGCGCAGGGTCTCGAGCCCGTCCATTCCCGGCATCCTGATGTCGAGCAGGACCACGTCCACCGTGTCCGGGTTGCCGCGGAGGTAGTCGAGCGCGGCCGAGCCGCTGGCCACGCCGTGGACGGCGAGACCACGGAGCTCGATCCGCATGACGATCGAGCGCAGGAAGTCCTCCTCGTCGTCGACCACCAGCAGCCGTGTCGCCATCGACCGAGCCTCCCCCCCACCGTCGGCGGCCATCATGCCTGGTGCCTCGGCAGGCGGACCTGGAAGACCGTACCCTCGCCCGGCGAGCTCGTGAAGGTCAGCGATCCGCCGAGCCCCTTCATGATGGTATGACAGATCGACAGCCCGAGACCGCTGCCCTCGCCCGGTCCCTTGGTGGTGAAGAACGGGTCGAAGATCCGGTCGTGGAGCTCCTCCGGGATGCCGCACCCGTTGTCCTCGACGGTCACGACAACCCCGTCCTCGTCGGAGCGGCTGGTGACCACGATTCGGCCGGCCTCGGGAACGGCGTCGAGGGCATTGTTGAGCAGGTTGAGAAAGACCTGCTGCATCTGCGCCCGGTCGCTGGTGATGATCGGCAGATTGGGGTCGAGGTTGCGGACGAGCTCGACCTGTCGGTAGGCCGCCTCGCGCTCGACGAAGGTCAGCGCCTCACGGGCGACGTCGTTGACGTTGACGGTGTCGTGGCGCGGCTCCATCCGGCGCGCGAAGCCGAGCATCCGGTGGGTGATGTCGCGGGTCCGGTCGACGTGGAGCTGGATCTTGCGGACGTTGTCCTGAAAAAGACCGGCGTGCGGCGTGCTGGCCAGGAACGCGGGGTCGATGAGATCCTCCATCAGACCGGCGAGCTCGCCGATCGCGGCGAGCGGGTTGTTGATCTCGTGGGCGACCCCCGCCGCCATCCGGCCGAGCGAAACCAGACGCGCCGAGTGGGCGAGCTGGGCCTCCGTGGCGACCCGGCTCCGGTCCTCCTCCGCGAGGCGGGTCACCAGCTGGCGGATGTGGTAGACGACGGCGCCGCCGACCAGCAGCGAGGCGATGACCAGCGCGATCAGCTCGAGCCGGAGGGCCTGGCGCAGCGGCGCGGCGGGCTCGCTCGAGTCGCGGTCGATCACCAGCAGCCAGTCCTTCGAGGCGATCCAGGCGAATGCGGTCATCAGGCGGCGTCCGTGCTCGTCCTCCCGGAACACGACGTTGACTCCGGGCGGGGCGATGCTCGGGTCGAAGGGCGCGGTGGCGAGAATCTCGCCGCCGAACCTCGGAGCGGTCTGGAACCGGCCCGCCCGGTTGACGATGTAGGCGTTCCCGGTGAGCCCGACCTGGCCGCTCTGGACGAGGCGGGTGAAGACGTCGGAGTCGATCGTCGCCCGGAGGATCCACGGGGCGGTCCGGTCGTCGCGCCGGACCGCGATGACGAAGTGGGGGACCCCTCTGAAGCCGAGGAAGACGTCGCTGATGTGAACCCCGCGGAGCATCGTCTCCTCGAACCAGTCCTCGCCGCCGTAGTTGCGGTCCTCCAGGTGGTAGGGACCCTCGTACGCGAGGTGCTCGCCATTCGCGTCGATGATGCCGATGTCGACGAAGCTCTGCTGGCGTTTGTTGAGGATCCCGAGGACGTTCTCGAGCTCGCCGGGAGAGGTCAGAGCGTCAAGCGTGGCGACGTGCCCGAGGGCCTCGAGCATCGACGTCCGCTCGGCCAGGAAGAGCTGCACCGCGTTCGACCGGTTGAGGGCCAGGTTGTGGAGCTGGGCGCGCTGGCTCTCCTCCTGGGTCGAGGCGAAGTAGAGATAGATCGCGGCGCCGGTGACCCAGAGGGGAATCAAGGTCACGGCGAGACCGGTCAGGGTCATCCGCCACGCCAGCTGCTGGTAGCGACCGTCCACGTTCCCCCTCAGACGTCGCCGCTCGAGCGGACGAGGGCTCGGGCTTCGGCGCGGCGGATCCGCTCCTCGTGCTCGGCCTTGCGGAGTCGGGCGCCCTCGAGCTTGCCGAGGAGCTCGTCGAAGTCGGCCGGCTTCTGGACATAGTCGAAGGCGCCGACCTTGAGGCCCTCGACGGCGGTGCCGATGGTTCCATGACCGGTGAGCAGGATGACCTCGACGATGGGGTGGCTCGCCTTGAGGAGCTTGAGGACGGTGATGCCGTCCTTGCCCGGCATCCGGATGTCGAGAATCACCACGTCGGGCTCGGCCTCGGCGATGGCGGCGAGCCCGGCGTCGCCGTCGAACGCCGCGCGGACCCGGTGTCCTGCATCGGTCAGACGGAGGGACAGCATCTCGACGAAGTCACGCTCGTCGTCGACGATGAGGAGGTCGATCGGGATCTTGAGCATGGGACGTCTCCTTCCAGCCTACAACAGCCCGAGCACGCTCCACCAGATGCCGGCCGAAACCAGCAGCAGGATGAGCAGCACCGGGGTCGCCACCAGCCCGACCTTGGTCAGGTCGACGGCGCGGAACTGTCGATACGAGTAGGCGATGGCGTTGGGCGGGCAGCCGATGACCAGGATCATGGCGAAGGAGGTGGCGCAGGCGAGGCCGAGGGCGAGCACCCGGGGATCGACGCCCTCGAGCTGGGCGAGGGGGATGACGATCGGCAGGATCAGCGCCGCCGCGGCGACGTTGGCCATGGCGTTGGTGACCAGCGAGCCGAAGACGCAGACCCCGGCGAGCAGGACCAGCCACCCCTTGCCCTCGACCAGCGGGAAGAACAGGTAGGCGAAGTAGGAGGCGGCGCCCGAGGAGGCCATGGCGAGACCCAGGCAGAGCCCGCCGCCGAAGATGAAGACCGCGGTGCCCCACTCGAGGTTCTCGTGGATGTCGCGCCACTTGAGCACCCCGATCGCGACCAGAACGGCGACCGCGACCATGCCGGTGACCGAGTAGTCGATGCCGTGCAGCCCCTTGGTCAGCCAGAAGAGGAACGCGACGCCGAGTACCACCGCCGTCTGCTTCTGGAGCGGGCTCCAGGGGCCGGCCTCGCCGTCGTACCGCGGGAGCTTGATCGAGGGGTCGGGGCGGTAGACGAGCCAGACCACGGTCACCGCGGCCGGCACCGTCACCATGGCGAGCGGGAAGGCGAACTTGATCCAGTCGAGGAAGCTGATCTCGATCCCGGTGAGCTCCTTGAGGAAGGCGGCGGCGACCATGCAGCGACCGCCGCCGACCAGAGTGCCCATGCCGCCGCACGAGCAGGCGAAGGCGATCGAGAGCAGGACGAAGCGGGCGGTGTTGGTGTTGGGTTGGATCCCGGCGGCGCGCATCAAGGGAATCATCGTGGCGATCCCGATGGCGGTCGCGGCGGCGTCGTGCATGACCGTCGAGGCCATGCCGAGGCTGATCGCGAGCAGGAAGGTGAAGCGGGTGACGCTGGTACCGGCCCGCCGGGCGACGGCGTTGCTCAGCCGCTCGGTGAGCTCGGCCTTTTCGAGCGCGATGGCGAAGATCAGGCAGCACATGATGAACACCACGACCGGGTGCATGTAGGTCGCCCAGGCCGAGGTCAGGTCGACGACTTTGAAACCGACCAGCGTGACCCCGATCAAGATTGCGGTGATCTCGAGCGGGATCGGCTCGAAGACGAACAGGAAGAGCAGGGCCGCGAGCAGGGCGAGGAAGCGGAAGGCCTTGGGGGACAGGCCGTTGACATAGCGGACCTCGATACCCGAGTCGAGCTCGCCGGCGGCGGCGACCAGCTGCTCGCCCGGCGTCTCGACCCCGGGCTCGGCCACCAGACGGTAGACGGAGCTGTCCTCGCCGACCGTGGTCGTCTGATCCGTCGCCCCTGATGCGGGAGTGAAGCCGGCGGCGGCGACCACCTCGATCAGACGCTGGTCGGGATCGCCGACGATGTCGAACAGGGTGCCCTCCGGGCGGGGGAGGAGGTTGATGATCAGCCCGAGCACGATTGCGAGAGCGATCTGGAAGTACTTGTTCCGGAAGACCATGATCGGGGCCTCCTTCGTTCCCCGCAGGTCGGGTCGGCGGCCGTGGCCGAGAAGAGCCTGATTGGTCTAGTGGGCCGCCAGCTCGAAGCCGAGGCCTTCGAAGATGTACATGATCGCGTAGCCGTACCAGACCGTGTAGACGACGTAGAAGATGAGCGAGAACAGCACGATGCCCCAGCGGTCCTTGATGCTCTGCGGCACGATGCCGTGGTAGTTGTAGGCGCACTCGACGGTCTTGGCCTGGACGGTGTGAGTCAGATCGGCGGCGGCGAAGAGCTTCTGCCGCTTGAGGTTGCGTTCCATCTCCTTGAGCGCCTGCCACCATCCGTACAACGCTGCTCGAGGGCTGACGCCGTAGCGGGCGCGCAGCTCCTCGTCGCGGTTGTGGTAGGCCGCGTCGGCGTCGGCGAGACAGGCGCTGAAGATCGCTTTGAGATCGCCGCTGACCGTCAGGGAGTCGCCCTCGACCGCGGTGGTCGCTCCGGCCGCGGCGAGCAGCTGCTCCACCGACCCGGGGTCGGCGAGCTTGAGGTCGAGCGTCACCACCTCGCTGCCGTGCTCGTCGACCAGGTGCTGGACCTTGGGCACGTAGTAGGCCGAGCCCTTGGAGATCGAGTTGTAGAGGCTGTCGAGGGCGTCGAGCCCGTTCTGTCCGGCGAAGACCGGCATGAAGAAGACGACGAGCACCGCGATGAAGCTGGCCATCAGCGCGATGCCGATTGCGAGCTTGGTCGACTTGACCCTGCTCATGACGTCACCTCCGCCCCCCTGAGCACGCTGAGGTTCGAGAAGAAGGTGTAGAGCACCCACACCGCGAAGCCGCCGATGACGAAGAAGAAGGCCCAGATGCCGATCCCATCGAGCACCTTGATCGTCGCCGGGCTGAGCGAGATGACCTCGAGATCGGCGAGCTTACCGGGCAGGGCGAAGATCCGGTTGACGAAGCCCGCGAGCACCGCCATCGCGTAAAACCCGCGGATCGTGATGCCCTTGACGACCTTGGTCACCATCGCGCCGACCTGGACGCCGAACAGCGAGCCGAGCAGCATGCCCATCGCCAGGGTGTAGAAGATGAAGCCATAGATCGCGTACTGGGTGATCGCCGCGAAACCGGCGGTGAAGACGATCTGGAAGATGTCGGTGCCGACCGTGGTCATCGACGACACGCCGAGGGTGTAGACGAAGATCGGGAAGGTCAGGAAGCCGCCGCCGACGCCCATGATCGCCGCGGCGAGACCGACCAGGAAGCCGCTCGCGATGAGGAACCACGCCGAGATCCGGCGGCCGCCGGGAACCAGGCTCTCGTCGAAGGTGATCATCGGCGGCGCGTTGACCGCCTGCAGCCTCTTCGGCAGGTTGCCGAGCTCGGCGCCCTCCGACTTGCCGCCGTGGGCGCCGCCGCCGCCGGCGGTCTTGCGCGCCTTGAGGAAGTCGATCAGGGCGTAGGAGCCGAGACCGCCCAGCATCAGTGAGTAGATGGTGGTGATGAAGGCGTCGGAGAGCACCGGGTTGATCTCGTACAGGGTCCGGTTCACCAAGCCGCCGACCAGGGCGCCACCGATCGCGCCGACCAGGAAGGTGACGGCCAGGGGTACCGAGACGTTGCCGAGCTTGCGGTGGATGACCGAGCCCATGATCGCCTTGGCGAAGATGTGGAACAGGTCGGTGCCGACCGCGAGGATCCCCTTGATCCCCGCCGACATCAGGGCCGGGGCGATGATGAAGCCGCCGCCGGCGCCGATGCAGCCGGTGATCAGCCCGGCGCACAGCCCGATCAGGATCGAGGCGATGAAGATGGTCGTCGAGTAGAAGGCCGGGCTGTAGGCCTTCTTGCCGCCGAGGATGTCGGGCAGCGTGTCGCCGGCCGCGGCCGCCTGCTCGGAGAGCTGGGCCGCCGCCGCCGGGCCGAAGATGAAGATCGGCAGCAGGAGCAGCGCCAGCACGGCGAGCCGCCGAGGATCGCCGAGGATCCTCCTCGAGGTGTCGAGCTCCCACTCCGCGTGCGCGCAGGCCGCGGCCGTCATGAACTTCCCCCACGACTTGAACAGGTTCACGGTATGACTCCTCCTTGAGATGAAATCGGCGGCGAGCCGCCGCGTTGCTCCGATCGACCGAGGGTTGAGCTGCGAGATTCGAGGGCGAGCCGGGTCATCGCGGCTCCGAGCCGAGGGCCGCCGCGATCGTGGCGAGCAGCCCATCGAGGCCGACCGGTTTGATCAGGTAGTCGAAGGCGCCGTGGCTCAGGCCCTCGCGGGCGGCGCGCTCCGAGCCGTGCCCGGTGAGCATGATGACCTGGAGCGACGGGTCCATCCGCTTGAAGACCTTGAGGACCTCGATGCCGTCCATGTCTTCCATCTTGAGATCGACCACGGCGATGTCGAACTCCCACTGCCTCAGGGCGCGGATCGCCTCCGCCCCGCTCGACGCCGTGGTGACCCGGAAGCCGCGTCGGGTCAGGCGCTTGGAGAGCACCTCGAGATAGCCGATCTCGTCGTCGACGAG
The DNA here is from genome assembly GCA_025456145.1 of Thermoanaerobaculales bacterium. GTDB lineage: Bacteria > Acidobacteriota > Thermoanaerobaculia > Thermoanaerobaculales > Sulfomarinibacteraceae > JAHECW01. The sequence goes on along the minus strand of JALOLD010000005.1, from coordinate 5,601 downwards.
GAGCAGCCGCGGGGCGGATGTCGGCTCGCTCATGACCGGACCTCAGTCGCCCCGGCGCAGCGAGATCAGGGTCGCCCGGGCCTCGAGGATCTTGGCCTCGTGCTCGCGCTTCTTGAGCGCCGCGGCGTTGACCTTCTCCATCAGCACATCGAGGTCGCAGGGCTTCATGAGGTAGTCGTAGGCGCCGCGCTTCATGCCCTCGATCGCCGACTCGACGGTCGCGTGCCCGGTGAGCATGATGACCTCGACGAGCGGGTGCTGCTCCTTGAGCGCGGCGAGGGTCTCGAGCCCGTCCATGCCGGGCATCTTGACGTCGAGGACGACCACGTCGGTCCTCGTCGCCCCGCCGCCCTCGAGGGCGGCGAGGGCCTGAGCGCCGCTCGTCACACCCTTCGCCCTGACCCCGCGCTTGTCGAGGCGTTTGACGAGGGTCTCGACGAACTGGCCCTCGTCGTCCACGACCAGGACTGATGCTTCGATCATGTTCCTTCTCTTTCCTTGTCCGAGTCGGTATGAACCTCCGCACCCCCGAAGTGGCGCGGAAAGGCGACGGTGAAGGTGGTGCCCTGCTCGATCTCGCTCTCGACCGAGATCGTGCCGCCGGCCTTGTCGACGATGCCGTAGCAGATCGACAGCCCGAGCCCGGTGCCCTGGCCGACCGGCTTGGTGGTGAAGAACGGGTCGAAGATCCGGCCGAGGTTGGCCTCCGGGATTCCCTTGCCGGTGTCTCGGACCGCGAGCACGACATCGGCCCCGTGGGTCCGCGTGGTCACCGTCACCGTGCCTCCGGGTTGCTCGATGGCGTCGATCGCGTTGTTGACCAGGTTGAGCAGCACCTGCTGGATCTCGGTCGGCGAGGCCGAGATCGCCGGCAGGTCCGGCTCGAGGTCGGTGACGATGCTGACGTTGGCGTAGCGGGTCTTCTGCGACGTCAGGCCGATCACCTCGTCGACCAGGTCGTTGAGAACGATCGGACGCGCCGTCGGGTCGGTTTTGCGGGCGAAGCTGAGGAGCTTGTAGGTGATCTCCTTGCAGCGATCGCCCTGGGTCCTGATCTGGTTGACGGCGCGGGTGATCTCGGAGAGGTTCTCGGCCGAGGTCGGGTCGGGGTCCTGGAGCAGGTCGTCGATCCAGCCCGCTTCCTGGACCATGATCGCGACCGGGTTGTTGATTTCGTGGGCGATCCCCGCCGCGAGCTCGCCGATCGAGGCGAGCCGGCCGGTCTCGATCACCTGGTGGGTCATCACCGCCCGCTCGCTCTCGGCCGCGGCGAGCTGGCGGGCGAGCCGGACCGAGACGAGGTAGCTGATGGCCAGCGCGGCGAGCGACACCACGACGAGGGTGGCGATCGCGAGCCGGCTCATCGACCGCACCTCCTCGAATGCGTCGGCGGTCTCCTGCTGGTAGCAGAGCAGCCACCGACCCTGCTTGAGCGGCGCGATGGTGAAGATCGACGGCCGGCCGAGCAGGTCCTCGCCGTTGATCACCGAGATCCGGTCGGCCCGGCTTTGCCCGGCGAGGATGTCGGCGTACGGCGGCCGGTTGAGCGCCACCTCGAAGCGGGGGCTGGTCTGGAACTCGCCCTTCCGGTTGATGATGAAGGCGAAGCCGGTGTGGCCGATCCGGATGTTCTCGACGAGGGCGTTGAAGGCCTCGAAGTCGATGGTGGAGCGGATGACGTAGGGCTCGCCGTCGACCACCCGCGTCGTCGCGACGATGAAGTGGGGCGAGCCGCGCAGCCCGGCGAAGACATCGCTGATGTAGCTCTCCTGGGCGACCGCCTGCTGGTACCAGGCCGCCGAGGAGTAGTCGGCCGATTCGAGGTTGAACGGCCCGGCATAGGCGATCTGCACCCCGGCGGAGTTGACGAGACCGAGATCGACAAAGGCGCCGTGGTACTCCTCGCGCATGACGTTGAGGATGCGTCTGAGGAAGTCGGGGTCGCCGAGGCGCTCGATCGGATGCTCGCGGGCGATCACCCGGATATCGCTGAGCCGATCCTCGATGAACGAGTCGACGATCAGGCTGTGGCGTTCGATCATCACCGAGAGCTCGTTCTCGACCTTGCTGCGGTACACCGCCTGGAAGTGGGCGAGGTTGATCGCGCCGGCGATGACGAGGGGGACGAGGACGATGAGCGCGAGGCCGATGACCACCGACCGGATCGCCATCGTCGGGTTGCCGGGGCGGCTGCTGCTGTCGGAGGACGTCATCGCGGTTCGGCCCCTTCCTCGGGTCGCCGGGCCCTCCCGCAAGCCTCGTGCCAGGTCCTCCACTCCGGTCCGGGCCGCTCGGATGCCGGCCCCGGCGGCGTCAGGGGCGCCGTCGGCCGGCCGGGGAGACCATTTTGGTGTCCGGTTTCTTTACAGCGGTGTCAGATATGCTTACGGGCCAGGATCGCCGAGGCCGTGCTTCCTGATCTTCGCGATGAGGGTCGGCCGTGACACCCCGAGCAACCGGGCGGCCCGGCTCTGGTTGCCCCCGGTGGAGCGCAGGGCCTCGGCGACGGTCAGACGGACGACCCGGCTGGTCACGCTGTCGAGGAGGTCGGTCCGGCCCTCGGCGAAGGCCTGCCGGAGCCCCCGCGCGAGCTCCCCGTCCATCGCCTCGAAGGGGTCGCTCGGCGGCTCGTCGGTGCGCTGGAGGAGCCGCTGGACGGTCGCCGCGTCGACCCGCTGGCCGCGGCTGAAGATCAGGCACTGCTCCATCAGGTTGGCGAGCTCGCGGACGTTGCCCGGCCAGTCGTGGGCCTTGAGCGCCGCGTAGGCGTCGTCGGCAAGCCCGGGGTTGTGCACGCCGAGGGAGAGGGCGAAGCGCTCGAGAAAGTAGTCGCACAGGCAGGGGACGTCATCGGTCCGCTCGGCGAGCGGCGGCAGGTGGATCGGGACGACGCTCAACCGGTAGAAGAGGTCGTTTCGGAAGCGCTGGCTCTCGATCGCCGCCTCGAGGTCGCGGTTGGTCGCGGCGAGGATCCGCACGTCGACCGGGATCGGCTCGCGCCCGCCGATCCGCTCGATCTTGCGATCCTCGAGCAGCCGCAGCAGCTTGGCCTGGATCGGCAGCGGCACGTCGCCGATCTCGTCGAGGAACAGGGTCCCGCCGTCGGCCTGCTCCACCTTGCCGATCCGCCGCTGGACGGCCCCGGTGAAGGCGCCGCGCTCGAAGCCGAAGAGCTCGCTCTCGAGCAGGGTCTCCGGGATGGCGACGCAGTTGACGACCACGAACGGCCCGTCGACCCGGGCCGAGTGCTGGTAGATGGCCCGCGCCACCAGCTCCTTACCGGTCCCGGAGGCGCCGCGGATGAGCACCGTGGCGTCGGTCGGCGCGACCCGCCCGATCGCCTTCGAGACCTCCTGGATCGGCTTCGAGCGGCCGATGATCGCCTCGCCCGAGGTCGGCGTCGCCGGCTGGCTGATCGCCACCGGGGAGCGCATGAGACGACCGGCCTCGAGGCCCTGGGCGATCACCTCGAGCAGGTCGTCGTCGCCGACCGGCTCGAGCAGGCAGTCGAAGGCGCCGGCCTTGATCACCTGGATCGTCTCGTCGGCGCCGCCGGTCGACGAGAGGACGACCACCGGGAGCTTCGCATCGACCGAACGCAGCACCGCCACCGCGTCGCAACCTGCGGTCCGGGCGAGCGGGAGGCACAGCAGGATCAGGTCGGGCTGGCTCCGGCCGAGCTCCTCGAGGGCCCGGTCCATCGACCCGGTCAAGGTGACCTGGAGGTCGGCGTGGTCGAGGAGCAGCCTCTCGAGCCGCTCGACCCCGACGGGGTCCCGGTGGACCACGAGCACCCGGTTCACCGGTCGAGCATACCCCGGATCCTCCGACGGGCCACGCGCCTACTCGGCGAGCGGCGTGTAATGCGAGGCGGGCTTCCAGCGTCTGGACTCGAAGTGGTAGCTGAAGATCCACCCGGCCTTCAGGTCGTACAGCCAGGCGTGGAGCGTGAGCGTGCCGCGGCGCTCGCCTTCCACCACGCACGGGTAGGATCTGAGGTTCTCGAGCTGAAGCAGGACGTTGGTCTTGATCGTCTCGAGGGCGCGATCGGCTTCGGGGACGCCGGCGGCGAGGACCGACGCCTTGGCCGGTCTCGCGAGGTCGAGCCACGCGACGATGCTCGGCTGTGCCGTTGCGTCGAGGTCGGCGTCGAGCGCCGCGATGCCGCCGCAGCCGGTGTGGCCGCAGATCACGATGTGGGAGACCCCGAGATGGAGGACCGCGTACTCGACGCCGGCGCCGGTCGCGCAGGCGGGCGAGGTCGCGGGAGGCACGAGGTTTGCGATGTTTCGGACGATGAAGATCTCGCCCGGATCGGCGCCGGTGATCAGCTCGGGGACGACCCGGGAGTCCGAGCAGCCGATCCACATCACCTTGGGGTTCTGCCCCTCCTCCGCCAGCCGCTCGAAGAGCTGCTGGTCCTCCTTGTAGCGCTTCCTGAACCGTCGGTATCCGCTGATCAGCTTGCTCGTCGGCATGTCGAAGTCCTCCCTCGAGGGCGATCGGCGCCGGCGGGCGCGGTCACGGCGTCGGGACCGCGACCTCCATTCCCATCATCGGCCAGATGAACATGACGAAGACCGCCATCACGACCATCAGCAGCAGGCTCGCCGGGATCCCGGCCTTGAAGAACTCGCCCGAGGAGAACTGCTTGCTCTCGTACGCGATGGCGTTGGGCGCGGCGCCCACCAGGAGCAGGAAGGGCATCCCGGCGGCGGCCAGGGCGCCGAACAGGATGACCTCGCCGCCGACCCCGAGATAGGGGGCGATCTTGAGCGCCACCGGCAGGCAGATGGCGATCGCCGCGACGTTCATGATGAGGTTGGTCATCATCAGCACGAAGAACGCCACGCCGAGGATGAAGACGGTCGCGGGGGCGGTCTTGAGCAGGGTCACGGCGTTGATCGCCATCCAGTCGGCGGCCCCGGTCTGGACGAGACAGTAGCCGAGGCTCATCGCGCCGCCGAAGAGCAGGATGATGTTCCACGGGATGTCCTCGAGGTCCCTGATATCGAGGATCTTGAGGACGAAGAAGAGGACCGTCGCGAGGAGCATGATGCCCGACTTGTCGACCGCCTTGAGGGCCGGGATGAACGAGCGCAGGCTCATCGTCGCGACCGCCGTCACGACGATGACCGCCGATGCGATCTCCCGGCCGCTGATCGGTCCGAGCTGGGCGTAGAGATCGCGGGCGCGCTCGCGCAGCCCGGGGATCGTCGCCCGCTCGGGCCGGTAGTAGAGCATGACCAACGCCCACAGCCCGAAGACCATCGTCCAGCCGAGCGGCGCCATATACCAGCTGAGCTCGAAGAACGTGATCTCCTGGCCGGAGATCTCCTTGAAGAAGCCGAGCGCGACCGCGCCCCGCGCCGCTCCCAGCAGTGTGACGATACTGCCGGCTCCGGCGACGTAGGCCATGCCGATGAACAGCCCCTTGCCGAACCTGGTCGGCTGGTCGCCGTCATCGTACAGCCGGTAGATCGCGACGAGCAGCGGGAAGACCGTCGCGGCGACCGCGGTATGGGCCATCACCAGGGTCAGCGTGGCGGTCATGACGAAGCACCCGAGGTAGATCATCGAGGTCCGCTCGCCGACCAGGGC
>JALOLD010000054.1 GCA_025456145.1 Thermoanaerobaculales bacterium | reverse complement strand
CGCCAGGGACACGGTCCTGACCTGCGTCCGCGCCTACCGCGAGTCGATGGCCGAGCTCAGCGAGATGAAGACGCTGGAGCTGTGGTACCGGATGATGACGGCCGCCGAGCTCCTCGCGGAGCTGCCCCCCGACCTCCGCAAGCGGCTGGTCAAGCGCATCGAGAAGGAGCAGGCGAAGAGCCGCGGCGAGGAGATGTTCCCGAAGCTCGTGGAGCACAAGGGCGAGATGCCCGTCATCAAGGACCAGCTCCCGACGATCTTCCACGCCGAGGGCCATCCCCCGGGAGAGGTCCAGCAGGCGGTGCTCGACGTGCTCGTCGGGTATCGCGCGAGCCTTCCCCCGGCCTACCAGTCGCTGCTCGACCGTTACGAGCTCCGCGACGCCGCCATCAAGGTCGTGGGGGTCGGCAGCGTCGGGACGCTGTGCTGGGTCCTGCTCTTCACGGCCGGCGACGACGACCCGCTCTTCCTCCAGGTCAAGGAGGCGCGGTGCTGGAGCCGTACGCCGGCGCCGGCGCGTTCGCCAACCAGGGCCAGCGCGTCGTCCACGGCTACCGGCTCATGCAGCCCGCCAGCGACATCTTCCTCGGGTGGGGCCAGGGGCTCACGCGCCACTACTTCTTCCGCCAGCTGCGGGACATGAAGCTCAGCCCGGCGGTCGAGACTTTCGGCCGGACCGAGATGGACATCTACGCCGGATGGTGCGGCAGGGCGCTCGCCCTCGCGCACGCCCGCTCCGGATGCCCGGCCACGCTGAGCGGGTACATGGGCCGCAAGAGCGATGCCTTCGACCGGGCCATCGCGGCCTTCTCGGTGGCCTACGCCGACCAGAACGAGCAGGATCACGCCGCGCTCGAGCGTGCAGTACGCAAGGGCGCGGTGCAGGCTGTCTTCGAGGAGGTCCGATGATCGCCGCGGGGCAACGCCGGGCGCGCGGCGCTCGCGCCGCCCGGAGTTGCGGCATGTCGAGAGGCGTGGCGCAAGTTTGGAAGGAGCACCCGATGAGAAACGGTTGGTTCAGAGTTTTTCCGGCCGTCGTGCTGCTCGCTGCGCTGGCATCGACCGGCTGCACGCACATCGGGCCGCAGACGGTGGCCGTCGACCGCTTCGACTACAGCACGGCGATCGCCGACTCGTGGAAGCAGCAGACGCTGCTCAACATCGTCAAGATGCGCTACGTCGACCTGCCGGTGTTCGTGGACGTGGCCAACGTCGTCAGCGGCTACTCCCTGCAGACCGGGGTCAGCGCCACCGGCGTCCTCTCCTCCGAGAGGGCGGTGCAGGGCAACTACGCCTCGATCGGCGGCCAGGCTATCTACACCGACCGGCCCACCATCACCTACGTCCCTCTGACCGGGGAGAAGTTCCTGTACGGGATGATCACGCCGATCGACCCGAAGAAGATCTTCTTCATGCTCCAGACCGGCTTCGCGGCCGACTTCATCCTCGGTCTGACGGTCGAGTCGCTCAACGGGGTGCAAAACCGGTCGGCGGCGGGCGGCGTGGTCCGGGCCGCGGACCCGGACTTCATGCGCGCCCTCGAGCTGATTCGCGACATACAGGTGGTCGGGGCCTTCGGAATGAGGGTCGAGGAGGACGAGGCCAGGGGATCGACCGGCGTCGTGTTCTTCCGCCGTGACGACGTACCCGTCGACGTCGCCGCCAAGGCGGCGGAGGTCCGCCGGCTGCTCAAGCTGGCGCCGGATCAGCAGCGCTTCGTGCTGACCTACTCGCCGGTCCGTGGGGCCGACGACGAGCTGGCCGTCAACAGCCGGTCCATGCTGCAGATCCTGAGCGCGTTCGCGAGCTACGTTGAGGTGCCGGCGGCACATCTGGAGGACCGCAGCGCGGTGGCCCCGCTCGCGGCTGCAGCCGGAGCGAGCTCGGACGAGGTGGTGCGCATCCACAGCGGCACCCAGGAGCCCGCGAACGCCTACGCCGCCATCCGCTACCGCGACCACTGGTTCTGGATCGACAACGGCGACTGGCAGACGAAGCGTGCGCTCACCGCCGTGATGTTCTTCTTCACCCTCGCCGGGACCGGCGCGGGCGACAACCTGCCGCTGGTCACCATCCCGGCGCAGTGAGGGCGAGCCCGTCGCCGAAACCGAGTGGGTCGCCGTGAGCGAGAAGGACCGGCCTGAAGCCGCCCCTCTTCTCGGCGGGGCGCCGAGCGAACGAGCGACCCGAGATCAGGAGACCACGCCTCGGGGAGCTCGTCGCCAACCTGCAGCAGAAGGGCATTGACACGAGCGGCTGGATGAGCTGCGCCCGGGCACGTCATCCTGCGCAGAGCTCACCGTCCAGCAGCCGCACCTTTAGCTGCCAACGCTACTGGCACATGGCCTTCAGGACGGGGTTGGCGACTTTCGACGGGGGGTGCCACCCTGAGCGATACCACCCGTCGCGCTCTCATCACCTTGCCGATCAATAAAACAAACGGGCGTGATTGTCTTCGTTCGTCGAATCGGGTCGATCGGGTCGCGGTTCGATACCGTGTCGCCAACGGGCGCCACCGATCGTGAGGGGAGGACCTGCCTATCACCCAAACGGGTGATGGAAATCCGGGCTCGATGCATCCATACTGTTCCGACAGAGCGATCGCACACGACACGCAGAGGATGGTGGTGACGCTGGGCACTCCGGACAGCGCGACCGCCGGTGATGAAAGGAACTCGCCATCTCCGACGCCGCACTGGTCTTCGTCGACGATGCGCGCGACCCGGCCGAGCCCGGGACGCACGCCCTGGTCATCGGGGTCGGGCGCTATGCCCACGGCAAAGGGGCCGGCGCCAGCCCGGTCGGCGGGGATCTGCGCCAGCTGACCTCGCCGCCGATCTCGGCGCGGGCGATGGCCGACTGGTTGCTGACCTCGTTCCACAACCCCCACAAGCCGCTGGCCAGCCTGTCGTTGCTCGTCTCCGACGCCGTCCCGACGGCGTACCGGCCGCTCCGGCCCGACGGGGCGGCGGCGATCGTCCCGCTGCCCGCGACGCTGGCCAACGTCAAGCAGGCGGCGCGCCACTGGACCGACCGGGTGGGCACGCACCAGGACAACCTCGCGGTCTTCTACTTCTGCGGCCACGGCGCCTCGCTCGGCCAGCAGGCGGCCCTGCTCCTCGAGGACTTCGGCGAGCCGGGCGCGGACTTCGAGGCGGCCGTCGATCTCGACATCCTGCGCGGCACGATGCGCAACTCGCGGGCCATCCAGCAGGTCTACCTGCTCGACTGCTGCCGCACCAGCGCCGACGACTTCTACCGCAACGAGCCGAGCCTCGGCTCGCGGGTCGTGTCGGTGGCCTCGTTCCAGCGCGGGCACTCGATCCCGCCACAGCAGTTCGTGCTGTTCCCGACCATCGACGGCGAGGAGGCGTTCGGCATCCGTGACCGGGTCAGCGCCTTCACCAGCTCGATGATCGACGCGATGAGCTTCGCGGCGGCCGACGGCGCGACCGGCGTGTGGCGCACCACCACCGGCAGCCTGCTCAGCGCGGTCGACCTGCTGGTCCGGCACCGGGTTCCCGAGCCGCTCACCAAGCGCAGCAAGCCGAACGCCCTCGACGCGACGTCCTTCGACTTCAACGTCATCGACGAGCCGACCGTGGCCCGCTCGTTCGTGACCATCTCCGATCTCGGGCTGTGGGGGCAGGTGAGGATCTCCTGCCACGACCTCGACGGCGGCGGTCCCCCGCGGGTGGCGGACAGCGCCGACACCGCCAGCGCGACCTGCTGTGCGTTCGAGCTGCCCGAGGGGCGGTGGCGGTTCGAGGGAAGCCTGCCGGCCTCGCCGCCCACGATCCGCCACCACGAGCGCATGCTGCGCGTCCCGGTCGCCTACGTCACGCTGGAGGTGGGGCCATGACCCGGCTGAGCGTCAGGCTGCACCAGCCGCTCGCCGAGGGGTACGTCGAGGCCGGCGCGGTCGCGGTCGTGCGCCGGGTGGCCGATGTCGACGGCAAGCCGACCAGGGAGTGGTGGAGCGAGCAGAGGCCGATCGCGGTGGTCGGCGGCGACGGCGCCACCGGGCCCACGACCTCGTTCACACTGCCGTCCGGCGGCGTCTACAGCGTTGAGGTGACACGGCCACGCGGCGCCGAGTTCTCCCGCGAGCTCGAGATCGCCGAGGGCGAGGACCGCAGCGAGACCATCACCCTGGAGGCCTCGCCGCACGAGTATCTCGGCTGGCAGCAGTACGCCGGCATCGTTCGCTCGGACCCGTACCGCAGGCAGTCCGTCCTCGGCACGACGGCCGCACCCGCCACCGGTTCCGACCGCCTCGACGGACTCCTGGTGCTCGGCCAGCGCCGTATCGACGATCTGTACAGCAAGGTGGCAGGCCCGCCATCAATGTCCGCGGCCGCGATCCTCGACGACGACGGCGCGTGGCGCCAGGTTGCCGATGCCACCCGGGGCGGAACCCGCGACTGGGCGGACGCGTCCGGGCCGCTCGACTGGCCGCCGAGCTGGGACGATGAGTACGTCACCTGGTTCCGCGACATGCCGACCCCCGGCGAGGGCATCGAGCTGATCCGCCACCTCAAGCGCGACGTCCCGGTGGAGGCGGCGCTGCTGGCCCGCTTCCCCCGCTGGATCGCGGTCGACGCCGGAGAGCGCGTCGACCTCGCGTCGGTGCCCTGGGCGTGGTGGGGGGCGCGGCGCGACCAGGGAGAGCAGATCCGGTTGCTCTACGACCGCGTCCGGCCGAGCCCGGTCGAGCGCGAGCGTCCCGGCCGCTTCACGCTCGGTGTGCAGGACAGACGCTGGTTCGGAATGCTCGAGTTCCTGGCCTCCGGCCGCCTCAGCCTCGCCGGTGGGATCTTCGAGCACGCGATCGCGGGCGAGGAGGCGGACGCCCTGTTCGATCCCGAGGTTGCGCTCTATGGCAAGGTCAAGGGCCCGCTGGTCGCGACCGCGGGGGCCATCGTGCTGGTCGCCGGCGCCGCGAGCAACGAGCCGCAGCCGTGGGACCGGTGGCTTGACAACCTGAGCCGGTGGTTTCCGGGCATCCCCGACGGCGCCATCCTGCTCGGTTGTCGCCGGGCCGCGCAGGCGACCGATCACGCCGGGCTCGAGGAGGCTCACCGGCTTCTGAGGTTGGGCATCCACCGGGGCTTGCCGTTCTTCTCGGCGACCTTTCGCCTGCTCACCGTGACCCTCGCCCAGATCGGCGGCGACGTCCCCGACGCCGACGACGACCGCCGCTTCGTCGCCCCGGTCGTCGCCCGGGTCGACCCCGACCAGCCGTTCACCGTCATCCGACTGTGAGGAGACGCCGATGACCTTCCGCATGACCTTGCACCCCGGCCGCGACGGTGACTGCATCGTGCTCAGCTGGGGCAGCACCGCGACCCTTCACCACCTGATCGTCGACCTCGGCCGCGGCGCCACCTACCACGACGTCAAGGACCACCTCGCGGGCCTCGACAACGTCGAGCTGTTCGTGATGTCGCACATCGACGCCGACCACATCGCCGGCGCGATCCCGATGGTGCGCGAGGACGAGCCGCCGTTCTCCCCCAGGCGGGTCTGGTACAACGCCCGACCCCAGCTGGCGGCGGCCGAGACCCGGTCGCCGATCCTCGAGCCGCTCAGCGCCCGTCAGGGCGAGAAGCTGGCGCGCGGCATCGTCAACTTCGGCTGGCCGTGGAACGCGGAGTTCGCCAGCGAGATCGTCTCGACCGACAGCCCGGAAGCGCAGCAGCCGATCGAGATCGCCGACGGCCTCACGATCCGGCTGCTGTCCCCGACCGACGCGCAGCTCGTCAAGCTCCTGCCGAAGTGGGACGCCGAGCTCGCGGACGCCAACCTGCGGACCTTCGACCCGGACCTCGACCCCGACCCGCTCAGCCCGGAGTTCGAGCCGTTCGGGATCCCCAACGTGACCGATCTCGCCGCCCGGCCGTATGAGGCCGACGACACCGAGCCCAACGGGGCGTCGATCGCCTTCATCGCCGAGTTCGACGGCCGGCGCGTCCTGCTCGCCGCCGACGCCCACTCCGAGGTGCTCGAGAAGGCGATCGAGCCCCTCGCGGAGGCCGAGGGCGGCCGCCTGCGGCTCGACCTGCTCAAGATCAGCCACCACGGATCGAAGGCCAACACCTCCAAGCTGTTTCCCGGTCTGATCGACTGCACGCGCTTCGCGGTGTCGACCAACGGCTCGCGGCACCACCACCCGGATCCGGAGACCATCGCGCGCTTCCTGGCGGCCGATCGCGACCGCCCCAAGACGCTGCTCTTCAACTACCGCCAGCCGAGCACCGAGGTCTGGGACAGCGCGATGCTCTCGGCCGAGTGGGGCTATCAGGCGGTCTACCCGGTCGGCGACGAGAGCGATCCCGCCAACGGGACCCTCGTCATCGACCTGTGACTGGACATGGACGAAGCGATGGTATATTAGCTGCAGACTTGAACAACTGATCGCGTTTCGTTCGTGTTCGATGGAGCTGATGTCCAACCCGTCGAAGCATGCCGAGGGGGAGCTATGATCACCGAGAATTCGAGATCGCGCCTCATGACCAAATTGTCCACCGGAGCCATCCTGCTCGCCCTGTCCGGCTGGCTCCCGATTCCCGCCGGAGCGGCCACACCCGGCGGCTTCCTGACCGGTCCCGACTCGGGCGATCCCCTCGACATCGCGACGAGATACCTGCTCGAGCACCACGACGAGCTTGGTCTCACCCTCGGGGATGTGACCGACATGCACCTCGACAGCCGGTACTCGAGCTCGGTCTCGGGGACGACCCACCTCGCGCTGCGCCAGCGCCACGCGGAGATCCGGGTCTACAACGCGGTGATGACGGTCAACATCGCCGCCGACGGGAGCGTGATCAACGTCGGCAACCGGTTTCTGCCGGACCTCGCCCGGCGGATCGACGGCCCCGGATTCCCCGCCCTCACGGCCAGAGAGGCCGTCGAGGCGGCCGCCCGGCACCTCGGTCTGACGATCAGCGAGCCCCTCGACGAGCTCGGACCCCAGCTCGACGCCGAGCGGACGACGAGCTTCAGCGACGGGGGCATCTCCCGCACCGAGATCCCGGTCCACCTCGTCTACCAGCCGGCCGGAAAGACCGTCCGGCTGTCCTGGCAGGTCGACATCCACGAGCGCCGCTCGGACGACTGGTGGAGCCTGCGGGTCGACGCATCCACCGGGGAGGAGCTCGACCGCGGCAACTACACGGTCCACGACAGCTTCGAACCCCCGGCTGCAAAGCGCGCCTTCGCGCCCCTGAAGGGTATCGAGCTGGTTTGCAGCGGCGTGGGCGACGGAACCGACGACTTCTGCGTCTACGCGATGCCGGTCGAGGCGCCGCACAACGCGTCGGCGGTGCCGGACGGTTCCGAGCGCACCGTCGAGTCCGATCCCTGGACCGCGTCGTCGACGGCGTCGCAGCTCGGGTGGAACGACACTGACGGCGCCCCCGGCGCCGAGTCCAACATCACCCAGGGCAACAACGTCAACGCCCAGAAGAGCGGGTATCACGCCGACGGCGGCGCCAACCGCGTCTTCAACTTCAACCTCGACCTGACCCTCAACCCGACGGTCGGCACCAACGTCGACTCGGCGATCGTCAACCTCTACTACTGGAACAACATCCTGCACGACCTGTGGCACGACTACGGCTTCGACCCGGCGGCGGGAAACTTCCAGGAGAACAACTACGGTCTCGGCGGCGCCGGCAGCGACTCGGTGACCGCCAATGCCCAGGCGACGGGTAACTGCAACGCCAACTTCTCCACTCCCTCCGACGGCAGCAACCCGACCATGAACATGTTCACCTGCAACATCACCACCCCCTCCCGCGACGGCGACCTCGACAACGGCGTCATCGCGCACGAGTACTGGCACGGGATCTCCAACCGGCTCACCGGCGGTCCGGCCAACGTCTCGTGCCTCTTCAACAGCGAGCAGGCCGGCGAGGGGTGGAGCGATCTCGGCGGCCTCCTGATGACCATCGAGCCGGGCGACACCGGCGCCGACCCCCGGGGCATCGGCACCTGGCTGCTCGGCCAGGGCCCGACCGGCGGGGGGGTGCGGACCCAGCGCTACTCGACGGACTTCCTCGTCAACAACCACACCTATGCCGACATCAGCTCGATGGCGATCCCGCACGGGGTCGGCGAGGTCTGGGCGAGCATCGTCTGGGAGGTGGTCTGGGATCTCATCGACCTCTACGGCTTCAACCCGAACTTCTACGATCCCTGGAACACCGGCGGGAACAACCTGGCCATGCAGCTCATCATCGACGGGCTCAAGCTCCAGCCGTGCAGCCCCGGCTTCGTCGACTCCCGCAACGCCATCCTCGCCGCCGATCTCGCCCTCACGGGGGGCGCCAATCAGTGTCTCCTCTGGACGGCCTTCGCCCGGCGAGGGCTCGGCTACAGCGCCTCGCAGGGATCGAGCAGCTCGACCACCGACCAGACCGAGGCCTTCGACGTCCCGACCGCGTGTCTCTTCGACGTGACCCCGGAGGTCGTCGGTGTCTGCGCGGCGACCAGCGACGATGCGGTCTTCACCGTCGACGTACCCCCAGGCTTCTTCACCGCCGACGTCAGCCTGTCGGCGTCGAGCGCCCCGAGCGGCGCGTCGATCGGCTTCTCGGTCAACCCGGTTCCCCCTCCGGGCGTTTCGGTGATGACCGTGAGCCAACCCCAGGTCGACTACTCGATCACCGTCACCGGCAACGACGGTCTCGGCCACCTGGCCGACGACACGGTGGACGTTTTGGTCTCGACCGCGGTTCCGGGGGCGCCGACGCTCACCAGCCCGGCCAACGGCTCGCCCGCGGTCAGCGTCAGCCCGACCTTCGAGTGGTCGGCGGTGGCCGACGCCGACGACTACCTGCTCGAGGTCGCCACCGACGCCGGGTTCACCACCATCGTCGAGTCGGCGGCGGTGACCGGCACCAGCCACCCGGTCGGCGCCCCCCTCACCGGCGGGACCCTCCACTTCTGGCGGGTCACGGCGCGCAACGGCTGCGGCACGGCCGAGTCGGGGGTGTTCTCCTTCACCACGGCGCCGTTGTTCTGCAGCTCGACGACCTGGCCGATCCCCGACAACAACCCGACCGGCGCGAGCGACTCTCTCGTCATCCCGTCGGGCGGGTCCATCACCGATCTCGACCTGTCGATCGCCGCGACCCACACCTGGGTCGGCGATCTGGTCTTTACCCTCACCAACATGACGACCGGGACCAGCGTGGTGGTCTTCGACCGGCCCGGGGTCCCCGTCTCGACCTACGGATGCTCGGAGAACAACGTCGACGTCCTGCTCGACGACGAGGGGACCGCGGGTCCGGTGGAGGACGCCTGCCCGGTCAACACCGGGCTCGACTACACCCCGAACAACCCGCTGAGCGCCTTCGACGGCGAGGATCTCGCCGGCACCTGGACCCTCCACGCCGCCGACATGGTCGGCTCGGACACCGGCTCGGTCACCGGCTGGTGCATGCGGCCGGTGTACGTGGTCCTGGCGCCCGAGATCACCGTCGACCCGTTGTCGCTCGGCTTCGCCAACCAGACGGTGGCCGGCGGCCCGACCTCGACTCAGAACGTCACCATCACCAACGACGGCACGGCGCCCCTGAACCTGGCCGGGGTCGCGATCACCGGCGGCGACGCCGCCCATTACGCGATCGCCTCCGACACCGGCGAGGCGTCGCTCGATCCCGGGCTGACCCGTACCGTGGCGATCCACTTCGACCCGCAGTCGGTGGGCGCCAAGACCGCGGCCCTGTCCATCTCCTCCAACGACACCGACGAGCCCACGGTCAACGTCGACCTCACCGGCACCGGCATCGCGCCCGAGGTCCACCTCGACCCGACCAGCCTGGTCTTCGCCTCTCGGGTGGCCGGCGCAGGTCCGGGTTCCCCGCGCCCGGTGACGATCACCAACATCGGGACCGCGGTGCTCACCGTCGTCGACGTCTCTCTCACCGGGCCCGATCCCGGCGAGTTCGTCATCGGCAGCGACACCGGCGAGCCGACCCTCGCGCCGTCCGCGTCGCGAACCGTCACCCTCCACTTCGACCCCTCCACGGTCGGCATGAAGTACGCGCGGCTGACCGTCGAGACCGACGATCTCGGGCAGCCGACGGTGGAGGTGGCGCTCGCCGGCGAGGCGGTCAACCTCGCGGACATCGTGTTCTTCGACGGGTTCGAGTCGGGCAACACGAGCCAGTGGTCGGCGGTCACGCCGTGACGGGCTCTCCCGTTCGACCGGGAGCCTGAGGGGCGCCGACCCGCGCCGGTGGGCGGCGCCGGGCTACCGGGCCCGAGAGAATCGGGCAAGGGCCGACTGATGTCGGCCCTTGCTCTTGCCGCGTCGATCGGTCAGGCGCCGGATCCCGCCGGCCTTCGACCGCGGTGGTCGTCGTGCTCGTCGTCGCTGGCGTGTCGGTGACCGGGGCGAACGAGCTATCTGGCACCCTCCGTGACCTCGGCCTTCGCGGCTTCCCGCCGCTCGACAGCCTCGAGGGCCGCCCGGAAGGCGATGTAGTACTTGTAGATGTTGGCCACGTAGGTGACCGTCTCGCGGCCGATCCTCTCCGAGGCGATCTGCTCGACGTTTCCGAACCAGACGTTGGGGTCGAGGCCGCGCTGCTCGGCCTCGGCGCGCAGCTTGCGGATCTTGGCCGGTCCCGCGTTGTAGGAGGCGATCGCGAACAGGCCCTTGTTGAGTTCGTCCATCGGCTCGTCGGCGTAGTACCGATCGATCATGAACCGCACGTACTTGACCCCGGCGTGGATGTTCGCCTCGACCTCGGTGATGTCGCCGACGCCGAGCTCGGCGCCGGTCGCCGGCATCAGCTGCATGATCCCGACGGCGCCGGCGGCGCTCCGGACGTTCTGGTCGAGCCCCGACTCCTGGTAGCCCTGCGCCGCCATCAGGGTGAAGTCGAGCTGGTACTGTTCGGCATACCTCTTGAACAGCCCGGCGAGCTCGAGGAACTTCTTCCGCTCGGTCTCCGAAGCCGCGTTCTTGACGTAGGAGGCGTTTTGGAGGTAGCGCTTTTCGAGCATGTTACCGAGCAGCGTCCCGAGGCCGTGCTTCGCGAGGAACCCGTTGAGCTCGGCGGCGAGGAGCGGGCTTGCCTTGCGGATCGGCACCGCGAGGCTCGCCCCGGTGCGCAGTGGCGCCGCGCCGTGGACCGTGAGGTCGGGGAAGACCTGCTTCCAGAACTCTGCGAGGTAGTCGTGGACGACGATCGCCGGGAGGATGCCGGCGTTGACCATCTCGAGGAGGTCCTCGTCCTCGAGGCTCTCCGGCGCCTCCTGGATGACGACCGGCGGCAGCTCCTTCGCCGCCAGGCGCTGGTTGAGCTCGAGCAGGCTGGCGTGCGAGCTGCTGTCCCGGCGCGCGTAAACCTCGAGCCCCGAGAGGTCCTCCACCGAGGTGATCGCGGGACCGCCGGGACCCGTCACCACCACCTCGCTGACATCGGTGCGGGTGGGGTTGGTGAAGTCGACGAGCTCCTGGAGCTCGGGACGGACGATGACCTGGGCGGCGGCGAGGTCGATCTTGCCGTCGAGCAGCGCGGCGGCCAGGAGGTCACGGGGCAGGGGGACGAAAACGACGTTGACCTTCCGGTTGCCGGTCTTGAGCTTCCTGTTGAGCTCGTCCTCGAACGTCTTCCCCATCTCGTAGGCGAGCCCACGCTGCTCGCCCTGGTCGACGAAGTAGAAGGTACGGCTGTAGGTCGTCCCGACCCGGATGAGCCGCCGTTCGACCATCCCGTCGAGGTCGCCGGTGAACGGGGTGAAGAGGAGCGACCGTACGCCCTCGGGCAGCCCGGTCTGGTAGTCGGGCGGGGGCGCCTCCTGATCGGCCGCGTCGTCCGGCGTGACGATCCCCTCGGCCGTCTCCTGCGGCGCCTCTCCCGAGCCGCCGCCGCACCCGGCAATCGCGATCAGCGACACGGCCAGCCAGCTCGCCATCCGACCCGATCGAAAAGAGCGATCGTTCACTTGAACCCCCATACGGCCCTTCTGAGATCGTGGCGCTGGCGAAGGACGCCGTCCTTCCGCGAACCCTCGAAGCGCGGATTTCTGCGTCCGGAGTGTACTCCCGGTCCGCCGGTGGAGCCATAGCGAGCCCGGCCGGCCGGCGGCGAAGGACGAGAGCTCGCCGGGCCGGGTCGTCGTCCCACGGCGGTCTGCGGCATGAGAATGCCGCGGCGGGACTTGACGGCGCCATGACGTCTCCCTAATCTAGCGAATGAGTCTCAAAACAAGGTGGGTGGCAGGCACATCGGGTCCGCGGCGGGCGGACCCCTGCCCGGCTCCCGGCCGCGGGGTATAGTGGGCCCGAGATCCGGCCCGTGACCGAGCCCCTCGAGATCCTCGTCGTGTCGGACGCCACCGGCGCCACCGCCGAGGCGGTGGTCACCTCGACCCTCGTCCAGTTCGGGCGGGCCAACATCCGGATCCGCCGCTTCCCCTTCACCCGTTCAGTGTCGCAGGTCCGCGACATCGCCGCCGGCGCCGCCGGACACGCGGTGGTGGTCTTCACCTTCGTCGCTCCCGAGCTCGGCGACGCGATGATCGAGGCCGGAGAGGCCAGGGGCCTCGTGGTCGTCGACCTGCTGGGTCCCCTGATCGGGATCTTCGCCGACGCGCTGCAGTCGCTGCCCAGCCGGACCCCCGGAGTCTTCCGCGGCCAGACCGAGGAGACCTTCAAGATGATCGAGGCGATCCACTACACCCGTCGCCACGACGACGGGCAGCGGCTCGAAGGCCTCGGCGAGGCGGATCTGATCATCCTCGGGGTGTCGCGCACCGGCAAGACGCCGACCTCG
Organism: Thermoanaerobaculales bacterium; assembly: GCA_025456145.1. Taxonomy (GTDB): domain Bacteria; phylum Acidobacteriota; class Thermoanaerobaculia; order Thermoanaerobaculales; family Sulfomarinibacteraceae; genus JAHECW01. Next base: position 9,235 of record JALOLD010000054.1, on the reverse strand, counting down.
GTCTTTCTCTCGTGCCGCAAGCTCAAGGTCGCCAACGTCCCGATCATCCTGGATGCGGCACTGCCCGAGGAGGTTCGGCTCGCCCCCGCTCCCAAGGTCGGTTTCCGGATGCAGATCGAGCGTCAGGTCCAGGTTCGCGGGGAGCGCGCGAGCCGGATGGGCGCCCGCATCCCCCTCTACTCGGATCGGGCGCACATTCTCGCGGAGCTCGCCTACTGCGATCGGGTCTACCGTTCGATCGCGGGCATCCGCACGGTCGACGTCACCAACCGCTCGATCGAGGAGACCTCGGACTGGATCACGCACAACGTGCTTTAGTTCTCGGTTCTTAGTTGCATCGCGGTCGGCAGGTCGCTGTGGATCACCCGACTTACGATGGAAACGAAGAACTCAAAACTCAAAACTGAGAATCAGTCCTCGGGCGGCTCGCCGCTCGGCGCCATCTTGACGAGGCGGGGCTGGAAGCGCGCGACCGGCCGGACGAGGTCGCGCTGCGCCGCCATGACCTCGTCGATGTCCTTGTAGGCCATCGGCACCTCGTCGAGACCGGCGGACAGCACGCGCACCCGGCGCTCCCGGAGCAGGTCGCGGACGTCGTCCCAGCGGTAGCGCTTCCTCGCCTGCTTGCGGCTCATCCGCCGGCCGGCCCCGTGCGACGCCGAGCGCAGTGACGCCTCGCTGCCGGCGCCGCGCACGACATAGGCCGGTGTCGCCATCGAGCCGGGGATGATGCCGAGCACTCCCTCGCCGGCCGGGGTCGCACCCTTTCGGTGGACCACCACCTCGCGCCCGTCGTGGACCTCGAGCCAGGCGAAGTTGTGGTGGTTCTCGACGCCGGCGAGAACCTCGACGCCGAGGTGCTCGGCGAGATGACGGTGGATGAGCTCGTGGTTGGCGGCGGCATAGCGGCCCATGAGCTGCATCGCCAGCCAGTAGGCGCGGCCGGGCTCGGTGTCGAGGCCGAGCCACGCGAGGTGGGCGAGCTCGCGGGGAAGCTCGGGGTGGAGCGCCGACGCCAGCGAGCTGAAGTGGCGGGCGACCTCGTTGCCGGGGCCGCGGCTGCCGCTGTGGCTGAGCAGCGCGAGGTAGAGCCCCGGGTCGAGGCCGAGCTCGGGCTCGTCGAGAGCGAGCACCCCGAGCTCGACGAAGTGGTTGCCGCTGCCCGAGGTGCCGAGCTGGGCCCAGGCCCGGTCCTTGAGCCGTTCGGTCACCGGGGTGATGCTCCAGTCCTCGTCCATCACCGGATGGTCGCGCCGCTCGGTGAACGAGGCGCCGATGCCGAATCGGGTCTCGGCCTCGATCGCGCGGACCAGCCGGTCGCCCCGGTCCTCGAGGCGGTCGGCGGGCAGGTCCCACACCGAGAGCTTCATCCGGCAGGCGATGTCGACGCCGACCGCGTAGGGGATGACTGCGCCGGCGGTGGCGAGCACGCCGCCGATCGGCAGACCGTAGCCGAGGTGGGCGTCGGGCATGAGGGCGCCGCGCACCGCGACCGGCAGCGAGCAGGCGCGCCGCATCTGCTCGACCGACGCGTCGTCGAGGTCGTCGCCCCACGACCTCCAGGGGGCGGATCGGGTGTCGTCCATCGATCGAGAGTCTACCTTCCCTCCGGATTGCCGCGCCGCGATCGCGTGTTGTTGGTGGCGGATCATCGCGACATCACCGCGAGTGGAGGCACACCGTGAAGGGCAAGACCGGCCACACGACCCACGAGGCGTACATCGCCGCCGTCGAGGAGAAGCGCCGCGCCGACATCCAGCGGCTGCACGAGCTGGTCCGCGAGACGGCGCCCGAGCTCGAGCCGACCATGGACTTCGGCATGCTCGGTTACGGCAGACACGCCTACACCTATGCCAGCGGACGCTCCGGCGAGTGGATGAAGATCGGCATCGCCAACAACAAGCAGTACATCTCGATGTACTGCTGCGCCGCCGACGACCGGGGCTACATCGCCGAGCAGTTCAAAGAACGCCTCCCCAAGGCGAGCATCGGCAAGAGCTGCGTCCGCTTCAAGCGGCTGTCCGATCTCGACGAGTCCGCGCTCCGCGATCTCATCAGGGCCTGCTCGGAGGCAGGCTGGGGTATGTGAGTCCGGGCCGACACCGGGTCGCCGCGCCGGGGTCGACGAGCTGCCACCGTCGAGGTGTTACACTCGCCCCAGATCTCGACATCGGGTGAGGACCGTCGAAAGGGCGGGTCGATCCGTGGTCCCAGCGCTGGAACCAGGTGTGGAGCTCGGTCACTTCACGATCCTCGAGCGGATCGGCGCCGGGGGCATGGGGGAGGTTTTTCGTGCCCGTGACCAGCGGCTCGATCGCGAGGTGGCGATCAAGGTGCTGCCGCCGGAGGTCGCGGGAGATTCACGACGCATCGCCCGCTTCGAGCGCGAGGCCAGGGCCCTGGCCAAGCTCTCCCACCCCAACATTCTCGCCATCCACGAGCTCGGAGAAGATCTAGGTGTCGCCTTCGTGGTCACCGAGCTGCTCGATGGCGAGACCCTCGAGGAACGGCTCGGCAGCCGACCGATTTCGCTGCACCGGGCGCTCGAGATCGGCGTCGCCATCACCGACGGGCTCGCCGCCGCGCACCAGCGGGGGATCGTCCACCGCGACGTCAAACCGAGCAACGTCTTTCTGACCTCGACCGGCGCGGTCAAGATCCTCGACTTCGGGCTCGCGAGAACCGACAAGGCGGGCCCTGGAGAATCCACCGATTCGGCGGACGAGACGACCGTCACCCAGACCGGCGCGGTGGTGGGGACCCCCGGGTACATGTCGCCTGAGCAGGTGCGCGGGACGGACGCAGACGCCCGGTCGGACGTCTTCTCCCTGGGATGTGTGCTGTACGAGATGACGACGGGTTCGAGCCCGTTCAAACGGGCCACATCAGCCGAGACCATGACCGCGATCCTCAACGAGGATCCGCCGGAGATCGATGCGGAGCCCGAGCTCGACCGGCTGCTCCGACGATGTCTCGACAAGGACTCCGCCCGACGCTTCCAGTCGGCAAACGACCTCGGTTTCGCCCTCCGTTCGATGCTCGAGACGACACCCCCGGAGGGGGTTGCGCACCCGATGACCCGGCTTCGGCGGACCGAGCCCCGGGTTCGACGGCGTGCCGTGGTGGGCGGTCTGATCGTGGTCGTGGCGGCGGCAGTGTCCTTGGCGATTCTCAACCGCGACTCGTTGCCGTTTTCAGGGGATGCCGCGAAGTCGGTCGCGGTGCTGCCGTTCGCCAACCTGACCGCCGACCCCGACCAGGAGTACTTCTGCGACGGGATGGCCGACGAGATCACCAACGCCCTCGCCCAGGTCAGCAACCTGAAGGTGGTGGCGCGCACATCGTCCTTCTCGTTCAAGGGCCAGAACGTGGATGTCCGTGACATCGGCAGCCGGCTGGGCGTCGGGGCGATCGTCGAGGGCAGCGTCCGGATGGCCGGCGATCGGCTCGTGATCACCGCTCAGCTCGTCGACACGGCGAACGGCCTTCATCTGTGGTCTCGGAAGTTCGACCGGCCCGCGAAGGACGTCTTCGCGATCCAGGAGGAGATCTCGTTGGCGGTGGTCGACAACCTCGAGGTCGAGCTGCTGGGCGGCGAGCGCGAGGCCTTGACCCGGCGGCCGACCGACAACCTCGAGGCCTACAACGCCTGCCTCCGCGGCTGGTACCACGTGAACAGCCTGACCCCCGAGGGCTTCATGCGCAGCTACGAGTACTTCAACCAGGCGATCGAGCTCGATCCGAACCTGGCCTCGGCGTACTTTGGGCTCATCGCCTGGCACTTTCCTCAGGTCTTCTGGCTCGAGCTGCCGCCGGAGGCGATGCTCGCGGCCGTTTCGCCGCTGATCGAGAAGCTGGAGGAGGTCGACGACTCCTGGATATCCTCCGAGATCCGCGGCTACATGGCCGGCAATATCGAGTGGGACTGGGCGAAGGCCGACCAGGCGTTCCGGCGTGCCCTGGAGCTTGCTCCCAATGTCGCGGAGATCCACGGGAACTATGCGTTCTCGCTGATCGTCCGGGGGCGGTTCGACGAGGCGGTGCCGCATCTGAGGTCGGCCCAGGAGCTCGACCCGATCTCACCGCTCTGGAGCACCTGGGGGAGCGCCTGGCTGACCTATGCCGGTTTGAATGACGAGGCCCTCGCCGGGACGGAGCGAGCCGTCGAGCTGCACCCACACGACTGGATGCCTCGTTTCTGCCTGAGCTTTGCCCAGGCGAAGATGGGGCGGTTCGAGGAGGCTCGGGCCAATGCCGAGCTGGCGTTCGAGATGTCCGGGGGGCTGTCGGGGGTCGCTGCCGCGCTCAGCATACTGAGCTACCGGACGGGCGACGACGTCCGCGGTGACGAGCTCTTCGAGATGCTCGAAGAGAGGTCGCGACAAACCTGGGTGCCTCCGACCTTGCTCGGGTGGCTCCACCTGGTGCGCGGCGAGACCGACGCGGCCTACGATCGCTTCGAAGAGGCCATCCGACGCAAGGACCCGCGGATCGTCACCTTCCGGATCGACTCGCCAGTGCCGATCCCCGACGAGCCGAGGTTCCACGAGCTGAGCGAGCGGATCGGACTGCCCCACTGACCGGGGATCAGAAGACGTATCTCAGGCCGAGCTGGATCTCGCGCGGCGGCAGGGTCGCGGTGTACTCGCCGAACCTCGGGTTGGTGCCGTCCAGATACGCGTTGTCGACCGACGTGGCGTCGTAGTTCGTGGTGTTGAAGACGTTGAAAACCTCGACGATGAGGTCGAACCGGTTCCCGCGGCCGAGGGGGACCGCTTTGGTCAGCCGCAGGCTGAGCTGGCTGAACCGGGGCCCGTCTTGGTCGTTGCGCCGGTGCCCCGGCTGACGGTCGAAGTACGAAAGGTCCCCGTTGTCGTCGTCGCCGACGAGCACGTTCCAGGGTCGGCCGCTGCCGTACTCGTAGACCGGCGCCAGGGTCAGGCCCCAGGGCAGGTAGAAGACGCCGCTGACCACCAGGCGGACTCGCTCGTCGGTGCTGCTGCGCCCCCACTCGCCCTCGACGTCGGCCGAGTCGCTGGGTTTCACGTTGGTGAGTGCGTCGTCCATGATGTTCTTCTTGTCGCCGAAGGTCAGTGACGCCGACAGCAGGTGACCGCCCTCGAGGGTTCCGGAAAGGCCGACGCTGAGGGCCCGGTAGCGGGAACGTCCCTCGTTGGTGTAACGGTCGATCGCGGTGTAGCCCGGATCGATCCGGCAGGAGAAAGTCGGCACCGGGTCGCGCATGCACGGGTCGTCGTTGCCCTTCCAGTTGGTGTCGCGGTAGACCAGCTCGTTGCGGCCCTCTGCCCACATCGCGTCCACACCGAGCACCAGGCCGCTGCTGCCGAGCCGTTGCGACAGGCCGAGGTTCGCCTGGGTGCTCTCCGGCGCCTCCAGGTCGTCGGCCAGCAGGGAGATGTCGGGCGGCAAGAGGAGGCCGGTGTGCTCCGGGTCGGTGATGTCGATCGGGTTGCCCGGAACGCTGACTCGTGTGAATAGCTGCCGGCCGCTGACCCCGTTGAACTGCAGCTCCCAGATGGCCGGGAAGACGAGGTACCGGCCCGTGTAGCGGCCCGCACCACCCCTGAGGATGGTGCGGCCGGCGCCGCCGAGATCCCACACCAGGCTGAGCCGCGGCTGGACGTTGTCGGTGTCGTGGCCTCGATGACCCACCAACGGGTGCTCGAAGTCGGGGTTGTTGCCGCCGAGCTCGAGATCGTAGCGGAGCCCGAGACCCACGGTCAGGGTTGCGTTGACCCGCCAGTCGTCCTGGATGAAGACGCCGACCGCGTCGGTCTCGAGGTCCTGAGTGCTCGACCCGATGCCGTAGGAGTAGGAGATCGGCACGTTGCGGGTGTCGTTGTCGTACACCAGAAAGCCGTGCTGGAAGCGGTCGGCGGTGACCCGCCAGCGGGAGTGCTGATAGATCAGCCCGGAACGCAGCTCGTGGCCGTGCGGGACCTGCCAGTGCAGCGTGTCCTGGAGCCTGAAGTTCGTGTCGTCGACGTCCGCGGTGCCGGCGAGGTGGGCGCCGGTCTGGCGGGTGGCGCCTCGCGAGAACCACTCGCCGACCGCCGACGAGTTGAGCGGCGCGTACGAATCCTGAACGTGCACGAGCGCGCGCAGCTCGTTGAGACGATCGGCGTCCATCAGCCAGGTGTGTCCCGCCACAAGCATCACGGTGTCGCCCTTGACGCTCCATCCCCAGGACTCGTCGGCGACCCCGCCCACCTGGTCGTTCTCCACCGTGCCGTGGTTGTAGAAAAGCGTGGCGAAGCCCGAGCTCGAGGCAGTGAACGCGTGGTCGAGGCTCAGCAGGGCCAGAGTGGAGGAGGTCACGTACGGCACGTCCTCGTCCTGGCCGGCGAACTCACCGCCCGGGCGATAGAGCGCGACATCGTCGTCGTTCACATGCTCGAAGGCGACGAAGAAGTGGCTGCGGTCGGGCACGATGGCGCCGCCCAGGGTGAATCCCACGTGGTAACGGGTGAAGTCGCCGCTCTCCTGCTCCAGGGCGCCGCGGGCGCGCAGGGCATCGCCGCGGTAGAAGGCGTAGGCCAAGCCGATGAGCTGGTTGCCGCCCGAGTGCGTGACCACGGACAGGGCGCCGCCCGTCGACAGGCCGATCTCGGCATCGAAGCCCTGGGAGATCACCCGAAACTCCCGGATCGCGTCCGGGCTGATGTCCAACAGGGGCTGGCCGTTGCCTGGGTTGGTCACGTCGATGCCGTCGAGCAGGTAGGTGTTCGACCACGCGCTGCCGGCCGGGCCGAGCACCGGTGTGCCGGTGCGCCCGAAGTAGAGGGTGGGGTCGGGCTGGACGGTCGGTGCGAGCAGGGCCAGCCGATCGAACTGCCGGTCCGGTATGGGCAGGTTTCCGATCTGCTTGGGCACGATGTTGGTCGAGACGTCGGCCCGGTACAGGTCGATCATGGGCAGCTCGCCGCTGACGGTCACCGATCCGGAGGCGACGGTCTGGAAGACGAGGCGGAGGTGCATGGTCTGCCCGACGAGCAGCTGGAGCGGTTGGTCGGTGATGGTCTGGTAGCTCTCGCGGGCCGCGCTGAGCGACCATGGTCCAGGGGGCAAAGCCGTGATCGTGACTCGGCCGTCCCGGTCGGTGGTCGCCGTGCGTTCGAGCCCGGTCTCGTCCGAGCGGACAATGACCGCCACCTCCGGCAGGGCAGCACCGGCGCTGTCGACGGATCGGATGACCAGGTTCGCGGTGTCAATCTGTGCGGCGCCGGGTGCAGCCATCAGGAGCGAGATGGCCGATGAGATCACCGCCCACCGAGTCCGCGCCGCCATCCGATTCAAACCGCGTTCTCCACGCAGCTGTGTCATCGCGTCTACTCGAAAGGTGGTCTTCTTTCCTCGATTGTAGCGCTATTGACGGCCGACGGGTCAGAAGCCGCACGCGTTTCTGACCATCTCGTCGATCTCGTCCGGGGCGAGACCGTTCGGGTCGTGCGGCTGCTCGCCCAGACCGGCGCCGTGCAGCGCCTCGTGAATGAGGACCAGCGTCGCCTCGGCCGTCGAAATGCGGCCGAACTGCACGCACAGGCCGACAGCCGGGCCTCCCACGGTGGTGAAGGCGCAGGCCCGGTCGCACACCGACCTCCAGGGTCCGGTGTCCGCGTAGACGTAGGTCGTGTCGGCCAGGACCTGGAAACCGTCGGCACCGAGATTCTCGAACAGGTCCCGGCATGACTCGAGCCCCTGGATTCGATTGAGAGCGCTGTGAAACGCAGCGTGGAGCTGGCGATTGACGAGGAGGTGGGGAATCCTGCCGTGAACGACCGGTCCGCGTTTGACGACCTCCTGGAATGCGGCGTGCCGGGCACCGGGTGGCTCTGCAGCCGGGAGGTATCCCGTCGAGAGAACGAGTGCCAGAACCGCACTGATGCGTCGAGCAGCGATTTCGATTCGATGTGAGCGACTCGAGACCGGTGGTGCCATGAGCGCCTCCCCGGGGCGCTCCGGCGGGTGTGCGCGGTGCCGGGGCCGCCCCTGGCCTCAAAGGTCGAGCGGGAAGTCCGGCAAGGAATGAGGCAACGATGACGCGTCGATGACGGGTCGATGACAGCTCGCGGTCAGCACCCGTGCGGTCACATCAGTTGGGCGTTTTCGACCGGGAAAGGTCGTCAGGAAGTTGAGTGCTCGGTCTTGGTTCGGTCGTCAATCACCCGAACCCGAAAGCGGGCCAGATCGGCACCGATCTGGATTTCGTCGGCGTTGCTCAGCTCGACGACCCCGGTGACCCTACGTCCCCGGAGGTAGGTTCCGTTCTTACTGCCGAGGTCCTCGAGGGTCGCTCGGTGATCGGCGACGACGATTCGAGCGTGACGGCGCGAGACCTCCGAGGTTTCGACTCGGACCGTCGCGTCGGGAGATCGTCCGATCACGGTTGTGCCTGGCTGGAGCTCGATCTCGGAGTCGTTTTCGTCGACCAGCACGAATCGGATCCCTTCGCCGGACTCCGACGCCGACGGCTCGGCCGGGGATGTCGGCGCGATGAGCCGGTAGCCCCGTCGGGGGATGGTCTCGATATGGCGAGGGTACTTCGGGTCATCGCCGAGAGCTCGACGAAGCTCGGCGACGAGCTGCGTCAGCGCGTTGACGGTGACGAACTCGGTGCCCCAGACGGCATCGATGAGGTACCGCGTCGGCGCGAGCTCGCCGCCGCTTCGCGACAGGGCAACGAGGAGCTCGGTAGCACGAGGGCGGAGAGTCCGTTGCTCGTCGCCGCGGCTGATTCGGTCGAGGTCGGGTTCGACGAGCCAGTCGCCGATCCGAAACGGCGGGCGAGTCGGGGGGGGTCGGTTCGGTGTCATGAGCGATCAGTGTAGTCGGTCGGCTCATCCATCGTACCAATCGCTTGGCCGTTCGCTCGACTGGCCTCACACATCGGCCATCGGTGTGAGATGCTAGGGCCATGTTGTTCGACCGACGTGCCGCAGAGGGCCTGCTGTTCACCGATTTCTACCAGCTGACCATGGCCCAGCTCTACTACCGGCATGGCCTCGCCGAGCGGCGGGTGCAGTTCGATTACTTCTTCCGGTCGCACCCCCACTACGGCGAGCACTCGGCCGGCTACTCGATCTTCGCCGGGCTCGAGTGGCTGCTCGACTGGCTGCGGTCGACCCGCGCCACGGCCGACGACATCGCCTACCTGCGCTCGCTGCGGGGGGCGGCCGGCGCCCGGCTGTTCGACGACGACTTCCTCGCCTGGCTC
>JALOLD010000053.1 GCA_025456145.1 Thermoanaerobaculales bacterium | reverse complement strand
GTCGTTCCACGATTTCCGGAGGCCCACCGACTCACCCTCCGGGATGTCGATGGACCCCTCCCTCTCCCTCTCCTTCTCCGTTGCGATGGCGATCGGACATCCCCGGAAGGGTCCCGGCAATCGGGCATCGGTCTCCGCGAACGCTGTTGCATTCCTGACTCCCCTCCCATCGCGGGCCGAATGTTGCCCGCCGGATTCGGCTTCGGCTCGGGATTCGGCTCCGGGTCCGGCCCCCTAAGTTAAACCCGGACGTTGCTCGCACGGGCACGGACGGGGACGCTGCAAGGGAGAGGGAGAGGGAAGGGAGCGTCGCGGGAACGGCCCCGGACGCGGACTCGGACGCGGACGCGGACATGGGATTGGGGAACATCCGCGCTATCATCTGGCGACAGCACACCGGGGGTTCCATGCCGCCAGTCCTGGTCGTCGTCGTCTGCTTCGCCCTCTACGGCGTCGGGTATCTGGTCTACTCGCGGTTCATCGCCGAGAGGATCTTCGCGTTGCGCGCCGATCACCCGACCCCGGCGCACTCGATGGAGGACGGGGTCGACTACGTGCCGACCCACCGGTTCGTGCTGTTCGGCCACCACTACGCTTCGATCACCGGGCTGTCGCCGATGCTCGGGCCGGCGATCGCGGTGATCTGGGGTTGGCTGCCGGCGATGCTCTGGGTGGTCGTCGGCGCCATCCTGGTCGGCTGCGTCCACGACCTCGGCGCCCTCGTCGTCTCGGTCCGTTCCCGTGGAATGTCGATCGGGGCGATCGCCGAGGGTCTGATGGGCCGGCGGGCGAAGTCGCTGATGCACGCGATCATCTTCTTCGCCATCGCCCTCGCGATGGGCGTCTTCGCCTATGTCGTCGCGCTGCTCTTCTCGGCCGGTCCGACCCCCGAGACCACCTTCTACCCGGAGTCGGTGGTCCCGTCGGCGGTGATCCTCGTCCTCGCGGTGGCGATCGGCTGGCTGGTCCGGCGCCGCGGGTGGAACCTGTGGGCGCTCATCGCGGTCGCCTTCGTCATCACCCTGGCCTCGGTCATCGCCTCGCCGCTGATGCCGGTCAAGTGGGCGTCGGTCGGGGGCTGGACCTGGGTCCTGCTCGCCTATGCCTGGCTCGCCTCGGTGCTGCCGGTGTGGTCGCTGCTCCAGCCGCGCGACTTCCTCAACTCGCTGCTGCTCTACCTCGGGCTCGGCCTGACCTATGTCGGCTTCTTCGTCCTGCGGCCCGAGTTCGCCTCGCCGGTGCTCGACACCCACCCGGTCGGCGCCCCGCCGATGTACCCCTTCGTCTTCATCGTCATCGCCTGCGGGGCGGCCTCGGGCTTCCACTCGCTGGTCTCCTCCGGGACCACCGCCAAGCAGCTCGACCGCGAGACCGACGCCCGGCCGATCGGTTACGGCGCGATGATCGGCGAGTCGCTGCTCGGCCTCGCCGCGGTCCTCGCCTGCACCGCGGGCTTCGTCTCGGTCGACGCCTGGAAGCACCACTACCACGACTGGGGCTCGATCCAGGGGCTCGGCAGCTCGATGAGCGCCTTCATCGAGGGCTCGACCCGCTTCGTCTCGACCCTCGGCGTCCCCGAGGCCACCGCCCGCACGCTGATCGCGGTGGTCGTGGTGAGCTTCGCCCTGACCACCCTCGACTCGGCGACCCGGCTGCTGCGCTACAACATCGAGGAGATCGGTTCGACGCTGCGGCTCGGTTTCCTCGGCAACCGCTACGTGAGCTCGACCGTCGCGGTCGCCGCGATCTCGTTCTTCGCCTTCTACAAGATCGAGGGCCGCTCGGCGGGGCTCGCGCTGTGGCAGCTCTTCGGCTCGACCAACCAGCTCCTCGCCGGGCTCGCCCTGCTCGTCGTCTCGCTCTACCTCGTCCAGCGCCGCCGGATCGCCCTGCCCTACCTCGTGCCGATGCTCTTCATGATGGTCACGACGGTCGTCGCGATGACCAACAAGCTGCGCGCCTACGCCGTCGAGGGCAACACGACCCTGCTCGTGGTCGGCGGCATCATCTCGGGGATCGCCGCCTGGCTGGTCGTCGAGGCGGTCATCGCGCTGCGCCGCTACCGGCGGCTCCCGCCGGTGACCGAGCTCGACGTCGAGCTCCCCGGCCCGGGCTGACGCCCCGGCGCCGCGGTAGCGGCGTTTCCCGCGTCCGCGTCCGAGTCCGCGTCCGCGTCCGTGCCCGATGTCAGCGTCAGCGACCGCGACAGCATCAGCGGCAGGGGCAGCTGCCCCCGCAAGCCCTCAAGCCCTCAAGCCCTCAAGCCCTCAAGTCCTCAAGTCCTCAAGTCCTCAAGCCCTCAAGCCCTCAAGCCCTCAAGCCCTCAAGTCCTCAAGCCCTCCGCCCTAACGAAAAACCCGCGCAGCGCGCGGGTTTGCAACAGCGTCCTCGTCGTGCCCTAGCGCTTGAGCGGCCGCATGACCATCGTCAGGTCTCTGCCCTCGAGCCGGTCGGGCATCTTTTCGAGCTTAGCGACGTCCTCGAGGGCCTCGGCGACCCGCTTGAGCAGCTCGAACCCGTTCTCCGGCCGGCGCATCTCGCGCATCCGGAACATGATCGTGACCTTGACGTGCTTGCCCTGCTCGAGGAACTTGCGGGCCCGGCCGGTCTTGGTCTCGAAGTCGTGGATGTTGATGTTCGGTCGGTACTTGACCTCTTTGATGTCGACCTGGTGCTGCTGCTTCTTGGCCTCGCGCGCCTTCTTCTCCTGCTCGAAGCGGAAGCGGCCGTAGTCCATGATCTTGCAGACGATGGGGCGGGAGTTGGCGGCCACCTCGACGAGGTCGAGACCCTGCTCGCGGGCCATCTTGAGGGCCTCGTCGACCGACACGACGCCAACTTGCTCGCCGTCGGCGCCGATGAGGCGGACCGGCGAGAGCCGGATTCGTTCATTGATGCGCACCTGGGGTGCTTCGGGATCGTCACGAAACGCGAACTTGCGGATGATCTGCCTCCTTTGCCGATCGGTTGGTGGTGAGCGCGGCCAAAACCCCGGCCGCGGCGAAGTCGCAGTATATCAAACGGGGCCTGAGTCAAGGCCGAAGCGGGCCCGGCGTCAAGGCCGGCGCCGGGGCGGTCGGCCGCCCCGGCAGGCCCGTCATAATCGTCAGCGCTCGCCGACCACCGCCGACCAGCCGCTGCAGTCGCCGGTCTCGAAGCCGTCGCCGAAGAGCGTGTCGCAGGGCGCCGTGGTCTCGATCCGGATGTCATCGACCCACCACCCCTGACCCGAGACCGAGGAGTCGCAGGCGAAGCGGAAGCGGATCCACAGGTCACCGCCGGCGAAGGCGCTGAGATCGACCTCGACCTGCTGGAGGCTCCCCGATCCCGCCCAGAACGGACGTCCGGACAGGGGCCCCGAGTTCGCGGTGCCGTTGTAGGCGCCGGCCAGGAACACCCCGCCGGCGGTCACGACATCGCTCCAGGTCGAGCCGTTGGTCGAGACCTCGAGCACTCCGCCGTCGTAGTTGCTCTCGGTCGAGAAGTGGTGCCAGAAGCTGAGCACGGGCGAGCCGCCGCCGAGCGTGATCGGGCCCGACTCGAGGCGGTCGTCCTTGGTGGTGCCGACGTCGGAGGTGAACCAGGCATGGGTCGGCGAGCTGGTTGCCGGGTCGGTGACGATGCTCCAGTTGGTGCCGGTGCCCGGGTTGATGACGGTGTCGACGGTCCAGCCGCCGGGGCCCGACTCGACATCGTCGTCGAGGGCGATCGCCTGGGTCCAGGTCTCGAACGGGAGCGTCGGGCCGGCCGAGTTGGAGTTGCCGAGAGCGTCGGTCGAGGCGACGAGCACCGTGTACTCGGTGCACGGAGAGAGCCCGTCGAGGACGAGCTCGTGGTCGAGCCCGAGGGCCGAGTCGGCGAAGACCACGCCGCCGGGCAGCACCTGGGCCCACGAGTCGCCGGGCTCGTCGGTGGTCCAACGGACCACCGCCGAGATGGCGCCGACCTCGTGGATGCCGACGTTGGTGATCGCCGGCCCGGCGCAGTCGAGCACCGCGGTGTCGGTCTTGACCCCGGGGACGCCCGAGCCGGTGTCGGCGTCGTTGTAGGTGACGGTGAGGATGTCGCCATGCGCCACCGTGAGCTGGGCGCCGAGGGTCGCGACGCCCTGGAACTGGACGACCGCGCCGCCGACGCTCGACACCTGGACCGGGATCGAGCCCCCGGACGGCGCCGCCGACAGGGTGACGTTGAAGGGCGGGGCGCCATCGAGGTCCTCGTCGAAGACGTTGATGGTGACCGTCGAGTCGCAGCGGTAGATCGTGCGATCGAGCACGACCACGCCGTCCGAGCCCGCCGCGACGATCGTCGTCGCGTCGGTCGGCAGGTGGTTGTGGGAGGTGACCCGGACGAGCAGGTCCGACCCCGGAGACGGAGCGTCGATCGGGAACGACGCGGTGCCGGTGGCGTCGGTCAGGCCGGCGCCGAGCAGGACGCCGTCCTGGCTGACGCCGACCATGGCGACCGGGACCGGACCGATCGCACCGTCGGACACGGTCACGGTGAAGGTGTCGGCGACCGGAGGCACCACCGGCGGCGCACCGATGGTCATCGCGATCGGGAACCTCGTGAACGGGTCGAGGGTGGGGTCGCCGTCGAGGTTGTACATGGGCCAGTAGTAGGATTCATCGCCGCCCTGGAGAGTGACCTCGGTGAGACCCGCGTAACAGGCTGTCCCCTGGGAGTACTGGCGGTCGAGGGTGATCTGGTTGCCCGCCATATCTGCGTCGAACATCGAGTCGAAGAAGCCGCGCTCGAGCCAGTCGTCCTCGTCCCAGTAGGTCGAGTTCGAGCCGCCCCAGTACGAGACGAAGCCCTTGTTCGCGGTGGTCACCGCGACCTCACCGAAGACGTCCGGATTGGTCGCCCACATGTTCGACTGGCAGGAGTGACCGAAGCCGAGCGGGTACTTGTCGAGGTTGGTGAAGCTGGCGAAGTCCCCCGACGAGAGCGACGGTGGCCCGGACCAGCCGCTGGGGCCTGAGTGGGCCGAGTACACCGCCCAGGCGCCGCCGGTGTTCAAGTAGGCAATGAGGTCCGCCACCGAGTGGTTTTGCGTCTCGAGCCAGCGAGTGTTCTCGTTGCTGTTCGGGGCTGGATTCATGAGCTGCCCGATGACATCGGCGTGGGTCGTCACGCCTGCACTCTGGTACCCGGATCCCTCCATGAACAGTGCTCGGTTGAGATACGCCGAGCTGCCGGCCGTCGGCTGCTCGTAGGTCAGGATCTTGTCCCGCATGGCGACCAGCTCGCTCGCGTCGTCGACCGGCCACCTGGCGATGATCATGTCCGGGTAGAGGTCGCCGTCCATCTGGACGTACGGCAGATCGGTGCCGCCGGTGCCGCCGCCCGACGGAGTGTAGGTGGCGAGCGGGGTCGGCGAGTCGCCGATCATCAGGATGTAGACCGGCGGGGTCGGGCCGTTGTAGAGACCGGTGATGTAGGCCTTGATCGACGAGGTCGTGGTCCCGGTGACGTCGGTGGTGACCACCGACACCCGGTAGCCGGTGCTCGTCTTCCACTCGACGAAGGGCTCGAGGTCGGCCGCGAGCTGCGGCGGGGTGATGATGAGAAACTCCACCGGGGCCGAGTCGGGGTAGGCCCATCCGGCGGCGTCGGTGAGGTTGAGGTTGACCGCCGCGTCGCGGAGGAAGGCGTCGAAGTGACGGCTCGACAGCCGGGACTTCATCGCGGCGGTGGCCGCTGCGTCGCCGCCCGAGATCTCGACGGTGATCCGCAGCCGGGTCGCGATCTCCACCGTGCCAGCGGCTGGGTCGTAGCTCGCCGCGGCGGCGGTGAGCAGGAGCATCCGGTGGTCGCGCAGGCCGAACGGCCCGGTCAGGGCGGGCTCGCGGCGCTCGCTGGTCCGGGCGTAGGCCTTGGCGTCGAAGGAGAAGCGCCAGTCGCGGGCCTCCTGGCAGTCGCACTTGGGCATCGGCAGCTGGACCGGGTAGAGCAGCCCGGGCAGCCCCTCGGCGCCGAGGTCGAGGGTCGTCCGCTCGAGGACCGTGGCGCGCACCGTCGCCGACGCCCCTTGGGGAACCTCGACAAAGCGGCGCAGCGCCGGCAGCATCGGTGAGCCGACCCCACCGATCCGGCCGAGACCGGGCGCCTCGAGCCGGGTGTAGGTGGTACCGTCGACCTCGACCCGCTCGGCGACGAGGCCGGGGATCTCGAGCTCGAGCTCGACGATCTCGGTCCCCGTGCGGAGGACCTCGACGGTCGCCTCGGACCCGGCCGGTCGGCCGTCGAACCCGATCCACCGCTCGTCGGCGGCAGCGGTCGCCACGCACGCCAGGCACATCACCGCGATCGCGAGTCGCTTGCTCATCCGTCCCCCCTCGCCGGCCGTCGCTCGGCCGTGCAGCGGCCATCTTCCGCCCGGCTCAAGCTGCTGTCAATTCAGATATTTAGAATGATTCTCTATCTCAAGCCACGGCTCGGTTCTCGGGTGAACGGTCGGGTTTGGGAGCTTGAGGGCTTGCCGCGGCAGCTGCGCTGCCGCTGACGCTCCCGCTCCCGCTCCCGCTCCCGCTCCCGCTCCCGTTGCGCAGGCGCTCCGGGAGGGCGCGCGGGTTCTCAGGGGCACCGGCCTTCCGGGCCGTCCGGCCTGGACGGCCGGGCGGCCCGGCGTCGCGTCGCCGGCGCGGTCGCTCGTGGCGAACCGGGAAAGCTGCGACCGCGCCGGCGACGCGAGCGCGCGCCTCCCGGGGGAGCCAGGCTGGACATTGTGCGCGAGGCGCGGCGGACGTGAGCGCGTTACTGAGCACAATGTCGAGCCTGGCACGCCCGGTGAGCAGCGGTGCTCAGGAGGGCGCACGGGTGGCGCTCCGGGGAGGCGTGCGGATTCTCAGGGGAGCCGGCCTTCCGGGTCGTCCGGCCTGGACGGCCGGACGGCCCGGCGTCGCGTCGCCGGCACGGTCGCTCGTGGCGAACCGGGGGAGCTGCGACCGTGCCGGCGCCGCGAGCGGCGGCCTGAATCGTCGCTTCGGCACCTGCTCCGCGCCTCCCGGGGGAGCCAGGCTGGACATTGTGCGCGAGGCGCGGCGGACGTGAGCGCGTTACTGAGCACAATGTCGAGCCTGGCACGCCCGGTGAGCGGCGATCCTCAGGGGGCGGCTCGCTATACTCCATCGATGCGCCGCGCCGCAGCAGGTCTCGGGCTCCTCACCACCTCGGCCTTCGCTTCGGGGATCGCGGCGCTGGTGCTCGAGGTGCTGTGGGGTCGCCAGCTCGCCCTGGTCTTCGGAGGGTCGCAGCCCCCGGCGCTCGGGCTCGCCGCCATCGAGCTCGCCCTCGCCGGGCTCGGCCCGCTGCTCTCGCTCGCCCTGATCCGGCTGCCGGCGGTCGCGGCCGGCTGGCTGCCCGCGGCCGGCGACGCCGGCCAGCCGCTGTTCACCGCCTCCCGGCTCGCCCTCGCCCTCGGCCTGCTGCTTCTGCCGACGACTCTGATGGGCGCCACCTACCCGATCCTGGTGCGCGCCGCGGGCCGCGACCTCGACCGCCTCCACCGCGGCCTCGGCCGGATCTACGCCGCCAACACCCTGGGCGGCGTCGCCGGCGTCGGGCTCGCGGGCTTCGTCGCGCTGCCCATCGCCGGCATCCCGGGCTCGATCGCCCTCGCCGCCGGCGGCAACCTCGCGGCGGCGGTCGCGGCGTGGCTCGCCGGACGGCGGGTCGGCGAGACGCGGGCGACGGCGCCACGGCCGGCCGGCGTCGTCGGGCGGACGTCGCGGCGGCTCCTGATCGCCGCCGCCGGCTCGGGCGCCCTGGTGCTCGCCGCCGAGACACTGTGGCACCGCGCCCTCAGGATCGTGCTCGCCAACTCGACCGCCACCCTGACGCTGCTTCTCGCCCTGACCCTGGCCGGGCTCGGCGCCGGCGCCGCCCTCGGCGCCCCGCTGCTCCGCAGCGGGCGGCCCCTCGCCGGGTGGGCGAGGCTCCAGGCGGCCGCCTCCCTGCTGCTCGCGGTCCAGGCCGTGAGCCTGCCCGGGATCGCCGCTCTGGTCCGTCTGGTCCGCCCCGACGCCGGCTGGGCGCGGGTCCTGGCGCCGCCCCTCGTGGTCGGCGGCACGCTCATCCTACCGGTGGCACTGCTCCTCGGCGCCGCCTGGCCGCTGCTCCTCGAGGCGGCGACGCCGCGGCTCGACGACGGCGGCCGGCGGATCGGCCGGATGGGCGTCGCCAACTCGCTCGGCGCCGCGCTCGGCGCCGCCGTCGCCGGGCTCGCGGTGCTGCCGGCCCTCGGATTCGGCCGCTCGATGCTCGGTCTCGCCGGGCTCGGCGCGGCGCTGGCGGCCCTCGGCCTGTCGCTGGCACCGGCCGCCCCGACCCGCGCCGACCGGCGGCGCCGGTCCCTGGCCGTGACCGGCGCGGTCGCGCTGGTCGGCGCGGCGGCGATCTCCCCGGTCTTCGGCCGGGTGACGCTGCCGTCGCTGGTCGGCGAGGGCGGCGGCCGCACCGTGCTGGCCTACCGGGAGACCGCCGCCGGGACGGTGGTCGTCACCGAGGAGCCGGGCACCGGCGCCCGCTCGATGTTCGTCGACAACAACGCGGTCATCGGCTCGAGCTACGACGCGCTCAAGGTGGCGCGGATGCTCGGGCTGGTCCCGGCGCTGCTCCATCCGCGGCCCGAGCGGGTCCTGGTGATCGGCTACGGCGCCGGGGTCACCACCGCCACCATCGCCGGGTCGCCGGCGGTGGCGGCGGTCGAGGTCGTCGAGATCGTCCCCGGCGTGGTCGAGGCCGCCGGGTACTTCGCTGCCCTCAACCACGAGGTGGTCGACGACCCGAGGGTGAGCCTCCACGCCAACGACGGCCGCAACCACCTGCTCCTCCACCCCGGACCCTGGGACGTCATCACCTGCGACCCGGTCCACCCGCTCTACGGCTCGGCGCCGCTCTACTCCGCCGAGTTCTTCGCCCTCGCCCGCAGCCGGCTGGCGCCGGGCGGCATCGCCTGCCAGTACCTGCCGCTCCACCGGATGCCCGCCGACGCCTTTCGCCGCGCCATCGCCACCTTCCAGACCGCGTTTCCCGAGAGCTGGGTGCTGTTCGGGCTCGGCCACGCCATGCTGCTCGGCAGCGACCGGCCCCTCGTGCTCGACTGGGAGCGCTGGCGCGAGGTCATCGAGGGGCACCGGTACGGGGAGGACCTGGTCGCCTCGTCCCTCCACCACCCGGCCCAGATCGCCGCGCTGCTCCAGCTCGACCCGGCGGGCTGCCGCGCGGTCGGCGCCGGCCCGCCCTCGACCGACCTCCACCCCCGGCTCGAGTTCCTCGCCCCGGCGGCCTACGCGCCCGGGCTGTGGACCGCCAACGCCCGCCTCCTCGTCGAGGCCTACACCTCGCCGATCCCCCGGATCGCCAACCTCCCGCCCGGAATGGCCCCCGAGCTCGAGCGCCTGGTCGCCGGCAAGCGCCTGCTGCTCTTCTCGCTGCTCGAGCGCAACGACGGCGATCTCGAGGCCGCCCGCCGCTGGCTCGGCCGGGCCCTCCAGATCGCCGGCGACGACCCCGAGATCGTGTTCTACGCGCGGCAGCTCGCGAGGGAAACGCCGGCGCGGTAGGCAGCGGCAGCGGCAGGGGCAGCGACAGCGGCAGCGGCAGGGGCAGCGGCAGGGGCAGCGTCAGCGACTAGCGACAGCGACAGCGGCTCAGACCGGGCGGGCGACGAGACGCATCCACCCGGCGATGACGGCGAAGCCGAGGGCGAGCAGCAGCCATGGCGAGAGACCGTGGATGGCCTCGGGCAGGTAGCCGACGACGACCGCGATCCCGGCGCCGAGCAGGGCGTAGGGCAGCTGGGTCCGGACGTGGTCGACGTGGTCGCAGCTCGAGGCCATCGAGGACAGGATCGTGGTGTCCGAGATCGGCGAGCAGTGATCGCCGAAGACCGAGCCGCCGAGGATCGCCGACACCGTGGCCGACAGGGTCAGGGGGTCGGCCTCGGTGGCGTGGAAGACCAGAGGGATGGCGAGCGGCGTGAGAATCGCCATGGTGCCCCACGAGGTGCCGGTGGCGAAGGACACCGCCGCCGCGACCAGGAAGATCGCCATCGGCAGCAGCGACGGCGGGACGTGCGGCCCGATCGCACCCTTGATAAAGGCGGCGGTCGCGAGGTCGGTGCAGACCTGGCCCAGCGACCACGCCAGGGTGAGCACGACAAAGGCCATGAGCATGCTCTTGAAGCCGTTGACCATCGCCTCGAGGGCCTCGCGGACGGTCAGGATCCGCTGGGCGACGACCATGACGATCGACGCCACGAGGCCGATCTGACTGGCCCACAGGAGGACCGTGAAGGCGTCGGAGGCGCCGATGATCCGGCTCAGGGAGAGCTCGCCGCCGCTCGCGACGAGGCGGGCGCGGCCGGTCAGGTAGAGCCCGACGAGGGTGGTCGCGACGACCAGCAGCACCGGCGCCGCGGCGTTCCACCAGCGGCGCGGCGCGTCGTCGTCGGGGGCCAGGCCGGTGCTTTCGTAGTCGGCGAGGGGCTGCGAGGTCGCGGCGAGCAGCTCGCCCGAGCGGGCGCGCCGCTCGGCGGCGAGCATCGGGCCCCAGTCGCGGCCCGAGATCGCCACCGCGAGGGTGATCGCGAGGGCGAAGATCGGGTAGAAGGCGAAGGGGATCGAGGCCAGGAAGACGCCGAAGGGGTTGAGGTGGGAGCCCACCTTTTCGAGGGCGTCGCCGACCAGCGAGACCTGGTAGCCGACCCAGGTCGAGATCAGGGCGATGCAGGCCACCGGCGCGGCGGTCGAGTCGACGATGTAGGCGAGCTTCTCTCGGCTGATTCTGTGACTGTCGGTCACCGGACGCATGGTGTTGCCGACGATCAGGGTGTTCGAGTAGTCGTCGAAGAAGATCGCGATGCCCATCAGCCAGGCCACGACCTGGGCCCGGCGCGGCGTCGTCGCGAAGGGCTCGAGGGCCCGGACCACTCCGTGGGTGCCCCCCGACCGGCTCATCACCCCGACCATGCCGCCGAGCAGCATCGAGAACATGATGATGCTGATCTTGTCGGAGTCGGTGAGCGCGGTCCGCGCATAGCTGTCGATCACCCGCAGAAAGCCGGTCGCGGCGTTGCCGCCGGCGACCAGGGTCGCGCCGAGCCAGACCCCGACGAAGAGCGACAGCACGACCTCGCGGAAGGCGAGGGCGAGGGTGATCGCGACCAGCGGCGGCAGCAGCGACCACCACGAGCCGGCCACCGCGGTCGCGGGCGGCGCCAGCACCAGGATCGCGGCCAGCCCGGCGACGACCAGCGCCGCTCTCCACCAGGTCGACATTGCGGGAGGGTAGCACGGCGAACCGGCGGGCCGGAGCGCCACGGCCGGACCCTCGCACTCGGCTACCATGACCCCATGCCGTCCTTCGACGACGACGCGCTGATCCTCGACCACCACCCGTTCCGGGACCGCCACCTCGTCGTCGCCGCCCTGACCCGCACGCACGGCGTGGTGCGCGGCGTGCTCAGATCGGCACGGGGCGGCAAGATCCCGCTCGCCGGCTCGGTCCAGGTGCTGTCGTCGGTTCGGCTGACCTTCTTCAGGTCGCCGTCGGCCGAGCTCGCGACCTTCAGCCGGGTCGAGCTGGTGCGCTCGTCCTTCGGGCTCGCCTCGGATCTTCGGCGGTCGGCCGCAGCGGCAGTCGTCGCCGAGCTGCTCGGCGCCTTCTGCCCGCTCGACGAGCCGTCGCCGCGCAGCTACCGGCTCGGCGTCGCGGCCCTCGAGGCGTTGCTCGACGGGTCGGCCCCCGACCGGGTCGTCGCCTATGTCGAGTTCTGGGTGCTCCAGCTCGGCGGCCTCATGCCGCCGCCCGACGCCCTCGACGGCGAGCCGACCGCCGACGAGCTCGCCTTTCTGATCGCCTGCCGGCGCGTCCCTGTCGCCGATCTCGACCTCGACCTCCCCGACCGGGCGAGGCAGCGCCTCGACGCCATGGTTCGGGCCAATGCCGAGCGGCCGTTGCGCGCCCTCGACTTCCTCCGCGCCCATGGGGAGTGAGCCGGTGAGCGCGGTCTCGACGACGGTCGACGACCGGGTGGCCCTCCTCCGGCTCGAGACCCCGATCCTCGCGCGATCGGTGCTCGCGGCCCTCGTCGACGCCCTCGCGGGGCTCGCCGCACGGCCCGACCCGCCGCCGGTCGTCGTCGCCTCGGCCCACCCGACGATCTTCCTCGCCGGCGCCCATCTCGGCGAGATCGCCGAGCTCGAGGCGACCACCTGCGTCGCCTACGCCCGGCTCGGCCGCTCGGTCGCCCGGGCGCTCGCCGATCACCCGGCCCCGGTGGTGGCGGCGGTCGCCGGCAGCTGCTCGGGCGGCGGGGTCGACCTGGCGCTCGCGGCCGATGCGATCGTCGCCTCGCCGGCCGCCACCTTCAGCCATCCCGGCGTCCTCCGAGGCCTGGTCACCGGCTGGGGCGGCACGGTCTCGCTGCCCTGGACGATCGGCGACGCCGCCGCCCGGGCGGCTCTCCTCGGCGGCGCCGGGATCGACGCCCCGACGATGCTCGAGCTCGGAGCGGTCCGCTCGATCGACCCGGACCCGGTCGCGGCGGCCCGCCTCACGGCCCGCTCCCTGGCCGCCCTCGAGCCATCGCGGATGCGTCTCTGGCGACTCCTGCGGGGCCCGGCTTTCGTTGACAGATTCCGCGTCTCCGTGGTAGAAAACTCATGATAACTGGTAACTTGTCCGTTGCTCGGGCAGTGAGGGGGCGGGCTCCGGAAACTCCCGTCGAGCGGGAAACCGGGAAGCGACGCGAGCATGCTCCCGGTGGCCGGACGCGCGATCAGGAGAGGTCATGAGTGGAACGATCCTTCTCGCCGACGACAGCCTGACCATTCAAAAGGTCGTCGAGCTCACCTTCGCCGACACCGACTACCGGGTGGTCGCGGTCTCGAGCGGCGACGAGCTCATCGCCCGGCTCGGCGACGCCCGGCCGGATCTCATCATCTGCGACGTGATCATGCCCGGCAGGGACGGCTACGAGATCTGCCAGCAGATCAAGTCGAGCCCGAGCTGGCTCCACCTGCCGGTCATCCTCCTGACCGGGACTTTCGAGCCGTTCGACCGCGATCGGGCGATCGCCGCCGGCTGCTCCGAGATCATCACCAAGCCCTTCGAGGCCCGCAAGCTCGTCGACACCGTGGAGCGGCTGATCGGGGCGGCGGACCTGCCGATCCCCGACCCCGACAGCGCCGCACCCCGCAGCGCGTCCGATGACGACCTGTGGCCCGAGGAGGCGACCCCGGCCGAGGTTCCGCCGCCCGACCGGGACTTCGGCACCCGGATCGCCGCCACCGCCCAGGAGGACGGCATCGAGTTCACCACCAGCGGGTTCGCCGAGATGGAGGCCGCCGGGCGCTCGCCCCGGCCGCCGTCCGCAGCCGAGGTCAGGGGCGACGGGCTCGACTTCGACCCCGGCCCGGGCGGCACCGCCGCCGGGCAGGCGCCGGCGATCACCGCCGCCCGGCCGCCAGTCTCTCCCGATCCGTCGGCCCAGACCGTGCGGATCGACGTCTCGGCCTATCGCGACGAGTCGCCGGCGGACACCGGCGAGGTGTTCGAGGCGCCGGTCGGAGGGGACGCCCCCGGCGGCGGCTTCAGGGACGAGCCCTCGATGGCCGACACCTCGCCGGTCGACGCTCCCGCCGAGGATGAAGGGGATGCCGACGACGGCCGTACCGGCACGCGCGCGCTTCGCCTGAGCGACGAGGACGTCGACCGGATCGCCCGACGGGTCGTCGAGCTCGCCGCGGACCGGCTCGACCAGATCGCCTGGGAGGTGGTTCCGGACATGGCCGAGATCGTGGTTCGCCAGCGGATCCGCGAGCTCGAGGCGGAGTCCGAGGCCGGCGCGCCCCAACCGGTCCAGTGACCCAGGCGCCGGTGGGATCCCGGGCTCGCTCCCGAGGGCTCGCCTGACGTGGCGCCGCTGACCGACTTCGGACCCGCGTCCGAGCGACTCGCCGCCGCCGCCCGTCCAGCCGTCGAAAACGTCGTCGTCCTCGAGAGCGTCGACTCCACCCAGGCGTGCGGTCTGCGGCTCGCCGAGCAGGCCGACGCCGAGGAGGTCGAGCTCCCGACCACGCTGATCATCGCCGGACGCCAGGATCGGGGGCGCGGCCGCCACGAGAGGAGGTGGGCATCGCCGGAGGGCGGGCTCTACCTGAGCTGGGTCTCATCCCGGCTCGAGCCGGGAGCGGTCGCGACCCTGCCGATGCTCGCCGCGGCGGCGGCGGCCGAAGGGGTGGTCCGGCTCGGCCTCGACGGCGTGCGCATCAAGTGGCCCAACGACCTGCTCCTCGGCGGCCGCAAGCTCGGGGGCTGTCTGGTGCACGCGCGGCACGGGGAGACGACCCGGGTGATCGTCGGCGTCGGCGTCAACCTCGGGTGCACGCCCCAGGTCGACGGCGCCAAAGCGACCTCGGTGGCCGACCATCTCGGGTACGGCGAGCCCGTCGACTGGGCCGAGACCATCGTCCGGGCATTCGTCGTCGGGATGGCCGCCGGGATCGCCGATCCCGAGCCCCTCCTCGCGGTCTGGCGGGAGCGTCTGGTCCACCGTCCCGGCGACCGGCTCGCCGTCCGGCAGGCCGACGGCGACGAGGTCGCCGGCCGCTTCGCCGGCCTGACCGACGACGGCCACCTGAGGCTGACCCTCGCCGACGGCGAGCGCGTCTTCTCCGCCGGCGACGTGCTCGAGTAGGCGGTCGGCTAGTCGAGCCGGGGGAGGAACCGCTCGGGCGGCTCGAAGCCGGTGATCCGGAACGCCTCCCCGCCGTCCCGGTAGACGATGACCGTCGGTACCCCGAGGACGCCGAAGTCGCCGGCCAGGGCCACCGCCTCCGCGCTCGAACGGGTCTGGTCGACCTTGAAGCGGCGGAAGCCCTCGAGCACCGCCCGCACCCGCGGATCGGCAAAGGTCTTCTCGTCGAGCTCGCGGCACGGCACGCACCAGTCGGCGTAGAAGTCGACGATCACCGGGGCGCCCGCCTCGACCGCCGACCGGAAGGCGGCCTCGTCGAAGGTCTCCCACTCGAGGTGCCCGGCGGCTGCCCCTCCCACCCCCGCACCGCCCCAGACCGGGAGCATCGACGCGCCGACGACGAGCAGCACCGCGGAAGCCAGACGCATGACCCGGTCGATCGCCGGCTGCTCGTGCCCGGTGCGGTCGATCACCAGCAGGTAGAGGGCGCCGACCGCCAGGGTCAGACCGATCAGCCAGTCGCCGATCGAACCGGGCAGCAACGGCGCGGCGAAGTAGGCCGCCATGGCGATCAGGATGACGCCGAAGACGCGGCGGACGCCGATCATCCACGCCCCGGAGGCCGGCAGGCGGTTGATCAGCCCGGTGAAGGTCCCGAGCAGCAGGTAGGGCAGCCCGAGACCGCAGGCGAGGGCGAAGAAGACGACGAAGCCGAACAGCGGGTCGCCCCTCTGCCCGACGAAGGTGAGCAGCCCGATGACGAAGGGGCCGATGCACGGCGCCGCCACGACGCCCATCAGCAGACCCATGATCAACGCGCCGAGCCAGCCGCTGCGGCCGCCGGAGGCCTGCATCGCCCAGGCCGGCGGGCGGATCTCCCAGGCCCCGAACATCGACGCCGCGAGGGCGAGGAGGACCGCGACGATGACGCCGACCACGATCGGGCTCTGCAGGGCGCCGCCGAAGATCGCGCCGCCGAGGGCGGCGAGCACCCCGAGCGCCGAGTAGGTGACGGCGATCCCGACGAAGTAGGCGAAGGCGAGACCGAAGGCGCCGCCCGAGCGCCCCTTGGTCTGCTGCGCGAAGAAGCCGACGGTGATCGGGATGAGCGGGAAGACGCAGGGCGTCAGGTTGAGGGCGAGACCGCCGAGGAACACGGTCAGGAGCAGCAGCGGGAGCGACATCCCGGCGAGCCGGGCGGCGTCGTCCCGGGCTCCGGTCGGGGCCGCGGGCGGGGCCGCGGGCGGGGCCGCCGCCGCGGCCGCCGGCCGGTCGAAGAGCCCGGCGTTGACCGGGCTCGAGGCGGCGCCGGCGGGCGCGACCTCGAGGTCGGCCCCGGCCCGCACGGCGACCGGCGGCAGGCACTGGGTGTCGTTGCAGGCCTGGGCGGTGACCTCGACGGTCGGCCGGAGGGTGCCGGTTGCCGTCGCCGGCACGGTCAGCCGGCCGATGATGACGACCCTGCCCTGCCAGACCTCGATCGGGGTGTCCGAGAACTCGAACTCGAGCCTCTCGCCGTCGGGGAAGCCGGTCGCCGGCTCGGGCCAGCCGGCCGGCAGCGACCAGGCGATGGTGGTGGGCAGGGAGAACTCGTCGCCCGGCTCGTCGGAGTTGACGTGCCAGCCCGGCTCGATCTCGACGACGACCGCGAGCCGCAGCTCGTCGCCGGCCACCACCGGCCGGCGATCGGGCGCCAGCTCGACGGTGAAGACCGGCTCGGCGTCGAGGCCCTGGGCGGCGGCGCCGGCCGCCGCGGTCAGCAGCAGGGCGAGCAGGAGGGTGGTGTGGGTCCGCATCGTGGTTGTTCCATTCCCGCCGTCGCTCCGCGGTGGCGGCTCAACGGCGCTCGGGGTCGAGCTCGGGTGCGTACCGCCGGACCAGCGCCCGGACCTCGGCGGGGTAGCGCGCCCAGTTGTCCTTGATCATATCCGGCCGGCGGGTTACGGTCGCCTCGACCGACCGCTCGAGACGCCACCGCGCGATCCTCTCGTGGTCTCCCGATCGCAGCACCTCGGGGACCGGCCACCCCTCGACCTCGACCGGCCGGGTGTAGCTCGGATGGTCGAGCAGCCCCGCGGTAAACGAGTCCGAGGCGACCGAGGCGGGGTCGCCGACCACCCCGGGAACCAGCCGGGCCACCGCCTCGACGACGACCATCGCGGCGACCTCGCCGCCGCCGAGGACGAAGTCGCCGATCGACACCTCGTCGGGTCCGAGGATCGCCGACACCCGCTCGTCGAAGCCCTCGTAGCGGCCGCACAGCAGGCACAGCCGGTCCTCGTGCGCGAGCTCCGCGACCAGCGCCTGGTCGAGCACCCGACCGCGGGGCGAGAGCAGCACCGTGCGGCCGGGGCCGTGATCGCCCTCGAGCTGCCGCACCGCCGCGATGGCCGGCCCGGCCTGGAGGACCATCCCCGGGCCGCCGCCGTAGGCCTCGTCGTCGAGCTGTCGCCACCGGTTGTCGGCCCAGTCGCGGAGGTCGTGGACGTCGATCCCGATGAGCGAGGCCTCGACCGCCCGGCCGAGGACGCCGGTCGATCGGAAGCTCGTGAAGAGCTCGGGAAAGATGGTCAGGACGTCGAAGTGCACCCGCTCAACCCTCCGGACCGGCGCATTCCATCACAGCAGCCGGCCGGAGCCAAGCCGGCAGCGGCAGCGGCAGGGGCAACGGCAGCGTCAGCGGCAGCGGCAGCGGCATGCCCTCGCGACGAAACCTCATGAAAAGTCCGGGCCATGCCTATCCCCTCGAGTCAGGTTGGGGGTGCTTTCGTTGCCGATCCCGATCCCGTTCCCGATCCCGACTCCTGCGCGCCCCGGCCGTCGGCATCTCGATCCAGTCGATGGCCGAGCTGCGGGCGGGAGGCCCGCGTCACCAGCTCCTTCGTGCTCGCCTCCGTGTCTTGGTGTCTTCGTGGTTGCGACGGATTACCGGACGTCGCATCGGGATCGGGATCGGGAACGGGATCGGGATCGGTCAGAACCTGAGCGATCCGGATAGGCATCGTCCGGGCGATCGGTCTACGCCATCACGGCGTCGTCGTCGAGAAGACCGGGCGGGGCGTCGACGGTGACGGTTCCGGCCTCGAGATCGACCGCGGTCACGATCTCGGGGACATAGGGCACGAGGAACTCGCGCCGCCCGCGCCGGACGACGAGGCGCTGCTGACCGGGGCCGCGGTCGAGGCCCCGGACCTCGCCGAGATCCTCGCCGAGCGGCGAACGGCAGGCCAAACCGACCAGGTGGTGCTCATAGACGAAGCCTTCGGGCAGCTCGTCGAGGCTCTGCTCGGGCAGGTAGAGGTAGTGGCCCCGCCACGAATCGGCGGCATCGCGGTCGCGGAGACCGCGCACCGACAGCAGCCACCGACCCTTGTGGACCCGCGCGCGGACGACCTCGTGGTGTGACCGGGGTCCGTCCTCGCCGCCGACGCCGAAGACCACGCCCTCGGTCAGGCGCTCCGGGAAATCGGTGACGATCTCGACCAGGAGATCGCCCTGCACGCCGTGCGGCTTGACCACCCGGCCGATGACGAGCCAGCTGCGGTCGGCCGGCTCTACCACTACTCCAGGATTTCCAGCACGAACCGCTTGTGGATCTTCATGCCGGCGGCGGAAAGGAGGGTCCGGATGGCTCTCGCGGTTCGCCCCTGACGGCCGATGACCTTCCCGAGATCCTCGTTTTGGACGCGCAGCTCGAGCACCGTCGTCTGCTCGCCCTCGACCTCGGTGACCTGGACGTTCTCGGGATGGTCCACCAGCGCCTTCGCGATCTCCTCGACCAGCTCCTTCATCGCGCTCACGGGGAACTCCTTTCGCGGCGTGCCGACACCGGTGCCAGGCCGCTACTGCTGCTGCTGCTGCTTCCTGGCCGCGTCGATCAGCGACTTGACGGTGTCCGACACGCCGGCGCCCCGGCTCGTCCAGTGGTCGACCTTCTCGAGGTCGATGCGGATCTCCGGCGGCTGCTGGTTGGGGTCGTAGATCCCCACCTGGTCGACATAGTCGGCGGTGGGGGTCTTCCGCGAGTCCGACACCACCACCCGGTAGATCGGGTTCTTCTTCGCGCCACCGCGGCGCAGTCTGATCATCAACATCCATCGGTCCTTTCTCGTCTCGACGACCCGTGGTCGTCCGTGCCGTATTCGTTCGGTCAAAAGCCCAGTTGCCGCTTGAGCGCCTTGGCGTCGGCTTTCCCCAGGCGTTTCATCAGCTTACGCATCTGGCCGTACTGGCGCAAGAGCCGGTTGATCTCCTCGACGCTGGTACCGGACCCCCTGGCGATCCGTTTCTTCCGCGATCCGTTGAGCAGCTGGGGGTGGCGCCGCTCCCTCGGGGTCATCGAGTCGATGCACGCCTCGAACCTCCGCAGCTGGCGCTCCTGGCCCTCGGTGACCCCGCCGGTCGGCATCATCTTGTTGATTCCGGGCACCATGTCCATGACCTGCTGGAGCGGTCCCATCTTCTTGAGGCTGCCGAGCTGGTCCCGCAGGTCCTCCAGGTCGAACTCGTTCTTGCGCAGCTTGGCCTCGAGCCGCGCCGCCTTCTTCTCGTCGACCACCTCCTGCGCCTTCTCGACCAGGCTCGCGACATCGCCCATCCCGAGGATCCGCCCGGCCATCCGGTCGGGGTGGAACTGCTCGAGTCCCTCGAGCCGCTCACCGACCCCGGCGAAGACGATCGGGCGCCCGACCACCTCGCGGACCGACAGCGCGGCGCCGCCCCGGGCGTCGCCGTCGAGCTTGGTGAGGATGACCCCGGTGACGTCGAGCCGCTGGTGATAGGCGCGGGCCGAGCGGACCGCATCCTGGCCGGTCATGGCGTCGGCGACGAAGAGGATCTGCTTGGGCTTGAGGATCGCCTTGAGCCGTTCGAGCTGGTCCATCAGGCCGTCGTCGATGTGAAGCCGGCCGGCGGTGTCGAAGATGAGGACCTGGTATCCCTTGATCCGGGCCTCGCGCATCGCCCGCTCGGCGATCGCCTCGGGGTCGTCCATGTCGCGGGTGTCGAGGGTTGGGACCTTTGCCTGCTCGCCGAGAACCATGAGCTGCTCTCGGGCCGCCGGCCTCGAGGTGTCGGCCGGAACCAGGAGCGGGAACAGGTTCTTCTTCTCCTTGATCCACTTGGCGATCTTGGCGGCGGTGGTGGTCTTGCCGGAGCCCTGGAGGCCGACCAGCATGACGACGGCGGGCCGCCCCTTGAACTCGAGCTCGGTGGTCGCGCCTCCGAGCAGCCCGACCAGCTCGTCCTGGACGATCTTGGTCACCATCTGGGCCGGGGTGACCGAGGTCAGCACCTCCTTGCCCAGGGCGCGCTCGCGCACCCTCGACACGAAGCCGGTCACCACCTCCACGGCCACATCGGCCTCGAGCAGCGCGAGCCGGATCTCGCGCAGCGCGTTGTCGACGTGGTACTCGGTGAGGTGGCCCTCACCGCGGAGAGTCTTGGTGACTCGAGCGAGACGTTCCTGCAGCGCCTCCAACATGGGACGGGAAGTCTACGGGGTGGGGTCGTAAACGGTCAAGCTCCGGCCGACCGGCCGGTCGGCCGGACGGCGATGCGCGGTACAATGGAAGGTCGAGATGGAGGATGCCCGGACCATCATCCTGCCGCCCCGTGCGGCGGTCGGCGACGGGCCCGGCCTTCACCAGGCCCTCGAGCTCCTCGTCGCCTCCTGCGGCGCCCGTGCGGCCGAGCTCGTGATCAGGGTCGACGGCGGGTCGGGCGAGCACACGGTGCGGGTCGGCGAGCCGCACGGCCGGACGCGGGAGGTCGAGGTGGAGGTCTCCCCGGGCGGCGCCGCGGTCCTGCGTCTTTCGGGCGGTCGGAGGCCGGCGCCGCCGGTCCTCGGGCTCTTCTCCGCGATGATCGGACGCGAGCTCGACCGGCTGCGGCTGCTCGCCGAGCGGGCCGTGCTTCGCGCCGCGGTCGAAGCGACCGACGCGGCGGTCATGGTCTTCGGCCCCGACGGCGCCATCGTCTTCGCCAACCGGGCGGCCGACGCCCTGCTCGACCGGCAGACCAGCGACCTGCTCATGGCGAGCCGCAACGGCGGCCGGCCGGAGCCGGTCTTTCGGCTGCTCTGCGCCGAGGTGGGCAGACTGCTCGGCGCCCCCGAACGGCGGGCATGGAAGGAACGGATCGAGCTCACCGACGGTAGCGAGCTGGCGGTCGAGCTCTCGCTGAGGACGACCGGCGCCGACGGTTTCGGTCGAGTCGTGCTCGCGGTGCTGCGCGAGGCGGTCGGTCCCCCCGACCGGCGGGTGGACGAGTACGCGAGCCGGCACCGGCTCAGCCCGCGCGAGCGCGAGGTGCTCCAGCTGCTCGTCAAGGGGCTCGACACCGACAGCCTCGCCGACCGGCTGGGGATCAGCCCGCACACCGTCCGGGACCATCTCAAGAATGTCTTCCGGAAGACCTCGAGCCGATCGCGGAGCGAGCTGCTCAGCGCTCTCACCGGCGCTTCGAGCCAGTCCGCGAGATGAGCCCGGCGTCCCCCCCGTCCGCGGTGTTCTACAATGGACCGGTCGAGCTGCCCTGGAGGTCACCGATGCGGCCAAGATTCGTCGTTGCGGCCGTCCTGGCTATTCTCGTCGTCGTCGCCCACTTCGCCGCGGCGAGCGGCTATGTCGTCATCCTCAAGAACGGCCACAAGATCCGCTGCAAGGAGGCGATGCAGATCGACGGCGACGTCGCGCTGATCACGCTGGTGACGGGGACCGTCTCGAGCTACCCGGTCAACCAGATCGACCTCATCGAGACCGAGCGCTACAACCAGCAGGGCCTCGGCGACGCCCTCGAGATCGAGGAGCTCCTGGTCGACGACCAGTACCTGCCGACGCCGACGCCGAAACGGCCCCTCGGCGCCTTCGTGACCCTCGACTCGATGGACCGCAACCCCGAGCTCAAGACCACCCTCGCTCCCACCGCGACGCCGACCCCGGGAATCCGTCTCCAGACCTACCCCTATCACGACGAACGGGTGACCCGCGCCTTCGAGAAGGTCTTCGGCGACGAGAAGCTCTACCTGTACCACACGAGCGGCGGGACGCAGCCGAAGTACTTCTTCGTCCAGGCGGTGACCGACTCGGAGGAGGAGGTGTTTCGCGCCCTCGAGACGGTCTGCCACGCCTTCTATCTGATCCGCCAGGCGGATGCGGAGCTCGCGCCCGAGATCGTCGAGCTGCAGATGGTCCAGACCTCGCGCAAGCCCGCCGGGACCTTCCGGATCACCCCCGAGAACGCCGAGGAGCTGCTCAGCGGCTCGACCTCGGTGCAGAGCTTCTACATCCGGAACGTGATCTTCTAAGGCGCAGCGTCAGCGGCAGCTGCCGCGGCGAGCCCTCAAGCCTTCACGACCTCGGCCCGCAGCCCGTCGAGCAGGACGGTGACGGCGGCCACGAGCTCGCCGACCGGGGTGGTGCGTTTCTCGCCGTCGCGGCGCAGGCTGAGCTCGACCTCGCCCGACTCGAGGGCCCGCTTGCCGACCACGACGCGCACCGGGAAGCCGATCAGGTCCATGTCGTTGAACTTGACGCCCGGGCGCTCGGGGCGGTCGTCGAAGAGGACCTCGACCCCGGCTCCGAGGAGCTGGCCGTAGAGCTCCTCGGCGGCCCGGACGACCTCCTCCTTGTCGGAGTTGAGCACCGCTAGGACGACCTCGTACGGGGCAAGGGGCAGCGGCCAGACGATCCCCTTGTCGTCGTGGTTCTGCTCGATGGCGGCGGCCATCGTCCGGCTCACGCCGAGGCCGTAGCAGCCCATGATCATCGGGTGGTCGGCGCCCTCGGCGTCGAGGAAGGTGCAGCCCATCGCCTTGGAGTACTTGGTGCCGAGCTTGAAGACGTGGCCGACCTCGATGCCGCGCCGCTCGACCAGCCGGCCTGCGCACCGGGGACAGGGGTCGCCGTCGCGGGCGAGCCGCAGGTCGACCACCTGGTGGACGACGAAGTCACGACCCGGGACCACGCCGACCAGGTGGGTCTGGTCGAGGTTGGCGCCGGTGGCCGCGACCGCCAGCTCCATCACCGAAGGGTCGGCCAGGAGGCGGACGCCGGCAAGCCCGACCGGACCGGAAAAGCCCTGCGGTCCGCCCGTGACCTCGAGGATCTTCTGCTCCGAGGCGAGCTGCAGGTGGCGGCAGTCGAGGGCGTTGCCGAGCTTGACCTCGTTGACCTCGAGATCGCCGCGGATCAGCACCGCGACGAGCTCCTTGTCGGTCTCGAAGACCAGGGTCTTGATGAGGTGCTCGGGTGCGATCCCGAGGAAGGTCGAGACCTCGTCGATGGTCCGCTGCTCGGGCGTCGCCACCTCGCGCGGCCGGTCGGGCCGGTCCAATGGCCACGGCGGCGCTGTCCCGAGGGCCCCGGTCTGGGCCTTCTCCACGTTCGCTCCGTAGCTGCACTGGGTACACGAGAGGATGGCGTCCTCGCCGGTGTCGGCCAGGACCATGAACTCGTGCGACTCGGAGCCGCCGATGTTTCCCGTGTCGGCCTCGACCTGGGTGAAGCGGAGGCCGCAGCGGGCGAAGACCCTGCGGTACGCCCGCTCCATCGCCCGGTAGGCGACGTCGAGGTCGTCGGGGTCGGCGTGGAAGGAGTAGGCGTCCTTCATGATGAACTCGCGGCCGCGCATCAGACCGAAGCGGGGCCGGATCTCGTCGCGGAACTTGGTCTGGATCTGGTACATGTTGACCGGCAGCTGGCGGTACGAGGTGACGGTCCCGCGGACGATGTCGGTGATCACCTCTTCGTGGGTCGGTCCGAAGCAGAAGTCCCGGTCGTGGCGGTCCTTGATCCGCAGCAGCTCGGGGCCGTACTGGGTCCACCGGCCCGAGTCCTGCCACAGCTCGGCGGGCTGGACCGCCGGCATGATGAGCTCGGCCGAGCCCGCGGCCTCCATCTCCTCCCGGACGATCGCCGACAGCTTGGCCAGCGAGCGCGCGGCGAGCGGCAGGTAGTTGTAGATCCCCGCCGCGACCTTGGCGATGAACCCGGCCCGCACCAGCAGCCGGTGCGAGACCACCTCGGCGTCGGCCGGGTCCTGGCGGAGGGTGTGGATGAAGGTCTGGCTCCAGCGCATGCTCTCACTCCTCGTGCTCGTGGGTTGCGGTCAGTCGCGCTCGAGGGCCCGCGCGAGGCTCGACAGGCGGCGGACGTGGCTCAGAAGCTCGTGGTCGATCCCGGTCGGCGCCGCCCCGGGGAGCGGGCCGTCCGTCGTGCGATCCCCGCCCGCGACCACCGGAGCGGCAGCGAGACCGGTCCCGCCGAGCGCACCACCGAAGGCAGCGGCGCGCTCGAGATAGCCGTGGGCCTCGCCCGGTCTGCCCCGGCGGAAGGCGATCGCGGCGAGCGCCGCGAGGGGAAAGCCGCGCAGCTCGCGCGGGGTCCGCTCGAGCGCTTCCCGGGCGAAGGCGCGGGCCCGACCGAGATCGCCGCCGAGCTCCGACTCGACGAGCGCGAGCTCGTAGGCGGCGATGCCCCGGCTGAAGTCGTCGGCGCCGTCGCGGTAGATCGCGTCCGCAACCCGGCGGGCGGCGCGCGGCCGACCTGCCGCGCGGAGCGACTCGAGCAGCGCGGTCGTCGCGGCGGCCGCGACCGGCGCCGGCGCCGTCGTGCCGTCGAGGGCGCGGCGGGCGAGAGCCACCGCCCGCCGGGTCCGCCCCATGGTCGACGCGAGGAGCGCGGCGGTGGCGGTGAGCGCCGGCTCGCCCGGCGCCTCGCGCCCGGCCGCCTCGTACAGCTCGAGCGCCGCCTCGGCATGTCCTCCGGAGAGCTCGCCCTCGGCGCGCTCGAGCAGCCGGGCGGCGCCCCGCGGCAGGTGCCTGATCGGGCGGTCGGCGAGCAGGCGAACCGCTTCGCGGTAGCGCAGCCGCTGCGGGTCGAGCCGCTCGAGCCGGCGAAAGGCATCGAGGGCGAGCCGCGTCCAGCCGCGTCGCAGATAGGCGGTGCCGAGCAGGTCGATCGCCTCCTCGAACGCCGGGTCGAGCTCGACGGCGCGCTCGAGCGCGGAGATCGCCCGCCCGGTCTCGCTCAGCTCGAGCCGGCCTCGGCCGAGCAGGTAGTAGGCCTGGGCCACTTCCTCGCGGGCGTTGCTCGCCTCGAGGTGACGGATCGCCCGCCGGTGGTTGCCGCGGCGCAGCTCGATGCCGCCGAGGGCGAAGTCGGGAAGAAAGGACTCCGGCACCAGCGAACGAGCGTCCTCGAGAGCGCGGCGGGCGCGCTCCCAGTGGCCGAGCTCGGCGGCCGCGTTCCCGAGGTGGACGAGGGTCTCGAAGTGGGGTCCGCGAAGCTCGATGACGCGCTCGAACGCCGCCTCGGCGATCTCCGCCTCGCCGGTCGAGAAGGCGGCCTCGCCGATCAGGCTCCACAGCTCGTCGTTGTCGGGGGCCATCTCGCCGAGATCCGCGAGGATGGAGTTGAGGGCGTCGAGGTCGCGGTCGACGAGGGCGGGCTCGAGGGCCGCGAGGGCCCGGGCGAAGGCCTCGTTCGCGCGACCGTCGTGCCGCGCCCGCGACAGGATCCGCGCCTCGCGGAGACGCAGGCGGCGGGCGAGGTCGCTCGCGACGAGCTCGCGGTTCGCGCTGCGCTCCCAGCCGTCGACGATCTCGGTGCGGCTCGCGATCCCCTCCTCGTCGAGCAGGTTCGAGATGTTCTCGACGCCGGCGTGGGCGATCGCGAGGTTGTGCTCGAGCTGGCCGAGACGCTCGCCGATCGAGGCGACCGCCGCGCCGATCTTCCGGGTCGCCTCCTCGAGGGCGGTGATCCGCTCGAGGAGGTGCTCGTCGAGCTGCTCCTGGGCCTCGAACAGATCGTCGTCGGAGTCGGCGTCGGGGTCGATGATCCCCGACACGACGAGGAGCTTCCGGCCGCAGCTGCGGCAGGTCTCGAGGCTGTCGGGGTTGGCGGCGCCGCACAGCTGGCACAGCACGGGCTCAGTCCTCCGGGTAGGCGAAGAAGCCGCGGCCGGTCTTCCGGCCGAGCCGTCCGGCGTCGACCATCCTGACGAGGAGCGGGCACGGACGGTACTTCGGATCGCCGAGCTCGGCGTGCAGCGCCCGCATCACCGCCAGGCAGTTGTCGAGCCCGATGAGGTCGGCCAGCGCGAGCGGACCCATCGGGTGGTTCATCCCCAGGGACATGATCTCGTCGACCGCCTCCGGCGTGGCGACCTGCTCGGCGACGGCGAACACCGCCTCGTTGATCATCGGCATGAGCAACCGGTTCGAGACGAACCCCGGGTGGTCGGCGCAGGTCACCGGGACCTTGCCCATCCGCCGGGCGACGTCGCACACCGCGTCGACGGTCGCTGCGGCGGTGTCGAGGCCGCGGACCACCTCGACCAGGCGCATCACCTGGACGGGGTTCATGAAGTGCATGCCGACCACCCGTTGCGGCCGCCGGCCGGCGGCGCCGAGCCGGGTGATCGAGATCGACGAGGTGTTCGAGGCGAGGATGGTGGCGGCCGGGCAGAAGTCGTCGAGCTGGCGGAAGATCTCCGCCTTGATCTCGAAGCTCTCGACCGCCGACTCGATCACGAGACCGGCGTCGGAGTGGTCGCTCAGCCGGGTGCTCGTCGAGACCCGACCGAGGATGGCGTCGCGGTCCGCCGCGTCGACCGCACCCCCGCGGATCTGCCGGTCGAGGCTCGCGGCGATGGTCGCCAGACCGTCGGCGACGATCGCGCCGTCGATGTCCGTGAGCAGGACGTCGAACCCGGCGACCGCCGCGATCTGGGCGATGCCGCAGCCCATCTGGCCCGCGCCGACAACGCCGACCCTGGAAAGCGTCACCACAGGCCTCCCCAGCCGTTCACGGGGAGCGGCCGACCGATCGCCCCCGAGCGTCCCCGACGGGGGTCTCGGTCGCCGGATCGGGACGGGGCGTCGGTGTCGGTCACTGGCTCACAGGAGGGCGTCGAGCTTCGCCTTGATGTTGTTCTTGTCGGCGACGTTACCGACGATCTTGTCGACGATCTGGCCGTTCTTGACGAGGAACAGTGTCGGGATCGCCTGGATCCCGTACTTCATCGCGGTGTCCCGGTTCGAGTCGACGTCGATCTTGCCGATCACGGCGCGGCCGTCGTACTCGTCGGCGATCTGCTCGACGATCGGCGCCACCGCCCGGCACGGGCCGCACCACACGGCCCAGAAATCGATGAGCACCGGCTTGTCCGACCTGAGCACCACATCCTCGAAGTTCGCGTCGGTGATCTCCAGAGCTTTTCCTGACATCGAGTGCTGCCTCCGTTTGCTGTTCGGCGCCGGGCGCCGAGACCGCCACATGGTACTACACGAATCTCGAGCGCTCGGTGACGCGCTGGCGGGTGGTGTGCGCTCGCCATGACAAGGTGAGGCGCCTCACACGTCGCCCCTCTCGTCTCGCGTCTCACCGCTCACCCTTCACCCCTCGCTCCCCGGCCCGCGAGATCCTCGAGCATCAGCTTCGCGACCCTGTCGCCGTAGACGATGGCGTAGTTCTGGCCACGGTCCTCGGGGTAGATCTGGGCCATCGAGCACAGGTAGAGCCCGGGGGCCGAGGTCCGCATCGCCGGGATCTGGCGGCGATAGCCGGTGGTCACGACGGGCTGCGCGTAGTCGGCCCGGAAGTGGTGGCTCGCGAGGATCCACGACGGGTCGAAGGCCGGGTTGACCCGCCGCAGATGGGGCAGGTAGGCGCCGAGGACCTCGGACTTGGGCGCGTGGTAGAGCGGGTGGTCGGTGAACAGGTAGTTCGAGATGTAGAGCAGCACCCGTCCGCCGTAGCGCTCGGCCGGGATGTAGTTGGTGTGCTCGATCAGCCCGCCGAAGGGCATGTCGGAGTCGGCGATGTTGAGCCAGTAGTACGGCGTGAGCGAGCGCGTCAGCTCGAGGATGGTGCACAGCGCGCCGGTCGCCCGGAGCCGGCCGAGGGCCTCCCGCTCACCCTCGTCGAGGAGGTGGCCGGCGACCGCGAGGTGATCGGGAATCGACGCCGCCACCAGCACCTGCGACGCCGGGTGCGAGCCGCGGCGGGTGACGACGGTGAACCCGGTCGAGTCGCGGTCGAGGCGACGCACCTCGTCGGAGAGGTGGAACGACCCGCCGCTGCCTTCGATCCTCGAGACCAGCTCCTCGACCAGGCGGATGAACGAGCCCCGCATGTAGCCGAGGCACTCGCCGAGACCGGAGCGCGACCGGGACCGACCGCGCAGCGAGATCTTCCGCCACAGCCAGACCATCGCGACCCGCTCGGCGTCATCGGCGAACTTCTGGTAGAGCAGCGGACCCCAGATCGTCCGCCAGGTGCGCTCCCCCTGGTGGCGGCGGATCCACTCGGCCGCGGTCACGTTCTCGAACCGGTCCGGCCGCCGCACCCGTTGCAGCAGCAGCGTCGAAAGGCCGAACCGGAGCTTGTCCGGGAGCCGCAACGGACTGAACCGGAGCAGCGACGCCGGGGTGCCGAAGTCCCAGAGGCGTCCGTCGGCGAAGATCCCCATCTTCGACGGCAGCCACTCGATGCTCTCGGCCAGACCGAGCTCGCCGGCGAACGAGACGTAGTCGGTGTCGGTGGTGAAGAGGTGGTGGTAAAAGGCCTCGAGGGGCTCGCCGCCGATCTCGAGGGAACGGGCCAGGCCGCCGGGGCGCGGATAGCGCTCGAAGATCCGGACCCGATATCCTGCCCGGGTCAGCCTGTAGGCGGCGGTGAGCCCCGCCAGACCGGCGCCGACGATCGCGATCGAGCTCATGAGCCAACGCTATCCGAGCCCCGCCCTCCCGTCAAAGCGCGCAGGCGCCTTTTACGCCTGCTACTTCGGCGTGCTCGGGGCGGTGCTGCCCTTTCTCGGTCCGTTCCTCGCCGACCGCGGTCTCGGGCCGGTCGCCGTCGGGCTGGCAACCGCCGCCTTCTCGCTCGCCAAGCTGGCCTACACGCCCCTGGTCGGGCGGTGGGTCGACCGCGGGCGGTGGTTCAGCGGCATCCTGACGGCGCACATGGCCCTCGCGGTCGGTGCCTCCACGCTGGTCTTCGCGGTGCGCGAGCCCTGGCTGCTCGGCGCGGCGCTGCTGGTGATCGGTCTGGGCTATGGCACGGTGCTGCCGCTGGTCGAGGCGGCGGTGCTCGAGCGGATGCCTCGCGGCGGCTATGGGCTGGTACGGTGGTGGGGGTCGATCGGGTTCGTCGCGGTGGCGGGCTGCTCCGCGGTCGTCGTCGGATCGGGGAGATTCGACCGGTTCCCTATCCTGCTGACCGCCCTGCTCGTGGTGCTGACCATCAGCTGTCTTCCCCTCGAGTCGCAGGTGCGGCCGGCCCGGACGGACGGTCGGCGGGCGAAGGTCGGCGCCGCCGCGTGGCTGCTGCTCGTCGTCCTGACGTTCAACCAGATCGCACACGGCCCGTACTACGCCTTCTTCTCGATCCACCTCCGGGACCACGGCATCGGTCCCGCCGCGGTGGCCGCCCTGTGGTCGCTCGCGGTCCTGGCGGAGCTCGCCGCCTTCGCCCTCGGTCCGCGGATCGAGCGGCGCCTGGGCCGACGGCGGCTGCTCGGCCTGGCCCTCGGTCTCGCCCCGGTCCGGTGGCTGCTGCTCGCTCTGCCGCCGATCCCGCCGGTGCTGGTGCTCGCTCAGGTCGGCCACGCCCTGACCTTTGCCGCGGCCCACCTCGCCGGGGTCCAGCTGGTCCAGGAGGTCGTGCCCGCCGGCGCCCGCCGCAACGCCCAGGCGCTCTACTCCGGTCTGTGCTTCGGTCTCGGGATCGTCGTCGGCACGGCCGCCGCGGGTCCGCTCTACGCGGCGGCCTCCGGATCGGGCTCGTTCCTCGCGGCGGCCGGGCTGTCGGGGATCGTCGCCCTCGCCTGGTGGGGGATCGGTCGGAGGATCGTGGCTTGAGGGCTTGAGGGCTTGAGGGCTTGAGGGCTTGAGGGCTTGAGGGCTTGAGGGCTTGCCGCGGCAGCTACCGCTGTCGCTGTTGCAGCCCCTGCCGCTGCCGCTGCCGCTGTCGCTGTCGCTGCCGCTGTCGCCGCGGAGGCCTTCCGGACAGGCCTACGGCGTCTCGGAAGCTCCCGTCGTCCGGACCGTATCGAGACGGAGGATGGCCTCGAGCCGTTCCCCGAGCTCGCCCCGGGCCTGCACGAGCATCTTGAGATCCGATCCCATCCCCTCCGGGTCGACCAGCCGCTTGATCTCCTGACGGGCGCGGAAGACCTCGGCGCCGGGCTCGGCCTCGATCCCGAGACCCGCCTCGTCGACGAGCCGGCCGAGCCCGGCGCGGACCAGGAGCTCGGCGAGGGGCAGCAGGGCGATCTCCCGCCATCCGGTGTTCGCGGCGGCCCGGCGGAGGTCGTCGAGGTTGACGTGGGCGGTGAGGTCGCGTTCTCCCGGATCGGCGAGCGGGTCGGCGCCGCGCTCGTGCCGGCGGTAGGTTGCCAGCGATCCATGCCGCCGGCCGCGCGGGTCGTAGAGCCGGGCGGCCGGGTACCCGTAGTCGAGGACCAGCGCCACCCCCTCGCCGGCCGCCTCGAGGACCGTCCGGTGAAACGGCTCGGCGGCCGGGTTGAGCTCGGCGATCTGACCGTCGGCGAGCTCGATGCCGTGCTCCGCGAGGTAGTCGAGCACGGCGCTCCCGGCGGGCCGGCTCCCCCACTCCAGCCGGTCGCCCCTCGACCTGACGGTGAGCTCGAGCGGTCCGGCGGGGCCGCTCTCGACCCGGTGGACCGGCATCGAGTCGTACAGCTCCGAGGCGTGGACGACGGCCGGACCCGCCGCCGGGATCACCCCTTCGACCACGGTCAGCGGCACCGCCGGGCGGCCGAGCCGGTCGCGGATCTCGGCGCGACGTGCCGGCGACCGTTCGACCGCGACGACCCGTGCGAGGACCCTTGTCGCCCCCTCCTCGCCGAGCTGGTCGAGCACCGCCGCGAGAAAGGCGCCGTTCCCCGCGGCGAGGTCGACCAGCTCGACCTGACGGCCGATCCCGGCGGTGAGATCGCCGATCAGCCGGCCGACGGTGCGACCGTACCAGGCCGATGCGGTCGGCGCCGTCAGGTAGTCGCCACTACGTCCCCACGGGGTCCCGCCGCCGGTGTAGTAGCCATGGGTCGGGTGATACAGGGCGAGCTCCATGAATTCGCGGAAGGAGACCTCGCCGCCGGCCCGTTCGATCTCGCGCGTCATCCACATCCGTCCGCGATTGTACGCTCCGGCCGAACCGCCACTGCGGGCTGGAATTCGGCTTGCGCGGCCGCGGTTTCTGTGATAGAACATCGCCGCTGCTTTCGTTGGAAAGTGGGCCCATGGCCCACTTTTTTCTTGCAGCGACGAAAGGTAGCGACAAGAGGTCGGGAGGATGAAGCTGAGCCGACAGACGATCGACGAGCTCGCGGCGATCGCCGCCGACGAGGGCCTCGAGCTGCTCGCCACCGAGGTGGTCGGCAGCGGCCCCAGGACGGTGCTTCGCCTGGTCGTCGACTCGCCGGCCGGCGTGACCCTCGACCAGTGCACCGCGGTGTCGCGGCAGGCTTCGGCCCTGCTCGACGTCGAGGAACCCATCCGTCACCGTTACACCCTCGAGGTCTCGTCGCCCGGTCTCGACCGCAAGCTCTACTCGGCGGGCGATTACGAGCGGTTCGCGGGCCGACGGGTTCGGGTGAAGATGCAGCCCGGATACCGCGATCAGCGTCTCGTCGTCGGCGAGCTGGTCGGGCTCGCCGGCGAGATCGTCAGGGTCGTCGACGACCGTGCCGGGGCGGTCGAGCTGCCGCTCGGCGAGGTCTTCGAGACCCGGATCGAGGTCGACTGGGACGCGATCATGAAGGAAGGGAAGAACCGGCAATGAGGCTGGACATCAACACCCTCGTGGGGCAGCTCGCGGCGGAGCGCGACATCGAGCCGGACAAGCTCATCGACGCGATCGCCGAGGCGATCTCGTCGGCGGCGCGCAAGCAGTACAAGGACCGCGGCGTCCACACAGAGATCGACCCGGTGACCGGCGAGGTCGAGTCATGGCGGGTCCGGATGGTCGTCGAGGAGGTCGAGGACCCCGAGATCGAGCTGACCCTCGACGAGGCGCGGGCGATCGAGCCGGAGGCCGAGATCGGTCACATCATCAAGCTCGAGGCCCTCGACAACTCGGCTCTCGGCCGGATCGCGGCCCAATCGGCGCGCCAGGTGCTGTTCCAGCGCGTGCGCGAGGCCGAGCGGGCGGTGGTCTACCGCAACTACATCGAGCGGGTCGGCGAGATGATCAACGGCATCGTCAAGCGGATCGACCGCGGCGCGATCATCATCGAGCTCGGCGACACCGAGGGAATCATCCCGCGCAACCACCAGGTGCGCCACGAGCGCTACACCCAGGGCGACCGGATCCGCGCCGTCGTGGTCGACGTCAACATGGACGCCAGCCGGCCCCAGATCGTGATGTCGCGTACCGACCCCAAGCTGCTCGAGAAGCTGCTCGAGATGGAGGTGCCCGAGATCTACGACGGCACCGTGATCATCAAGCTCTGCGTCCGCGAGCCCGGCGAGCGGGCCAAGGTCGCGGTCTTCTCGAAGGACCGCGACGTCGACCCGGTGGGCGCCTGCGTCGGCCTCAAGGGGGCGCGCGTCCAGGCGATCACCCGCGAGCTCAAGGGCGAGAAGATCGACATCATCCCGTGGAACTCCGACCTGGTCACCTTCGCGCAGAACGCCCTCGCCCCGGCCAAGATCAACCGGGTGGCGGTTCGCGAGGAGCCGATGACGGTGGTCGTGCGGGACGAGAACGGCGACCCGGTGCTCGACGAGAACGGCGAGGTGATGACCGAGGAGGCTCGCGAGACCGTGCTCGACGTCATCGTCGGCTCCGAGCAGCTGTCGCTGGCGATCGGCAAGCGCGGCCAGAACGTCCGCCTCGCCTCGCGCCTCCTCGACTGCCGGATCGAGATCAAGAGCGAGGAAGCGGTCAAGGACGAGCTCGCCTCGGCCCTGGCTTCGATGCTTCGCGAGATGGAAGGCGTCACCGAGGAGGAGGCTCTGCCCACGGTCGAGGTACCGGCGCGCCAGGTCGTCTACGACGAGCTGATTCCCCTCGAGGAGCTCGAGGCGCTGACCGATCGCCTCCGCGAGCGCCTGAAGAGCCACGCCATCCACACCGTCCAGGACATCCTGGCGCGGTCCCCGGAAGAGCTCTCGTCGATCCCGGGCATCGGACCGGTCACCGCCCGGAAGATGCTCGACATGGCCCGCCACACCCTCGACGAGGCCCTCGCCGAGACCGCGGATGCGGTCGGTGAGGAGGAGTGAAGATGGATCAACTGCGAGTCGTCGACCTCGCCCACACGATGGGCATCACGGCCAAGGAGCTGATCTTCAAGCTTCGCTCGATCGGGGTCAACGTGACCGGCGAGGAGGACGCCCTCGATCTGTCGACCGTCCGGTCGATCATCACCGGCGAGACCCTCCAGCGACGTCCCCGCGAGGTCATCGTCCGAGCCGAGAAGAAGCAGGAGGACGCGGCGACCTCGACCGCTCGCGACCGCATGGCCAAACGGCGGCGGCGCCAGGTGGTCAAGACCGCGAAGGAGATCCGCGAGGTCGAGGGGGCGAAGGAGCCCGCCGAGGCGCCCGCCGCGATCGAGGTCGAGGGAACGGCCGAGGCCGAGGCCGAGGCCGGGCTCGAGATCGCCGCCGAAGAGCTCGCCGACACCGAGGCGTACGAGGCCCAGGAGATCGCCGAGGTCGAGGAGGTCGCCGACGACGGGACGGTGGTCGAAGACGGGGCGCTCGACGAGGTCGAGGCCGTCGGCGAGCCGGCGCAGGAGGCCGAGGAGGACACCGCCGACGAGGAGGCCGAGGAGTTCGACGAGGAGCTCGCCGCCGAGGTCGAGATCACCGAGGAGGAGCTCACCACGGGGCGCAAGGAGACCGAGGAGGAGGCGCCGAAGAGGGTCCGTCCGGGACGGGCCAAGACGCCGCTCGAGAAGACCCTCCGCGAGCTCAGCCCGGACGAGATCCGGCAGCGCCTCAAGGCCCAGAAGGCCGCCGAGATCCAGCGCAAGGCCGACAAGACCGCCGGCCGGAAGGCGAAGTCGGCCGCCGACGCCCAGGAGATCCGCGAGCTGCTCAACAAGTTCGAGGAGCAGAAGCTCAAGGGCCAGCAGGAGGGCGGCGGCGCCAAGCCGGCCCACCGGCCGACCGTCGGCAAGCCCGGCAAAAAGGCCAGGAAGCGGCAGCAGCAGCAGCAGCAGGAGACCGAGCGTCGGCCGGCGCCACGGCCCGGCAAGTCGATCCAGTTCCGCGACGGCGTCAAGCCCGAGGGGCCGATCCTGCTGTCCGAGATGGTGTCCGCCCGCGAGCTCGCCGAAAAGCTCAACGTCACCGCCAAGGACCTGCTCGGCCTGCTCATCGGCAAGGGCATGATGGTCACGACCAACCAGGCCCTGCCGCACCAGCTCGCCGAGGAGATCTGCGCCGATCTCGGGGTCGACGCGATGGTCGCCACCGCCGAGGAGCTGATCGACTTCGAGCGCGAGGAGTCGGATGAGGAGCTCGGTCCGCAGGTCCCGCGGCCGCCGGTCGTCACCGTCATGGGCCATGTCGACCACGGCAAGACCTCGCTGCTCGACGCCATCCGCTCGACGCGCGTCGCCGAGGGCGAGGCCGGAGGCATCACCCAGCACATCGGCGCGTCCAAGATCGAGTCGAGCGACGGCCGTACCGTGGTCTTCGTCGACACGCCGGGTCACGAGGCGTTCACCCAGATGCGGGCCCGGGGCGCTCAGGTCACCGACATCGTGGTGCTGGTGGTCGCGGCCGACGACGGCGTCATGCCCCAGACCAGAGAGGCGATCAACCACGCCCGGGCCGGCAACGTGCCGCTGATCGTCGCGATCAACAAGATCGACAAGGCCAACGCCAACCCCGACCGGGTGCTCCAGCAGCTCGCCGAGCAGGAGGTCCTGGTCGAGGCCTGGGGCGGCGAGGTCCCGTCGATCGCGGTCTCGGCGAAGACCGGACAGGGCATCTCGGACCTCCTCGACATGATCCTGCTGGTCGCCGAGATGCGCGAGCTCAAGGCCGCCGAGCAGGGTCTGGCGCGGGGCGTCGTGCTCGAGGCGCGCAAGGAGAAGGGCCGCGGCATCGTCGCCACGGTCCTGGTTCAACAGGGCTTGCTCGCGGTCGGCGACTTCTTCTTCTGCGGCTCGACCTGGGGCCGGGTGCGGGCTCTGACCGACGACGCCGGGAACCGGGTCGACAGTGCAGGCCCCTCCTCGCCGGTCGAGGTGATGGGCTTCGAGGACGTCCCCGCGGCCGGCGACGTCATCCAGGGGACCGAGAACGAGGCCAAGGCGATCGAGGTGTCCTCGTTCCGCAGCCAGCGGGACAAGGAAGAAGGTCTCATGGCGGGTCGCAAGATCTCGCTCGAGAACCTCTTCGACTCGATCGCCGAGTCCGAGACCAAGGAGCTCAACGTCGTCATCAAGGCCGACGTCCAGGGCTCGGTCGAGGTGCTCCGCGAGACCATCGGGTCGCTGGGCACCGAGAAGGTCGCGATCAACGTCCTGCACGGATCGGTGGGCGCGATCACCACCAACGACGTGATGCTCGCCTCGGCCTCGAACGCGATCATCATCGGCTTCTCGGTCCGACCGGAGCGGACCGCGCGCGAACTCGCCGAAACCGAGCAGGTCGACATCCGCCTCTACACCGTGATCTACGACCTCGTCGACGACGTCCGTAAGGCGATGGTCGGGCTGCTCGAGCCGGTCTTCCGCGAGGAGGAGCTCGGTCACGCCGAGGTGCGGGAGGTCTTCCGGGTGCCGAAGATCGGCGCCATCGCCGGCTGCCACGTCCTCGACGGCATCATCACGCGCCACGCCAAGGTCCGGCTGCTCCGCGACCATGTCGTGATCCACGACGGCGAGATCGCGTCGCTGCGACGGTTCAAGGACGAC
This sequence comes from Thermoanaerobaculales bacterium, assembly GCA_025456145.1. Taxonomy (GTDB): domain Bacteria; phylum Acidobacteriota; class Thermoanaerobaculia; order Thermoanaerobaculales; family Sulfomarinibacteraceae; genus JAHECW01. The sequence continues at coordinate 11,717 of JALOLD010000053.1, read as the reverse complement.
GCCGCCGAGGTCCGCCAGGGCTTCGACTGCGGCATCGGGCTCGCCCGCTACCAGGACATCAAGGAGGGAGACGTCATCGAGGCCTACCGGATGGTGGAGGTCGCCCCCGAGCTGTGATCGACCCGCCACGGCGGGTGGCGGCGGGGGCGGATCGCGGTCGGTGACTGGGATCGCCGCCGCCGGGGTCGCGAGGGGCTCTCGTGAAGCATGAAGAGCATCTATGTCGGTGTCGCGCGGCTCGGGCTGCACATCCCCGAGGCCCGGAGCCTGAAGGACAAGCGAAGCCACACGCGCGGGCTGGTCGAGCGGATCCGCAGCCGCCACCAGGTCATGGTCCTGGAGACCGATCACCAGGACCTCCACCAGCGCGCCGAGCTCGCGATCTGCGCGGTGTCGACCGACGTGGTCGATCTCGAGGCTCGGCTGCAGCGGGTCTCCGACACCGTCCACCGCACCTGGAGCGGGCACATCCTCGGCTGGGAGGTCGAGGTCATCCAGGTCTGACCGCGATCAGCCGGGACGAGAGAGGATCAGGGTTCGTGATACACCAGGCAAAAAACCGGAACGCTCGGCTCGAGGCGGAGATGCGCGCCACCCTCGCCGACCTGCTCCACAACGAGGTCAACGACCCCCGCCTCGACGCGGTGACGGTGTCGCTGGTCCGGCTGTCGGCGGACCGCTCGCACGCCCGGGTCTACTTCTCGGTGATCGGCGACGACGAGCGGGTGCGCTCGGCCGGCGACGGGTTCACCGCCGCGAGCCCGTTCCTCCGCCGCGAGCTCGGCCGCCGGATGCGGCTGCGAACCGTCCCGAGCCTCTCGTTCGAGCGGGACACCAGCTACGAGTACGGCGACCGGATGGAGCGGGTGTTCAAGAGGCTGCGCGAGGACGGCATCCTGGCCGAGCCGGCCGAGCCCGCCACCGACCAGGGAGACGACCAGTGACCCCGACCGGTAACGACGCCTCGCTCGCCGTCGACCGTCTCCGTCGCGCCCGGCGCGCCCTCATCACCTCGCACCGCAACCCCGACGGCGACGCGATCGGGTCGGAGCTCGCGCTCGCCGAGCTCGCGGCGGCGCTCGGCGTCGAGCCGGTGATCGTCAACCGGGACCACGCCCCGGCCAACCTGACCGAGCTTCCGGGTGTCGAGACGGTGATCGTCGCCGAGGCCCTGCCCGCCGACTTCCCGGAGGGGTTCGACCTGGTCGTCACCGTCGAGTGCCCGGGGCTCGACCGCGTCGGCTTCGACGGGCTCGACCGGCTGCCGATCCTCAACATCGACCACCACCTGGCCAACCCCGGCTATGGCGAGGTCAACTTCCTCGACGAGGAGGCGCCGGCCGCCGGCGAGATGGTCTGGACGATGTTCAAGGTCGCCGGCGTCGCTCCGTCGGTCTCCGCCGCGACCAACGCCTATGTCGCCCTCGCCACCGACACCGGCGACTTCCGCTACTCCAACGCGCGCCCGCGCGCCTTCCGCACCGCCGCCGAGATGGTCGAGGCCGGCGCCGAGCCGTCGCTGATCTCCGAGTGGGTCCACGACGGCCGGACGATCGGCTCGGTCAGGCTGCTCGGCGAGGCGCTCAAGACCCTGCGCTTCCTGTGCGACGGTCGGCTGGCGAGCCTCGAGGTCGACCCGGCAGCGTTCGAGCGCGCCGGGGCGGACAGCACCGACACCGAGGAGATCATCAACATCCCGCGCGCCGTCGCCGGGGTCGAGGTGGTCGTCTTCTGCAAGCAGTGGGAGCCGGGCAGGGTCAAGGTGAGCCTGCGCTCGCGGGGCGCCGTCGACGTTCGCAGCGTCGCCGCCCGGTTCGGCGGCGGCGGACACTCGAACGCCGCCGGCTGCAGCTTCGAGCTCGACCTCGCGACCGTCCGCAGCCTCCTCGAGTCGACCCTGGCCGAGCTCCTCGGAGGACGCGGTTGAGCCGCCGCCGGGCGCCCCGCCTGTCGGGCCTGCTGCCGGTGGTCAAGGCGTCGGGCCCGACCTCCCACGACGTCGTCGACAAGGCCCGGCGAGCCCTCGGCGAGCGACGCATCGGTCACACCGGCACCCTCGACCCGATGGCCGAGGGCCTGCTCCTGCTCTGCGTCGGCCATGCGACCCGTCTCCAGCAGTTCCTGCTCGGCTGGCCGAAGACCTACCAGGGGGTCGTCCGGCTCGGCTTCGCCACGACCACCTATGACCGGGAGGGTGAGGCGGCCGAACCCCGCGGGGCGGTCCCGGGCCTCGACCGCGAGACCCTGGCCGGGCTCGAGCGGCGCTTCAGCGGGACCTTCGAGCAGGTACCGCCGCCGTACTCGGCGAAGAAGATCGACGGCAAGAAGCTCTACGAGCTCGCCCGGAGCGGGCAGACGGTCGAGATCGCGCCCAAGGCGGTGACCGTCCACTCGCTCGAGCTGCGATCCGACCGCGAGGCCGAGATCACCCTGGAAATCAGCGCGTCGACCGGCTTCTACGTCCGCTCGCTCGCCCACGACATCGGCAGGGTGCTCGGTTGCGGCGGGTATCTCCACCACCTCCGGCGCCTGAAGATCGGGCCCTACGACACCGACCACGCGCTGCCGCAGCAGGCCCTCGACGACGCCCGCGACCCCTCCCAGATCGCCGGCTCGGCGGCCTGGATCCCGATCGAGAAGGCCTTGCTGCCCTTTCCCTCGCTGACCATCAACGCCGCCGCTGCCGAGCGCTTCGTCCACGGCCAGGAGGTCGTGGTCTTCCGGTCGATCGACGAGGAGCTGGCGCCGGCCGACCACGTCGCGGTCCATGCGCCGGACGGCAGCATGATCGGGGTCGGCGCGGTCACCGCGGTGCTCGCCCGCGGCCGAACCCTGACGATTCACCCGTCCATGGTCCTCGACCGGAGCCCGGCCGCCGGCCGGAGCCGCTGACAACGGGCCCGGCGAATTGCCACAGAGCCGAGTTCCTGCTACCGTACCGATGCCTCCTCGCCACCGGAGGACAGTGGAGAACCGCAATGAGTCACTTTGACGTCCAGAAGCCCGAGATCATCGACGAGTACCGCACCCACCCCAACGACACGGGGTCGCCGGAAGTACAGATCGCGCTGCTCACCCGCCGCATCCAGTACCTCACCGAGCACTTCAAGACCTTCAAGAAGGACTTCCACTCCAGGCGTGGCCTGCTCAAGCTGGTTGGCCGGCGCCGCCGTCTGCTCGAGTACTTGAAGGGCAAGGACATCACCCGTTACCGCCAGCTCGTGGAGCGCCTGGGCCTGCGCGGCTGAGATAGGACCAACCAATGAACGTCACGAAACGGACCGTCGACATCGGCGGCAAGGAGCTCACGTTCGAGCTCGGCAAGATCGCCAAGCAGGCGAGCGGCTCGACCGTCGTCAGGCTCGGCGACACCATGGTGCTGGCCACCGTCTGTGCCGAGGACGACATCCGACCGGGCATCGACTTCATGCCCCTGACCGTCGACTACCGGGAGAACGCCTATGCCGGCGGCCGGATCCCCGGCGGCTTCTTCAAGCGCGAGGGTCGCCCCACCGAGCGTGAGATCCTGACCTGCCGGCTGATCGACCGCGGTCTGCGCCCCCTCTTCCCGGACGGCTGGCGGCGCGAGACCCAGATCATCTCCTGGGTGCTCTCGGCCGACGACCAGCACCCGCCGGACGTGCTCGGCATCACCGGCGCCTCGATGGCGCTGATGGCCGCCAAGGACATCCCCTTCGACACCCCGCTCGCCGGCGTCCGGGTCGGCCGGGTGAACGGCGAGTTCGTGCTCTTTCCCACCTATGCCGAGCAGGCCGAGAGCGAGCTCGACCTTATCGTCGCCGGGACCGACGACGCGATCGCGATGGTCGAGTGCGGCGCCTCGGGGCTCGCCGAGTCGGTCATCCTCGACGCCCTCGACCTCGCCCACCGCGAGATCAGGAAGCTCATCGCGATGCAGCGCGAGATCGTCGCCGAGCGAGGGGTCGTCAAGGCGCCGTTCGTCGGCCCGACCGCGCCGTGGAGCGCCGACTTCGAGGCGTCTCTCCGCTCGACCTGGACCGACGAGCTGCGCGCGGCGATGCACACCCGCGGCAAGTTCGAGCAGAAGGACGCCATCAAGGCGGTCCGGCAGAAGGCCATCGACGCCGTTCCGGAGGAGCTCGCCGAAGAGCAGACCCCGTGGGTCAAGAGCGTCTTCGGCGCGATGGTCAAGGACATCACCCGCTCGACGATCCTCGACGAAGGCAAGCGGCTCGACGGACGCGCCTTCGACGAGATCAGACCGGTGAGCTGCGAGGTCGGCGTCCTGCCGCGCGCCCACGGCTCGGCGCTGTTCACCCGCGGCGAGACCCAGGCGATGGTGACCTGCACCCTCGGCACGACCGACGACTCGCAGATCATCGAGGCCTTCGAGGGCGACTCGCGCAACCCGTTCATGCTGCACTACAACTTCCCGCCGTTCTCGGTCGGCGAGGCCCGCTTCCTGCGCGGGCCCGGCCGGCGCGAGATCGGCCACGGCGCCCTCGCGCGGCGCGCGCTCGCCGCCGTGCTGCCGGCCCCCGAGGACTTCCCCTACACGATCCGCGTCGTATCCGACATCCTCGAGTCGAACGGCTCGTCCTCGATGGCCTCGGTGTGCGGCGGCTCGATGGCGATGATGGACGCCGGGGCGCCGCTCGCCAGCGCCGTCGCCGGCGTCGCGATGGGTCTCGTCTCGGACGGCGAGCGCTTCGCGGTGCTCACCGACATCGCCGGGCAGGAGGACCACTACGGTGACATGGACTTCAAGGTGACCGGCACCTCGGAGGGCATCACCGCGCTGCAGATGGACATCAAGGTCTCCGGGCTGAGCCGCGAGATCATGGAGCGGGCGATGGAGCAGGCCCGCCGGGGACGCCTGTTCCTGCTCGAGCGGATGGGCTCGGCGATCAGCGAGGGCCGCGCCGAGGTCTCGCGCTATGCGCCGCGGATCTACACCATCAAGATCGACGTCGAGCAGATCCGGACGGTGATCGGACCGGGCGGCAAGACGATCCGCTCGATCGTCGACCAGACCGGCGCCAAGATCAACGTCTCGGACGACGGCACCGTCGAGATCGCCTCGAGCAGCGAGGCGGCCGCCGAGAGGGCGATCGAGATCATCAAGGGCCTGACCAAGGTCCCGGAGATCGGTGAGGAGTTCGAGGGAGTGGCCAAGCGGATCGAGCCGTACGGCGCCTTCGTCGAGATCCTCCCCGGCCAGGACGGCCTGCTCCACATCTCGGAGATCGCGATGGAGCGGATCCCGGACATCCGGGACGTGCTCAACGAGGGCGACACCATCAAGGTGCGGATCATCGACATCGACGGCAACGACCGCATCAAGCTGTCGCGCCGGGTGATGCTCGAGGACGAGGCGCGGTCGCGCGGCGAGGAGGTCCCCGAGCGGGACCCGGTCGCCCGCCCCGAGCGCCGCGGCGGTCGACCCGAGCGCGACAGCCGCGGTCGCGGGCCGCGCCGCGACGACCGCCGGCGGCGCTGACCCGCCCTCTGATTCAACACGACGATCGGCCGCCGGCTCTCCCGGCGGCTTTCGTTTTCAGCGGCAGCGGCAGCGGAAGCACCCGCGTCCGCGTCCGCGTCCGCGTCCGATGTCACCGGCAGCGGGAGCGGGAGCGGGAGCGGGAGCGACCGCGGCAGCAACCGGAGCGACGACCGAGGTCCTCCCTGAGCACCGCTGCTCACCGGGCGTGCCAGGAACGCTATTGTGCTCAGAGGCGCGCCCACGTCCGCGACCCCTCGCGCACAATGGCGTACCTGGCTCCCCCGGGAGGCACGCCCCTGAGCATCCGTCCCGGCCACGATGCAGGCCGCCGCTCGCGTCGCCGGCACGGTCGCAGCCCTTCTCGTCCCCGTCGAGCGACCGTGCCGGCGGCGCGACGCCGGGCCGCCCGGCCGTCCAGGCCGGACGACCCGGAAGGCCGGTGCTCCTGAGCACCCGCACGCATCCACGACGTCCGCGAGGACGACGACCACTCGAAAAAATTGCCGCGCCTCGGCATTTCTCCTTGATTTCATGCCGCGCTTCGGAGAGAATGAATGAGTGCTCATTCATCTGACCCGGGGCCGCGATCGGCGTCGTCCGCAGGGCCCCCTGACCATGCCCAAGGAGGTCTGTCGTGGACTACAGAGTCGATCTTCGTGACGTCAGGTTCCAGCTCTTCGAGTGGCTGCCGACCGCCAAGCTCCTCGAGGCCGAGCGCTTCGCCGACTGGGATGTCGAGAGCGTCGGCATGGTCCTCGAGGAGGCGCTGAAGATCGCCCAGGAGCAGCTCGCGCCCTGCAACGAGACCGGCGACCGGGTCGGCGCGCAGTGGTCCGACGGCAAGGTCACCCTCCCCGAGGGCTTCCACGAGGCGTTCCAAACCGTCACCGAGGGCGGCTGGATCGGCCTCCTCGCCGACCCCGAGGTCGGCGGCATGGGTCTGCCCGAGGTCCTCGGCACCGCGGTCAACGAGTTCTTCTCGGGGGCCAACGTCTCGTTCTCTCTGACCCTCATGCTGACCCGCGGGGTCGGCCACATGATCGCCGGCTTCGGGACCGAGGAGCAGAAGCGGCTCTTCGTCGAGAAGGTCCTCGCCGGGCAGTGGTGCGGCACGATGTGCCTGACCGAGGCGCAGGCCGGCTCCGATGTCGGCGCGTCGAAGACCAAGGCGGTCAAGAACGCCGACGGCAGCTACCAGATCACCGGCGAGAAGATCTTCATCACCGCCGGCGAGCACGACCTCACCGAGAACATCATCCACCTCGTGCTCGCCCGCACCCCCGACGCGCCGGTCGGCACCAAGGGGCTGTCGCTGTTCATCATCCCCAAGATCAAGGTCAACCCCGACGGCAGCCTCGGCGAGCCCAACGACGTCTACTGCAACAACATCGAGGAGAAGATGGGGATCCACGGCTCGCCCACCTGCACCCTCGTGTTCGGCCAGAACGACGGCTGCACCGGCTTCCTCCTCGGCGAGGAGGGCGAGGGCATGAAGCTGATGTTCCACATGATGAACGCGGCCCGGATCGAGGTCGGGCTGCAGGGCGCGGCCGCCGCCGGCTCCGCCCACCAGGCCGCCCTCGCCTATGCCCGAGAGCGGCTCCAGTCGCGCTCGTGGAAGGAGATGCGCAACCCCGACGCGCCCCAGGTTCCGATCGTCGAGCACCCCGACGTGCGGCGCATGCTGCTCGGCGCCAAGGCCTACACCGAGGCGATGCGGGCGATCCTCCTCCAGACCTCGTACTACCACGACATGCACTTCCTGACCGAGGGCGAGGAGTCCGAGAAGTACAAGAGCTACGTCGAGCTGCTCACCCCGATCTGCAAGGCCTGGTGCTCGGAGTGGGGCGTCCAGGTCTGCCACTGGTGCCTCCAGGTCTTCGGCGGCTACGGCTACACCCGCGAGTACCCGGCCGAGCAGTACATGCGCGACGCGGTCATCGCCTGCATCTACGAGGGAACCAACGGCATCCAGGCCCTCGACTTCGTCGCCCGCAAGCTGCCGATGAACGGCGGCAAGGTCATCCGCGAGCTGCTCGGCGCCGCCGAGAAGACCTTCAACACCGCCAAGTCCGACCCCGAGCTCATGGAGCCGGCGTGGATGCTCGCCGCCGCGCTCAAGCAGATCGAGACGATCTCGAAGGAGCTCACCAAGCGGCCCGACGCGATCCAGATGGTGCTGCTCAACGCGCCGCCGCTGCTCGACATGGTCGGCACCGTGCTCGGCGCCCACCTGCTGCTCGACCAGGCGATGCTCGCCAAGACCAAGCTCGGCGCGATCCTCGCGGAGAAGGGCGTCGGGACCGACGACAAGAAGGCCTACAAGGAGTTTCTCAAGACCGACGAGGAGGCGGCCTTCTACCACAACAAGATCCAGACCGCGATCCACTTCTGCTACCGCGCCCTGCCGACGGTCGCCGCCAAGGGCGCGGCGATCCGCTCCGGCGAGCGGGCGCCGTTCTTCGCCATCATGTAAGGGCGATTCGTCGGACGAATCGCGGTGGCGGGTGCGGCCGCCCGCCAAACCGTCGCACCAGAACAACCCCGCCTCGGCGGGGTTTTTCATTCCGCGTCCGACGGACTCCACACCGCTCGGGATGCCGGTAGCGGCGGGGTCAGAAGTTTCGCCGCCCGGTGGCGGCGTTCCCCGCTCAGGCGATGTGGTGCAACGGGTCTCGCCCCGCCTCAGTTGGCGAAGCTCGACCAGGCCGAGGTCGTGCCGGACTCGAACCCGTCCGCAAAGATCAGCGGACCCTCGCAGGTCCGGTAGATTGCGAAACCGGCCCAATCGCTCGCGGTGACGACCGTGTCGCCGCTCACCGCGACTCCGATTGCGATCGGCGGTTCGACCGGACCGCCGATTTCCACCGGCGATGTCGGCACACTCACGTCGAAGACCCTGAGACCGGCGTATGCATCGCCGACGTATGCCAAACCGTCCGACACCGCGACCCCGACCGCAAATGCCGGTGCGCCCCCGACCTCGACCGGATCGGTCGGGTCACTCACGTCGACCACCCGGAATCCGTGAGAGAAGTTCGCGACATAGGCGTGGCTTCCGGCGACCGCCACCGCCCAGGCCCTGTCTACGGTCGTGCACGAGCCAACCTCGACGGGTGACCCCGGAGTGCTCACATCGACGATCCTGAGACCACCAAACATGTCCGCGACGTATGCCAGCTCGTCCTGCACGACGACCCCGTTCGCCTGCCCCGGCGTGTCGAGAAAGCCAACCTCCGACGGAGCGGCCGGGTTCGCAATGTCGATGACCCTCAGGCCCGCGTCCGAATCGGCCACAAAGACGTGATGCCCCGAGAGCGCGATGCCAAACGTGTAGCCCGGCGTGTCCACTGCTGCCACCTCGGACGGAGACGACGGCGTCGATACGTCGATGACTGCGAGCCCCTGTTCGCCGTTGGCCAGGAACGCATAGCCTCCCGCCGACGCCACGCCGGCGTCCGCGGCGAAGCTGTAATGGGAGCCTACGTCCTGCGGCGCGGCCGGATCGCTGATGTCGATGACCCTGAGCCCTGACCCCACCTCCGCGACGTATGCATACCCCTCGGAGATCGCGACGGCATCTCCTAGACCTGGAGTGTCGATGCCGCCGACCTGGACAGGGGAAGACGGGGTCGCGACGTCGACCAGTCGGAGGCCACCACCCCCGTCGGCCAGATAGACGGTAGCGCCGGAGACCATGACGTCGAAGCCCCGACCGTCGGTGTCCTCGAGACCCACCATCAACGGTTGCGACGGATCGCTCACGTCGAAAACGACGACCCCACCCACGTTCGTCGTCACATAGGCGAAACCGCCGGCAACATCGACCGCCGTCGGGCCAAGGAGCGACATGACGCCCACCACCGACGGCGCCATCGGGTCGCTGAGGTCGACAACGACGAGGCCGCTACCAGGCGAGGCCACGAAGGCCGACGATCCGGCTACGGCGACGTCCATCGCTAGACTGATGTTCGGGACGGCGCCGAGCTCGAAGGGCGCCGACGGCGTGCCGACGTCCACGATCCGAAGGCCAGCGCTCCCGTCCGCCAGGAATGCGAGGTCCCCGGAGACCACCACACCCTGGGCGCTGCCGGAAGTGTCGAGAAAACCGACCTCGACGGGCGCCGAGGGCGTGGACACATCGATCACGCGCAATCCCGAGCTCGCCGCCGCGACGAACGCGAAGCCACCTGCCAAGGCCACATCGTAGGCATAGCCTGGGGTGTCGAAAGCGCCCGCCTCCACGGGAGACGCGGGCGTCCCGACATCGACGATGCGAAGTCCCGCCGAGCCATCCGCCACGAAGACATATCCGTTGGACTCGGCGAGCCCATGGACCACGTCGGGAAGGAGGATCTGTCCGAGCACCTGCGGCGCAGACGGCGCCGACACATCCGCCAGGAGCAGGACCGCACCGCTCCCGAAGGCCGCGAGATCGCCGAGCTTCACCACTGCCCTTGCCTCCGAGCGCGGCAGCCAGCTGACCGGGTCGGGACACGGCTGGGCCGCCGCCGTACCCGCGGAGCTGATGATCACGAAGAGCGCTCCCACGCACTTCACGCGTCCCGACATCGACGGCTCCCTTAAAACCGAGCTCCCAATCCAGCAATCGAAGCGCAATCGAGATTACCACGGCCAATCAACCGATGTTCTTAAGCCAGGGAATCACCGGCAGGGTCAATCAGCGCCACGTCGGACACGTCGCAGCAACCAGGCGGCAGTTAGGGTGGCAGAGTAAACCTCCTTGGTGGCGCAGTAGCAGTGCAGCCTTGGTAAGCCCACCAGAAATGTGGAGCCCTGTAATCCGAAGGAGGCTGAATCATGTGGCGAGGCTGGGGCGACTTCCCACGGTCGACTGGAATGTGATACGTTCCACAATCATCATTGGAGACGTACCTGAGAATGGGGGGATCATGATGCGTGCCACAGAACTCCGACGCAGCTGGATCGTGATCGCGACGATGCTCGCGGTCGCCGCCGCGGGGGCGGCCGAGGACCCGCAGGACTTCGGGCCGTGGTTCGGGAGTAGTCCCGACGCGATGTCGCAGATCCCGGCGATGACCGTGCCGGCGGTGACCCTCGACTTCGACCTGATGCCCGCCGGGCCGACCTCGGTCGCCGCCATCCAGGCGCAGTTCCCCGATTCCGGCGTCGCCGGGATGGTGTTCGCCACGTGCACCGGCTCGACCCCGGGCTCGTATAACACCAACCCGTCGGGCCGCGCCCTCGGCGCCGACCCGAACGGCTCGCTCGGCCTGTTCCTCGTCGACCCGCCGACCGGCGCCTTTGGCTGCACCGACAGCTTGACGATCACCTTCACCAGCCTGATCACCCAGTTCGGCGCCCAGGTCGCCGACTGGAACGGCCCGATGGACTTCCTGGTCTACGCGGGAGCCGCCAACGTGGGAGCGATCACCCTCGACACCACGAGTGCGCCGCTCCAGTTCGTCGAGAGCACGGTGCCCTTCGACCGGTTGGTGATCACCGCCATGCCCGCCAACCCACAGGCCAACTTCGTTTTCCCGACCCTGGTCTTCCCGGAGCAGGCGCAGCAGGGCGACGCCGACCTCGACATCTTCAAGATCGGCCAGACTCCCGGCCCGAGCTCCGGCCGCTATGTCATCACCGTCCGAAACCTCGGTCCCGACGACGCGACCGGTGTCGTCGTCAACGACCTCCTGCCCGCCGGCGTCAGCTATGTCAGCGACACCTGCGGCGGGGTCAACGGCACGCCGTGGACATGGAACATCGGCGGGCTCGTCAACGGCGCGATGGTCTCCTGCACCATCGATGTCGACATCCTCGACCCGGCAAACACGGTCAACGTCGCCGATGTCAGCGGCAGTCAGAACGATCCGAACGGGTCGAACAACGCCAGCACCGCCCTGCTGCCGCCCTTCGGCGGGCCGATCCCGACCCTCGGCACGACCGGGGTCATGCTGCTGATCGGGCTGATCGCCGGCATCGGCCTGCTCTTCGCGCGTCGTCTGCTCTGATCGGCGACCCCTGGATCGCCCGACGCCGCATCGCCCCGCCTCGGCGGGGCGATGCCGTGTCGCCGGATGTGCGGCGGCCTCGTGATCGCCGGCTCACCGGCCGCATGGCGGCCCATCGCCGGCGCGGCTCGCTCTAGGCGATGGTGACCTCGGGGCAGGCGAAGACGTCCTGGATCGCGTTGAGCAGCTTGACGCCGTCGGCCATCGGCTTTTGGAAGGCCTTGCGACCGGAGATC
>JALOLD010000139.1 GCA_025456145.1 Thermoanaerobaculales bacterium | reverse complement strand
CAGCGACTCGCCCTCGACCAGCTGCATGGTCAGGAAGTTGAGGCCACCGCTCTTCTCCACGGAGTACACGGCGACCACACCCGGGTGATCGACGGAGGCGAGCATCGTCGCTTCACGGCGGAACCGATCGAGGCGGTCGGGATCGGACGCCGTCACGGCGGGCAGCACCTTGAGCGCCACCTCACGCCCCAGCTTGGTGTCGATCGCCCGCCACACCTCCCCCATCCCGCCGGCGCCGAGCGCCGCGGTGATGCGGTAGTGGGCGAGGGTGGTGCCGATCACGAGGACACCCCTCGAATGGAGCCCGGAAAGCCCGTGATGAGCAGGGCATCGCGAACGCGGGGGCCGCGGACGGTTGCCAGGGTCTGTCCGTCGTCGGAGAACGCGAAATCGAAGAGAGTCTGATCGTCGAAGTCCGTCAGCCTCCGCGGTGACGACCCGTCGAGGGTCCACTGCCAGACGTTGGCGCGATCGCCGGGCACGGTGTTCAGGAAGAGCCCGTCCGCGCGCAGGACCAGCCGGCTCCTGGCGTTCGGCGGTTCCGCCGGAGCGCTCCACAGCGGCCGGCCTCCCTCGCGGGAGACAATCTCGACGCGAAAGTTTCCGGTCTCGTCGATCGAGTAGAAGGCGATGCGTTCCCCCGAGGCTTCGATGGCAGGCCGGAACGACGATCGTTCAGACAGTGGCACCGGCGTCGAGCCCAGCGCATCGAGCAGGAAGAGCCGCGGCGAGCCTCGGACGAGCGAGCTGTAGACCAGGGCTCCGTCGCGCGACGCGGCGATCCCGCCGGTGGCGACGTCTCGCACCGCCACGCCCCTGTCGGAGCCGTCCGCGCCGACCAGCCGGATCTCGATCCCGGCGCTCGTCCGCACGCTCAGGAAAAGACCGTCCCGCCCCGACACCGCGACCCCGGAGATGGTCTCCCCCGGCGGCAACATCAGCAGCGGTGCGTTGTCGCCGCCGTCGGGAGCGATCGACCACAGGCCCCAGCGGCCGCCCGCCTCGGTGGTGTAGACGAGGCGGGAGTCCGGCGAGAAGCAGAGACCCTGGTAGCCGTCAAACTTCGCCCAGCTGTGGCGGCGCGGGCGGGCGCTTCCATCGCGCGGCCCGACCCAGATCGCCGACGAGACGTCCGCCGCAACGGTGGCCAGCGACCCGCCGTCGGCGGACAGCGAGATGATCCGGTACTCGTCGAGGTCGTTCGTCACCGGCGAGGCCTCGCCACCGGGCGATCTCACGTGCCAGATCTGGTTGTTGGGTTGGTGCGACGCCCGAGCCACCACGAGCAGGCCGCGCCTCTCGGGGAGGAACTGCGCCTGAGCGGCATAGAGCCACCCCGGATCGGACGCGACCGACCGCGACCCGTCAGCGACCGAGATCGAATCGAGGCGGCTGCGGGCGTCGGCAGACGTGCTGCCCAGGAGGCTGACGGCCGCGACGATGTGCCGTCCGTCGGGCGACCAGGCCGGCGCGGTGAAGAAGATCGGGGCCACGAACTCCGGCAGCCTGTACACCGCGAGCGCCTCGGCGCCCGCGCCGTCGGCGGCGGCGACCATCAGGGCGGACTCCTCGGCGGTCGGGTAGCCCGACCTCACGAACGCCAGCCGTTTTCCGTCCGCCGAGAAGGCCGGCCCCGAGTCGATACCGTTCAGAAGACGTCTCGGTGCGCCGCCGAGGGTCGAGATCGAATAAAAGGCCCCCGCTGACTCCTCCTGCGACTTGACGCCGAAGACCACATCGTTGCCGTCCGGACGGAAGGCGTGGCCCCAGTAGGTGACCGGCCGCTCGGGGATGAGCCGCAACGTCTGGCCGCTCGCGAGCTGGCGCAGCCACAGGCTCTGCAGGCCCTGGTCCGACTCGACGTACGCGATGAAGCGGGCGTCCGGCGAGATCGCCACCGCGATGACCCTGCCCGAGCTGGTCAGACGCGTGATCTCGAGTTCGGCTCCGACCCTGCCGGACGCAGCCGGGCCCGCGAAGCGGCGGCCGACGCCGAAACCGAGCACCGCGCCGACTCCCGTCATCGCCGAGGTGACGGCGAACGAGCGGCGGGTCATCCGCACGCTCCCGCGCTGCGGGGCGGGAGTTTCGTCGGTCGCGGGCGTCCTCGCCAGGGCGATCCTGGCTTCACCGATGTCGCGCAGTCGCTGCCTGGGATCGCGCTCGAGGCAGCGTTCGAGCAGGGCTCGCAGGTCCGCCGGCGTGCTTGCGGGAAGAGCGTCGAGATCGACCTCCTCCCGAACCACGGCGGCGAGGACATCGGTCACCGTCTCGCCCTGAAAGAGCCCGACACCGGTCAGCATCTCCCACCCAGATGTCGGCCCGCCGGTCGACCTTCCTGCCCCGCGCCTGCTCGGGCGACATGTAGGCCGCGGTGCCGAGGATCACGCCCTCGAGGGTCGCGTGCCCGGTCAGGGTCGGCGACAGCGAGAGGCTGGAATCTCCGGCCTCCGCCTCCCAGGCCTTCGCGAGCCCGAAGTCGAGGGCCTTGACCGTGCCGTCGTCGGTGATCTTGATGTTGGCCGGCTTGAGATCGCGGTGGACGATGCCCGCCTCGTGCGCCGCCTCGAGCGCCTCGGCGACCTGGCGCGCGATCGGGATCGCCTCGTCGATGGG
>JALOLD010000052.1 GCA_025456145.1 Thermoanaerobaculales bacterium | reverse complement strand
CAGGTACTCGAGGACGAACCCGTCGTCGGGCTCCCCGAACCCGTTGCCCGTGACCGGGTCGCCGATCCTCGTCGTCCGCGAGCTGACCCGCCCGCCCGGACCGCCGTACTCCCAGGTCTGGGAGACGATCACGGTCGGCGCATCGCTGCCAGACCCGTACCGGTTGACCTGCGATGCCTCCTCGACCTTGTTGTAGCCCGGGGTGCCGATCCCCGACGATCCGTAGTCGAAGGTCGCCAGGTCGAGCTCGAAGGTCGGCGGGCCGATGAACTTGCGGACGAGCCTCGAGAAGCCGTCGAACTCGTAGCCGACGGGGTCGGGGTCCGCGAGGGTCGTGTCGAGCTTGGTGACCTCCTCGCGGAGGTTTCCCATCGCATCGTAGCTCCGGTACGTCGTGTAACGCTCCGGCTCGGTCGACGACAGCAGAAAGCCCGCGCCCGAGTACTCGAAGCTCCGGTTCTGCGGGACCGAGTTGGCGGCGACAGCAACCTGCCTCAACCTGTCCTTCACGTCGTACTCGTAGAGCGACTCGATGCACAGCGCCGGGTTCGAAAGACACCCCACGGTACCTGGCGTCTCCTGCTCGAGCAGCCGGCGCAGCCTGCCGAAGGCATCCTTGACGGCCACTGTCTCCATCTCGCTCTCGTTCTGGGTGGTCGACGTCGCGACCGTGCGAGTGGTCGTGGTGGTGCCGCTTCCGCGATACCCGGTCGAGATCGAGCTGCCATCCGGCAGCGCCTGCAGCGCCGGGCGGTTGAGACCGTCATAGTGCGTGGAGGACCAGCTGAGGGTTGCACAGCCCGGCCAGCTGTCGCCGTCGCCGTCGACCCACTCGCTGAGGAGGTCGACCCTCGCCGGGTTCGTCAGGGTGGTGGCGCCGAGATCGCACGGGTTGAGGACGCTGCCGGCGCTGGAGTCGTGGAAGTACCCGAGGCTGTACCTCGTCCTGGACCCGGACCCATCGGGACGACGTTCGGTCAGCTGGGTCGGGCGGCCGATCCCGTCGAGGTGGAGCCGGGCCCGCAGCTCGAACTCCGGCGGGGCGGCAAGGCTGAGCTCACCACTCGGGCTCAGATCGTAGGAGGCGTCCCATGCCTCGCGCATTGCCAACGTCTCGGCGGCCGGGTTGAGGTAGGTGAAGTGGCTGCCCTTGATGAACAATGGGTTCCCGGTCGTGTCGTACTCGTACGGCTGGAGAGTCAAGCTCCACTCACCCCCGGCGCCTTGGTCGCCCTCGATGGGCGCGGAGTCAGTGACCCTCCCAAGGCTGTCGTAGAGGTAGGCCTTGCCGGCGCCCGAGCCGTCGACTGCCCAGCGGGTCAGACCGGTGCCCGGGTCGATGCCCTTCTCCCACAGCAGGAGGGAGGTCGAGCCGTCTTCAAGCGATCTCCGGAACGGCCTCCCGTGGAGGTACCCGGTGACCTCGTCGGGGACCGACTGACTGAAACCGGTGGCGTAGCCCCCGGATCTGCTGACCCGGTTGACATTCCCGTTTTCGTCGTAGGAGTAGTCGGTCTGCGTACAATCGGCGATGTCTGCGTCACAGCGCCACAGGTATTCACCCCCCGGCTGGGGGTTGGTCCACTGCGTCTTCAGACGGACGTAGCCCTGCTGGAGCTCCCACCGTGAGCGAACGGCTTCGGCCCAGCAGGGAGGCGAGGTACACGTCGCCGCGAAGTTGGGCTTTCCGAGATCCCAGACCAGCGGGTTCTGGAGGATCTCGGGGTCGGCGTACCCGTACGCCGTGGTCCGCGATTCGTGATCGGGAATCGCCGAGCCGGCCACGATGGTGGTTTCACTCTCGGTCCTGAAGAAATCGCTGATGTCGAGCTCGGTCGTCACCGCCTGGCACTCCACGGCCTCCGGGTCGTTGGGGACAAGGAGGGCGCAGCTCCGGACGTCGCCGCCGGTTTCGTTCGTGATCGTGGTGGATCGCTCGACCGTGTTGAAGACGTGCTCCCAGGGCATCGGGCAGCATGGGATCTTGGTGTAGTTTACTGGGTTCGAGTAGTCGTCCCCGAAGAGGGTTGCCCGCCGCGTCTGTTGATGCCGCAGCACCTGGACGTCGTCCCACCCAAGGAGAAACGACTCGTCCTTCGGACGCCACCTGCCAAGCTGGCGGTTGGGGTAAAACTCTGCCACGACTCCCCGGGCGCTGGTCGGGATCGTCGAGAAGTAGTCAGCCGAGAACTCCCGGAAGTTGTGAAAGAAAAAGCGGTGGATCTCCCCCGTCGAGGTCGTCGTCATGTCCCATGGCGCGGCGTCGCCCGCATAGGTCTCGACCCAGACCCAGCGGTAGGCGGCCTGCCCGAGCAACTGCGGTATGCCTTGGAAGAACGGGCTGTCCGGATACGGCATGCAATCGGGAAACTCAAGTTGATAGGGATTCGGAATCCCGGGGCAGTTGATGTTCCGAGCCATCGCTGTGGTTTCCACCCGCATCACCGGGTCGCTGTCGGACAGGGTGGCATCGGGGATTCTGATCGTCCTTCTGAACAATGCAGCGCTCCCGAACCACACGCCCTGGGTTTCCAGCGGGTCCTCCTCCGGGAACTGGCACAGGCCGACTTGAGGAAAACCCGTGTACTCGTACTCGATCGTCCCGCCGGTGGGTAGGGTAAAGACCCGTATATGCACCTCATTCAGGGGATTCGGCGGGATTCCGGTGCTGAAGGCCCACTCCAGGTCGCCTCCGCCGGCGCCCGCATCGCTGACGATCGACGAGAGGAAAGGGGCATCCCAGGTCCAGTCTGGTGGGAGGTGCGGCGAAGGCGGCTCATCGGGCCAGGCGTTGACCGGGAGGTCGTCGTTGTACTCGAACGAAATCACCCGCTGCCCGCCGGAAAAGGCGGGCGCGGTGATCGTGTCAAGCATCATCGGTGGGGGGTCGAGCTCGCCGATGGGATGGGAGTTGTAGTCGAAGTCGATCCTGCGCTCGACAGCGCCGTTCGCGCGAATGCTCTCGACGAGCCACGGCGTGTCGTCGTCGTAGTCGAAGGTGATGACGTTTGCGGCAACGTCGTCCTGCCACGGGCCCCGCTCGAGGGACGTCAGGTAGAAGCCGTCGACCTCCTCCCTAAAGTTGACGACCTCTATCTCTTCAGGGGACAACTGTGCCCAAGGCGCCTGTCTACTAACCCTGGACCTCACGTCCACGATCTGCCCGAATCGGCTGACGGTCCCGGACTCGTCCTCGACGACGACGGTGACCGGCGTCGTCTGGGCGTCGATGGTGATGCGAACCAAAGGCTCGTCCCAGGTAAAGCAGATGGAGAGCTCGCCGGTACGGGCCACGCAGCGGCAGTCACCGAAAGGATCCTCATACGGGCCCGGGACAGTGGTTCTCGGGCACACTTCGCCAGAGTAACCGTCGTCGTCGATGTCGTATCCGAGATTGCCCGCGTCCTTCCAAGGGCCGGGCGGCACGGCGATGACCTGCTGCTCGGCGCCGGACTGGCTGGTCAGGGAGAGGATCGTGTACTTGATCGGGTGGTCGGTCGAACCGGGCGGGCACTCCTCCGGGTAGGACAGGCTGGACTGGTCGCACTCGAACCAGGCGCTTACCCTCGGCGGGCGGAGGTCCCAACCGAGACCGTAGCTCTCGACGCCGCGGTAGTAGCCGAAGGTCTCCCCTACGCCGCCGATCTTGGTGTTGTAATGAGCGCTCACGGAATAGGACAACCCTCCGTCCGTGGTCACCGAGGCGAGCGGCACGGCGAGCGTCAGGTTGCCGTTGGCGAGGTTGACCTGCTCGTACTCCGAGAGGTTCATGCCGCCCGAGCTGTACCCGCGGGCCTCCTCACCGCGAAGCGCGAACACCGGGTCGTCGCCGGTCGGCTCGGCCGCCTGGGCCAGCCCGCAGAGTGTGGCGAGAACGAGGCTCGTCACGATCGGCCAGGCCCCGCGGGGCGTATGTCGTGCCGGAGCTGCGGCGGTAACCGGGAAGGTGGGGTGGTGCCAGGTTGAGCGGCCCTTCAGCAACGGCGTCGCCGGGGTGCCAGTCAGCGGTGCGCTTGCCTGCTTCATCTCTGCCTCCTTCACGGAAGAACCACCACCGGGACCGGACAATCAGTACTGGACACCCTGATCTCGAACGGCCCGGCGTGGTTGTTGAGCGAGTTGGTCTCATCGGGATGGACGTCGATGAAGGCTTCCACCCAATGGGAGCAGTCGGCGCCGCAGTCGTCGAAGGTGTAGGTGGCCTCGCCCGCGAGACAGTGAAGGGTCCGACCGACGCCGCCGGCCGACACGACCTCCGTGGTGAACTCCACGGCGTCAGAGGGGTCCCCATTCCCGTGCTGCTTCCAGAACTGAATCGTGGGGACGTGCGGAGCGGGGTAGTCCGGGCGGGTCGACTCCGCGAGGAGGCAGACGCGGGCCTCGTCCCCGCTGACCACCTCGTCCGGCATCTCCTCCCAATCGGGGGGGTCGTACCTCACGAAGTAGCGCGCTCTGTAGTCCAGCGGGGTCGGTGGAGGGTCCTCCCCTCCCGTGCCCCAGAACCGGATCGCGTCGAGGCGATACCACTCGAAGTCAAAGAGGTCGCAGGGGATCTGGTTGCCCCACGTGGGCTGGCCGTCCTTGACGAAGCCCAGATACACCCACGTGTTGCTGCCTGCGGGGAAGGAGTCTGGGTCCGGCCCGGAGTCTGGAAAATGCGGTACTTCGAGCGTCCCGAGGCCATCGGACCAGTTCTGGCCGCTGTGATCGGTCGTCCACACCAGGACCTGGTACTGGGCCTGGTTTGCCGATGCGAGCCAGTTGGTCGAGTTGGCCCCGCTGCCGTCGGGCCCGAGCACGGCCGCGTCGGTCGGGTCTGCCGGCTGCCCTGAGGTGGTCCCGCTCATGTCCACCGAGGGGACCGGCGGCTCCCCCTCCGTGTAGCCGAGGAAGAGGGCGTTTTCCCGTCGCCCGACCGCGTTCTCGATGCGATGCCTGGTGATGCCGCCCAAAGGCACAAACCCGGCCTGGTTCGTGTCCCAGGCCATGTACGGCTGGTAGGTGTGGGGGTCCTCCGTCGTCGGGTTCGGTATCACGTCGTCGATGTACCGACAGGGATCCCACAGAGGCATGTGGAAGGTCAGGAGACCGGCGTCCTGGGTGGCCTGAACCGCCGCCAGGACCCAATCCAGGAGGTAGCCATCGGGATCCGGGGCATCGCCCGGGCTCGTGAAGTCGAGCTCGAACCACGTCGGGTTTGGTGTGTCTCCCAGGATCGCGCTCATCAGGCCGGTGTACCTGGTCCCGTCGATCACCGGGATCCAGCCGATCAATTGTCCGCGGTTGCCGAAGTCGAAGCTGACCTCGGGCAGGTACGGCATCCCGCCCTCGATGGAGTCAGGGTAGATGACACCGCCGGGGGCGCTCGGGTTCTCCACCGCGTTGATATCGACCATGAGGGAGAGAATGCCCCACCTAGAGCCTGCGAGGCACTGCACCGGCGCCTCGAACTCCACCTTCTCCTGCCCACCCCCGTTCGACATGATGGTGCCCAGGTAGGAGTACGGGAGCGCAGGTTCGACCCCCGCCTCGTGGCATGCCCCCCACACCGTCAACGGGTACGAGAGGCTCGAGTCGGGCGCCGAGCCGACCGCAAAATCGACCTCGAGTTTGTACTTGTGATTCGAACCCGCTCGGATGAACTCCACGCGGTTCAATTGTTGGCCCCCTGGCTCTTGCTCGTAGGCTTCTGCAGTGAAGACGTTGTCGCCGGCACGCCCTCCCCACAGGATCTTGAAATCGGGCAGGATCGTGCGAATGTAGCCCGACGCTCCGATCGGCCGCGGGTCCCCATACCGGGCGTCCGTGACCTCGCAGACGTACGACCCGTCCAGCGACGGCTCGAGCCCCGCGATGGTCAGCGTGGAGCTCGTGGCGCCTCCGGGAACGACGGTGTAGGGTCCCCCGGTGAAGATCTCGCCGCCAGAGGCCCTGAACCACCGGAATGCCAGGGGCGCAATCCCGCCCTCGGCCGCACAGGTCAGGGTGATGTCCGAGCCGAGGACGGCGGACTGGGACTGGGGCCTCTCAGTGAACGCCGGGAGCGGGAACTCGTCGGCCCCCGAGAGCGCGAAGTTGTCGACCTGGAGCATGCCGGGCGAGGCGAAGCCGCCCGTCTTTCGCGCGTTGACCCCGGCGGCGCCGAACGGCCCGAGGGGGGCCGTGGCGCCGAGGGTCAGCTCGTCGCCGTTGACCCAGGCCCTCGGGGTAGCCGCGTCGGCGTCGTAGTCGACGCGAACCGCGACCGGCTGCTGGATCTCGCTCGAGTCGAGGATCACGCTGTCGAAGATGACCGCGCTGTTGGCGTGGACCTTGACCCGGCCGCTGCTCGCCACCCTCACCCAGAGCTGGCCGCTTCCGGCCAGGGTGAAGCTCTGGAGAGCGCTGGACGAGAACCCCACGCCGACCCACTCGGCGTTTCCGACGAGCACGCTCGCGCTCGTCGACAGCACGTTGAAGGTGGCGGTCATCGAGGAGGTGACCGGCACCTCCGCGAGCACGTTGGCGCTGGTCGTGACCGCATTGGTGAGCACACCGTCGCCGAAGACCGCGTCGGGCGTGGCGGACCAGGGCCCGTCGCCGTACTCGGGCTCGGTCGCGCCGATCGGCGACCCGACGGTCCTCCCGGTCGAGCCGCCGGTCGTGAACGAGTCAGTGGTGATCGGCTTCGTGACCGACAGGCTGGCCTCCGCGGACGGGGCCTCGCCCGGCACGGAGTTCGAGTCGCGGACCAGGCAGCGGTACCGGTCGTCGTTGTCGAAGGTCACGGGGTAGACGACCAGGTCGGGGGTCGAGACCCCGGAGATCCCGTTGACCCCGTCGACCAGGGTGTTCCAAGTTTCGCCCTCCCCCGATTTGGGTTGCTGCTGCCACTCGAAGGTGTACGGGGGCACGCCGCCGGATGCGGCGCAATGAAACTCGGCGATGCTCCCGAACACCGTCTCGACGCTCACCGGGTGCTGGGTGATCGCGAGCACAGGGATGTCGTCGTCGACGTGAAACGCGAGATCGTCGACCGCAAACTGGTTGGTCGAGGTGAACCCGCCCGACCGGTAGGCCTCGAACCCCCCGACGCCGATGGTGAGCGGGAAGACGCCGCCCGGCAGGGTGGCGACGACGGGCTCGATCCCCATCTCCAGCTCGCCGAGGTCCACACGAACCTCGCCGGTGAGCCGGTTGTAGGAGAGCTTGACCGGGATCCCGCCGGAGAAGGCCCCGGGCTCGGCGACCAGGTCATCGAAGATCACCACGCTCGTCCCGGCGGCATAGACCTGGAGGCCGCCGCTGTCGAGCAGCCGCGCCCACACCGCGCCGTCCTGGGTGAAGGACCCCGTCCCCGACCCGGAGAACCCGATCGCGATCGAGCCCTCGCGGGCCGGGTTGACCATCGCCTCGATGGAGCTGACCGCGTACCCCGGATGGTCGTCCGGGTCGAAGGGCAGGGTGGCCAGGCAGTTGTCGAGACCGATGTTGGTCGCGTACCCCGGCCCGAAGCCCACCGAGGGCGTGGCCGTCCAGATCTCGTTGCCATACTGAGCCGTCACGCCGTTGAGCGGGGCGCCTTGGGCGACCCCTCGCCCTGGGCCGGTGGTGAACTGATCGCCGAGGACCGCGCCGACCATGCCGACCAGCACCCCTCCCGCGCCCGACTCGTCACCGAGCACCTTCAGCCCGCCGCCGTCGTCCCTGAGCTGGAAGGCCACCGCCCGGATGTCCGGCACGAAGCCGTGGCCGCCGAGCTCGTCGAGGGGCAGCTCGGCGCCGTTGACCCAGGCGCGCGCGGTGTTGAGGCGGCGGTTGTACTCGAGGCGCACCGTGTTTATACCAGGGACGTAGGCGGGGTGCTGGTGGCTGTCCTTGTACAGCAGGCTCGAAGCCCCGTCCGCCCTGACCTCGATCCTCCCCCGGTCGTCGATCTTCATCCACAGCTGGCCGACCGATGGCAGCGGACCGTCCTCGCCGTCGGTGAAGCCGACCCCCGACCAGCCGTTGGCGCCGGGGTCGAGCAGGGCCTCGAGATAGACCCTCGCCGAGCCGGAGTGGTCCGAGGGCACGAAGGCGACCCGTGCGTGCTCCGCCACGCCCCCACCCCTGACGGCCCCGTCATGGAAGTACAGACCCGGGGTGCTGCTCCATCGCCCGTGGCCGCGCTCGAGCGCGGCCCCGTCGACAGGGTCGCCGTCCCCGTGGCCGGGCGTCGTCGGACGAAACGAGTCGGCAAGGATCGGCGTGTCGGCGAGGCACGGCGGACCGCCGATCGAGACGAGCACGAGAATCGACAGGATCGCGACCGACGGCCGCAGGGCAGGAAACCTCATGTGCGCCCTCCCGAGCTTGAGATCTCAACGAGCTTGCAAAAAAAAGTAAATGTGTCAATAGCAGGTTGGACATGAGATTTCTAGAATCGGAATCAGTCGCGAGCTGTGACTCGGAGCTCCCGGGCCGTCGTCGATCAGGAAGGGCCCCGTTGGTCGCCGCCAGCGTGGACGCGCCCTGCTCTGCCCGGATCGTCCTCCCGCGCTGAAGGTCGGGTCTCCGAGATTGATGTGCCGCGGAGTGGAGGAAAATCACACCTGTTGCAGGTGCCAGGCGGTGTTGAGCAGATGGTGGCCGATCTCGGTTTGAGTGACCGACGCGGTCGAGCGAGGGCTCGCGGCTCAGTCGAAGCGCGAGACGCGGCCGGTGCGGCTGGTCAGGTAGGAGCACATGGCGGGGACCACGTAGAGGGTGAGGAAGGTCCCGACCATCATGCCGCCGATGACCGCGACGCCCATCGGGATCCGGCTCTCGGCGCCGGCGCCGAGACCGAGGGCGATGGGCAGGATGCCGAGCACGGTCGAGAGGCTGGTCATCAGCACCGGGCGGAAGCGGGCGGTGGCGCCGTCGATGATGCTCTCGGTGACCGTCGCGCCGGCCGCCTTGCGCTGGTTGGCGAACTCGACGATGAGGATGCCGTTCTTGGTGACCAGGCCGATCAGCATGATCATCCCGATCTGGCTGAAGATGTTGACGGTCTGGTTGAAGTACCAGAGCGAGAGCAGGGCGCCGGCGAGGGCGAGGGGCACGGTGAGCATGATGATCAGCGGGTCGCGGAAGCTCTCGAACTGGGCGGCGAGCACCAGGTAGACGAGGACCAGGGCGAGCACGAAGACGAAGAGCAGGCTCGAGGCGCTCTCGGCGAAGTCGCGGGACTCGCCGGCGAGGGTCGTCGCGAAGGTCTCGTCGAGGAGCTCGTCGGCGATCGCGCGCATCGCGTCGATCCCCTCGCCGAGGGTCCTGCCCGGCGCGAGGGCGGCCGAGACGGTCGCCGACTCGTAGCGGTCGAAGCGGAAGATCTGCGGCGGGCTCGAGGTCTCGGCGACCCTGACCAGCTTGTCGAGCACGACCGGTGGCCGGTCGCCCGTGGTGACGTAGAGGTTGCGCAGGTCGGCGGTTTCGTTGCGCGCCGCGCCGGTGACCTGGCCGATGACCTCGTACTGCTTGCCGTCCATGACGAAGTAGCCGAGCCGCTGCTCGCTGAGCGCGAGCTGGAGGGTCTGGGCGATCCGGAGGGCCGAGATCCCGAGGTCCTGGGCGCGCTCGCGGTCGATCGTCACCTGGAGCTCGGGCTTGTCGAACTTGAGGTCGACGTCGACGAAGTCGAAGGTCGGGTCGGCCTCGGCGGCGGCGAGGAAGCGGGGGAGGACCTCCTCGAGCTTGGCCATGTTGGCGGCCTGGATGACGAACTGCACCGGCAGCCCGCGGCGCCGGCCGACCGCGATGGTCGGCGACTGCGAGAGGTAGCTGCGCGCCTCGGTGAGCCCGGCGATCTTGGGCGCCAGGGCGGCGGCGATCTCGGCCTGGCTGCGCTCGCGGTCCTCGGGCTCGAGCAGGTTGATCCGGCCGAAGCCCGAGTTGACCGACGAGGCGGCGCCGAAGCCCGGCGCGGTGACCGTGACGACGTTGTCGAGCTCGGGCACCTCGGCGAGGACGAGGGCGTTGACCCGGTCCATGAATCGGTCCATGTACTCGAAGGTCGCGCCCTCCGGGCCGCGGACGGTGAGGCTGATCTGACTGCGGTCCTCGAGCGGGGCGAGCTCGCGGGGCAGGATCTCGAGGAAGAGGGCGACCAGGCCGAGACAAACGAGCAGCACGGGGACGGCCAGCCAGCGCCGCTCGAGCATCGAGGTCAGTGTGCCCCGGTAGGCGCTGGCGAGGCCCCGGAAGAACGGCTCGGTGGCGGTGTAGAAGAGGGAGTGCCGCTGGCGGCGCTTGAGCAGCCGGGTCGAGAGCATCGGCGTCAACGTCAGGGCGACGAAGGACGAGATGACGACCGCGCCGGCCAGGGTCAGGCCGAACTCGCGGAACAGCCGGCCGACCAGACCGCCGAGGAACATGATCGGCATGAAGACCGCGACCAGGGCGACAGTCGTCGCGACGACCGCGAAAAAGATCTCCCGCGTGCCCTCGATCCCGGCCTCGGTGGGGTCCTTCCCCGCCTCGATCCTGGCGTAGATCACCTCGACGACGACGATCGCGTCGTCGACGACCAGGCCGATCGCGAGGACCATGGCGAGCAGGGTGAGCACGTTGAGCGAGAAGCCGGCGACGAACATGATGAAGAAGGCGCCGATCAGCGAGACCGGGATGACGACCACCGGGATGAGGGTGGTCCGCCAGTCGCGGAGGAAGAGGAAGATCACCAGCATGACCAGGATGAAGGCGACGACGATGGTCTGCTTCACCTCGGCCACCGACTTGCGGATGAACCGGCTGGCGTCGAAGGCCCAGGCGGTCTCGACGTCGGAGGGGAGGTTGCGCTCGATGGTTTCGACCCGCCGCTTGACCTCGTCGGCGATGGCGATCGAGTTGGCCCCGGGCTGCGGCCGGACGACGACCAGCACCATCGGCACCCCGTTGCGCTTGAGCACGGTGCGCAGGTTGAGCGGGCCGAGCTCGGCGTAGCCGACGTCGCGCAGCCGGATGATCCGGTCGGCCTCGGTGCTGAGGATCAGGTCGTTGAAGTCCTCCGGGGTCTCGAGCCGGCTCATCGTGCGGACCGGCAGCTCGACGTCGTCGCCCTCGATCCGGCCCGATGGCAGCTCGACGTTCTCGCGCGCCACCGCGTCGCGGACGTCGAGCGGCGACAGCCGGTAGCCGGCGAGCCGCTGCGGGTCGATCCACAGCCGCATGGCGGTGGTCTTCTCGCCCCAGATTTCGACGCTGGCGACGTTCGGTATCGTCTGCAGGCGCTCGACGAAGACCTCCTGGGCGAGGCGGCTGAGCTCGAGGGCGTTACGGGTGTCGCTGCGAACCGACAGGCCGATGATCGGCTGGGCGTCGGCGTCGGCCTTGGAGACGATCGGCGGCTCGGCGTCGGGGGGCAGGTCGCTGGTCGCCTGCGAGACCTTGTCGCGGACGTCGTTGGCGGCGCGTTCGAGGTCGGTGCCGAGGTCGAACTCCGCCTGGACGGTGCTGCGGCCCTCGCGGCTCGCCGAGGTGAGGGTGCGGATGCCGTCGACCCCGTTGACCGACGCCTCGATCGGCTCGGTGATCTGCGACTCGACGACCTCGGCCGAGGCGCCCCGGTAGGAGGTCGAGACGGTGATGTTGGGCGGGTCGAGCGAGGGGAACTCGCGCACCCCGAGGTAGGAGAAGCCGAGCGCCCCGAAGAGCACGATGACCATCGACATGACGATGGCCAGCACCGGCCGCCGGATGCTCAGGGTGTAGAGGGTCATGAGCCGGCGCCGTCGGCCGCGGCGGGGGCGTCGGCCGCGACCTCGACCTCGAGCCCGGGCTCGAGCTGGAGGATGCCGGTGGTGATCACCAGGTCGCCCGCGACTAGCCCGTTGGCGATCTCGACGGCGCTGTCGGTGCGGATCCCGGTGACCACCGGCCGCGGCTCGGCGCGGCCCTCGCGGACGACGAACACCTTGGTCCCGCCGAGCTCGGGGATGACCGCGATCGAGGGGACCGCCAGGGCGTCGGGCACCGACCGGACGACCAGCTCGACGTTGGCGAAGGCGCCGGGGATCAGCGCCCCGTCGCGGTTGGCACAGCTCGCCCTGAGCCGCAGCGAGCGGGTGGCCGGGTCGACGCTCGGCTCGATGGCGAAGATCGTGCCCGGGAAGGAGCGGTCGATTCCGGCGACGGTGAAGGAGATCCCGTCGCCGATCTCGAGCAGGGTCGAGTAGCGCTCGGGGACGGTGAAGTCGAGCTTGACCGGGTCGAGGTCGTGGAGCGAGGCGATCCGGGTCTGCGACGACAGGTAGCTCCCGGGGCTGACCCAGCGCAGGCCGATCACCCCGCCGAAGGGCGCCCGGATCTCGGTCTTGACCAGCTGCGCCTCGATGAGCTGGAGCTCGGCGCGGAGCACGTTGAGCTCGCCGAGGGCGACGTCGTAGGTCTCGGACGAGATCACCCCCTGGTCGAGGAGCTGCTGCTGGCGGGCCTCGGCCCGCTCGGCGAGCTCGACCCGGTACCGCGCGCGTTGCCTTTCGGCCACCAGCTCGGAGTCATCGATCTTGAGCAGGAGCTGTCCCTCCTCGACCCGGGACCCCTCGTCGAAGTGGATGGCGGCGATCTTGCCCGAGATCTCGGACACGAGGTCGACCTCCTCGTTGGCGAGGACGGTGCCGATGGTCGACAGACGCTCCTCGATCCGGACCGGCTCGACCCGGTGGACGGCGACGCGCAGCTTCGGCGGCGGCGGCGCGTTGCCCGGGGTCTCGTCGCGCTCGAGCTGCATGATCTTGGGCGCCGCCAGCGCCGCGATCAGGGCGAGGGCGGTGGCGAGGCCGAAGGCCCAGCGTGGAAGCGTCAGCATCGGTTCTCCGCTCGTTCGGTCCGCGGGAGGAGCCCGCGCGGACAGACGATGTTACCTCACGCTCGCCGCAGAGAGGCCGCGGCGGCGGGGGGGACCCCGGTCAGCCGTCCGTCGCGTCGCCGGTTGGCGCCAGGGTCAGCGTCGACACCGTCGGGCCTGGGAGGAACGGCGTCGGCCGGCCCTCGACCCAGGCGTCGTGACCGGCGCGGTAGTGCGGCGACAGCGGGTGGCCGCTCTGACCGGCGGGCATGTGCAGGTAGCCCTCGGCCTCGCGTCCGGGCGACACGGCAAAGCGCTCCGACGCCCCAAAGGTCGGGCTCTGGACCCGCGGCATCCTTCCGTCGCCGGGCAGCTCGGCCGGAGGCATGTCGAGCCAGCCCGACAGCGCCGGCACGGCGAGGCTCAGGGGGTGGCGGAGCCGCACCGTGTTGCGCTGACCCCAGGTCCAGCGGGCCGGGTCGGGTCCGACGTCGGTGGTGAGTTCCTCCACCGTTCGGTCGACCGCCGCCAGCAGCACCTCGGTCCACCCGCCATGCCCGGGCGGAAGCAGGTGACCGGGCCCGCCGGCGACCAGCCGCCACAGCGAGTCCTCCCACTGGGCGAGGCGGGCGGGCTCGAAGCGCTCGTCGGCCTCGGCGAGGGGCGCGAGCAGCGAGCCGACGACCAGCTCGAAGGTCTCGATGCGAAAGGCCCGGACCAACCGGAAGGCCGGCGAGCCGGTGCTCGCGCGGCCGGTCCATGTGCCCTCCACCAGCTCGCGGAAGAGGCGCCGGCCGGGGTGGCCGGCCACCGCCTCGTCGCTCAGGGCATCGAGGGCGAGGCGACGCCAGCGCTCGAGGAAGAGGGCGCGGTCGTCGAGCTGGATCGCGAGCATGTCGGCCTCGGTCGCGCCCTCGAGGGCGAGCAGGCCGTCGCGGATCTGCTTCGCACGGGCGCCGAGGTCGAAGCCGCCGTCGCCGAGGACGGCGAGCGCCTCGCCCGAGACCTGGCGGTTGTTGGCGGTCCAGAGAACTCCGTCGGCCGGGTCGACGATGCGCGGGTAGGCCTCGGGCGCGAGCCAGCCGTTCCAGCGGTGCTCGCCGTCGGCCCACGAGGTCGGGACCCGGCCGCTGAAGCCGACCCGCGCTGGGATCGCGCCGATGATCGTCCAGCCGATTCGACCGGCGGCGTCGGCGCAGATGAAGTTCTGGGGCGGGATCCCGGTGCGGTTGGCGGCAGCGAGGGCCTCGTCGACGGTCGTCGCGGCCTCGACCTCGAGCAGGCCGAGGTCGGCGCCCTCGGGGTCGTGGGCGACCCAGCGCAGCGCCCGGGGCCGGCCGAGGTGGTCCTCGTCGACCACCGGTCCCCAGATCGTCCAGCGGACGTCGAGGGTCTCGGCCGGCTTGCCCCGGACCTCGATGGTCTCGCGATGGACCTCGAAGGGCCTGGGCCCCTCCGGGGTGCGATAGGTCTCGCCGTCGCTCTCGAGGACGACCAGGTCCGACCAGTCGCCATAGGAGTTGGTGAAGCCCCAGGCGACCCTGGCGTTGCTGCCGGCGACCAGCGCCGGCGAGCCGGGGAGGGTGACCCCGATGGCGCGGGCGACGCCGCCGTCGGCGGCCGGCCACTCCATGGCCGCGCGGTACCAGGTGGTGGGCAGGCCGAGGCCGAGGTGCATGTCGTCGGCGACGATCGCCCGGCCGTCGGCGGTCCGCGAGCCGGCCACCGCCCAGCAGTTGCTGCCGACCGCGGTGGCGCCGTCTTCGATCGTGGCCGCGCCGGTCGACGGCGGGCCTTCCGACACCGGTGGCATCGAACCGGGCATGGCCGGCGGCTCGAAGACCCCGCCGTCGAGGGCCGCGTCCCAGCTCGTTCCCGGGGGATCGAGGAAGGCGGCGAGGTCAGGGGGCAGGAGATCCTCCATCAGACCGCGGGCCGACTCGAGGCGTCCCGTCGAGTCGTTGAGCTCGAAGTACATCGCGTCGAGGACGAGGATCGAGTCCTCGGCGGTCCACGGCTCGGGCTCGGCGCGGAGCAGGAGGTACTCGAAGGGTCGCTCGGCGAGGGCCGTGAGGCCGGCGTTGACGCCGGCGACATAGGCTTCGAGATCATCGAGCTGGGGTTGGGGAAGGGCCTCGAGCACCTCGCTCGCGAGGCTGCGGAAGCGGTGGACGCGGGCCCGGCGGTCGGCCTCGAGCGCGGCCGGGCCGACCAGCCCGGCGAGCTCGCCGGCCCCCGTCCGGCGCAGCAGGTCCATCTGGAAGAAGCGCTCCTGGGCGTGGACGAAGCCGAGGCCGAAGGCGACGTCGGCACGGTCGGCGCCGCGGATCGTCGGCACGCCGAGAGCGTCGCGCTCGATGGTCACCGGTGCCGACGGCCCGCGGACCGCAAGCTCGGCATCGAGCAGCGGCAGGCTTCTCCGCACCGCCCGGTGGACGGCGAGACCGGCGACGACCGCGACGAGCAGGATGAGGGTGACGGCCGAGAGAGCGATCTTGAGCCAGCGCGCCATGGGCGACCTCCTCGTGGCCGGCGGAGCAGAGCCGGGATCGGCCACCGGGCTCACCGGCGGACCCGGCCGGGGTGGAAGCGCTGTCGCCGCTCGATCTCGGCGAGGGCGGAGCGGATGACCGCGGCGGTTCCGGCCGAGGGGGCGAGCCGCGCCGCCGCGACGAGGTGCTGGTAGGCGGCCGAGGGATCGTCGAGGTCCTCGAGGAGGATCATCCCCGCCAGCGCGTGGAGCTCGGCGGGATCGGCCCCCCGGGGGGCGAGCTGGATGGCGCGCTGGACCAGGGCGAGGGCGGCGCTCGGGCTGCCGGCGCGGCGCAGCCCGGTGGCGAGCGCCGCCGCCTCGTCGCCGGTCAGCGCCTGGCGGGCGGCGGCCGCCGGAAGGTCGAAGTACTCCGAGGCGGCCTCGGTGAAGCGTCCGCCCCTCAGCGCGCTCCGCGGCTCGCCGCCGGCCGGGGCCGCGGCCGGCCGGGCGCGGACCTCGGTCGCGCGCCGCCGGTCGGTGGTCCGGCCCATGACCCAGGCGACCGCCGCGCCGGCGATGAAGCCGCCGATGTGGGCGCCGTGGGCGACCCCGCCGGCCCCCGCGAAGAGGAAGGGCAGGAGGTTGTCGATGACCAGGTAGAGGCCGAGGACGATCCGCGCGCCGATCTCGACGACGTTCCAGAAGAACGGCGGGAGGAAGAGGAGGACCCGCACGGTGTTCCGCGGGAACCACACGAAGTAGAAGCCGAGCACCCCCGAGATCGCCCCCGAGGCGCCGACCAGCGGCACGTCGGATCTGAGGAAGAACAGGGCGTGGAAGGTCGTCGCCGCGACCCCGGTCAGCAGGTACCAGGCGACGAAGCCGAAGGGTCCGAGCCGGTGCTCGACGTTGTTGCCGTAGATCCAGAGGAAGAGCATGTTGCCGGCGAGGTGCAGGAAGCCGCCGTGCAGGAACATCGAGAGCAGCAGGTCGGCGAGGGACGGCGCGGCGGGCCGGAAGCCGTGCTTGAAGACGAACAGGTCGTAGGCCGAGACCTGGAGGCTGGCCTGCCGGAGCTCGGCCGGGCTCGAGACGAGCTCGGCGAGCAGCTCGAGGTACTCGGCCATCGCCGGGTCGGCCGGGTCGGCGGGCTGGAGCCCGAGGGGCAGGTTGACCAGGAGGAAGATCCCGATGTTGAGCGCGACGATGACGATCGTCGCGACCGGGACGCTCCTGGGGTTGGGCGAGTCGGAGAGGGGGAGGAACATGGCCGCATCATGCCACCGCCCCCGCGGATTGGCACGCCGCGGCGCCGGCCGTGCCCCGGTTCAGCGCTCGTAGCGCTCGACCGCCATCCCTTCCTCCGAGGCCTGCCGCACCCAGCGAGCCATCGCGGGCAGCGCCCAGACGGCGTCCATGTAGGCCTGGCAGACCTCGTCGACGGCGACGCCGTAGGTGTGAAAACGGCCGACGACCGGCGCGTAGAAGGCGTCGGCGATGGTGAAGCCGCCGAGCAGGAAGGGCCCGCCTGCGCCGAAGTCGCGCCGGCACTCTCTCCAGATCTCGGTGATCCGCCGGATGTCGTCCTCGACCCCGGGGCCGCGACCCTCGCCGGGACGGGAGGCGCGGAGGTTCATCGGCATGTGGGTCCGCAGCGCCTGGAAGGACGAGTGCATCTCGGCGACCACCGACCGGGCGGTCGCCCGGGCGCGCGGCTCGGCCGGCCACAGGCCCGCGCCGGGGAAACGCTCGGCGAGGTGCTCGCAGATCGCGAGCGAGTCCCAGACGATGATCTCGCCGTCGCGCAGCGCCGGTACCCGCCCGCTCGGCGAGTAGCGGCGGATCTCGTCGGCGGTCTCGGGCCGGCCGAGCGGGACCAGGACCTCGTCGAAGTCGGCGCCGGTCGCGGTGAGGGCGAGCCAGGCGCGCAGCGACCACGAGGAGTAGTTGCGGTTGGCGATGATCAGGGTGAGCTCGGACATGGTGGGCCTCCGGGGACGGACCGGCCCAGTGTAGCCGCGACCCGCGCCGGCGCGTCCGTCACAGGTCGACGGTCGTGCCGCTCGGGAAGGGCCGGAGCCGGTCGCCCATGACGGTCGCGAGGGCGGCGTAGCCCTTGGCGCCGGTGCAGTGGCCGGTGTGGACCGGTCCGTCGACCCGGTCGAGGATCGCGCGGCCGATCGCGGCGACCTCGCGCCGGCTCGCCGCCATGGTGCCGAGCTGGGGCAGCCCGATGAGGTGGAAGCCGCCGAAGACCGCGCAGACCGGCTCGTCCGGGAAGCGCGCGCGGGCCGCGTCGACCATGTTGAGGACGCCGCCGTGCGAGCAGCCGGTGAGGACGGTCAGCCCGGCCGGGTCGCGGACGACCATGGCGAGCTCGTGGTCGAAGGGATCGCGCTCGAGCCGGCCGTCGCGCTCGACGAAGAGCCGGCGGTTGCCCCGGGGACGCGGGTGGTCGCTCCCGATGGCGGTGAGCAGCCAGACCCCCGGGGCGACCTCGGTGTCGCCGGCGACCCTTCGGATTCGGTCGGGGTGGGCCTCGACGACGGCGCGGTCGAGGCCGATCGGCCGGGTGAGCAGGCCGAACGCCCTGAAGAACCGCGGCTCGACCGGCCGGTCGCGGAGGTAGACCGGGGCGCGGTCGTTGAGCTCGAGAAACCGCCCGAGCCCGCCGCCGTGGTCGAAGTGCTGGTGCGACAGCACGGCCAGGTCGACGGCCGCGAGATCGATGCCGAGGGCGACGGCGTTGTCGGCGAAGGCCCCCGAGGCGCCGAAGTCGAAGAGCACCCGCACCCGGCCGGTGTCGACGTGGACCGACAGCCCGAACTCGCACGCCAGCCCGCCGGGGCCGGCCTGGTTGTCGATCAGCGACACCACCCTCATCGGCCCATGGTACTCCCACCGCCGGCGCTACAATGAGCCGGCCGGCGAGCGGCCGGCGGGGAGGCCGAGACCATGGACGTGACCCCCGAGCTGCGCGCCAGGATCCGCGCCGCGTTCCCCGCTCTGTCGGGCGACACGGTCTTTCTCGAGAACGCCGGCGGCTCGCAGGTCCCGGCAGCCGTCGCCGACCGGATGCGCGACTACATGGTCTCGAGCTACGTCCAGCTCGGCGCCGGCTACGAGCTGTCCCGCCGGGCGACCGCCCTCGTCGACGAGGCGCACGACTTCGTCGGGATGCTGGTCAACGGGTCGGACGGCGAGGTCGTCCTCGGCCCCTCGACCTCGGTGCTGCTGCGGATGCTGGCCGATGCCTGGGTCCCGGCGCTGAGCCCGGGCGACGAGGTGGTGGTCGCCGAGATCGGTCACGAGGCGAACATCGGCCCGTGGAAGAGGCTCGAGCGCCACGGTGTGCGCCTGCGCTGGTGGCGGATGGACCCGGCGACCTGCGACTCGCCCCTCGACAGTCTCGCCGAGGTGCTCGGAGAGCGCACCGCGATCGTCGCCTTCCCCCACGTGTCGAACCTGCTCGGCGGAATCCTCGACGTCGCCGCGGCGACCCGGCTCGCCCACGAGGCCGGGGCGCGGGTCGTCGTCGACGGCGTCGCCTACGCCCCGCACCGGGCGGTCGACGTCGCCGCCTGGGGCGTCGACGTCTACGCCTACTCGACCTACAAGGTGTACGGCCCGCACATGGCCGCGATGTGGGTGAGCCGGGCGACCCTCGGCGAGCTCGAGGGCCCCAACCACTTCTTCATCCCCGACGACGAGCTGCCCTACAAGCTCGAGCTCGGAGGCCCCAGCCACGAGGGCTGCGCGGGGATCCTCGGCCTCGGCGACTACCTCGCCGGGCTCGCAGGGGTGGGGGATGCCGCCGGGCTCGACCGCACCGGGGTCGAGCGGGCCTTCGAGGTGATGACCGCCTGCGAGCTGCCGCTCCAGGCGCGGCTCGTCGACTACCTCGGCTCGCGCCCCGACGTCCGGATCATCGGCCCGCCGAGCGGCGGCCCGGAGCGGGTCGGCACGATCAGCTTCGTCCACTCCTCGAGGTCCTCGCGCGAGATCACCGAGCTCGTCGACCGCTCGGGGATCGCGATCCGCCACGGCCACATGTACGCCTACCACCTGTGCCGCGCCCTCGGCCTCGACCCCGACGACGGGGTCGTCCGGGTCAGCCTCGTCCACTACAACACCCCGGACGAGATCGAGCGGCTCATCGGGGTGCTCGACCGCGCGATGGAGTGATCGCCCGGACCGGTGCTACCGTGCGGAGGTCGGAGTCGACGATGCGCGGGAGCCCGGTGGGCCGAGGCGGTCGGGAGACGACCAAGGAGGATCGCGACGGTGGTGCTCATTCGAGAGCGGGTGGCGCGGTGGATTGGCATCTGCGGTCTCCTGATCGCGGGCGCCGTCGGCGCGGACGGTCAGACGGCAGCGCCGCAGTCTGGACCGGGTCCGGTTGCCGAACCCGTTGAGCGGGTGTCGTGGCACGGCGAGGTGACCGGTTCCTCGACCCTCGAGCTGGTGAACCCCTTCGGCGATCTCCGCCTGCGGTACGGCGGCCCGGGTCGAGCCGTCGAGGCGTCGGTCGTGCTGCAACAGCTCGACCCGGCCGGGAGCCGGCTCGAGCTCGAGGTCGAGACCGCCGCCGACCCGGCCGTGATACGGATCGTCCGCCGGGATGGCGGCGACCGGCCCCCGGACCGGGAGCGGACGGATCGCAGTCGGGCGGACGTGGTGGTGCTGGTTCCGGATGAGGTCGTGGTCGTCGCCCGGACGACCGATGGGCTGCTGGAAAGCACCGGCCTCGAGTCGGACGTCGATCTCGCCACGGTCGACGGTCGACTGCGGGTACGGTCGACCCGCGGCCGGGTGCGGGCCCACAGCGACCGCGGGGCGATCGAAGCAGTGCTCTCTCCCGGGGTCACGGATGCGGCGCAGGAGCTGTCGACCGTGACCGGGCCGATCGAGGTCTGGGTAACCGACGCCGGCGGCTTCGATGTCCGGATGTCGACCTCGGGTCGGCTGATCAGCGACTACTCGATGCAGGTCGAGCATCACGATCGAGAGGAGCCGGACAAGCTCGCGACGGCGACCGTCGGCTCGGGGGGACGACCGCTGGCACTTCGGAGCCGGCGGGGTGATGTGTCACTCCGGCGCCTGGTGACCGTCGAGCAGCTCGCGGTCGAGCCAACGACCGGGTCGGAGCGGTGACACCGAGCATTGCGCCGGTCGTGGGCCCGGGTTATTCTGCACAGGAAACTCGATCTCGTTTGCGCGTCCGGGATCGGAGTGAGAAATCGCAGACAGAGCGCATGGAGCGGGGGAGTAGGGAGATGTGCGGATCGATCTCGAGGCGGGTGTGGAATCGACGGGTTGCAGCGACGGTCGCGGCAGTGGCGATCTCGACAGCGGTGGCCGCTACCGGCGCGGCGGATCAAAGCCCGGGCGGACCGGCGTCGCCGGTGGTCGTCAGCCCGCCGGTCACGCCGTACGTGGTCGATGTCGACCTGAGGGACCTGCCTCCGCCCGTCGAGTGGCAGCCGGGAATGCCGATCAAGGAGATTCCCCGACGCGAGTTCCACCCGCCGGCGCTGGTGCCGCCCGAGCCCGGCCCGCACGGCGACCCGCTCGTCGACCTGCAGCGGAGCGTGGGCGAGTCGTGGGCCGACGGGTTCGCGACCCCTTCCCGCAATTTCACCAGCATCGGCTACCAGTCGCTCAACCCCGCCGACCCGGTGGGCGACGTCGGCCCGAACCACTACATCCACTCGGCCAACGGCAGCGGCAGCTCGGTGATCAAGGTCTACGACAAGGCCGAGCCGCTCCCGAGCCTGCTCGCCAGCACCACCATGTCGGCCATCGCCGGCGGGACCGGCGCCTGCGCCAGCGGCCAGGGCGACCCGGTCGTCATCCACGACCAGTTCGCCGATCGTTGGCTGCTGGCCGAGTTCGCCTCGAGCGGCAACAGCCTGTGCGTCTACGTCTCCCAAAGCGCCGACCCGGTCGCGGGCGGCTGGTTCGTCTACCAGTTCAGCTTCCCGAGCTTCCCCGACTACCACAAGTGGGGGGTCTGGCGGGACGCCTTCGCCATGGCCGCCAACGAGAGCTCGCCGTCGGCCTATGCCTTCGACCGCGCCGCGATGCTCGCCGGAGCGCCCGCGACCTTCCAGCGTTTCACCGCACCGGACCTTACCGGATTCGGCTTCCAAACCCTGACCCCGGCTGACACCGACGGCCCCGAGCTGCCGCCGGTCGGTAGCCCGATCCCGTTCATCCGTCACATCGACAACGAGTCCCACTCGGGGTTCGCCGGTCCGGGCGACTACCTCCAGCTGTGGTTTCTCGATGTCGACTGGGTGACGCCCGCCAACTCGACCTTCACTGCGGCGCCGGCCATCCAGGTCGCCGAGTTCGACTCGACGCTGTGCGGCCTGACCAGCTTCTACTGCATGGGCAAGCCCGGTGTGGCTCAGGGCAGCAATTCGTCCCTCGATCCGCTGCGCGAGCCGGTGATGTTCAGGCTCGTCTATCGCAAGTTCTCGGATCACGAGACGCTGGCGGGCAACCTCGTCACCGACGTCGACGGCGCCAACCTCGGCGGGATCCGCTGGTTCGAGCTGCGCGGGTCGGGCACCTCGTGGTCGGTCTTCCAGGAGGGGACCTACTCGCTGGACAACGTGAACCGCTGGATGGCCTCCCTCGC
Source organism: Thermoanaerobaculales bacterium (assembly GCA_025456145.1). Lineage (GTDB taxonomy): Bacteria > Acidobacteriota > Thermoanaerobaculia > Thermoanaerobaculales > Sulfomarinibacteraceae > JAHECW01. The sequence continues at coordinate 1,157 of JALOLD010000052.1, read as the reverse complement.
CATGGACGGCGCGGGCAACATCGCCATGGGCTACAGCGTGTCCAACAGCACGTCCGTCTACCCCGGGCTGCGCTACGCGGGTCGGCTGGCGGGAGACCCCGTCGGCACCATGCCCCAGGGCGAGGCCTCGATCTTCGAGGCCAGCGTCAACAACGGCAGCAACCGGTGGGGCGACTACTCGTCGCTCAACGTCGACCCGCTCGACGACTGCACCTTCTGGTTCGCCGGCAAGTTCGGCGGTCCGACCTCGGGTCAGTGGTCGACTCGGATCGCGACCTTCAAGTTCGACGAGTGCGGCACTCCCGACTTCTACCTCGGGGCATCCCCCGCCGAGCAGACGATCTGTGCCGGTCAGCAGGCCGACTACACCGTCTCCGTGGGCCAGATCTCCGGCTTCGCCAATTCGGTGAGCCTGGGCGCCTCGGGTCAGCCCGCGAGCGCGACCGCGGTCTTCGCGCCCAACCCAGTGACCCCACCGGGATCCTCGACCCTGACGGTGTCGAACACCGGGGCCGCGGGTGCCGGGACCTATACCATCCAGGTCACCGGGAGCGCCATCGGCAGCTCCGGGCACTCGGTCGGCGTCGATCTGGTGGTCTTCACCTCGGGGCCGCCGATCCCCTCCCTGGTGAGCCCGGCCGACGGCTCGATCAACCAGCCGCTGCAGCCGATCTTCGGGTGGACCGGTGGCAACGCCGAGTCCTACACCATCGAGGTCGCGACCGACGCCGGGTTCACCAACGTCGTGTTCTCGGCGAACGTCTCCGGGACGAGCGCGAGCCCGGCGACCGCGCTGGCCTCCAACACGCTGTACTTCTGGCGAGTGATCGCCTTCAACCCCTGCGCCGCAAGCTCGCCTTCGGAGATCTTCTCGTTCTACACCGAGGCGCTGCCCGGCGACTGCGGCTTCGGCTCTGGGCCTTCGGTGAGGTTCTTCGACAATCTCGAGAGCGGCGCACCGGGCTGGGCGCTGGGAAGCGGCGGCAGCGGCAACACCTGGGCGCTGTCGACCGCGCGCTCCTACAGCGGGGCGACGTCATACCACGCGGTCGACCCGTCGACGACCAGCGACCAGCGTCTCGACGCGCCGTCGGTGGTCCTGCCCACCGGCGCCAACCCGCTGACCCTCCAGTTCTGGAACTGGCAGCTGATGGAGG
>JALOLD010000018.1 GCA_025456145.1 Thermoanaerobaculales bacterium | reverse complement strand
GTACCGCCTCGAAGGCGGCCCTTGACAGGGGCCGGGCCGGCGGCTGGGGGGAAGAGCCATGAACACCCCGGAGGTGACCATGCACGACGCTCTCCCGACGACCCGACTGATCGCCTACCGCAAGGCGATGGAGGCGGCTGGAATCGCCATTTCGATCGTGCTGCGCGTTCCCGCCCCTTTGAGGTCGGTTGCCGATCAGGTCGTACGAGCTGCGAGCTCGGTACCGGCGAATCTAGCCGAGGGTCATGGCCGATCCGGAAGGGATCGGCTCCACTCCTGGCGGATCGCCTACGGCTCCGCCAAGGAGGCTGACGCCCACCTTCGGCTGCTGGTCACCGCCGGCGCCGTCGATCCCGCCGCTGCGCGGCGGGCCCTCGACCTTCTCGACGAGGTCCGCGCCATGACCTGGCGGTTGCTGCATCCGTGACCCGCACACGGCGCCGGCATCCTCGCCGACGCCGGCCCCCGCGCTGTCGCTGATTGCTGCCGCTGCCCCTGCTATCGGACGCGGACTCGGACGCGGGCTCGGGAACAGGCAAGGGAGACTGGAGAGGGCGAGAGCGAGGAGCTCGCCCCTGTATACTGAGCCCGTCGTAACACCAACCGGAGAAAGGGCATACTCACCCATGGCAGCCGATCACCGCGATGGAGAGCACGAGCTGATCGCGCTGATGGTCGCCTATCAGAAGGGGGACATGGAGGCGTTCACCGGGCTGTACGACGCCCTCGAACGCCCGCTCATCCGCTACCTATGGACCTTTGTCCGAAACCAGACCGTGGCCGAGGACCTGCTGCAGGACACCTTCCTCCAGCTCCACCGCGCCCGCCGGACCTACACCCCGCCGCGGCCGGTTCGGCCGTGGGTCTACGCCATCACCCGCCATGTCGCGCTGATGCACCTGCGCAGCCAGCGGCGCCGCAAGGAGGTCCTGCCCGAGGACGGTCTGCCCGACATCCCGGTGCCCCCCGAGATCGAGCGCCTCGCCGACCGGGCGACCCTGATGCGGCTGCTCGGCGGGCTGCCGCGCGAGGCCAGCGAGGTGCTCATCCTGCACCACCTGCTCGGGGTGAGCTTCGAGGAGATCGGCGAGATCATGGGCGTTGCCCCGGGCACGGCCAAGGTCCGCGCCCACCGGGCGCTGAAGAAGCTCCGAGAGAGCGTGGGCGGGGAGGGCGCGTGAGATGAGCCTCGACCGGATTCCCGACGGGCTGCGTCAGGCGATCGAGCTCGACCACCGCGCGGTGCGGCCGCTCCACCCGATCTGGCTGCGGGTCATGATCGCGGTCTCCGCCCTGGCGGTGGTGCTCTCCTTCGTCCTCGCCAACGCGAGCCTCCGCGCCGACCTCGACGAGCTCCCGATGTGGTTGAGCTGGGGCTGCTCCGCCCTCCAGCTGGCCCTCGGGGTGATCCTGCTCGGGCTCGCGGTGCGCGAGTCGGTGCCGGGGGCCGCGGCGCCGCTTGGCGCGGTCCGCCTGGCCGCCCTGCTCGCGGTCGGCGTCCAGCTCCTAGTCGGCGTCGCGACCGCGGTCATGTCGCCGGCGATCGCCCTGTCCGGCGGCGGCCTCGGCCCGGGGGTCGGCTGCCTCAAGCACGAGAGCCTGCTCGCCCTCCCCGCCTTCGTCGTTACCCTGGGGCTCGTCTTCCGCGCCCTGCCGCTGCGCGCCCCGACCGCCGGCCTGCTCGGCGGTGGCGGCGCCGCGGTCGCCGCCGACGCGGCGATCCACCTGATGTGCCCGATGTCGAACCTCCCCCACGTCATCGTCTGGCACACCGGCGCGGTCCTCCTGTTCATGGTCGCCGGCTGGACCGCCGGCGCGGCCTGGGAGCGGCTGCGCTGGTCGCGGCTTTCTTGACAAGGTCCGGCGGCCGGTTCACAGTTCCCCCCGAACGACCGCCGCACCGCCTGCGGCGACGACGCGCTGGAGGCAGGCCATGAGCCATCACGACGAGTTCGCCGAGCAGCTCGAGGCCCACCGCACCCCCGAGGTGGCGAAGTTCTTCCGCTTCATGTCCGACAACGAGGTCAAGCACGCCGAGGTCCTGGTCGCTCAGCGCACCGAGCTCTTTGGCAACGACCCGTCGACCGCCGACGCCTCGGCGATCATCGAGGTCGAGGCCCCCGGCTATGACGGCGCCCGCGCCTTCATGTCGATCAACGAGGCCCTCGAGGTCGCGCTGGCCGCCGAGGTCAAGGCCTACGACTTCTACCACCAGGCGCTGCCGTCGGTCGGCGACGACGAGGTCAAGGCGCTGTTCACCAGGCTGCGCGACGAGGAGGTCCGGCACCAGGAGATGATCAAGCAGATCATGGCCAAGGTCCCCGATCTCGACGCCTTCGACCCGAACGACTTCGCGGACGCGCCGACCGCCCAGTGAGCGGCGGGCCGCCGTCCTTCGGCGTCCTGCTGACCAACCTCGGATCGCCGACCGCACCGACCGCCCGGGCGGTGCGCGCCTACCTGCGCGAGTTCCTCGCCGACCGCCGCGTGGTCGACCTGCCGCGGCTGCGCTGGTGGCTCATCCGCAACCTCGTCGTCCTTCCCCTGCGCCCGCGCCGCTCGGCCCGGCTGTACCGCGCGATCTGGACCTCCGAGGGGTCGCCCCTCACGGTGACTACCGCGAGGATCGGCGCCGCCCTCGGCCCCACCCTCGCCGGCGCCGGGATCGAGGCGCCGGTTCGCGTCGCGATGCGATACGGCTCGCCGTCGATCGCCGTCGAGCTCCGCAGGCTGGTCGCGGCGGGCTGTCACCGGGTCCTCGTGCTGCCGCTCTACCCGCAGTACAGCACCACCACCACCGCCTCGACGGTCGACGCCGTCGACGCCGCCTCCGGGCGCCTCGGCCGGGCGGTCGAGACGCGGACCGTCGAGAGCTACCACGACCACCCCGCCTACATCGGCGCGCTGGCGGCCAGCGTCGCCGAGCGGTGGGACGAGGGCGTCCCCGCGGGTCGGCTGGTCGCCTCGTTCCACGGCCTCCCGCAGCGGATCGCCGATGCCGGCGACCCCTACCCCGACCAGTGCGCGGCGACGACACGCGCCCTGGTCCGCTCCCTCGGCCTCGCCCCCGGTCGCTGGCACATGGCCTACCAGTCCCGCTTCGGCCGCGAGCCCTGGCTCCGCCCGGCCCTCGCCGACCGGCTCTCGTCCTGGGGACGACGCGGCGTGCACGGCGTCGACGTGGTCTGTCCGGGCTTCGCCGCCGACTGTCTGGAGACCCTCGAGGAGGTGGCGATCGGCGGTCGCCGGTTGTTCGAGTCGGCCGGCGGGAGCGGCTTTCGTTACATCGCGGCGCTCAACGACCGACCGGACCACGTCGCGGCGCTCGCGGCGGTGATCTCCGACCACACCCGCGACTGGCGCTCCCCTCCCGCCGGCGCCGCGGAATAATCCGTGGCCGTCCGAACGCTCACCGGGTCATGAAGATCATCGTCTCGGGAGCTAGCGGCTTCGTCGGATCGACCCTCGTCGCCGGTCTGCGCCGGCACGGCCACGAGGTTGCCACCCTGGTCAGGAGAGCGCCGGCCGACCCCACCGAGCTGCGCTGGGACCCGGCGGCCGGCGAGCTCGACCCGGCGGCGTTGGCGGGCGCCGACGCCGTCGTCAACCTCAACGGCCGCTCGATCAGCTCGGGCCGCTGGACGCCGAATATCAAGGACGAGCTGCGGTCGAGCCGGCTCGACTCGACCCGCACCCTGGTCCGCGCGATGGCCGGCGCCGACCCCGCCCCGCCCCTGCTGGTCAACGCCTCGGCGACCGGTTTCTACGGCGACCGCGGCGACGAGCCGCTGGACGAGAGCTCCCCGCCCGGCCGGGGCTTTCTCGCCGAGCTGTGCCGCGAGTGGGAGGCGGCGGCGCTCGAGGCGACCACCGGCGGCGCTCGCGTGGTGCTGCTGCGGCTCGGGATGGTCCTCGGATCGGGCGGCGGCGCCCTCGAGCGGATGCTCACCCCCTTCAAGCTCGGGGTTGGCGGGCCGATCGGGTCGGGGCGCCAGTTCTGGCCGTGGATCGCCATCGACGACGTTGTCGGCGCGGTCGAGCACCTGCTCGGGCGCGGCGACGTCGAAGGCCCGGTCAACCTCGTCGCCCCGGGCGAGGCGACCAGCCGCGGCTTCGCCCGCGCCCTCGGCGAGCACCTCGACCGCCCGGCGGTGATGCCGGCGCCGGCCTTCGCGGTCAGGCTGGGGCTCGGCGAGATGGCCGACGCCCTGCTCCTCGCCTCGAGCCGGGTGCGGCCGGCGGTCCTCGAGACGTCCGGCTACCGCTTCCGCGCGCCGGCCCTCGCCGACGCCTTCCACACGATCATCGGCTGACCGGTCACGGTGCGACCCGGCCGCCGCCGGACCGCGGAGGCGTCCGGAACGCGTCGATGATGCCGTCGCCGTCACTGTCGATCGACGGGTCCTCGGCGATCTGGCAGGTGTCGGGCGTCCGGTTGCCGTCGAGGTCTCGCACCCGGCCGAGCCACATGTCGTAGGCGTCGCTCGCACCGTTGCCGTCGCAGTCGGCCCACAGCCGGAGGTAGTAGACGTCCTGCTCGTCGTTGAAGGTGGCCGCCCAGGCGACGTCGGCGCCGGTGGCGTCCGAGGTCATGTCGTAGTAGTCGCCGAGCTTGTTCTGCCCGGGGAAGCCCCGCCAGCTGTTGAAGGTCGGGCTGACCGTCACCGGCACCGACCAGGTGTCGCCGCCGTCGGTCGAGAAGGCGTAGGTCAGGGCGCCGATGTTCGGCTCGTCCCCGGTCACCGACTCGACCCAGACGACGTCGATCCGGCCGTCGGGCGAGGTCGACATCGTCGCGAACCACTGCCAGGCGTCGCGGTCGTCGGTGTTGACGCGGACCGGCGTGCTCCAGGTCTCGCCCATGTCGGTCGAGCGGAGGAAGTGGACGTCCTGCGGGTCGCCCCCGGGCGGGTCGACCGACGAGACGAGGTAGAGGTGGCCGCGGTCGGGGCCGTCGGTCCGGTTGACGTCGAGCCAGACCTGGCCGAGAAGACCGACCGGGTTGGGGCCGGTGCCCACCGAGTGGCGCCCGCCCAGGCTGAGCGAGAACGAGTCGAAGGTCGGCTCGACCCCCGCATCCCAGGCGTCGAGCGACCGGTAGACGACGAAAATGTTGTAGTTGAACGAGGCGTTGCCGGCGAGGTAGAGGACGCCGTCCTCGTCGACCGTGAGCGTCCCCCAGATCGGCGCCGGCCTGAGCACCTCCGGGTAGGAGAAGGTCTGGCCGCCGTCGGTCGAGCGGATGAAGACCCGCTCCCCCCAGGGGTTGGAGGCGAGGCTCCAGCTGACGTAGATGTTGCCGCGCCCGGGGCCGTCGGTGCGGTCGATGGCGAACCACTGCTTGTCTCCGCCATAGGCGTAGTGCGGGCCGGCCCAGCTCTGGCCGCCGTCCGGCGAGAAGAAGAAGTCGCAGAGCAGGTTCTCGCGTAGGCTGTAGTAGTAGAACCGCCCGTCGCCGTCGGCCTCGAGCACCGGGTCCGAGCGGAAGACGCCGGGGGTGAAGACACCCGGAAAGGTCCAGCTGTGGCCGCGGTCGGTGGTCCAGGCGCGCCCCGCCTGGCGGAAGTTCGACAGGACGGTGTCGAACTGGCGCCAGCCGATCGCCATCCGCCGAGCGTCGAGCGGGTCGACCGCGATCGACGGCTCGTTGGCGGCGTCGCCGGGGATGTTGAGCCCGTCCGGGCCGACGTTGACCTGGATGCTGACGAAGCCCTGGTGCTCGACCTCGGCCGGACCGCCGGTCTTGGGTGGGGCGAGCCGCGGCGGCACGGTCGCCGGCGGGTCGTCGAGGTACTCGAGGGCGGAAGGACGGGTCCCCTCCTCGGCGGTCCCCGGCTCCTCGGCGAGCAGTCCGCCGGATCCCGGCACGATGAGGAAGGCGGTCGCCGACAGCGCGGCCACGAGACGGAGCGGTGGCTGGGTCTTCATGATCAGAGCATACCGGCCCCGACCCGAAAAGGTTTCGGCGTGGTGTACTCTCGAGGGGAAGTGATGCGCCGACAGATCCCCACCCCGGGCCCCGGCTGAGGCGAGGATGGAGCTGGTGGCCCTCCTGCTGCTGGTCGCCGGTGGCCTCGTCGGGCTCGTCGCCTGGGTCTGGCTGCTCGTCCTCGCCTTTCGCGTCGGTCTCGGCTGGGGGCTCGCGGTCCTGCTCCTCGGCTGGACCTGGATCCCGATCGTCGCCCTCGCCGTCCTCCACTGGCCTCGGGTCAAGCGACCGTTCATCCTCTGGGGCGTGGGCGTCGTCCTTTCGGCGTGCGGCGCGGCGGTGGCCGCGGTCGGGACCGGGGTACGGCTCCCCGGCCTTGCCGACCGGGGTGGCGGGCTCGTCGCCCGGCCGGATGCCGAGATCGAGAGGTCCGAGCCGCTGCTCCCGCCCCCGCGCCCGACCGCCGAGCCGACCCACCCGTCGTGGGAGGCGGTGGTGCGGGAGATCGAGCGCGACGCCCACTCAAGCTGGGAGAGCCTGGTCCCCTCGCCGACCCCGATCGACGGTCGACCCGGCCGCAACGACCTGAGCTGGGACGAGCTTGCGGCGCATGTCGGCCGGACGGTCGTCCTCGAGCTCGACAACGGCACCGTGATCACCGCTGCCCTCGAGGGGGTCGACGGCGACCGCGCCCGGGTGCTCCACGGCCTCGGGGGCGGCGAGGCGTCGTTCTGGGTCGACCGCACCCACGTCGTGCGGATCCGCCTCGTGTCCTGACCGCACCCCGGCCGGGGCCGGCCGCTCAGTCGAGCTCGACGACGAAGCCCGCCGGCTCGAAGCTCCCCTGCTCGACGATCGCGGCCCCTTCGAACACCGCCCACGACGGGATCTCGCGGTGGTAGGTCGAGGTCATCCGGTGGAGCTGCATCGCCGAGTTGGCGGCGATCAGGTAGAGCACCCTGGACGGGTTGAACGGGTTGGGGACGACCGCGAACAGCCCGTCCTCCGGGTCGGCCCGGGTCCTGTCCCGGAAGCGGAACCAGCCGGGCCCGATCTCGATCCCCGCCGCACCGAGGTGGCCGAAGAGATAGTTGTCGCCGGTCGTACCGAGAACCATCAGGTCGTGGCTGGCGGCCGCCGGCCCGTCGATCTCGGCGTCCTTGACGAGCGGCGGCAGGATCTCGACATAGGTGTCGGCGACCAGCTCCTGCCAGCGCCGCGCCATGGTGTGGTTGGCCTCGATCTGGCGCGCGGTGCCGTAGACGATGAGGGTCGAGTGGAAGTCGTCGATGAAGTTCGACCAGGTGTAGAAGCTCTCGCGGGGGACCGGGATGTCGTCGAGGACGTTGAAGACCACCCGGGTCGGCCGCTCGTCGTAGACCAGGGCGACCTCGGTGTCGCCCGCGAGCTCGAGCCGCTCGAGCCGCCGCTCGCCGCCGACCGTGACCTCGAGGTGGGTGACCAGCTCGTAGGGCGGGTCGTCCTGGTCTACGGTCACGACGAGCTGGAAGCGGTCCTTCTTCGGTCGGACCTCGAACGACGGTCGGAGCACCGGCAGCCCCTCCCGGTCGAGCCACGGCCGGATCGCCCCCGCGAGGTCCTCTCCGGCCACCTCCTCGGCCACCGCGATGAAGTCGGCGCTCGACATCGGGCGCTCGGCATAGCGCTCGTGGACCGTCCGCATCACCTCGAGGAAGCGCTCGTTGCCGAGGCGCAGCCGGAGCTGGTGGAGGGCGAAGGTCCCCTTGATCCGAGGCACCAGGTAGGGCGCATAACGGTCGTAGGCCCGGTGGGCCGCCGAGGCCGGCAGGTCCTCCTCGCGCGACACGGTGTAGAGGTAGCGCAGCGACAGCCCGGCCAGGGCGTCGCCGAGCTCCTCGGCGGCCGCCACGGGGTCGTCGTGGTCGAGGCCGTCGAGGAGCTGCCAGTAGGCGGCCGAGGCGCTGACGAACCAGCTCTCGGCCGGCGAGGCCGGGAGCACGGTGCGCCGCCAGAGCCGGTCGCGGTCGATCGAGAGCTCGGCCTCGAGCCCGCCGAGGACGAGCTCCGGCTCGTCGGCCGGTTCGGCCGCCGGCTCGGCGCCCGGCTCGGCGGCGGCGGAGGGCCGCAGGGCCTGCAGCCGCTCGTTGACGAAGACCGGGCTGATCGTCGCGTAGCCGAGCGACAGGTGGGGCTCGGCGCCGGGCAGGTCGGGGAGATAGCGCCAGCCCTTGGTCGGGAACTTCTCGCGCAGGGTCACCTTGCCGTGGTGGGCGAGAAAGACCAATTGCTCGGCCATCTCGCCGGTCGTGATCTTGCCGTCGCAGGCGTGCGCCCGGTTGACCGGCGAGCTCGCCCAGAGCTCGACCGCGGCGGTCACGTCGATGGCGCCCGCGTGCTCGCGGTAGAACTCGTTGAAGGCGATGTCGCGGTTCCAGGGCGAGAACATCAGGTCGAAGGGCCGGTCGTCGGGCTGGGCCAGGTACTCCTTGCGGACCTCGTCGTCGCGGTTGTTGTTGTTGGCCCACAGGAAGCCCGGCGTGCCGAAGGGCGCCATGTCCTCGCCGGTCCGCCACAGCTTCTTGGCGTGGGTGCCGAGCAGCAGGATCGCGACCTCGCCGGTCTTGACGTCGGCGATCGGCCAGTCGTTGGTGTACATCCCGTTGTTGCCCTCCCACAGGATGCGCTCGACATCGTCGATCGACGAGGCGTACTGGGCGGCCTTGCGGATCCGGTTGGACTGGGGCGTCGAGTCGGGCGCCCACGGGGTCTGGGCCACCGTGGTCTCGCCGATGACGATCCCCGCCGAGTTGATGTAGAAGTCGGCCCCCGAGTGAATGCCGCCGGGAAACGTCTGGTAGACGAGCCGGTGACCGTCGGTCGGGAGGACGTCGACGATGACGTTCCAGTGAACGCCGGTGTAGCCGCCCCACATGAAGATCTGACCGAAGACCACGCCGCCGTCGCGGGTCGCCGGCCCGGTCGCCGCGAAGGCCGAGCAGCTGTGCTTCTCCGGGGCGATCTCGAGCTCCTCGGCGGGGGCGGCGAAGGCCTCGCCGGTCAGCGCGTGCGGGGTGATCTCGATCGCGTCCTCGAGCTGGCCGAGGTCGACCACCGAGTTGACGGTGACGATGTCGACCAGGTCGATCTCACGGCCCCAGGCCTCGGCGCCCGCCGCCGCGGCGCCGTCGGCGATGCCCTTCATCTCGCGCAGGTACTCCTCGTCGTAGCTGCGCAAAAAGAGCGCGTCGCACTCGAAGCGCAGCCTCTTCCACCCGGCCTCGGGGTCGTCCTCGTCGGACAGGACGCCGAGCTTGCGGATGTACTCGGCGATCTCGTCGGCGACCAGCTCGCCGAGCTGGAAGCCGCGCTCGTAGGGTGAGCCCTCGATGTGGACGACGATCCAGCCGCGGTCGTGATAGCGGAAGCCCTTGCCCGACCAGCGCACGGTCTCGAGGGGGATCGCCTCGGTGATGTCGTCGACCGCCTCGAGGAGGATGTCGTCAAACCAGGCGCTGCCCCGCGCCGACCCGTTGTGGCCGAGGTGGAGCCGGACCCGGTCCTCCTTCCGGGTGGCGAAGAACAGGGTCTCGACCCGGAGCCAGTCCGAGTCGCCGCCGACCGCCGGCGAGTGGTTGGTGAACGGAAAGGACGCCATCCGGAGCACCGCCGGGACCGCGGTCGGGTACCTGGTCGTCGGGTCCGAGACCGCCCCCTCGGTGCGGATCCAGCCGCTCAGACGGTAGAGCCTGCCGACCTCGAGCCGGATCGGCGCCGACTCGGCGGCCACCGAGCCGTGGCCGGCGACCGCGAGCCTGAGGCTGCCGACGCCCTCGCGGGCGTGCTCGGTGGTCGGCGCCACCGCCGCCCCGCCGGTCGACCGGTCGAGCCGGGTCCAGCCGACCACCGAGCCGTCGGGCTCGACCCTCTCGAAGCCCGGGTTGACCAGCGGGATCGCGATATCGGCGGCGGCCGGGACCGCGGCGAGGGCGACCGACAGGGTGGCGAGACAAAGGAACGGACGCATGGCGCCTCCTCGGGAGGCGGCATTGTAGCGGACGACGGCACGACCCTAGCGGGATCGGCCGGTCGGCGGTACGTGCTAGCCTGGGAACCAGGCGATAGTTGAGACGACCGAACGGGACAGGAGGGGGAACCATGAGCCACTCGCTCGGCTGCCCGCACTGCGGCCAGGTCATGACGATTCCCGATCACCGGGCCGGGACGCGGCTTTTCTGCACCGCCTGCAACCAGCCCTTCGACGCCCCCGACCTGGCGCCCGGCGGCGCGGTCGCTATCTGCCCCTCGTGCGGCGCCGAGGTCGCCGCCGACGCCCGCTTCTGCGCCGGCTGCGGCGCCTTCACCGGCGCGGGCTTGAGCCCTGGAGAGCTCGTCAGGCGGCCGGCCCTGGTCACCCTCCTCGCGGTGCTCGACGCGATCGGCGGCGCCTTCGCGCTGCTCGCCGGGATCGCGGTGCTGCTCCTCGGCCTTTCGTCCGGCGACACCATGTCAGCGGCGCTGGCGCTGATCTACCTCGTCCTCGGCGGCGTCAGCCTGGCCTGCGCCATCGGGCTGTGGCGGCTCAGGCCGTGGGGGCGGACCCTCGCCATCGGGCTGGCGATCGTCGGGCTGCTCGGGATCCCGGTCGGCACGATCATCTCGATCCTGATCCTCGTCTACCTCTTCCGGCCCGAGGTCAAGCTGCTGTTCTCCGGCCGCTCGCCCGAAGAGCTCGCGCCGCACGAGCTCGCCCTGCTCGCCCGCGCCTCGGGCTCGGGGCCTTCGATCGTCGCGATCATCGTCGGCCTCCTCGTCGCGCTTTTCCTGTGCGGCATCGTCTCCGCCATCGCCATCCCGAACCTGGTCAACGCGATCAACCGAGGCCGCCAGAAGCGGACCCTCGCCGACATCCGGACCATCGCCCTGGCCACCGAGGCTTATGCGGTCGATCACCGCCACTACCCGGTCGCCGCAACCTCGCTCGCCGAGCTCGAGGCCGTTCTGACCCCGACCTACGCCGCCGCGCTTCCCGCCGCCGACGGCTGGCGGGTTCCCTTCGAGGTCCGCACCGGCGACGACGGCTCGTGGTACGAGATCGCCTCGCTCGGCCGCGACGGTCTGCCGGGTGACCGGAGCGGCGGCCTGACCACCGACTTCGACTGCGACGTGGTCTGGCGCAACGGGGTCTTCGTCCAGTGGCCGGAAGGCCTCCAGGTCGACTGATGGCCGGCCGGGTCATCGCCACGGTGGTCGCCGGTCTCGTCGCTGCCGGGTCGATCGTCCTGGTTCCTATGGCGGCGGCCGCCGTGCCCGACCACCCGGCGGTCCGGGTGGCGCCGGCGCCGGCCTGGGTCGACGCCACGGTCTTCGACCCGGCGGAGCGCGTCGACACCGCGAGCGCGGCGAGCTCGTCGGTCGCCTACCCTCTGGCCGACTTCCAGATCCTGGTCGACGGCGACCGCTCGACCGAGTACTCGTCGATCGTCACCCGGGTCCTGACCCACGCCGGGCTCGGCACCGCCGCCGAGCACGAGATCGCCTTCGACCCCGGGTTCCAGACCCTCGAGCTGCACCGGGTCCGGCTCTTCCGCGAGGGCGCCTGGACCGACCGGCTCGACAGCGCCCAGGTCACCATCGCCCAGCGCGAGAGCGACTTCTCGCGCCAGATCTACGACGGCTCGCTGTCGGTGCTGGTCGTGCTCGGAGATGTCCGGGTCGGCGACACGGTCGAGGTCGCCTACAGCCTGTCGGGCTTCAACCCGGTCTTCGGCGGCCGCTACTTCGGCGGCGTCCTGATGGCCTGGCCCTCACCGGTGGCGACTCGCCGGGTGCGGATCCTGCGCCGGCCCGAGGCCCCGCTCTTCGTTCGGCCCTTCGGAGGCGCCGACGCCGAGGCGCGGGTCGGCCGGGCCGGCGATCTGGTCGAGCACGAGTGGCTGCTCTCCGACGTCGAGGCGGTTCCCTGGGAGGCCGCCACCCCGGCCGACTGGGAGACCTACCCGTGGCTCCAGGTCTCGCAGTTCGCCACCTGGTCCGAGGTCGTCGACTGGGCGCTGCCGTTGTACCGGCTGCCGCCGTCGAGCACCGCGGCGGTGCGGCGCCGCGCCGCCGAGCTCGCCGCCGAGACGGACGACCCCGCCGGCGCCGTGCTCGCCGCGATCCGCTGGGTCCAGGACGAGCTGCGTTACTTCGCCATCGTCCTCGGTCCGAACTCCCACGCGCCCCACCCGCCCGAGCTCACTCTCGAGAGGCGGTTCGGCGACTGCAAGGACAAGGCGCTGCTGCTCGTCGCGCTGCTCGAGGAGCTCGGCGTCGCCGCCTGGCCGGCCCTGGTCGACTCCACGAACGGTCCGCTCGTGCCCGCGCGGCAGCCGTCGCCCGACGCCTTCGACCACGTCGTCGTGGTCGCCGAGCTCGCCGGCCGCCAGCGTTGGATCGACCCGACCATCTCGCTGCAGGGGGGAGACCTGGAGAGCATCGCGATCCCCGACTACGGCTTCGGGCTGATCGTCCGGGCTGGCGAGAACGCGCCGGCGGCGATCCCCGCGGACCAGACCGACCCCGGCGAGGTGCGGGCGAGCTATGACTACCGGATCTCCGAGGACGAGGACCCGATGGTCGAGATCGTCACCGAGTTCACCGGCTTCGAGGCCGATTCCCAACGCTACGACCTCGCCGACACGACCCTCGAGGAGCTCCAGAGCGGCTATCAGAGCTTCTACTCGACCTCCTCCGGCAGGGTCGTCCCCCTCGAGCCGCTCGAGGTCAGCGACGACCGGATGACCAACCGGGTCGTCACCCGCGAGCACTACCGCCTCGAGGACTGGTGGGAGCCGGTCGACGGCTCGCCGACCTTCGAGCTGCTGCCCCTCCTGATGAGCAGCCTGCTCCAGACCGAGGACCTCGCCGACCGCCGGGCCCCCCTCGACCTGCCGCGGCGGGTCCGCCGCTTCGAGACCGTGACCATCCGCAGCCCCGCGGGCTGGGAGCTCGAGGGCGTCGAGGCCGAGCTCGGCGATCCCTGGTTCGACTACCAGGCGACCTCGGAGCGCACCCCGGGCGCGCTCCGGATCGAGCATCGGATCGCGGTCGCCGACCGGCCGGTCGAGGCGGACGAGATCGCCGAGTTCAACCGGGCGGTCCGGGCGCTCCAGGAGGCCATGTCGTACTCGATCACCGACGGTCCCGAGGAGGACCCGGGCGACCCCCTTCCGGCGATCGTCGCGGTCTCGGTCGTCGCGGCCGCGGCGGCGGGGCTCTTCCTCCTCGTCGGCTGGCTGCTGGTCCGCTGGCGGCTGCTGTGAGCCCGGTCGCCATCGACGACCGGCGCCGGCTCGACGGCCCGGCCTACGGTCCCTGGGCCGACCCCGGTCGGCGCGCCAGGGTCGCCGTCGGCTGCCTGATGATCGTCGTCTACTGGCTGGTGGTCGACGTGCTGTGGACCGTGGTCGGGATCGCCACCGTCGGCGGTCTCGTCGCGGCGCCCTCCGACGCCTGGTTCGGCGCCTACGACACCATCACGATGGTCATCGCCTGGCTCTACCTGGCGGCGCTGGCGGTCTCCGCCGCGACCTTCATCCGCTGGCAGCGGGCGGCGATCCGAAACCTCGCCTTTCTCGGCTGCGAGCGGCCCGAGATCGGCCCCGGGTTCGCGACCGCCGGCTGGTTCATCCCGATCGCCAGCCTCGTCGTGCCGCTGCTCAGCCTGCGCGAGATCGCGCGCTGGAGCCGACCGCCCGACGCCCGGTCCGCCGGGGCCCTCCTCGGCTGGTGGTGGGGCGGTTGGGTCGCCGCGAGCCTGACGGTGTCGGCGGCGTCGGCGGCCTTCTCGTTCGGGACCGAGGTCCCGGTCTGGCTCGCCGCCGCCACGATCGACGCCGTCGGCACCCTCGGCCTGGTCGCGACCGGCGTGCTCGCGATCAAGACGGTGCGGACCGTGACCGGGTGGCAGCGGCGGTCGCGGGAGGCGCGCGGCCTGCCGGCGCCGGGCCGGCCGGCTCCCCCCGGTTCGGGTGCGGGCTCGCCCTCGGAGCTGCCGACCGACTCACCGGGTCATCGTGAGAATCCCCTGGGCGGTGCCCCCCCCTCCCGCGAAGAGCACCACGTAGTCCATCGCGATGGTGTCGGGAGAGGCGGAGCCGGAGAACACGACGTCGTCGATGGCTGGATTCGGGATGTCGGCCCCCCTGCCCTCGAGCCGTCCCAGGACGTCGACCCGGAAGCTGACATCGCCGAAGACCGAGGATGACCCGCTGACCGAGAACCCGGTGCTGTCGTAGGGCCCGGTGAAGGTCTCGGGCGGCGGGTTCGCGCCGCCGAGCACGTTGCCGTCGAGATCGAGGGTCAGATCCACGGTCCGGCTCACCTGGTCGACGACAACCGTGGCCGACGCCGGACCGCTGCTGCCGAAGCTGAGGTTGAGCCAAGACCCGGTGTAGCTCCCCGCCATGTCGGCAATGGTGAAGTCGCCCGACGACCCGGTGACCGCCCCCGCGGTGAACGGGTCGCCGGTCTGGTTGTCGACCCGCGAGCCGACCAGCCATGCCGAGCCGGACAGCACCTCGATCGATGCAACGACGTTGCCGGGCGCGCCACTCACCAGCCCGGCGATGCTCTGATACCAGGCCGAGAACGGCATCAGATCGACGGTTCGCTGGCCGACCACCGCACCGCCGAGCCGCATGACGACGACCCGGATCGACGCGCCCGCCGGTCCCGCGACACCGAAGAGGTTCGACCGGTTCGCCCCGTCCTCGCGGAGACCCGGGATCACCACCTCGGTCAGGGCGTTGGCGGCGTGCGACACGGGAAGCCCCTCGAACCCCTGCCCGAACCGCACGCCGCCGTCGAGGTTGTAGATATACGAGTTGACCCCGAGGGGTTCGGTCGAGACGAGGCGGATCGCTCCCGCCGCCGAGGTCATCGAGAAGAGCCCCATCAGCGCGTCCTCGAGGACCACCGATCGACCCGCATCGATGGTCAGGGCGACCGGATCGGCCTGGGTGTTGTCGTGGTTCCGCTCGAGCCAGTACACCGACACGGAGGCCGTGGCGTCGCCCAGGTTGCTGAGGAACAGGTCGAGCTGCCAGACCGACCCGCCGCCTCCGGCGCCGCGCACCGCGGCCGGGACGACGACCTCGTAGCTCGGGGTGATGGCTGAAGCGGCCGCGGCGGCGGCCATGGCGACCACGAAGCACGGCAAAGACCTGGTCATGTCTTCTCCCTTCGTCCGGACAGCGGTTGATGATCAGTTGATGGTATCAAGACTCAGTCGCAGTGTCATGGGTCGTCGAGGCTGGGCGTTCGCCATCGGAGGTGCTACCCTTCTTCAGCGACCCAGTCGCAGAATCATCGTGAGAAGGACTCCATGACCGACGCTCCTCACCCGCTGCTCGCCGGGATCATCGACTACGCCGGGCTGTTCCCGCCGGCGCGACTGCCGATGGACGAGGCGTTCCGCCGCTTCCTCGCCCACCGCTCCGGGGCCGACGGGCGGCTGATCGCCCGCTTCGTCTGCCCCGCCGTCCGGCTTCCCGAGCTGGCGCCTCTGATCGAGGATGTGGACCGGGGCGCGCAACCGGTCCCGATCGCCGTCCTCGGCACCGGAGGCGACGACCCACCGGCCTTCGCCGCGTCGATCGAGAGCGATGCCGAGCTCGTACGGGCCTTCACCGGGCGGTCCGCCGGCGCCGCGGTCGTCGACGCCTTCGAGGTCAAGCTGCCGGCCGAAGGCCACCCGTCGGAGGTCGTCGACCTGTGCTTCCACCACCTCGCCGACCTCGCCGCCGAGACGCCGGCCGCGTTCTTCGAGACCCCGCTGGTCGGGGCCTTCCCCGACCCCGGCCCGGTCGCCCTCGCGATCGCCGCGGCCGGCCACGAGATCGACCCGGTGCGACGCGCCGGCCTCAAGATCCGCTGCGGCGGTCTGGCCGCGGCCGCCGTGCCGGACGTCGAGGCCGTCGCCGCGGCGGTGATCGCGGCCCGCGGGGCCGGGCTGCCGCTCAAGGCCACCCAGGGTCTCCACCACCCCTTCCGGCGCCCCGACGCCGAGCTCGGCGCCACGGTCCACGGCTTTGTCAACCTCGCCGCGGCGGCGCTCCTCGCCCGGCGGCACGGCCTCGACGAGACGACGGTACGGGCGATCCTCGCCGAGGAGGAGCCGGGCGCCTTCCGCCTCGACCGGGCCGGTCTCGCCTGGCGCGACCTGGCGGTCGACCCGCGGTCGATCGCCGACGGCCGGACGGTCGCCTTTACGGGCTTCGGCAGCTGCTCCTTCGCCGAGCCGCGCGACGATCTCGCCGCCCTCGGGTGGATCTGAGCTCGACCCGGGGTCGTCCGGGGGGTCCCGGATGTCCACGGTCCGACCCCGGGGAGAGGTGGCGTCCGGGACACGGACGCCGAGACCGCCCCGGTTCCTCGGGGAGGGCATCGACGACCGACCGACGGGGTTCGATGCGGACGGTGATCATCGCGGGGACCGTCGAGCCGCGGACATCGGCGGGTCGGCTGCGGCGCCGCCGGTCGGTACAATCGAAGGACGACACATCGGGCGCCGGCGGCGCCGGGCACGGAGGGCAGCGTGGCGGCGAGTGACGCAAAGCAGCGGCTGGATCGGGGTCTCGGGCTCGGGGCGGTGTTCGCGATCGCCACCGGCTCGACCCTGAGCTCGGGCTTCTTCCTGCTGCCCGGGATCGCCTTCGCCCAGGTCGGCCCGGCGATGGTGCTCTGCTACTTCCTGGCGATGCTGCCGCTGCTGCCCGGGGTGCTGAGCAAGGCCGAGCTCGCCACCGCGATGCCGCGGGCCGGCAGCGAGTACTTCTACATGGACCGGGCGCTGGGGCCGCTGGTCGGCACCGTCGCCGGGCTCGGGACGTGGGCGGCGCTGGTGCTCAAGGCGGCCTTTGCCCTGGTCGGGATGGGGGCGTACCTGCGGCTGCTCGTGCCGGGAGCGCCGGTGCTGACCATGGCGGTCGCCGCCGCCGTCGCGTGCGGGGTGGTGAACTGGCTCGGCGTGCGCAAGACCGGCGCCGTGCAGCTGGTGCTGGTCGCGGTGCTGCTCGGCCTGCTCGCGGTCTTCGCCGCGGTCGGTCTGCGCGAGGTCGAGCCGCAGCGGTTCACGCCGTTCTTCGTCGGCGGCTGGGAGGCGGTGGCGGCGACCGTCGGGATGGTCTGCGTCAGCTATGTCGGCGTGAGCCAGGTCACGGGGGTCTCGGAGGAGATCGCGCGACCCGGACGGACCATCCCGCTCGGGATGTTCCTGGCGCTCGGGACGGCGGCGATGGTGTTCGTCTCGGGCACCGCGGTGATGGTCGGTGTGGTGCCGCCGGAGGAGCTGCGGGGCAACCTGACACCGGTCGCCGCCGCGGCCGGGGCGTTGGGCGGGCCCTGGGCGACGGCGGCGCTGTCGGTGGGAGCGCTGCTCGCCTTCGCCTCGGTCGCCAACGGCGGCATCCTCTCCGCCTCGCGCTACCCGTTGGCGATGAGCCGCGACCAGCTGCTGCCGCCGACCTTCCAGCGGATCGGCCGACGGCGCACACCGACCGTGGCGATCATCGCGACCACCGCCGCGGTCGTCGGCTGCGTCACCCTCCTCGACCCGACCCGGATCGCCAAGCTGGCGAGCAGCTTCCAGCTCCTGCTCTTCGCCTCGAACTGCGTCGCGGTGATCGTGATGCGGGAGAGCCGGATCCTTTCATACGACCCGGACTACCGCACCCCGCTCTACCCGTGGGTCCAGGTCGTCGGCATCCTCGCCCCGCTCTGGCTGATCGTCGAGATGGGTGAGTTCGCGCTGCTCTTCAGCTTCGGGCTGATCGGCGTCGGCGCCCTCTGGTACTTCCACTACGCCCGCCACCGGGTGGCGCGCAGCGGCGCGGTCTACCACGTCTTCGAGCGCTGGGGACAGACCGTGGACGAGAGCCTCGACCCCGAGCTGCGGACCATCATGAAGGAGAAGGGCCTGAGGGAGGGCGACCCGTTCGACCAAGTCGTCGCCGCCGCGGAGGTGCTCGACCTCGCCGGGCCGGTCGCCTTCGACGAGGTGGTCGACCGGGCGTCGGAGCGGCTCGCCGCTCGGCTCGGGGTCGATCCGGGCGAGCTGTCCGAGGGCTTCCGCGAAGGCACCCGGGTCGGGGCGACGCCGGTCGCCGGGGGCGCCGCACTGCCCCACCTGCGGATCGACGGCCTCCCGCGACCGGCCCTGGCGCTCGTCCGGGTGGCCAACGGCGTCGCCGAGGACGCAACTGCCGGCGGCCCTTGGGGCGAGCACCCGCCCCACGATGCGATCCGGGCCCTTTTCTTCCTCGTCAGCCCCGAGGACGAGCCGGCGCAGCACCTGCGGATGCTCGCCGAGATCGCGGGGCGGGTCGACGACGCCGGGTTCACCCACGAGTGGATGGCGGCCCGGGGCGAGTGCGGGCTCAAGGAGATCCTGCTGCGCCACGACCGGTTCCTGTCGCTGAGCCTCGCGGCCGGCACGCCAACCGCGGAGCTCGTCGATCGCCGCTTGCGCGATCTCCGGCTGCCCCGCGGCTGCCTGATCGCGGTCATCCACCGCGAGGGGGAGAGCCTCGTTCCGGACGGGAGCACGGTGCTCCTGGCCGGGGACCGGATCACCGTCATCGGCTCGCCGCGAGGGGTGCGTCAGCTCGCCGATCGATTCGGCCCCGGAGAGTGACCGGCGGGCCGGCCCCGGTGGGATGACGGCCCCGCCGGAGGCGGCGTGACTGCGGTCACGCCGCGCGCGGGCGGCCGGACTCACGATGGTCGGGGAGGCGTCATGAAGATCGAGCTCCTCGGGGTCGTCGTCGCAGCGGCCGGAATCGCGGCGCCGTGCTCGGCGCAGCTGGCGGTGACCCTGGTCGGCGCCGAGACCCACGCCAACTTCGAGACGGCGGGGATCGTCGTCACGGTCTCGGGCGACGACGACCTCGACGCCACCGCGGCGCTCGAGTGGCGGAGGGCCGGCGACCCGGCGTTCCGATCGGCGCACCCGGCGGTCCGGGTCGACGCGACCCGCTTCGTCGGCAGCCTCTTCGAGCTCGCCCCGGGCGCCGCCTACGAGCTCCGCACGACGCTCGACGACCCCGACGGGGTGAACGGGCCGGCGACCGCGACCCTCGCCGTCTCCACCCGCTCCGCCCCGCTCCCCGAGCCGTCCCTGCGTACCCTCTATGTCTCGCCGACCGGCTCGAACTCCAACCCGGGCACCGATCCCGGCCACCCGCTCCTGACCATCCAGCGCGCCGCCGACATCTCGCAGCCCGGGGACCTGATCCTGATCCAGCCCGGCGTCTACCGCGAGGCGGTGACGGTCACGGCCTCGGGCACCGCGGCTGAGCCCATCGTCTTCCGCGGCACCGCGGCCGGCGCGGTCCTCGACGGCGCCGACGCCGGCGTGCTCGCCGGCATCCCCTGGACGGCGGGCGCGAGCGGCGTCTACTCATCGGCGATCGGCTTTCCCACCGGCCACATCGTCACCGACCAGGGGCGGCTCTTCCGCTACACCTCGCTGGCCGATCTCGCGGCCCTCGGCGCCGGCGCGCCGGGCGGCTTCTTCGTCGACGGAACGACCCTCCACGTCAAGAACGCCGACGGCAGCTCTCCCGCGGCGCGACAGATGCACGTGGCGCGGCTCGAGAACGGCTTCACCCTCGACGGCCGCAGCCACGTCCGGATCGAGGGCCTGGAGATCCGCCACTACGGCGCCGGCAGCTATGGCAAGGGCGTCTACCTCCGCTACTCGAGCGACTGCGCGGTTCGGGGGTCGCGGATCCACGAGGTCGGAGCCGCCGGGGTCTGGATCAAGGGCGGCGAGCGCCACCTCGTCGAGGGCAACGAGCTCTGGGACACCTCGATCTTCGGCTGGCCGTGGATCCTCACCAAGGGCTCGAGCGCCGAGAACAACGCGGTGGTGCTGACCGACGACCCGGGCCGCGGCACCGTGATCCGCGGCAACACCATCGAGGGGACCTTCAACGGTATCGGTCCCTGCGGGTCGTCGCCCCCGCCGACCGGCTTCACAAGCGAGACCGACGTCCACGACAACGTCTTCCGCCGGCACACCGACGACGCCCTCGAGCCCGAGGGCTGGTGCTCGAATGTGCGGATGTGGGGTAACCTCATCGAGGACGTCCACATGGCCTTCGCGGTGGCGCCGGCCGCGCCCGGTCCGACCTGGATCGTCCGCAACATCGCCTACGGCTTCGGCAACACGCGGACCAGCCAGATCGACGGCTACACGGCGAGCGCGCTCAAGATCAACAGCGGCTACGCGACGCCGATCGGACCGCTCTTCCTCTACCACAACACCCTGCTCAGCGAGGCGCCGGGCACCGACGCCCTGGCGCTGCTCAACCCCGGCGCGAGCACCTTCGTCAGGGCCCGCAACAACCTCATCGCGGGAACTCAGTACGCGATCTACAAGGTCAACCCGGTCGAGCTCGACCTCGACTGGGACGACCTCACCACCACCGACCCGGTCCGCTTCGTCCGCTGGGAGGGAACCGTGCTGGCCGACCTCGGCGCCCTTCAGGCGTTCGCCGGCCAGGAGCTCTCCGGGCTCTCGGCGCCTCCTCTGCTCGCCGACCCGGCGGGCGGCGACTTCACACCCCAGGCGGGCAGCCCGCTGGTCGACCGCGGTCTCGTCATCCCGGGCATCAACGACGGGTTCGAGGGATCGGCCCCCGACATCGGGGCGGTCGAGCACGGCACTCCCCTCTTCGCCGACGGCTTCGAGTCGGGGACGGCAGGTGCGTGGAGCAGCACCGTGCCCTGAGGCCCAGCCCGCCCGCCGTTTCGCGGGTGGGCGGCAACGACGAGCCCGAACGACTCCTTGCGGGGAACCGCACCGCGATCCGCCAAGACGAGTAGAATCTCTGCTCATGGAACCGATCGAAACCGATGTCCCCGATCTCGACTCGCCGGCCTTCGCGTCGTCGATCGCCCACCTCTACCGCGGCGAGATGAACCGGCTCACCGTCTGGCGCCAGCGCCTCGACGTGACCTCGAACTGGGCGATCGTGCTCGCGACCGGTCTCGCGACCTTCACCCTCGGCCACCCGGACGTGCCGCACTACACGCTGCTGCTCGGCCTCGCGCTGTTCTCGTTCTCGCTCTTCATCGAAGGCCGCCGCTATCGCCACCTGCACCACAGCAAGTGGCGGGTCTACCTCCTCCAGCTCGGCTTCTTCGCCGAGCAGCTCCACCCCTCGCCCGGCCATCGCGCCGTCCCCGACTGGCGGCGCATCCTCGCCGCCGATCTCCGCCACACCCGCTTCCTGATCAGCGTGTTCACCGCCGTGCGGGTGCGGCTGCGGCGGAACTACATCATGCTTCTCCTTTTCCTCACCGGGGTGTGGATCGTCAAGCTGGTCATCCACCCGGCCCGGCCCGACTCCCTGGCCGCCCTCTACTCGCGGCTCGCCATCGGCGACCTCATCCCCCCGTGGTTCGTCGCAGGCTCGTCGATCTCGTTCATCGCGACCGCCATCGTGCTGTCGTGGACCTGCCCCTCCGCCGAGCAGATCGAGAACTGGAGCGCTCACTACCGGCGGGTCAGCCAGCGCTCCAGGGAAAGCTGAGCTCGGAGGACCTCGCCGGGATGCGCACCCGCCTCTCGGGTGGCGCCGCGGGGGCGTTCAGCGGGGGCTGATGGTCGCGGAAGCGAGGTCGATCCTGACCGGCCGGCCGTTGAGCGACACCGCCGCGGCGTCGACCAGGGCCTGGGCGGTGAGGTCCTCGGCGGCAAAGGCCTCGGCGTCTGCCAACGACACCAGGAGCTCGAGCTGGTCGCTCTCCGGCTCGGGCGGGTACTTGGTGTAGTCCTTGGCGGTGACGGTCGCGGTGAAGGCGAAGCCCTCGAAGGGCAGCTCGCCGAAGAACACCCGGGCCCACGCCTCGACCGCCGGCAGCACCCGGTAGGCGAGGCTGTTCGCCACCCACTGGCCCTCGCTGCCGCTCGCCCGGTTGTATATCACGGCGCCCTCGCCGAGCCGCGCATCGAAGTAGGTCACGCCGCCGCGGGAGCTCGTCGACGGCGCCTCGAGATCACCGACCGCGAGCTGGAGCTCGGCGACCCGGCGGCGGATCCTCGGCTCGAGGACGTCGAGCGGCGGCGAGAAGCGGCTCGCGCTGTAGGCCTCGAGCAGCCGGTCGAGGCTGGAGGTGAGCTCGGGCGACGGCTCGGTGATCGTCGAGTGGCCGGGAACCAGAATCTCGCCCAACCGATCCTGCCAACCGTCGGCGGGCTGGACCCGGAGCTCGACCTTCGCCCCGTCACCCTCGAAGGTCACGATGGCGGGCTTGCTCTTCTTCGCCGGCTTGACCGAGGTCAGCTGCCCGGCGATGACCAGCGGCAGACCGGCGCCGCGCCACCCAGGATCGCCGGCGACGACGAGCCCGCCGGTCGCGTCGAAGGTCACGTCGACCTCGCACCGCTCGAGCCCCGATCCAGCACAGGCCGGCGCCGGAAGCACGAGGGTCGCCGGCTGACCCGGCTCGATCGGCGTGACCGCTCCGCCCGGGGCCGCGACCACGGCCCAGGCCAGCAGGGCGAGCACCGTCCGTGGAACGATCCGCTGTCCAGCGATGAGACGCATCAGCGACCTCCCCAGGGTGGTTCCCGACGACACAATCTACCGCAGAACGACCACGGTCGTTTCAGGCGAGGGTGGAGAATTACATCATTTGACCAACATGCCTATCCGGATCGCTCAGGTTCTGACCGATCCCGATCCCGTGCCCGATCCCGATCCCGATGAGACGTCCGGTAATCCGTCGCAACCACGAAGACACCAAGACACGAAGGCGAGCACGAAGGACCTTGTGCCGCGGGCCTCCCGCCCGCAGCTCGGCCATCGACTGGATAAGATGCCGACGGCCGGGGCGCGCGTGAGTCGGGATCGGGAACGGGATCGGGATCGGGAACGAGAGCACCCCACCCTGACTCAAGGGGATGGGCATGTTTGACCAATGACCTTACCGACACCTCGCGCAACCCCCTCGACCCGCAGTGGACCGCCGATCCGCGGTCCGCCGGGAGGGGCTACGGGACGACCCAGGCCCCGGTGTGACTGGGCTCGAAGCCATCGGCGAAAATGAAGCCGGCGTCGCCGAGGTAGGTCGGGACCGGGGTCGCCGCCCGCCAGTAGATCCCGGACGCGGCGTGGTAGGGCGGCGAGGTCGGCGCGGTTCCAGTGGTCACCAGGACGACGCTGGCGAAGGGCGCGAGGCTCACCGAGGCGCCGGGCGCGGCGCCGTTCGGGAAGGTCCAGGATCCCGCAGGCACCGTCATCGTCGCCTGGGCCTCGGTGTCGTTGAAGAGCAGGATCGCGTTCGTCCGGCTGATCAGGCTGCCGGTCGCCGACGCCCAGGGCGCCGCGGCGGTCCACGCGGCGAGGGTCGAGTACAGGGTCCCCGATGGCTCGCTGCGGATCACCCCGGCGACCGAGGTCGGCGCGACGAAGGTGGTGTGGCTCATCAGACCGTAGTCGCCGGCGGCGTCGTACTCGAGGGCCACCGGGTCCGGCTCGGTGTAGGGCGGAAGCCACCAGTGGGAGAGGTTCTCGGGGCGGACGATGCGGCGCGACGGCCGGTTCGAGGCCAGGGTGTTGCCGGTGATCGAATGGCCCTGGTCCGGGATGGCGTCGACGTAGAGCCCGAGGGCGGCGCGCCGGCTGTCGACGACGACGTTGTCGGCGATCGTGCAGTCGAAGTTGTTGGGCAGGAAGATGCCGTGGCCGTTGTTGCCGTACAGGGTGTTGCCGGTGATCACGGTGTCGTGGAAGTCCGCCAGGAACTCGGGCCAGATGCCGTGGCCCATCGGCCACCACGGGTGCGAGTACTCGAGGTCGCCGATGGTGTCGAGGATGATGTTGTCGCGGATCTGCGAGGCGTTGCAGCTGGTGTAGACGGCGGCGCCGTCGTTGAGGGTGCGCATCGTCCGCACGAACACGTTGCGCTCGACGGTCTGGCCATCCGAGCCGAGGATGATCCCGGCGTAGCCGGTGTCGACAAAGCGGTTGAGCCGCACGACGGCGGCGTTGGCCTGGCCGACGATGATCCCGGCGGCGTGCCACGACCCCCAGCCGCCGTAGCCCGGCTCGACCCCGATCCTGAGAAAGAGGTTGCGCTCGATGACCGACCCGGCCGGGCCGCCGGCGTCGGCCCAGCCGCGGATCGCGATGTTGCGGACATCTCGGAAGACCGATCGCCGGACGGCGAAGGGCTGCGCGTTCCAGGTGTAGTGGACGGCGTTGCTGCCGAGCTCGGAGAAGGTGCAGTCGGCGACCGTCGAAGGACCGTTGAGCTGGAGGGCGGTGCCGTAGTAGCGCGAGAAGTGGAGGTGGGTGAAGGTCGCGCCGGCGCTGCGGATCCCCTCCGGCTCGTCGTCGTGGTCGGGGAGCACCGCGGTCGAGGTGGTCGTCACCACGTCGACCGTCATGGTCGCCGGGTCGGCCCAGGTCGGCGGGTAGAGGTAGAGCGTTCCCGCCTGCCAGAACCACTCGCCGGGGGCGTCGAGCTCGTCGAGGTCGTTGTCGATGAAGTAGCCCGAGCCGGGGTCGGAGAAGGGGTCGGAGAACCGCCCCTCGGGGCCGAGGGTCAGGGTGTTCACCGGAGCGTGGCTGGTGACCGGCCGGGTCTCCCACCACCAGCTCCAGCGCCGCCAGCGGACCCGCGCGCCGGTCCACCGCCCGGGCGCGACCCCGGGCCGGGTCGCGAGCTCGGCGTCGACGATCTGGTCCGGCTGGTCGTCGGCGTCGTTGCGCAGGAAGCCGGCGTCGGCGTTCGGCCAGCGGGCGAGGCGGACAAAGCGGCCGTCGACATAGCACTCGACCACTCGCTCGGCGACGGCTCCGGTGCGGACCGCCGGGTTGCCGCCCCACACCCCGAAGAGCTCGACGCGAGCGCTGCCGGTCAGCACCGGTCGGGCGCCGCTGCCGTAGGCGGTGATCGTCCGTCCGGCGCCGACGCCCAGGTCGAAGGCCCGGTAGGTGCCGCCGCGCTCGAGCAGGATCGAGTCGCCCGAGCTCGTCCGGCCGACCGCGTGCGCGAGGGTCGCGAGGGGCTCGATGATGGTCCCCGGCCCACCGTCGACGCCATCCGGAGCGACGTACCAGTCGCGCGCCTGGGCCGTCGCGGCCGAACCGAGGACCGCAGCGGTCAGCAACACGACGACGTGGGCTCGGGCTCCGGGCATGGGTCACCCCTCGTACGGTCACGCCCACGGTAGACCGGGCCCGGCGCGAGCCGCTGTAGGCCCGGTCACACTCCCGCGGGGAGGTCGGATCGGGGCTTGCATCGTAAGAAAATTCTTATATAATTATATAAAGATTCTGCGCCCGGCACGGGCGCCGTCGGGAGGATCGTCGTGAACATCGTCATCGCCGCCGTCGCCGGGCTCGTCGTCGGGATCATCGCCACCGTGGTCGCGGTCGTCGCCACCATGCGCTCGTCGATGGTCGTACCGGAGCGCAGCGACAAGAGCTTCGAGGCTACCTGCGCCGCCATCGAGAGGGTCGTCCCCGGCAACGACGGCTGGAGCTTCCCCATCGAGAGCTTCGACATGGGCGCGAAGCTCGCGGCCAAGGACGCCCTGCCGGCCAACGTCTCCCGCATCCGGCTCTACTTCATGTGCAAGCCCAGCGTCGCCAAGACCGTGCTCTCGGTGCGCCCGCAGCTGTCGGCGATCATGCCGTGCTCGTGGTCGGTGGTCGAGCTGGCCGACGGCTCGGTCTGGGTGTCGCACATGAACATCGGGATGATGGCGAAGATGATGGGCGGAGTGGTCGGCGACTCGATGGCCGGCGTGGCGAGGGACGACGCGCGATTCCTCGAGGCCGTGCTGCACTGAGCCGGGTCACCGAGCCGCCCCGCCGTCGGCGGATCATCGCGGCCGGCACCCGACCGTCTCACCGACCGGATGGCTTGTCGGTCGGCGCCGGGCGCGCTACCGTGGGAGGAGCAACCGAGGGAGGCGGCGATGGACGACAGACGTACCGGGAAAGACCGTCGCAGCGGCGAGGACCGCCGCGCCGGCGCCGACCGGCGGACCGACGACCTTCCACCCTGGCCCGCCGACAACGATCGCCGAACCGGCGAGGACCGGCGCAAGATCGAGCGCCGATCGGGGCACGACCGTCGACGCAAGGGCAAAGTGTGAGCCCGGGAGCGCCGCGGTTGCCCTCGGCGCGCTGCCTCAGCGCCTGGTGAGCGGCCGGTAGGTGACCCGATGGGGCCGCTCGGCCTCGTCGCCGAGCCGCCGGCGGCGATCGGCGAGGTAGTCCGAGTACGGGCCGGGGAACCACTCGACGTGGGAGTCGCCCTCGAAGGCCAGCATGTGGGTCGCCACCCGGTCGAGGAACCAGCGGTCGTGGGAGATCACCAGCACCGTCCCGGCGAAGGCGAGGATCGCCTCCTCGAGCGCGCGCAGGGTGTTGACGTCGAGGTCGTTGGTCGGCTCGTCGAGGAGCAGGACGTTGGCCCCCTCCTTGAGCATCCGCGCCAGGTGGACCCGGTTGCGCTCGCCGCCGGAGAGCTGCTTGACCGGCTTCTGCTGGTCCGAGCCGGTGAAGTTGAAGCGGCCGACGTAGGCCCGTGAGTTGACCTCGACGCGACCGAGCCAGACCGAGTCGGCGCCCTCGGAGATCACCTCCCAGACCGATTTCTCGGGGTCGAGGGTCGACCGGCTCTGGTCGACATAGCCGAGCTTGACCGTCTCGCCGAGGCGCAGGCTGCCGGCGTCGGGCTCCTGCTTGCCGGTGACGAGCTCGAAGAGCGTCGTCTTGCCGGCGCCGTTGCCGCCGATGATCCCGACGATCGCCCCCGGCGGGACCGAGAAGTCGAGGTCGTCGAAGAGCAGCCTCTCGCCGTGCCCCTTGGCGAGGCCCTCGGCCTCGATCACCACGTCGCCGAGCCGCGGCCCCGGCGGGATGAAGATCTCGAGCTCGCGGGCGAGCCGCTCGGGCTCCTGGGAGAGCAGCTCCTGGAAGGCGGCGACCCGCGCCTTGCCCTTGGCGTGGCGGGCCCTCGGCGCCATCCGGATCCACTCGAGCTCGCGCTCGAGGGTCTTCTGGCGCCGGCCCTCGCTGCGCTCCTCCTGGCGCAGCCGCTCCTCCTTCTGCTCGAGCCACGACGAGTAGTTGCCCTTCCACGGGATACCGTGACCCCGGTCGAGCTCGAGGATCCAGCCGGCGACGTTGTCGAGGAAGTAGCGATCGTGGGTGACCGCGATGACCGTGCCGGGGTAGTCGGAGAGGTGACGCTCGAGCCACCCGACCGACAGCGCGTCGAGGTGGTTGGTCGGCTCGTCGAGGAGCAGGATGTCGGGCTGCCGGATGAGCAGCCGGCACAGTGCGACCCGCCGGCGCTCGCCGCCCGAGAGGACGTCGACCACGGTGTCGGGGGGCGGGCAGCGCAGCGCGTCCATCGCGAGCTCGAGCCGCGAGTCGAGCTCCCACGCCCCCGCCGCCTCGATCTTCTCCTGGACCTCGGCCTGGCGGTCGAGCACCCGCTGCATCTCGTCGTCGTCCATCGGCTCGGCGAAGCGCTCGGCGAGGGCGTCGTACTCGGCGAGCAGGGCCTTGGCCTCGGCGGCGCCCTGCTCGACGATCTCGAGCACCGTCCTCCCGGCCTCCAGCTCGGGCTCCTGCTCGAGCAGGCCCACGGTGTAGCCGGGCGACCGCACGACCTCGCCGTTGGACGGCTCCTCGGCCCCGGCCATGATCTTGAGCAGGGTCGACTTGCCCGCCCCGTTGAGCCCGAGCACGCCGATCTTGGCGCCGTAGAAGAAGCCCAGCGAGATGTCGCGCAGCACCTCCTTCTGCCCGTGCCGCTTCGACACCCGCACCATCGAGAAGATCACCTTCTGGTCGTCAGTTGCCATGGCTTACCCGTTTCCTCTTCCGTTCCCGCGTCCGAGTCCGCGTCCGCGTCCGTGCCCGAGATTCTTGCACGAACCCTTTCCGCGTCAATCCTGTCTGCCGGATCCGGGGGCGGACGCGGACTCGAACGCGGACTCGGACGCGGACGCGGGAAAGGACGAAGGTCCGTGCTACAATCCCGCCCGGATGAAGACCTCGACCGCCGTGTCTGTCGCCTGAGGGGCGTTCCGAGACGAGCCGACCGGCTCGCCGAACAGCCCCGATCGTTCCCTGTCGATATTCGATGACGGATGAGGGTGCGTTCGCGCGCCCCGGAACACAGGAGACGCACAGTGAATCTCGAAGGACTCGGCTGGAGCCGCCGGTTTCAATCGCTCTACATCCCGTTCGACCGTGAGCACCACGAGCCCGGGCGCGTCGTCCGCGTCGACCGAGGCCTCGTGACCACGGAAACCCGACAGGGGCCGACGACCGCTGTGGTGCCGGGTCGCCTCGACCCCGATGGAGAGACCGGGCCGCCCGCGGTCGGCGACTGGGTGGTCCTGGACCACGCGGCGGACACCATCGTGGTGCGCGCGATTCTCCCCCGGCGGTCGGCCTTGGCGCGCCGTCGCCCCGGGGCCCCGGACGCAGCGCAGGCCGTGGCCGCGAACCTCGACCTGGTGCTTGTCATCGAGTCGGTCGAGCGCGGGCCCAACCCGCGCCGCATCGAGCGCGCCGTCGCCCTGGCCTGGGACGGCGGGGCCACACCGGTGGTTGTGCTCACCAAGACCGATCTCGCTGACGACCTCGCCGGCGCCATCGATCGGGCGAACGAGGGCGCCCCGTTCATCGACGTCGTGGCGCTGTCGGCCGCGACCGACGACGGTGTGGACGAGCTTCGAAAGCGGCTCGGACCCGGGACCACGGCGGTGATGCTGGGTCCCTCGGGGGTCGGAAAGTCGACCCTCGCCAACCGGCTGCTCGGCGAGGACCGCTTCGCGGTCGCCGAGGTCCGAGCGATCGACGGCCGGGGCCGCCACACGACGACCCGCCGCGAGCTGGTGGCCCTGCCCTGCGGGGGCTGCCTCGTCGACACCCCGGGGGTGCGCGAGCTCGGTCTGTGGCTCGGCGCGGAGGCGGTGGGCACGGCGTTCCCGGAGATCGAGGCCGCCGGTCGGCGGTGCCGCTTCCGCGACTGCCGCCACCTCTCCGAGCCCGGCTGCGCGGTGGCTGCGGAGGTCGAGGCGGGGCGGATCGACGCCGCGCGCCTCGCCAGCTACCACCGGCTCCAGCGTGAGGCCGAGCGTCTCGAGGAACGGCTCGACCCTTCCCGCCGCCACGAGCTCAGATCGCGCGAGCGGTCCTTCAGCCGGCTGATCCGCCGCACGCTTGAGGTCAAGAACCGGTGATCGCGCATCTCGGGCGACTCACCTCGCCGGCCGCCAGGTCGGTGGGCCCGCACGAGTACACTGTCGCCGCCGCCGGTGAAGAAGGGACATCGCCGAATGGTCGAGACCGATCGCACCAGAGAACCCCATCGCCGCCGCTCCGGGACCGCCGGGGGCCGAGCCCGGTGGCTGGTGCCGATCGTCACGGCCGCGGTGGTTGTCGGAGGGGTGGGGGCATGGCGCGCCCTGCGCGGCGGTCCTCCGCCTGCCGCCCCCCCGGGGTCGATTCCGGCGCCCGGCGCCGCGTCCGGATTCAACGTGCTTCTGGTCTCACTCGACACGGTCCGCCAGGATCGCCTGGGCTGCTACGGGGACGACGAGGCCCGGACCCCGGTCATCGACCGGCTGGCTGCGCGGGGCGTCCGCTTTGCCGACGCGGTGGCGACCACCCCGCTGACGCTGCCGTCGCACGCGACAATCATGACCGGGCTCTATCCGCCCCGGAGCGGCGTCCTCGACAACGGTCTCTATCGCCTCGCGGACGAGCACGAAACGCTGGCCGAACGGCTGGCGGACCACGGCTACGACACCGCTGCGTTTGTCGGCTGCTTCGTACTCGACGAGCGCTTCGGCCTCGATCAAGGGTTCGACCTCTACGATTTCGAGGTCAGCGAGGCGGGCTATCGCAGGTCCCAGCCGGATTTCAACGAACGACCCGCCGAGGCGGTCACCGACGCTGCCATCCGCTGGTTGGGTGAACGGAACCGGCGACGGCCGACCGGACCGTTCTTCGCCTGGGTCCACTACTTCGACCCCCACCTGCCATACCAGTCACCGCTCGAGTCGCAGCCGGCGTTCGCCGGCAGACCGTACGATGCCGAGATCGCCTGGGTCGACCGGCAGCTCGGCCGTCTGCTCGACGAGCTGTCCCGGTTACAGCTGACTGATGAGACCCTCGTCGTCCTGGTCGCGGATCACGGCGAGAGCCTCGGCGAGCACGGCGAGGCGACCCACGGCATGTTCGTCTACGACGCGACCGTGAGGGTGCCGCTGATTCTCTCTTCGCCGTCGTTGTTCGGCGGGCCTCTCGTCGTCAGTGACCGCGTCGTCGGCCTGGTCGATGTGCGGCCGACCATCGAGGAGGTGCTCGGCCTGCCGCCAACCGGCGATATCGACGGGGTGAGCCTGCTCCGGAACGACCCGGCGCCCGGCCGGGCGATCTACCTTGAAACCAGAGCACCGGAGAACCAATGGGGTTGGAGCCCCTTGCACGGGCTGCGTACGCACACCGGGAAGCTCGTTATCGCGCCGGTCCCGGAGTTCTACGATCTGCGGCTCGATCCGGCGGAGCTGGACAATCGCCACGGCGACGCCACCGCGGAGGCGCTCCGGCTGCAGGGCGAGCTTGCCGTTCTGACAAGGTCGTGGAGCGGCGGCGATCCGACCGCTCGAGCGATCAGCGACGAGGAAATGGCCCGGCTCGGCGCGCTCGGTTATCTGCGCTCTGACCCCGGCCGTTCCCACCGCTTCCTGCCGGATCCCAAGGCGATGGTGCACCTGGTCGAGGCATCGACACGGGCGGAGGCCCTGTACTTTCGTGGCAAGGACGCGGAGGCCGCCGACCTGGCGCGGGAGGTCGTCGACGAGTGCCCGACCTGCGCCCAGGCGGTACGGGTCCTGGCCTTCAGCCTGATGCGGCTCGGACGGGCGGACGAGGCGATCCAGATTCTCCGCGACGCGGTTGCCGACGCGCGAGGTACCTTCCTGATCCGCTCGTTGGCCCAGGCGATGATCCTGGACGGTCAGCTCGATGAGGTCGCCGACGTGCTCGAGCTTTACGCCAGGACCGATCCGACCGACGGCCGTGTTCACCTCCTGCGCGGCGACGTCAATGATCGAAGGGGTCGCCCGGACGAGGCGATCGCCGAGTACACCCGAGCTCTCGAGCTGGACGAGCGGCGGGTCGGATTCACCGCCCGTGAGCGGATCGAGCGGGTCACCGCGAAGCTGACCGCTGCGCCCGGCGCCGCTGATTGAGCCTTGCGCGATGCCGGGGCCGGCATCGAGTCGGCCGTCGTGACCCCGACGGGCGCCGGGGCTGTACAATCCATCACCGATGAACGACGAAAAAGGCCACGGTCTGGGTCGCGAGCCCGGGCCGATGAGGCTGCTGCTTACCAGGGTGGCCTTCGGTCTGGCGACCGTGGCCCTCGGCGCCACGGCGGTGGCGGTCGGCCTGGTGTCGCAGCGTGGGGCGGCCCGGGTCGCGCACGCCTGGGGACGGCTCTGCCTGCGGTTGATCGGCGTGCCGGTCTCGGTGGAGGGTCGCGAGCACCTGGCGACCGACGCCCGCTACGTCATCATGGCCAACCACGAGTCGAGCCTCGACATCCCGGTGCTGCTGAGCGCCCTGCCGGCCTCCCTCGAGCCGCGCTTCCTGGCCAAGAAGGACCTCTTCGGGATCCCCTTCCTCGGCTGGGCGATGGCGAGCGCCGGCTTCATCCCGGTCGACCGCGAGGACCGCAGCACCGCGCCGGCGACCCTCGCTCGGACCCTCGAGGAGATCCGCCGCGGCGGCTCACCGCTGGTCTTCCCCGAGCAGACCTGGACCACCGACGGCGGGCTGCTGCCCTTCGCCCGCGGCGGTTTTCTCGTCGCCTTGAAGACCGGTCTGCCGATCCTCCCGGTCGGTCTCGAGGGGACGCGGCTGGTGCTCCCGCCGAACCGGGGGGTGCTACGGCCTCGGACCATCGTCGTACGGATCGGCGAGCCGATCGCCACCGCCGGTCTCGGAGTCTCCCGCCGGAACGAGCTGATGGCGCGGACGCGGCGCGAGATCGACCGGCTGCGCGGCCCCGCCGGCCACCTCGGCGAGCACGGTCAAAACTGACCGGTGGAGAGGAGCACCAGAGTGCAGGCCCGCAGC
The DNA here is from genome assembly GCA_025456145.1 of Thermoanaerobaculales bacterium. Taxonomy (GTDB): domain Bacteria; phylum Acidobacteriota; class Thermoanaerobaculia; order Thermoanaerobaculales; family Sulfomarinibacteraceae; genus JAHECW01. The sequence goes on along the minus strand of JALOLD010000018.1, from coordinate 33,382 downwards.
GTCGGGATGCCTCGCCGGGCGAGGGCCGCCTCGAGCTCCGGGCTCTCGGCGCCCGGGTTGAAGATCACCCGACCGGGCGCGAGATCGACGATCGCGCCCTCGAGCGACGCCGAGACCGCGGGCGAGACGTAGACGGTCAGCGTGTCGACCGGGCCGGAGACTCGGTCGAGGCTCGGCGTCACCGCGAGATCGCCGATCCGCTCGAGCTTGGGGTTGACCGGAACCACCTCGTGGCCGCTCTCGAGCAGGCGACGCACCGCCATGTTGGCGTACCGCTCGGGGTTGTCGCTGGCGCCGAGCACCACGACCCGCTGACCAACCTCGCTCATCGTGCGCTCCCCGGCCCGACGACCGGGCCGTCACCGACGATCATACGCCGGCGCCGCCCGACCCGGTCGGCTGTGCGACCCTGTCGCAGAGGAGAGCACATGGACAACACCCGCACCACCACCTGGGACGACCCGATGGACCTTGCCCGGCGGGCCCGCGAGCTGCCCGGCATCGACTTCCTGCGCCGCCTGATCGCCGAGCGGCGCGCCGTGCCGATCGGTGCGACCCTCGGCTTCGAGCTGGTCGAGGTCGGCGACGGCCTCGCGGTCTTCGAGGCCGAGGCCGGGCCGTGGGCCTTCAACCCGATCGGCTCGGTGCACGGCGGCTGGTACGCGGCGGTGCTCGACGCGCCGCTCGGCTGCGCCCTTCACACGACGCTGCCCGCAGGCGTCGGCTACACGACCCTCGAGCTCAAGGTGAACCTGGTGCGCGGCGTCGGCCCCGAGACCGGCCGGCTCCGCGCGACCGGCAGGGTCGTCCACCGCGGCCGTCGGACCGCGCTGACCGAGGCGCGGATGGAGGACCTCGCCGGCCGGCTCTACGCCTTTGCGACCTCGACCTGCCTCGTTCTCGAGCCGGCGCCGCAGCCCGGCTGATCCGCCGGTTCCCGAACCGGACCGGCGGGAGACACGACCGCGCCCGGCGCCGCCCGGGCCGAGCACCCTCCGGGCGACCGCCGGACGCGTCATCCTCGCCCGAAACCCCCGACCTGGCGTTCGAGCCGGGCAGGGGCGCGGAGGTTCTGGCTACTCCTCGACCTTCTCGAGCCCGACGTCGTCGATCGCCTGGCGGCAGGCCTCGCTGACCTCGGTCTTGTGCTCGAGCAGGCAGGTGCCAACCCGACCCTCGCCGAGCTCGACCTCGGCGCAGAGCTTCAGGAGGTCGTCCTGACACTCGACCGCGAGGTGAGTCACCGCGGAGGCGAACGCCTCGAGCTGGGCGGCGGCCTCGTACAGCGCGTACTGGCACCGCCCCGAGATCTTGTCCTCGTGGGCATAGAAGCACGCGAGCAACCTGCCTTCGCCCGGCGTCACCTGGCTGCAGTAGGCCTTGATCTCGGGCTCGCACGAGGTCATCACCTCGTCGATGATCGACTCCTGGGCCCAGGCGCCGGTCGCACCCATCGCCAGCATCGCCGCCACCGTCACCAACAGAGCTCGTTTCATCCTCTCCTCCTTTGGTTGACCCGCGCACCCCTCGGGGGCGGGTTCGATCCGTATCCAGCGCGGAGAACATAGCACGAACCAAACGCGGGGTCGGCGCGGAGGGGTGTGCGCCCTCAGGGCGACCGCCGGCTGCTGGTCTGAGCCGACCCCGCCGGGGCGCCGGCGTCCGGGCCGCGACCGCTCAGAGCAGCTCGTCGAGCCAGCCGGCACGCGCCGCCCGCTCACGCACCCGCGCCACCGCCGCCGTGTAACCGCGGCTCGTCACCCCGGGGTGCCAGGAGCTCGGCCGCGGCAGCGAGGCGGCGAGCTCGGCCGCCTGCTGGGCGTCGAGCGAGGCGGACGGCACCCCGTAGTAGCGCTCGGCGGCGGCGCCGACGCCCCAGACCTCGGGGCCGAGCTGGGCGACGTTGAGGTAGAGCTCGAGGATCCGCCGCTTCGACAGCGAGCGCTCGAGCTGCCAGGTCAGGACCGCCTCCTCGAGCTTGCGCAGCGGCGAGCGCGACGGCGACAGCCAGAGGTTCTTGGCGAGCTGCTGGGTGATCGTCGAGGCGCCCCGGACCCGCTTGCCCTCGGCCGCCTCGCGCGCCGCGAGCCGCAGCTCGTGGGTGTCGAAGCCGCGGTGCGAGAAGAAGCTCATGTCCTCGGCCGCGACCACCGCCCGCTTGACCTCGGGCGAGATCCGGTCGTAGGGCACCCAGCGCCACGCGACCCGGTCGCCCCGGCGCCGGGCGGCGTCCATGAAAGCGCTGGTCGTCGGGTCGTGCTCGGCGAGGGCCGCCACATCGGGCCAGCGGACGACGATCCACACCGCGCCCGCGACCGCCGCGAGCACCGCGACGGCGAGCAGCCGCCTCCTCCACCGCCGGCGTCGCCTCGACCCCGCCACGGCCCCAGTCTACCCCCGGGCCCGGGCCCTCCGATCGACGGCGGGCGGACGCGGCGGCGGTCTCGAGCCGGGCCGGAGCGCGGCCGCGCCGACCGGCGAGACCGGTACGGTACACTGAAGATGAGCACGATGAGTGACCTGAGCCTCGAGATCGTCGAGCGGGACGGCTATGCCGTCGCGGTGCTCGGTGGGACCCGTTCCCCGGAGACACTGCTGGCGGCGGCCGCCGAGACCGTCGCCCGGTGCGCCTCATCGGGCCGTGACCGCGTGCTCATCGACATCCGGGCCATGCGGGGCGGTCTCGACACCCTCGAGACCTTCGACGTCGCCGGCCGGCAGATCCCGGCGCAGGCGGGGGTTCGCAGCATTGTCCGAGCCGCCGTCCTCGACCGTCCGGACAACCTGGCACGGATCGGCTTTTTCGAGACCGTCGCGGTCAACCGGGGTCTCAACCTGCGGGTGTTCGCAAACGAGGCCCGGGCGATCGGCTGGCTGCTCAGCAATCGGGAAGGCGACACCCGCGGCTGACCATCATGCCGATGCACGGAGTCCTCGCCGACCTCGTCGTCGTGATGGCCGCCTCGGTCGGCGCGGCGCTCGTCCTCCGCCGCCTCAGGCTCCCGCCGGTGGTCGGCTTCCTGGTCGCCGGCATCCTGGTCGGTCCGGGCGGGATCGGGCTGGTCACCGACCGGCGCCTCATCGAGGGGGTGGCCGAGATCGGCGTCATGCTGCTGCTCTTCACCGTCGGTCTCAAGCTCAAGATCGGCGAGCTGTGGCGGATGCGGGGGACGGTCTTCGGGTCGGGGACCCTCCAGGTGCTGTCGACCGGGGCGGCGGCGGGCGCGGTGGCGGTCGCCGCCGGGCGGCCGGCCGCCGAGGCCGCGGCCTGGGGGATGGTCGTCGCGCTCTCCTCCACCGCCCTCGTGCTCTGGCTGCTCGAGGGCTCGGGCAAGACCTCGAGCGCCCACGGCCGGGCGATGATCGGCGTGCTGCTGCTCCAGGACCTGGCGGTCGTGCCGATCATGCTCTCGCTGCCGTTGCTCGCCGGCCACGGCGGCGACCCGCGGCAGATCGTCTGGTTCCTGGCACGGGCGATCGGCGTCATCGTCCTGACCGTGGTCGGGGCGAGGGTCCTCTTCCCGGCCCTCGCCGAGCGGGTGGTCGCCGCGGGCAGCCGCGAGCTCTTCACCCTGACCACGGTTCTGGTCGCGGTCGGCACCGCGATGGTCTTCGGCCACTTCGGGCTCTCGGTCGCGCTCGGGGCGTTCCTCGCCGGGATGGTCGTGTCCGAGTCGAGGTACGTCAGCCGGATGGTCGACGAGATCACCCCGCTGCGCGACGTCTTCAACAGCCTCTTCTTCGTCTCGCTGGGGATGCTCGTCGATCCCCAGGTGTGGCTCGCCCGGCCGGCCCTCAGCGCCGGGCTGATCGCCCTCGTCGTCCTCGGTAAGGCGGCCCTCGCCGCGGTCTCGACCTGGCCCTCGGTCCGCGACCTCAGGGTCGCGGCCGCCGTCGGTCTCGGCCTGGCGCAGATCGGCGAGTTCTCGCTGGTCGTCGCCGCCGAGGCGGGCCGCCTGGGGCTGATCGCGGGCTCGGCGTACGAGCTCTTCCTGGCGATCGCCGTGCCGACGATGCTCCTCACCCCGGGGCTCACCTTCCTCGCCCACCGGATCGCCGCCCGGGCGGTCGGCATCGCCGCCGACGTCGGTCTCGCCGACCACATGGTGATCGTCGGCTATGGGGTCAACGGACGCAACGTCCACCAGGCCCTGTCCGCGATCGGCGTGCCGCACGCCATCGTCGACCTCAACCCGCACACCGTCACCGAGCTCCGCGAGGCCGGCGAGAACGCGGTCTTCGGTAACGCCGAGGAGGAGGCGGTGCTGCGCGCCGCGGCGGTCGGCCGGGCGCGCGGCGTGATCGTCGCGATCCCCGACGCCGCGAGCACCCGCCAGGTCGTGGCGGCGGCGCGACGCCTCGCGCCCGGCGCCACGGTGATCGCGCGGACCCGTTACGTCCAGGAGGTCGAGGCGCTCGAGGCCCTCGGCGCCGACCAGGTGATCCCCGAGGAGTTCGAGACCTCGCTCGAGCTGACCGGCCGGGTGCTCGAGATGTACGGCGCACCGAGCTCGGCGATCCTCGAGCACAAGTCGGCCCTGCGCCGCCGCCACTACGGGGCGCTGCGCGCCGCGCACCGCGCCGAGCGGTCCGATCCGGCCCTCGAGGAGCTCCGCGACCACCTCCACCTGACCGAGATCGAGATCGCCGACGGCGCCGCCGCCGTCGGGAGGTCGCTGCGCGAGCTCGCGGTGCGGCGGGCGACCGGCGCGACCGTGCTCGCCGTCCGGCGGAGCGCCGGGGTCGAGGCCAACCCGTCGCCCGACACCGTGCTCGGTGCCGGCGACCGGGTCGTCATCATGACCGACGCCGCGTGCGAGGACCGGGTGCGGCGCCTGCTCGGCGGCGGGCTCACCGCGGACGACGGGTGAGATGCGGTCCGCGAGATCCGGCGCGAGCCCGGCGAGGCGGCGAGGGAGGTTGACCATGCGGCTGCGCGTTCTTCTCGTTCTCAGCTTGGCGGCGACGATCTCCGGATGGGCCGGGTCGACCGAGCCTCCCACCGCCGCCATCGCCGATCTCGGCTGGATCGCCGGCCACTGGCGGCTCGAGCGCGGCGCCACGATCGTCGAGGAGGGTTGGCTCGGCCCGGCCGGCGGCACCATGCTCGGGGTCAACCGGACAGTCTCGGGCGACCGGACCACCGGCTTCGAGCTGCTCCGGATCGAGGAGCGCGATGGCGCCCTGGTGCTCCTGGCGAGCCCGGACGGACGCTGCCCGGCCACCGAGTTCACCCTCGCCGAGCTCGCCGACCGGCGGGCGGTCTTCGCCAACCCGGAGCACGACTTTCCCCAGACGATCGTCTATCGGCGAGAGGGCTCGACCCTCCACGCCGAGATCGCCGGGACCGACGGCGGCGAGCCGCGGAGCGCGAGCTGGTCGTTCGAGCTGATGCCGTAGGAGACGATCCGGCGGCAGCCGCCGTCACTGGACCAGGCCGCCAGGGAAACGGGCGGCCCCGCGGGGGGCCGCCCGAATCAGCCTCGAAAGACCGGTCTAGAAGTTGAACTGAACGCTGCCGAAGATGTACCGGCCGGCCGGCTCGTACTGGGCGTACAGGTTGACGATATTCTGATCGGCGTGGTCCGGCGCGAGCGGCGGCTCCTCGTCGAGAACGTTGTTGATACCGAGGGTGAACTTGAGCCCGTTGCGGAGGGTGTAGGACGCCGCGAGGTCGAACCAGTTGTACGGCTCGATCTCGGCGATGTCGTTGACCTCCCAGATCGGCATGGCTTCCGGGTCGCCGAGGTCGGGGTCCGAGCTCGCGTCGTCGTTGTCGGTGCCCCCGAGGTAGCGCCAGGCGAGCGACAGGTTGAGCCGGAAGTTGCTCTCCCAGGTGGCGCGGAAGCGGTGCCGCCACTCGGGCACCGGGCCGCCGCACTGGAGGCCGAAGTACCCGACGCAGCTGTAGCTGACGAGCGGGTTGGTGAAGGTGTTGTCGAGCACGTAGGTGCCCATCAGGTCCACCGCCAGGTAGCCGGCGCCGCCGAGCCCGAGCAGGTAGTTGGCGTTGAGGTCGATGCCCTCGGCCTCGACCAGCCCGATGTTCTGGTTGGTGGTCTCGGTGTAGCCGGCCGGGGTCGCCCACAGGGTGCCCTGGTTGTCGCGGTGGATCAGCGAGCACAGCAGCGGGTCGCCGGTGTTGGCGCACTGCTGGATGATGTCGTCGGCGCCGAGGGAGCCGATCGCCTCCTCGATGTCGATTTGGTAGTAGTCGAGCGTGATCGACAGCCCGCGGATACCCTGCGGGGTCCAGACGACACCGGCGGTGAGGGTGTCGGCGACCTCGGGGTCGAGGAGCGGGTTCCCGCCCTCGAGGGTGTTGTACTGCTGGGCCGGGCTTTCCGCGATGAAACCGTACTGCTCGGGGAGCACGCCGGTGCGGATGCACTGCTCGAGGGTCGCGGTCGGGGTGGGGCCCGCGCAGATGTCGGTCGAGCCGCTCAGGTTGTAGCCCTGGGGCCGGAAGAGCTCGAACAGGTTGGCGGCGCGGATGGCGCGGTTGTAGCCGCCGCGTAGCCGCCAGCTCCCGGTCGGGGCGTAGCTCAGCTGGCCCTTGTAGGTGCTGACGCCGCCGGCGGTCGAGTAGTCGGAGTAGCGGTAGCCGAGCTCGAGGGAGAGGTCCTGGGCACCCTTGACGTCCTGGACGATCGGGACGAGGAGCTCGATGAAGCCCTCGGTCACGTTATAGCCACCATCGATCGGCAGGGTCCCGCCGCCGCTGCCGGCAGCGCCGGTCTGGTAGATCTCGTCCGGGGTGAACACCATGGACTCCTCGCGGTACTCGGCGCCGATCGCGGCCTGCACGCCCTCGCTGGCGCCGGGGATCGCGATGCCGTAGTTCTCCCAGTCGGACGTCAGGGTGAGGTTGATGACCTCGACCGAGGTCACGCCGTACGCCACAGAAATGGTCGTCATGTAGTCGATCGCTGCCTGGGTCACGCCCTGGCGGGGATCATCGACGAGCTGGTTGCCGTTGTTGACGAAGATGTTCCAGGGCACGCAGCCGTTGCCGGCGTCGTTGCGGCACACCCACTCGCCGGTGTCCGGGTCCTCGATGACGTCGAGGGCGTTGGCGATGCGGGTCACGTTGAGGTCTTCGTTGAAAGACTGGGACTGGTTGTTCTGGCCGTTCATGTAGTAGAAGTCGTACTTCCAGTTTTCGCCGATCGCGCCGCGCACGCCGGCGAGCATCCGGATGTTGGTGTGACCGTCGTTGTACTGCCGGGGGCCGCCTTCGACGTTGCGGCGGAAGATCCACGTCTGGGCGTAGTCGGTCGGGCCATAGCCGCTGTCCGGGCCGCAGAGCAGGTCGTGCTGCTGCGGGGAGAGCATCGGGTTGTCGCAGTTGATCTGGGCGACGTTGTTGAAGTTGCCCGACGGCGCGATGTCCGCCGTGCTGTCGTTGTTCATGTACATGACTTCCATGTACACGTCGAAGTGCTTGTTGATCTCGTAGTTGGCGAAGACGCCCGCGTTCCACTTCTCGTCCGGTCGCTGGATGTTGACGTAGGGCGCGTAGTTGAAGAGCGGGAAGCCGGCGACGAACTGATTGCCCTCGACCGAGTAGTCGCGGGGGGTGTAGGTGGAGCCGTCGGCGCGGAACGGACGGAACCGTCCGGCCGGGTTGGTCCCCGAGCCGCCGCAGAACGGGCCGTCGTCGCCCGCCGCGACCGAGCAGTTGAGATAGTCGCGCTGGCCCTTGAAGAGACCCTCGATCTTGCGGTAGTCGATGTAGGCCGCGGCGTGGCCCTTGCCGTCGGCGAACTTGCCGCCGACCGCGATGTTGGCGTTGACCGCCTCGCCGTCGAAGTCGTAGCCGGTCGGGTAGTCGAACTCCGACTCCGCGTTGATCCGCTGGGCGGTCTCGTTGTTGTTGTCGTGGTAGAAGCCGCCGTACTGCACGCCGCCGCGGACGCCCTCGAAGTCGGTGTCCATGACGAAGTTGACGACGCCCGAGACCGCGTCGGAGCCGTAGGTCGTCGACGCACCGCCGGTCAGCACGTCGACCCGCTTGACCAGCGGGGCCGGGACCACGTTGATGTCGGGCGCCGGCGAGAACCACGCGTTTCCGGGGGGCAACCGGCGTCCGTTGATCAGCACCAGGGTCCGGGCGGGGCCGAGCTGCCGGAGGTCGACGGTCGCGGTACCGGTGGTGCCGTTGGCGATCGTCGAGTTCTGGCCCGCGAAGGCCTGCGGCATCGTCCGCACCAGGTCCTCGATGCGGACCGTACCGGAGTAGGTCAGCTCGGTCGGGATCTCGAGGATGCTGACCGGGCTGAGCGCGGTGAGGTCGGCGCGGGGAATCAGCGAGCCGGTGACGGTGACCTCGCCCTCGAACGAGCGCTGCATCGCCTGCTCGATGAGGAGCTGCTCCTCCTCGGGGGTCAGCTCGGTCGATTCCTGGGCGGCGAGGGGCCCGGCCAGCGCGAAGACGACGACGGTCGCGACCGCGAGCCGCGACCAGGTCCGCCCATCGCGGTGCGGACCCTGCTTGACGGTTCCATCGAAACGGTTCATTTCCCTTCCTCCTTTCGAGCCTCTGGTTGGATCGCCGCCGCAACCGCGCCGCCGGTCCTCCTCTCCTCTCTCTTCCGGCGCCCGGACGCGACACCGGGCCTCGGACGGCGGTCGTGACGGGTTTCCGAGTCACCGCCACCGTACGGCCCGAGGGCCGAGAAAGTTGTGTCCAGGATGCAAAATGATCTTGAGATTACATCTTTAACACGGGAACTGATTTGGTTTTACCTTTTGGAAACGAATGTTTCGGAGGAGGTGTCCTCGGGTCGGGTCCGCCACCGCCGGTGCATCCACACCCACTGCTCCGGCCAGGACCGGACCTGCCACTCGACGGCGGCCGTGACGGCGGCCGTGAGCTCCCAGACCCGGTCCTCGAGCGACCCCTCCGTGGCGGCCGCCAACGGCGCCCCGATCTTCACCAGATGGGTCCCGTCGGGCCGACGGTGGATGAAGCCGGGGACCAGCGGGCTGCCGGTCCGCAGGGCGATCATCGCCGCCCCCGACGGCGTCCAGGCCGGCCGGCCGAAGAAAGGGACGAAGACGCCGGGGATGCTCGGGATGTCTTGGTCGATGAGCAGGCCGACGCATCGGCCCCGGTGGAGACCCTCGAGAAGCCGGCGGCCGGCCGCGGCGCCGCGCGAGATGACCTCGGTGCCGAAACGCCCGCGCAGCGTGGTGATCAGCCGGTCGAGCCGTGCCTCGTGGAGCTCGCGCACCGCGATCGTCAGGGGAAGCCCGTAGGCGCACAGCGCGGCGTTGCAAAGCTCCCAGTTGCCGGCGTGGCCGGTGCCGAGGACCACCCCGCGGCCTCGCCGGATCGGGTCCATCAGGTGCTCGAACCCCTCGATGTCGACCAGCCGGGTCACCTCATGCGGAGCGGCCCGCAGCAGCCAGGCGACCTCGGCGAGCATCGACCCGAAGTGGTCGGCGCAGCCCCGGACGATCCGGCGCCGGTCGACGGCCGAGAGCTCCGGAAAGGCGATCGCGAGGTGTCGCTCGACCCGCCGGCGCTCGCGCGGCAGGGTTCGCAGCAACGCCCGGCTGACCACCCGGCCGACCCGCCGGCCGAGCCCGAGCGGCGCCCGGCCGAGCCCGCCGAGCACCGCCATGACGCCGTGGTAGAGCAGCCCGTCGCGAACCGGGTGGGCCATGACCGCAGTGTAGCCTCTCCGGGGGTCCCGGTGGCGCCGGCCGCGACGGAAGGCGATTCTCGGTCGGGGGGCGGGCCCGCGAGGGGGGCGGTTCGTTGACGCTCGAGCGCGGCGGTTGTTATGCTCACGCAGTTCCAGCCGATCGAACGCGCCGACACCCCGAGATCCCGAGGCGCCGAGACGGCCGATGTCAGGAGGACAGCATGCTCCAGCGACTCGGCAACCTGGTCCGCGGATTCCTGAGCCTCTTCATCTCCGGGCTCGAGCGGGCCAACCCGCGGGCCCTGATCGAGGCCGAGAAGGAGAACCTACGCCAGCAGATCGCCCGCTTCAACGACAACCTCGCCAACCATGCCGCCTTCATCGAGCGGCTGATGCGCCAGGTCCGCAACCTCGAGGCCCAGGAGAAGGAGCTGGCGGCCAAGGCGGCCGCCAACCTCAAGGCGGGCAATCGCGGCGTCGCCGGCCAGCTCGCGCTCCAGCTCCAGACGGTGAAGGCCCAGCTCGAGGAGAACCGCGGCCAGCTCGAGACGAGCGAGCAGACCTACCAGAAGCTGGTGACTACCCGCGATGTCGCGATCCGCGACGCTCAGACCAAGATCGAGTCGCTCAAGCGGATGCTGACCGAGACCGAGATGCTCGAGGCGCAGGCCGAGCTGCAGGAGATGGCCCAGGGCATGATCTCCTCGATCGGCGGCTCCGGCGACACCATCTCGCGGGTCGAGGAGTACCTTTCCGAGCGCCGGGACAAGGCGGCGGGCCGCTCCCGGGTCGCCTCCTCGACCCTCGACGTCTCCGCGGTCGAGCTCCGGCAGGCCGAGCAGGAGGCGCTGGCCGACCAGGCGCTGGCCGAGTTCGCCGCCGCTTACGGCCTCGAGATGGAGGCCCCGGCGGACGCCCCCGCGACCCCCGAGAAGGCAGCCCCGACCAAGGACATGGGCCCGCAGGTGAGCGAGGGCTGAAGCCCGCCACCGCGACGAATCCTCAATCACTGAACCGGACCCTGGAGGCGAGAAATGGCAGACAACGTCGGACCGACCAAGCTCGGCAGGATCGTCATCGTCCTCTTCGTGCTCGCGCTGCTCGCCGGCGCCGCCTACTTCCTGCGGGACCTGCTGGCGCCCTCCGGCAGCGGGCCGGGCGATGTCGACCTCGACGCCTTCCGGCAGCAGCAGGGCAAGGTCGAGGCGCCGGACACCGCCGGCATCACGACCGTCAACGAGTACACCTATGTGCCCGCCGAGCGGCTGCCGCCGGTCAAGGGCGTGTCCGCCTACTCCTGGGACGCCGCGAGCCCGGTCGTCGAGTTCCCGATCAACGTCTGGATCGGCTGGCTGCCGATCGTTGCCGCCAACCACGGCTTCCGCCCCAACGAGGAGAGCATCTTCTTCAAGGAGTACGGCTTCAAGGTCAACCTCAAGCTCATCGACGACCCGGTGGTGGCGCGTGACGCCTTTGCCGCGGGCTCGAGCCACATCCTCTGGGGCACCCTCGACATGATGGCCCTGTTCGCCCCCGATCTGATGAAGGACTCGCGCACCGCGCCGCGCATCTTCCAGCAGGTCGACTGGTCCGCCGGCGGGGACGGCATCGTCGTCCGCGGCGACATCGCCAGCGCCCGCGACCTCAAGGGCAAGACCATCGTCTACGCCCAGAACAGCCCCTCCCAGTACTTCATCAACAACCTCCTGCTCAACGCCGGCATCCAGCCGGGCGAGGTCACCCACCGCTACACCGCGACCGCCTTCGAGGCCGCCGCGGCCTTCGTGTCCGACCGGTCGATCGACGCCTGCGTGTCCTGGGCGCCCGACATCTACAACATCCCGGAGAAGGTCGAGGGCACCCGCATCCTCACCACCACCGCCGAGGCCTCGAAGCTGATCGCCGACGTCTGGGCGGCCCGCGCCGACTTCGCCAAGGACCACCCCGAGATCGTCAAGGGCCTGGTCGCCGGCATCTTCAAGGCCATGGACCTGCTCAAGGACGACACCTTCAAGGGCCAGGCCTTCCAGTGGATGGCCGAGGGCTACGGGATGGGCGTCGACGAGGTGCAGGGGATGGCGGCCGACGCCCACTCGACCAACTTCGCCGAGAACAAGGACTTCTTCCTCAACCAGAACAACCCGGCCAACTTCGAGCGGACCTGGAAGAACATCACCTTCGTCTACCGCGAGCTGGGTCTCATCGCCACGCCGGTGCGCTTCGACGAGGTGATGGACTTCAGCGTCCTCCAGCAGCTCGACCGCGAGGGTGTCTTCTCCCACCAGCGCGACGAGTACACCACCCAGTTCGTCCCCACCACCTACAGCCGGGTCCAGGCCGAGGCGCCGATCCTCACCCAGACCATCCGCATCAACTTCTTCCCGAACTCCTCGAACATCTTCGAGCCCGAGCATGACGCCGCGGGCAACGCCATCAAGGGCACTCTGTACGACCCGACCGCCGAGGCGACCCTGGAGAAGGTTGCCCGCCTCGCCGGCCAGTACGAGCGGGCGGTGATCGCCGTGGTCGGCCACACCGACAGCTCGATGCAGGGGCGCGGCGTCCGCTTCGAGGATGTCGAGAAGCTGTCGCTCGACCGCGCCAACGCGGTCAAGCAGGCCCTGGTCGAGAAGTACAAGTTCGACCCCGACAAGTTCGTCGTCGAAGGCATGGGCTGGAACCAGCCCGCCGATCCCGACGACCCGGCCAACCACGCCCTCAACCGCCGGGTCGAGATCTCGGTCTACCCGCCCGAGGTCCAGTGACCGACACGGCCCCAGATCGGGTCCCACCCCCCGGCGCGGCGGCGAAGGCGCCGGCGGGCGTTCCGGCTCGGGCGCCGGTCGCCCGCGGCGGGCCGCGGATCAGGGCGCGGATCCCGGGCTGGCAGCGGTGGGTCCTCGGGGTCGTCCCGGTGCTCGCCCTGGTCGGCATCTGGTGGTTCCTCACCGGCGACGGCCCGGCCGAGGAGCGGATCATCTCGCCGGCCATCCTGCCGAGCCCGATGGAGGTGCTGCGTTCCTTCCCCAAGCTGTGGTTCGAACGCGCGCTGACCCGCAACACCTTCGTGTCGTTCTCCCGGGTGGTCGCCGGCTTCGCGGTCGGTCTCGCCGTCGCCTTCCCCCTCGGCCTGCTGATGGGCGCCTTCACCCGGGTCAAGGCCGCCTTCACGCCGCTGTCGGTCTTCGGGGCCTATCTGCCGATCCCCGCCCTGGTGCCGGTGACGCTCAGCCTGTTCGGGACCGGCGAGCGGCAGAAGGTGCTGTTCCTGGCGCTCGCCTTCCTGATCTATCTGCTGCCGCTCATCGTGGCGGCGGTGGATGGGGTCGACGAGGTCTACCTGAAGACCGCCTACACCCTCGGCGCGACGCCTTCCCAGGCGGTCACCAAGGTCCTGCTCGCGGTGTCGTGGCCGTCGATCTACCAGGCCATGCGGCTCGGCTTCGGGATCGGCTGGAGCTACATCATTCTCGCCGAGATGGTCGACATCGGGCGTGGCGTCGGCGGCATCATCATCATCTCCCAGCGCCAGGGCCCGCGCGAGCACATCTACCTGGTGCTGGTGGTGATCGTCGCGGTCGCCTTCGTCGTCGACAAGATCTGGGAGTGGGGCGGCAAGCTGCTCTTCCCCTACCGGGAGGCGGCATGAACGAGACCCTCCCGGCGGCGGCCGCGCGGACCCCGATCGTCGAGTTCCGCAACGTCTCGAAGACCTTCAACCCCGGGACGACGCGCGAGTTCACGGCGATCACCGATGTCAGCTTCCGCATCGACGACACCCCGGGGCGGGGCGAGTTCATCGCGATCATCGGCCCCTCGGGCTGCGGCAAGTCGACGATCCTCAACCTCATCCAGGGCTTCTCCGATGTCGCCCCCGCGACCACCGGCGAGGTGCTGGTGCGGGGCGTGCCGGTCGCCGGCCCCGGCCGGGACCGCGGGATGATCTTCCAGCGCTACAGCTCGTTCCCCAACCGGACGGTGCTCGGCAACGTCACCTTCGGGCTCGAGCTCAACCGATCGCAGCTCGGCCTCGACCGCTCGGCGATGGACGACCTGGCGATGACCTGGATCCGCCAGGTCGGTCTCGCCGGCCACGAGCACAAGTACCCGCACCAGCTCTCGGGGGGCCAGCAGCAGCGGGTCGCGATCGCCCGGTCGTTGGTCCTCAAGCCCCAGATCCTGCTCATGGACGAGCCCTTCTCGGCCCTCGACGAGCCGACCCGGCACGACATGCAGCGGCTGGTGACCGAGCTCTGGCACGATGTCGAGGCGACCGTCTTCCTGGTCACCCACTCGATCGCCGAGGCGGTCTACCTCGGCGACCGGGTGTGGGTCATGACCCGCGCCCCCGGCCGGATCGCCGTCACCTTCGACGACATCATCCCGCCGACCCGGGACTCCGACCCCCTCGAGGTCCAGGAGAGCCCCTCGTTCAAGACGGCGGTCGCCGAGGTCGGCGCCGCCTTCGCCCGGATCGACCGCGGAGCGGAGCCGGATGGCCGAGCCTGATATCAAGCTCACCTACTGGCGCTACCTGATGGAGGCCTTCCAGCGCCGCACGAAGATCCCCTTCCTCGGCCAGCTGCCGCTCAACTCGATGGCCCTGGCGGGGCTCGTGGTGGCCGGCATGTTCAACCCCGGGTTCTGGCTGCTCGGCCTGGGCGGCGAGATCCTCTACCTCTACCTGAGGGCCTCCAGCCCGCGCTTCCAGCGGCTGATCCAGGCCGAGCAGCTGCTGGCCTCCCAGAGGTCCTGGAGCGAGCGGGTCGAGACCGTCGTGGCGCGGCTGTCGGGCGAGAGCCGGCACCGCTACCGCTCCCTCCTCCAGGAGTGCCGCCGGATCCTCGGCATGTCCGAGGCCCTCGAGGACAACAGCCTCGGCAACTTCCGCGACCTCCGGACCCGCTCGCTCAACCAGCTGCTCGGGATCTTCCTCCGCCTGCTCTCCTCCCGGGACACCATCCGGGAGCACCTCAGCTCGCTCGAGCGCAAGGTGCTCGAGCACGAGATCGGGGAGCTCGAGCGGCGGCTCGCTGCCGCCGACCCGGCGAGCCCCCTGGCCCGCTCGCTGGAGGGGACCCTGGCGATCCAGCGCAAGCGCCTCGACAACCACCAGCGGGCCCTCGACAGCCTCGCGGTGATCAACGCCGAGCTCGAGCGCATCGAACGCCAGGTTCAGCTGATCCGCGAGGAGTCGGCGGTCGGCGCGAGCCCGGACGCCCTCTCCTACCATCTCGACTCGGTCGCCAGCACGATGCGCGAGACCTCGCGGTGGATGGAGGAGAACGCCGAGCTTCTCGGCGCCCTCGGCGCCGACGACGCGGCCACGGCCCTGCCCGAGCTGCCGATGACCGCCATCGAGGAGGAGCCCAATGCCTGAGATCACCGAGCCGGCCCGCGGCGACGGGTCCGGCGCCGGCGGGTCGGCGCCGCTGCCCTCCTGGGCCGAGGAGATGCGCGGCCTCTTCCGCTCGGGCTCGGCCGGCCAGTTCGTGCTCCACGGCAACGTCCGCGACCTGGTGCCCGCCACCGGCGCCGACGGCGCCACCCGGTTCCTGCCCCTCGGGGACTTCCTCGCCGAGGTGATGCTGGCCCCCTTCGAGGTGGTGATCTTCTATGACCGCGGCCGGGGCCTCCGGGTGCCCCGGGGCGGCGACCACTTCCACCGCTTTCTCAAGGCCTTCGACAGCTTCCGCGGCACCGGCTGGGCGTCGCTGCCCGAGATGGGCGACAGCGTCCTCGACCTCGGCGGGCTGCTGCCGCGCGATCCCCGCCGCGCCCTGGAGATCGTCAACCGGTTCCTCCGCGGCAGCCAGCACCGGACCCGACGCGGCGACGACGGCGAACTCGTCGCCGACCCGCTGCGGGTCGCGGTGGTCATCGACTACGCCCACTTCCTCGCCCCCCGCGGCGAGCCGGTCCACTTCTCCTCCGACCTCAGCCAGACCCTGATCCAGCTCCTCGACTGGGCCGCCGACCCCTCCCTCGCCGAGGCCTTCGTGGCCACCGTGCTGGTCACCGAAAACCTCACCGACCTCCACCCCCTCCTCGTCGAGAGCTCGTACAACGCCAAGATCGCCGTCTCGCTGCCCTCGTCCGGCGAGCTCGGCGCCTTCCTGCATCACCTCGTCGCCGACCGCGCCGACGCCGCCTCGGCCTTCGAGATGACCGTCGATGAGCTCGCCGCGCGGCTGGTCGGGCTCACCCGGGTGGCGGCACGGTCGCTGGTCCTCCAGGCCCTCGGCTCGGGACGACCGCTGACCGTGAAGACCCTGAGCCGGATGAAGAAGGAGCTGATCGAGAAGGAGGCCGCGGGGCGCATCTCGTTCGTCGAGTCGGCGCGCACCCTCGACGACGTCGCCGGGCACGACGAGGCCAAGCAGTGGCTCCGCCAGGATGCCGAGCTGCTGCGCCGCGGCGTCACCCGAGCGATCCCCATGGGCTATCTGCTCTGCGGCCGCATCGGCACCGGCAAGACCTATCTCGTCGAGTGCTGGGCCGGCGAGATCGGCATCCCGGTGGTGGCGCTACGGAACTTCCGCGAGCGCTGGGTGGGCGCCACCGAGGGCAACCTCGAGAAGGTCTTCACCATCCTCCGCGCCCTCGGCCAAGTGGTGGTGTTCGTCGACGAGGCCGACCAGATGACCGGCAAGCGCGACTCGGGGACCGGCGACTCCGGTCTCTCCGGCCGCGTCTACGGCATGCTCGCCAAGGAGATGAGCGACACCTCGAACCGGGGCAAGATCATCTGGGTGTTCGCCACCAGCCGCCCGGACCTCGTCGAGGTCGATCTCAAGCGCCAGGGCCGGCTCGATGTCCACATCCCCCTATTCCCGCCCGGCGACGCCGCCGGTCGCCGCGCCCTCTTCGCCGCGATGGCCCGCAAGGTCGGCCTGCCCGTGGCGGCCGACGAGCTCCCCGAGCTGCCCGACGACGCCGGCATCGGCGGCAACGAGATGGAGGGCATCCTGGTCCGGGCGCTCCGGGTCCACGCCACCCAGGCCGCCGACGGCGGCGGGCGGAGCCTCGTCGAGATCATCGCCGACGCCGCGGCCGAGGTCCGTCCGTCCGCCCACACCGAGCGCCTCGAGCTGATGGACCTGGTGGCGGTCAAGGAGTGCACCGACACCCGGTTCCTGCCGGTCCGCTACCGGACCCTCTCGCTGGCCGAGGTCAACCGCCGGATCGACGAGCTCCGCCGTCAGATCGGCGAGTAGATCCCGGATCGAGGCCCGACGCGGGCGCGGTGTGACACGCTGACACCGCGCCCTCTTCCGGCCATCCGGTGTAGAGTCGTCCGCAGGAGGAACGATGTACGCACGACTCTCCGCCACCCTCGTTCTCGCGACGGGCCTCGTCGTGTTCGGACCGTCGCCTGTGTCCGCCCTCGAGCCGCCGACCCCGGAGCAGCTCGCCCGCTATCGCAGCGACGGCACGCTGCCCGACCGGGTGGCGGCCGCCCGCGGGTTCGGCAACCACCGGATGGCGCCCCAGCTCGCGGCGCGCCTCCGCGCGGGCGCCGCCTCCGCCAAGGCGTTGCCCGACGCGCCGGGGGTCCTGCCGGCGAGCGGCGCCCCGGAGGTCCTCACCCTGTTGGTCGCCTTCGCCGACATGCCGGGGGTCACCGACCCGGCGGTGGTCGAGGACCGGATCTTCGGCGACGGCGAGCCGACGGGCTTCCCCTACGAGAGCCTGACCGAGTTCTACCGGCGCTCGTCCTACGGCCAGCTCGAGATCTCGGGATCCGTGCTCGGCTGGTACACGACGCCCTACCCGCGGGAGAGCGTCAACGAGTCCTACATCGGGCGCCAGAGCCTGATCAAGGAGGTGATCGCTCACTTCGACGGAGAGGGGCACGACTTCGCGCGCTACGACAACGACGGCGACGGCGTCATCGACTACCTCGCGGTGGTCTGGACCGGACCGCACGGCGAGTGGGCGGAGTTCTGGTGGGGCTACCAGACGAGCTTCTGGAACGACGACTTCACGGTCGACGGAGTGAGGATCGGAACCTACTCGTGGCAGTGGGAGAACTACGACTGGCCGGGCGAGTTCAGCCCCGAGGTGCTGATCCACGAGACCGGTCACGCCCTCGGCCTGCCCGACTACTACGACTACGACGACGGCATCGGTCCCCGGGGCGGCCTCGGCGGGCTCGACCAGATGGACGGCAACTGGGGCGACCACAACTGCTTTTCGAAGTGGGTGCTGGGCTGGATCGAGCCCGAGGTCTACAACCAGGACAGCCACGAGATCGCGCTCCTGCCGTCGGCCGAGGCCGGCGAGGCAGTGGTGCTCATGCACGGCGACCCGATGACCGACCCGGCCGGCGAGTACTTCATGGCGCAGGTCCGCAACCGGGCCGGCAACGACCTCGAGCTCCCGCGGCACGGTGTCCTGATCTGGCACGTCGACGCCCGCGTCGACGACAACGGCGAGCCCCTCTACGACAACTCCTACACCGAGCACAAGCTGCTCAGGCTGATGGAGGCGGACGGGCTCGAGGAGATCGAGCAGGGCGGCCAGGCCGACGCCGGAGACTTCTACTACCTGGGGGATTTCTTCGACGATGGTACGGCCCCCGACTCCAAGCGCTACGACGGCGTCCCGACCAACCTGGCGATCCACGACCTCGCAACCGGATGGGCCTCGGAGATGATGGTCTTCACCGCCGATCTCGGCTCGGGCTGCGCCCTGTGGTGCGACGCCTCGGTCAGCGCCACCGGCTGGCCGGGCCAGCCGGTCGCCTTCTCGGGCAGCCTCGAGACGGCGAACTGCGAGGGCGAGGCCTCGTACGGGTGGGTCTTCGGCGATGGCGCGAGCTCCTTCGACACCACCGCGAGCCACGCCTACGTCTCGACCGGCAGCTTCGACTGGAGCGTCACCGCCGAGCTCGAGGACGCGACCTGCTCGCACGACGGCGCCCTGCTGATCTGCACCGACTTCCGATGCTGGCAGTGGGTCGCCGCCGCGCCCCTCGCCGCCGCCCGCGCCCAGCACGCCGCGGTCGCCCTCGCCGACGGTCGGATCCTCGTCGTCGGCGGCGGATCGCAGACGGCCGAGCTCTGGGACCCCTCGACCGGCGCCTGGACACCGGCCGCGGCGCCGAGCGGCGCCGCCGGCATGGTTCAGGCCGCGCTCCTCGCCGACGGCCGGGTGCTGGTCGTCGGAAGCACGCCCGGGCAGGAGGTCGACAGCGAGATCTACGACCCGGCCATCGACGCCTGGACCGTCACCGGTCAGCTCAGCCACGATCGTACCGGGCACTCCCTGCTCGCCCTCGACGACGGCCGGGTGCTCGTCGCGGGCGGCGTCTGGAGCGCCTCGCCCCACGACGGCGAAGTCCGCGAGGTCGAGGTCTTCGACCCCGCCTCGGAGACCTGGACGGTGGCCGGGAGCCTGGCCGGCCGGCGCCTCTACCCCGGTATGGCGAGCCTCGCCGACGGCCGGGCGGTCATCGCCGGCGCCCGCGAGCTGACCCTCTTCGACCCGGCGACCGACACCCTCCGCCGGGCTGCGCCGCTGCCGGCCGACTGGCAGATGCCGGTCACCGTCGCCCTCGACGACGGCCGGGTACTGCTCGCCGGGATCGCCAACGCGCCGATGACGCTGCTCTGGAACCCGGCCAACGGCCGCTGGACGATCGCCGGTCCGACCGGGACGATCCGCCAGGGCGCGACCGCGACCAAGCTCGCCAACGGCCTGGTTTTGGTCACGGGCGGTCTCGACTACTCGGGCGCCCCGATCGCGGGGACCGAGACCTTCGACCCGGCGGCCATGGCGTGGTCGGTCGGTTCGTCGCTCGGCGCGGCCCGCGGCTTTCACACCGCGACGATCGCCGCTGACGGCCGGCTGCTCGTCGTCGGCGGCGCGGTCTCGCAGAGCACGGCGATCGCGGAGGCGGAGACCCTGGTCCGGCCGACGACCCCGCCGCGCAGCCCCGGCCGCCGTCTCAGCCCCTGAGGCGACGGCCGGCCGGCGGCGGCGTACCGGGTTGGGGCCCGGGCGACCGGGCCGTACCGAAGTGGAACGGCGCCGCTTCCCCCGGTCGGCGGCCGGGCGCTCCCCGATCCGGCACGATTCGTGCTTTCCCTTGATCGACGGCGCCGATCCGGCGTTCGTCCGGCGAAGGGAGCCGACGATGAGCGACCTGTACGACGACGGCGGCAGCGGCGAGCGGCCCGGCTGGTTCGCGGACTTCGAGCGCAAGCTCGTCGATCTGATCCGCACCGCTCCGGGGGCGCAGCAGCAGGATCTCGGGGCCTGCCTGACGGTGCTCATCCCGCGCGGCGGCAGCGCCGACAACGCGATCTTCGGCGGCGTCGTCACCTCGCGGGACGAGGTCCAGAGTCAGATGCAGGAGGAGCTGCTGACCGCCGTCGTCTGGGCGCTGCTCGCCGACGGGGTCGAGCCCGACCTGCTCCGGGCGACCTTCGAGCACGCGATGATCGTCGCCGACCCGGCCGACGCCCAGGCCAGCGCCATGCTCATGAACGCCGACGAGTGCGAGATCGTCAACTGACCAGACCGCCGACCCACGCCCGGCGGACGGTCTCCCCCGCCCCGCCGTCCTCGCCGATCATCGCGAGCAGCGCCGGGTAGAGCCACGAGCTCTCCTCGGCGACCGCGGCGACCGCCGCGCGAACCTCCGGCCGCTCCCTCCCGACCAGCCAGTGCTCCCCGCGCCGCCGAGCCCGGCGGCGCCCCGGGCAGAGAGCGAGCCCGACCCCGGCCGCCGTCGCGGCCTCGAGCAACCGGCGCTCGTCGGCGCGCAGCCGACCGGGCGCGATGGGGCCCGGTCCGAGGCGCGACGACGCGGCGAACCAGGCCCGGCGGAGCCGGTCGGCGAGCTCGCCGGCGGCGGTCCGGCGACCGACCCGCTCGACCCGGACGTCGAGCAGCTCGGACAGCAACGCGCGTTCCTCGGTGGACGCCTCGACGACCAGGCTCGCGGCCGGGTCCCCGCCGGCCTGGCCGGGCTCGGTCGCGACCACGACCCCACCCCGCCGGCGCGCCCACCGGGCGAGACGGGCCGGGGTGACGAACCTCCGGGATCCGGCCCGGCGCACCGCGACGACCGGGAGCGACTCGATCTCGTGCCGGAGGATGTCGCGCACCGCGAAGCCGAGCAGCAGCGAGGTGAGACGGGTCCGCACCGGCTCGTCCACGGTCGGCAGCCGGTCGACGAGCAGCACGAGCATCCTCGCCGCCTGGTCGAGCAGACCCGCGAGGTAGGGGTCGGCCGCCGCGCGCAGCGCATCCGCGCTCGAGGCGGGTGGTGCGACGCCGCTCAGCTCGATCGCCGCCGAGAACGCAGGGTAGCCCGGCACCACCGCCCGCGCCGACAGCACGCCGTGCTCGAGCAGCCACAACGACGGGGTGTCGCCGGCGGCGGTGATCGCGAGCTCGGTCGCGAGCGGCCCGGCGAGCCGCATCCGGTAGAGGCCGCCCTCGAAGCCGCGCGGCAGGTCGCACCCCGCGACCGAGATCGGGACCGGGACGAAGCGGCACGCGGTCTCGAGCCAGGCGAGGGCCCGCCTCGTCCGCATCCCCCGGCACCGCCAGACCACCGTGGTCCCGGGTGGAGCGGCCACGGCGCCGCGCCCGACCCGCACCCCGGCGTCCCGGACCTCGAGGACCGCCGAGTCGTCGCCCGAGTAAACCTCGATGACGAGCCGGGCGCCGGGCTGGCCCGCCGCCCACATCAGCGCCTGCAGACCGGCCGCCTCGGACCGCGAGATCGCGGCCTGGCGATCGCCGCGCTCGGCCTTCGGGTCGAACACCAGGGCGAGGTCGCGCAGCTCGCCCTGGTCGGCGAGGCGACCCGCGCAGCGCAGACGCAGCCCACCCCGGACCCGGTCGACGTCGACCCGCGCGGCGCCCCGGGCGACCGCGAGCCGCACCAGCTCGGCCGGAACCTGCCACGGGCCCTGGACCTGGGTGGCGCAGAGCGTCGCCACCTCGGCGGCGACGTCGATCGCGAGCAGCTCGTCGGACCTCACCGGAGATGCTCCCGCCGCTCGGCGAGGGCCGCCGCCGCGAGCCTCGACACGAGCCGCCGCGACCGGGCCGCGGGCCACCGCAGCCGCTCCGACACCGACTCGCCGAGCAGCAGCGCCGCCGCCGCGGGCGACCGCTCGGCGAGGGACGCGACGCCCCGCCAGAGCCGTCCCCCACCGTCCACCGCGACGATCCGGCAGCGACCGAGACCCGCCGCCCGGCCGTCGAGAACCTCGATCTCGTCGCCTCGTCCGGGGCCGAGCCGCACCTCCCAACACTCCCCCACGCCGGCCGCCGCCCTCACCAGATCCGCGCACACCGGGTGCGTCGCGCCGCGACCCCGGATCGCGTCCCAGCGGTCGAGATCGACCGCGCCGAGCACCGCCGCCACCGCCCGTCCCTCGGGACGCCGGGTGTCGACCACCGCGCGGCCGGCCGCCGCCGCGGCCCGGGCGAGGCCGCTCCCGCTCCCGGCCACCAGCCGGCCGCGGCGGGCGAGGCGGTTGGCGCGCTCGAGGCTCAGGGCGGCGCCGCCGAGCACCGGGACGACGCGCCGGCTGAACAGCGCCGGCGCTTCGGCGAAGGCCTCCGGCCGGGTCAGCGCGCCGCGCAGCAGCCCGGCGAGGTCCGCCGACTCGCCCCAGGCGGCGCCGCGCAGCCGGGTGCGAGCGCGAAGGGCGACCACGGTCGTCGCCGCCAGGGCCAGGGCGGCGAGCAGCGGGACGACCGGCGTCGAGACGAGCCGCGAGCCGGACGCCGCCGCGATCCGCGGGTCGGTGCGGGCCGCCTCGTCGCCCGGACCCGTCCCGCTCCCCGCGTCGTCCGGGATCGAGCGCCCGCCACCGCTCGGGTCGACCTCCCGCCAGCCGTCCCCGGTCCGGACCTCGACCCAGGCGTGGAGCCCGGGCAGGGCGCGGCCGCCGACCCCCACGAAGCCCACCGCGAGCCGGACCTCGAAGCCGGCCCGGTGGAGGATGGCCGCGAGCACGGCGCTCTGGACGTCGCAGTCGCCGGCGCCGACCGCCAGACAGCGAGCGACGAAGCCGTCCCCCCCGACCGCCGCCTCGCGGTGACGGCGGACCACCTCATCCGAGGTGTCGTACACCACCCGTCGGGCCACCCAGTCGCGGGCCGCCGTTGCCGCGGAACCGGGCTCGAGCCCGACGAGCCGTTCGGCGAACCGGACCGCCGACGGCGGGAGCTCGGGCCACCGGCCGACGACCCGCGGACCGGTCTCGACGACCGGACCGGTGCGGTACTCGAGCCGTCCACGGACAACGCCGTCGAGATCGAGCACCGGCCCGCCGTCATCCGCCGCGCGCAGGGTCGCGGCGCCTCCGCTCATTCGCAGGCTCGCCGGGTCGAGCAGGTGCCCGGTCGGCACCGGCAGCCGGAGGGGACCTTTCTCGCCCCCGAGCTCGAGGGCGATCTCGAGGCACGCCTCGGCGCAGCGGGCGCCGACGTAGGGGTGGGGCGGGCCGGTCGCCGGGGGCGGCACGACCCGGCCGCCGTCGTCGATCGCGGTCAGCCGAAGCAGCGCCAGCATCGGGCGTGCCTCGGCGGGACGATAGCTCAGCGGCGGCGCGACGGGGTCGCGTGCGAGGACGTCCACGGCCGGTCCGAGATACGAGCCGGCAGCCGCCTCGCGGAGCACGGCGATCGGCGCCGAGGGCGCCCCGGCCGGCAGACCGCCGGACGGCTCGGATCGCGGAACGGCACCCGGCGCCGCCGCTCCCCACCGCCAGAGGCCGATACCGACGACGACGACGCCCGCGGCGGCGGCCGCCCACCAGCGGGCCCGGCGGGTGTGCGTCACCTCGCGAAGCCGGGCGGCGGCCCGGCCGAGCGGCCCGAGCCCGGCCTCGCGGTCGAGCTGACCACGGACCAGGCGGCGGACCGCCCGGTGGCCGAGGCCGACCAGCCGGCGCAGCTCGCGGTCGGTCCGGGCGTCGCCGCGGGCCATCAGCACGCGCAGCCGGCGGCCGTCGAGGACGACCCTCGGGAGCAGGCCCTGGGAGGCCCCGGCGAACCGGCGGCGGCGGTCGCCCGGGCCGGTCAGGAGCTCGTCGAGGGTGGCGGTGGTGCGGATCCGCAGACCGTGGGCGAGCAGGTCGACGCGGGCCCGGTCGGCGAGCGCCGCCGCCGCGCGCCTACCGGGTCGGGCGAGCTCGAGGCTCGGCGGGTCGAGGGCGATCTCGGCGGTCGCCGCGAGCCCGTTGAGCCGCACCTCGAGGATCTCGTCGCCCGGCCGCAGCCGGCGCAGGTGGCGGGCGTCGCGCTCGACGGCATGCCGGGCCGCCGCCACCGGATCGTCGCCGCGCGATCGCCGGACCAGCTCGACCTCGGTGCCGCGGGGGCGGTCGCAGCCGCCACGCTCGGCCCGGGAGAGCTCGCCGTCGAGCCGGAGCATCCAGCCCTCGCCGGCGGCCGGCGCCGAGCGGACGACCAGCTCGTCGGGCTGGAAGCGCAGCACCGACCAGAAACCGATGCCGAACCGTCCGGCCATGTCTCGACGGCCTGTCTTGGACGACGCGTAGAGCGTGAACAGGTAGCGGCGGGCGTGGTCGAAGCTCATCCCGCAGCCGTCGTCGGCGCAGACGACCCGGTCGACGCCGTCCCGCCGCTCGACGGTGAGGTCGACCCGCGACGCGCCGGCGTCGCGGGCGTTCTGCAGCAGCTCGCGGAGAAAGACCCACTCGCCGCCGCCGTAGCGCCCCGCCTCGAAGGCGGCGCGCCGCCGGAACTCGTCCGCAGTGGTCACCTCTTGAGTGTACGCGGCGGGTCGTTCGGGGTCCGGCGGCCGGAGCCGGGTCAGTAGATCGGGTCGACCTCGAGCCAGCCCATGCTCTGACCGGGCTCGAGGCGCTGGGCGATCTCCTCGTCCCAGGACGAGGTCTGCCGGCCGCAGCTCGAGCAGGCGTGCTCCTCACCGAGCATGGTGGCGTCGGTGCGCTCCGACGACCAGTCGGAAATCGAGCCGCAGTAGGTGCACCGGATCGGGTCGGGTCGTTCGATCATCGCGTCCCTCCAACGGGTACGAGGGGAACGCTAGCGCACGGGGTCGCCGGATGGAAAGGCGCGCCGCGGCACCCGGTGACGCACCGCGCCGTGAATGAGTACTCATTCATGGAGCTGGAGTTACCGATCGATCGCCGGAGCAGGGGCCCGGACAATCCGGCGGTCGCGTCAGAGCAGCGAGTCGCAGGCCTCGTTGGAGGCGACGGCGCGGAACAGCGCCTTGACGATGTCGATGTTGTTCGACAGCAGGTCGAAGAAGTCCTCGGCCTCGATGGTCAGCAGTCGCACCTCGGTCTCGGCGACCGCGTCGCCCGACCGGGGCCGGCCGCTGAGGATGTCGAGCACGCCGAAGCGCCCCTTCGGACCGATCACCGTGCCGGGCTCGGGCGCGGCGGCGTCGCCGAGCCGGACCCTTCCCTCGACGACGCAGTACAGCGCGTCGGGAGGGTCGCCGCGGCGGTAGATCGACGCCCCCTTGTCGAGGGCGCGCTCGCCGGCGATCGCGGCGAGCCGCAGCACCTGGTCGGCGTTGCAGTGCGCGAACAGGTCGACGCCCTGGAGAAAGACCATCATCTCGATGTGGGCCATCGCTGCCATCCGGATCGCCTCCCCCCTGCCGATCAACCCCGTGCCCGGGGCCACCCTGCCCGCCCGGGCGGCGACCCACTCCGCGGTCTGGCGCACCAGCGGGTCCTCCGCGGTCTGCGCGGTCTGGCCCACCAACCCGTAGAGCGGCTCGACCTCCTCGGCCCACACCGCGTGGAGCGCGGCGAGGACGATCCCCCGGCCGGCGGGGTCGCTCCCCGGGTCGGTGCGGATCAGCCGTCCGAAGGTCGCCTCGGGCGACTCCACGAGGATGCCGTGATGGAGCCTCGCGCGACGCAGCTTCTCCTCGGGCGGAGCGTCGTCGATCACCGAGAAGACGTCCCGCCGCAACGTACCGGAGAGGGTGTTGTCGAGGTACTCGAGGGCGCGCGCCCGCATCTCCGGCCGGCGGCTCATCAGGCTGCGCCGGGCGGCGCGAACGTCGTCGGGCATCACGACGAGCTCGAGCAGCCCGAAGATATTGTGGACCAGGCACAGCATCCGCTGGGCGAGCAGCTGTTGGGCGAGGGTCGGCACGCGGTCGGTCTTCCGCCAGATCGCGACCGGGCCCTCGAGCTGCGCCTCGTGGAGCGACGAGATCGCCCACAGATCGGCGAGGCAGCGCAGGTAGCGTGCCGCCTCGGCCTGGATCTGGTCACGGACCGCGGCGTCGGGAAACCGGATGCCGCTCCTCCGGGTCCGCATGAAGGCGAGCGCCTCGACGATCTTCGAGCGCAGCAGGGTGTCGCCCGAGTCGAGGTGGTCGACCAGCACCTCGGCGGCCGACTGGACGCCGAGCAGGGCGAGGGTCTTGGGCACCGCGCGGCGCACCCAGATCTGCTCGTCGTCCGATCCCATGAACAGGCCGAGCGGCTGGACCGCGTCCTCGCCGATGGCGACCAGCGCCTCCCGCGCCTCGTGCTTGAGGCGACGGTTACCCATCAGCGCGATCAGGGTCGCGACGTAGTACGGGTTCGGACCGTCGCGGTCGATCCGCCGCGTGACCGAGTGGATCGCGGCGCGCACCACCGTCAGGTCGGGATCGTAGAGCAGCTGGAGCATCGCGTCCCGGGCGATCGGCTCGGCCACCTCGCCGAGGGCCCTCGCCGCTTCGGCGCGCACCCGCGCCTCGGGGTCGGCGACCATCGCGGTGAGCGCCCTCTCGGCGCGATCGGTGTCGGTCGCGTCCGACGACCCGAGCAGGCTCGCCACGGCGGTCGCGCGGAGCTCCGGGTCCGGGTCGTCGAGCCGGTCGTGCATCACGGCCGCCGAGCGCGCGCCGCCGAGCCGCGCGAGGGTCTGCATCGCCCCGCTGCGGACGTTGGCGTCGTCGTCGTCGACCGCCATCTCGATCAGATCGACGGCGTCGTCGCGCCCCGCCTCGGCCAGGACATCGAGGGTCTTGCGGCGGACCGCGGCGTCGCGATGGTGCAGCAGCAGCGGCGGTACAAGGTGGCCCTGCCCGTACGCCGAGAGCAGCTCGAGGCTGTGCAGGACCTGACGTGGGTCGGCGCTGCCGAGCGCCTGGACCAGGGTCGTGATCGTCGTCAGATCGGTCGGGTCGAGCTGCGCCGACGAGCTAATGACGCCGGACTTGAGCCCGGCACGGTACTCGCGGACGTACTGCCGGCGCACCCGCCCGGTGAGCACCAGCCATCCCCCGAGCAGCACCGCGGTCAACCACGAGACGTACACCGCCGGCAGCACGGCGAAGGTGACCGGCAGGATGAGCAGTGCCGAAATGCCCTTTGCGAAGCGCTGGACGAAGACGTCGATGAAGGCCTTGGCCCGGACCCTCGCCGCCTCGGGCACGGGCAGGAAGAGCAGCTCGCGCGTCGCCTGGTCGACCGAGTGCCGCAGGCTTCCCTCGGCGAGCATGAGGGCGACGACGAGCGGGAAGAGAACCGCCGCCTCCGCCGCGGCGGCCGCCAGCACCGCGAGCTGGAGCACGCCGACGGTGGCGGGCAGGACGCGCATCCCGGCCCCGACGCCGAGGGCGCGGTGGATCCGCTGGGTGAAGGCGATCTGGAAGATGAAGCCGGCGACGCCCATCAGGACGAAGAACCCGCCGATCACGCTGGTCCGCTCGTCGAGCTCGCTGGTCCGTTGCTGGACGAACCAGTAGAACTGCCATCCGACGAGCTGGCCGACGATCACGGTCGCGGCCATCAGGGCGGTGATGTAGCCGAGCATCCGCGAGCCGCGGATCGTCGCGAAACCGCCCCGGGCCTCTTCGATCGGGGCGTTGTCCGAGGCCCGCGGGGCCGGTGGAGCGTTGTGCCGCCGGCGCTCGATGAGCAGCACCAGGAGGGGCACCGCGAGCATCAGCGCCGCGGTGACGAGCAGCGTGTACCGGGTGCCCGCGACCTGGGTCACCGACCAGGCGAGCAGCCCGCCGGGGATCGCACCGAGCAGCCCGCCCGCCCCGATGAAGGAGAACAGCCGCCGCGCCTGGCGCGGGTCGAAGACGTGGTTGGCGTAGGACCAGACCTGGGAGACCGCGATCGCGAAGGCCATCCCGAGCCAGACGTAGTAGAGCACCGCCGCGCTGCGCTGGCCGAGACCTTCGAGACCGAACAGCCCGAAGAAGAGGACGAAGGCGACGGCGTTGAACACGCTCGAGCGGACGATTACGGCGACCTGCCCGCGCCGCGCCGCGAGCCTCGAGTAGACGACCAGCACCGGGTAGGAGATCAGCGCCACCGCGAGGTAGACCCAGGGCAGGTTCTCGGCGCCGAGGGCGTCGATAAACGACGCCTGGCGGACCGACTTGGCCGCGAACATCACCGTGGTGAGGACCAGGAAGTAGACGAAGAAGAGCCACGCCAGCCCGCCCTCGCCGGGCCGCAGGCCGAGGGCCTGGCCGACGAGGAAGGCGCGCATTCCCCCGGGCCGCGGCCCGGCAACCGGGCCCGCCGGGTCTCTGCTTTCGGTCGTCGCCATCACGCGTCACGGTAGCGCGGCCGGCGGCGGTCGGCAATGAGCGCGTGGCGCGAGCCGCCGTCGGATGCCCCCCGGGAACCGGCCTGCTATCCTGACGCCATGGACACCAAGAGCCGCAACCGGTTGATCCTCGGCGTCGCCCTCGTGATCGCCGGGGGCGTCGTCGCCTACAACATGTTCTACAGCCTGACGCCGCCGCGCCACGCCGATCACGACCACGCCATCGCCAAGCTCGACGCGGGCGGCTTCCTCTGGGTCGAGCGGGCGAGCGGCGAGCGCCGCAACCTGGTCGGTCGTCCGGACCGGGTCCTCGTCATGCACTGGTTCGACCCGCTCGCCGCGGATGCGAGCGAGCAGCGGGCGGCCGTCGCCTTCGCCGCGAAGTATGCCGGCGACCCGGAGGTCGACGTCCTTTTCATCGCCCAGGCGCCGGGCTGGGAGGGGGTCCGCGCCAACGCCGCCGCCGCCGGGATCCCGGAGGACCGGCTCTACCTCGACCAGGACGGCAAGACCGCCGCGCTGTGCGGCGTCCGCCGGATCCCCGAGACCCTGGTCTTCGACCCGGCCGGCTTCCTCGCCTACCAGGCGCGGGGGGCGGCGCCCTGGGTCGGACCGTCGATGGCGGCGCAGGTCGAGCGGGCCAAGGCCGGCGTCGACGAGATCCACTGACCGTCGGACCGGTCGGACCCAGCGAGCCCCTGGTGGCGTCGATCACCCGCGACGAGGACGTCTCCGGCCCGTGAAACCCCAGCAGCTGATCGACCGCTCGACGACGCCGGACGGCAAGGAGCTCGTGCTCTACCAGCGTGACGGCGTCTACACCATCCGCGTCGACGGTCTCGAGCTGATGTCGAGCCGGGCGCACGGCTCGGAGGAGGCGATGGCCCGGCTCGCCCTCGCCGGCGCGCTCCGCCCGGCGGCCGAGGTCCTCATCGGCGGGCTCGGGATGGGCTACACCCTGCGGGCGGTGCTCGACCGGGTCCCCGGCGCCGCGTCGGTGACCGTCGCCGAGCTGCTGCCGGTGGTCGTCCGGTGGAACCGCCAGCACCTCGCCGGCCTCGCCGGCTCGCCCCTCGACGATCCGCGCGTCGCCCTCGTCGAGGACGATGTCGGCTCGGTCATCGCGGGCTCGACCGGCCGCTTCGACGCGGTGCTCCTCGATGTCGACAATGGTCCGGCCGCTCTGACCGTCCGCGGCAACGAGCGGCTCTACCGCGCCGGCGGGCTCGCCGCGGCCCACCGCTGCCTGCGCCCCGGAGGCGTGCTCGCCGTCTGGTCGGCCGGCCCGGACGCCGCCTTCGAGCGCGCGCTGCGCCGGGCCGGCTTCGAGGCCCGCGCCGAGCGGGTCAGCGCCCGCGACAACCGCCGTGGCCCGCACCACACCGTGTTCGTCGCGACCCGGGCCTTCCGGCGCGATCGGTGAGGGTCAGCGTCGGACCGCGGGCAGCTCGACGATCAGCGTCGCGCCCCGGCCCGGCCCGTTGACGATCCGCACCGCGCCGCCGTTGAGGGTCATCAGCTCGCGGCAGATGGCGAGGCCGAGACCGGTCGAGGCCTCGCCGCCGGTCGGCCTCGCCGACAGCCGTTGGAAGCGTCCGAACGCCCGGCCGAGATCGTCGTCGGTGAAGCCCGGACCCCAGTCGCGCACCCGAAGCTCGCACCGGCCGTTGCCGCACGTCGTCTCGAGCCGGATCGCGCTCGCCGGCGGCGAGAACTTGACCGCGTTGTCGACCAGGTTGTCGACGACCCGCTGGACCGAGCCCCGGTCGGCCCGGACCGGGCAGGGGTCGGTCCCTCCGACCTCGATCCGCTGCGCCTTGCGCCCGGCGGCATGCTGGGCGTTCCGCGCGGCGATCTCGGCGAGCTCGCCGAGATCGAAGGTCTGGGGGTCGAGGGTCACGCCGCCGCTGTCGATCCGCGACAGCTCGAAGAGCTGGTCGAGCAGCCCGGTCATCCGTTGCGCCGCCTCGAGGATTCTCCCGGCGTGCCGGCCCGCATCGGCACTCGGCGATGATGCGCGGACCAGGTCGGCCGACCCGACGATGCCCTGCAGCGGTCCGCGGAGATCGTGGGCCGCGATCGCGAAGAACTCGGACTTGAAACGGTTGGCCTCGGCGAGCTCGCGGTTGGCCAGGGACAGCTCGGCGGTGCGCCGCTCGACCGTCTCCTCGAGCCGTCGTGCCCGCCGGCGCAGCGCGGCGAGGCGCAGGCGGTGGGCGCCGAGCATCGCGCCGGCGGCGAGGACCCCGTAACCGGCGAGCGCCCACCAGCGCAGCCACGGCGCCGCCGCGACGCGCAGCTCGAGCGGCGTTAGCTCGGCGGGCTCACCGCGGTCGACCGAGGCTCGGACCGAGAAGCGGTAGCGCCCGGCGGGGAGGCCCGAGTAGACGACGCTTCGCCTGGCGCCGACGTCCACCCAATCGCGGTCGTACCCGGAGAGCCGCGTCCGGTAGTGGTGGAGCTCGGCGGGCCGCAGGTCGAGGGCGGCGAACTCGACGGTCAGGACCCTGACGTCGTGCTCGATCTCGAGCACCGCATCGGCGTCGGCACCGGTGGGCCGCATGAGCTCGACGCCGTCCGCCCGCACCGAGGTCACGACGAGCTCGGGCGGCGGAAGCACCGGGTCGGGCAGCGCCCGGTGAAGCACCAGCCCGTAGAAGCCGCCGAACACGAGCGTCCCGTCGCGGCGCCGGATCGCGGCCTTGGGGTTGAAGCGGCGGGCCGTCAGACCGTCGCGCGGACCGAAGGTCTCGAAGCGACGACGCTCCGGGTCGAAGCGGTACAGCCCGTCGCTCGTGCTCGCCCAGATCGCGCCGCGTCCATCCTCGACGAGACCGGCGATCGTGTTGTCCATCAGCCCGTCGCTGTCGTCGAGCCGCTCGAAACGCGAGCCGGCCGGCCACCGCTGGTCCCTCGCGAGGGTCGAGATCCACCCTCCCCAGGTTCCGAGCCACAGCGTGCCGTCTCCGGCCTCGAGCACCGCCGAAACCTGCGGGTAGCCGAGGCTCGCCGGGTCGTCCGGATCGTGCCGCCAGCTCCGCACGGCGAGGGTCACCGGGTCGACCGCGGACAGCCCGTCGCGGGTGCCGACCCAGACCGTCCCGTCCGACCCCTCGACGATCTGGAAGATGTGGTCGTCGGCGAGCGAGTCGTCGCGCCCCGGCGCCGCCTGGACCAGATCGGTCGCCCCGGTCCGCGGGTCGAAGCGGACGAGCCCCCATCCCCAGGTGCCGAGGAAGAGATCGCCGCGCGAGTGAGCCAGCACGACGTTGACGTCGTTGTGGGCCGAGTGGTCGAGCCCGGGCTGCGGTTCGTACCGGCGCACTTGTCCGGTCGCCGGATCGAAGAGGTCGAGCCCGCGCGGCGTGCCGACCCACAGCCGGCCGTCGGCGGCCTCGGCGATCGACCACACCCGGTCGTGGCTGAGGCTCGACGGGTTTCCGGGATCGTGGCGGAAGCTCGTGACCCGACCACTCTCCCGGTCGATCCGCTCGAGGCCGCCCCGGTAGGTGCCGACCCACAGCGCGCCCGTCCGATCCTCGAGGACGGTCCGGACATTGCCGTCGGCGAGGGAAGAAACCGCCCGCTCGCCGCTTCCTCGCTGGTAGATCTGGCGGAACGGGACCTGCACCGCGCGGTTGAGCCCGCCGCTCGCGCTGCCGACCCAGAGCTGGCCCGAGCGGTCCTCGTGCAGCGCGTAGACCCGGTCGTCGCTCAGGCTCGTCGGGATGTGGACGTCGTGGCGATACGCGATCGCCCGGCCGGTCGCCGGGTCGAATAGGTTGAGCCCGCCAAAGCTCGTCCCGACCCACAGGTTCCCGGTGCTGTCCTCGGCGATCGCCCACACCCGGTCGTCGGACAGCGAGCCCGGGTCGTCCGGGTCGAAGGTGAAGCGGTCCCAGCCGTCGTCGCCCCAACGGTGGCGGTTGAGCCCGCCCTCCCCGGTGCCCGCCCAGATCGTCCCCCGCGAGTCCTCGAGCAGGGCGAGCACCGTGTCGTCGCCAATCGAGGCCGGGTCCGCCGGGTCATGACGGAAGTGCCGGATCTCGCCGGTCGCGGGGTCGAGAACGTCGACGCCCGCGTCGTCGGTACCGACCCACACCCGACCCCGCCGGTCGACGACGACGCTCCACAGCCGGTCGCCGCCGGGGCCTCGCGGATCGCCCGCCGGGGGCCGGTGGTGGACGAAGACGCCGGTCTCCGGGTCGAGACGATCGAGACCGCCGCCCCAGGTCGCGATCCACAGCCCGCCGGCCGGGTCCTCGGCGATCGCCTTGACGTGGTCCTCGGCGAGGCTCGCCGGGTCGGCCGGGTCGTGGCGGAAGTGGACGAAGCCGTCGTTTGTCGGATCGTAGAGGTCGAGCCCGCCGTGGGTACCGATCCACAACCGGCCCGCCCGGTCGACCTCGAGCCAGTGGACCTGGTCGTGGCCGAGCGAGCCGGGTACCTCGGGGTGGTGCCGGTAGCGGACGAACCGCTCTCCGTCGAAGCGGTTGAGCCCGCGCTCGGTACCGACCCAAAGGAAGCCGGTCGGGTCCTGGGCGAGGGCGGTGACGCAGCTCTGCGACAGGCCCTCGGCGGTCGAGAAGTGGTCGAAGCGGAGCTCGGGGAGGTCGAGCGGCTCGCCACCCCGCAGAGGTGGGACCGCGGCGAGGGCCAGACCCAGGAGCAACCCGAGCCGGAGGCGAGACGCCATTCCTTCGACCGAGACGAGCATTGCGCTCGATGGTATCACCGGGTCGTCGGCCGGAGTCGCTCGGCCTCGCGCCCGACCGCGGTCACCGACACATCGAGGAATCGCCCCTGACCGAGCCGGCGGAGCAGCGGATGGTCGCAGGCGAAGAGCTCGGCGGGCGCCGCATCAGACGCTCCCGGCCCACCTGTTGTGTCGCGGACGACCACCGCCGGCACCGGCGGCGGCGACCCGCCGAGATCGAGGACGTGGTCGAAGAGCGCCGGGGTGAGCCGGCCGCCGGTCGCCTCACGAAGGACGACGAAGGCGTGGAGCGTGCGGTCGACGACCACGACGCCGCCGAGCTCGGCGGCGACCCGGTCGGCTCGGTCGAGGGCGCGCACCGGCGGGCTCGGCCGCGCCCGGAGCTCGCACGCCGCGGGCAGGACGAGCACCGCCGACCAGCCGATCGCGAGGGCGACGACCGCCAGCGACGCCCGCTCGCCGGCAA
>JALOLD010000138.1 GCA_025456145.1 Thermoanaerobaculales bacterium | reverse complement strand
ACGGAGCTGGCGATCAGTCCCGACGAGATCCGCGCCGCGATCGAGCGCAACGTCGCGGCATTCGCGCCGGAGACCGCACGCGAAGAGGTCGGCCGCGTGGTCGAGACCGGTGACGGGATCGCGCGCGTCGAGGGGTTGCACTCGGCGATGACCAACGAGCTGCTGGAGTTCGAGGGGGGCCTGCTGGGCCTGGCCCTGAACCTCGACGTCCGGGAGATCGGCGTCGTGCTCCTCGGCGACGGGTCCCTGATCGAGGAGGGCCAGGCGGTCAAGCGCACCGGCGAGGTGCTGTCGGTCCCCGTCGGTGACGCCTACCTGGGTCGCGTGGTCGACCCGCTGGGCAACCCGATCGACGGACGCGGCGCCATCGAGACCACGGTCCGCCGGGCCCTGGAGCTGCAGGCCCCGACCGTCGTCCAGCGCCAGCCGGTGAAGGAGTCCATGGCCACCGGCATCAAGGCCATCGACGCCATGACGGCCATCGGACGCGGCCAGCGCCAGCTCATCATCGGCGACCGGCAGACCGGCAAGACCGCGGTGTGCCTGGACACGATCATCAACCAGAGGGCGAACTGGGAGTCCGGCGACCCGAACAAGCAGGTGCGCTGCATCTACGTCGCGATCGGCCAGAAGGGCACCACGATCGCCGGCGTGCGCGGCGCGCTTGAGGAGTACGGCGCGATGGAGTACACGACCATCATCGCCGCCCCCGCCTCGGACTCCGCCGGCTTCAAGTACCTGGCGCCCTACACCGGCTCGGCCATCGGCCAGCACTGGATGTACGAGGGCAAGCACGTCCTGATCATCTTCGACGACCTGTCCAAGCAGGCCGAGGCCTACCGCGCCGTGTCGCTGCTGCTGCGCCGCCCGCCGGGCCGCGAGGCGTATCCGGGCGACGTGTTCTACCTGCACTCGCGCCTGCTGGAGCGCTGCGCGAAGCTGTCCGACGACCTCGGCGGCGGCTCGATGACCGGCCTTCCCATCATCGAGACCAAGGCCAACGACGTCTCGGCGTACATCCCGACCAACGTGATCTCGATCACCGACGGGCAGTGCTTCCTTGAGTCCGACCTGTTCAACTCCGGCGTGCGCCCCGCGATCAACGTCGGCATCTCGGTCTCCCGCGTCGGCGGCTCGGCCCAGGCCAAGGCCATGAAGAAGGTCGCCGGCCGCCTGCGCCTGGACCTGGCCCAGTTCCGCGAGCTGGAGGCGTTCGCCGCGTTCGGCTCCGACCTGGACTCCGCCTCGAAGGCCCAGCTCGCCCGCGGCACCCGGCTGGTCGAGATCCTCAAGCAGCCGCAGTACCAGCCGCAGTCCCTCGAGGTCGAGGTCATCTCGGTGTGGGCCGGCACCACCGGCCAGCTCGACGAGGTCCCGGTGGAGGACGTGCGTCGCTTCGACTCCGAGTTCATGGACTACGTGAACCGCGAGCACCCCACGATCCCGGACACGATCCGGACCACCGGGGACCTGTCCGACGACACGGTGTCGGGGCTGGAGACGGCGATGGCGGCCTTCAAGCGCACGTTCACCACCAGCGAGGGCCACGTCCTGGTCAAGGACGTCCCGGTCGCGCCGGTGGAGGAGGCCGACGTGCTGCACACCCAGATCACCAAGGTCGTGCGGAAGTAGCTCATGGGCGCCCAAATGCGGGTCTTCCGACGCCGGATCAAGAGCGTCCAGCAGACCAAGAAGATCACCAAGGCGATGGAGCTCATCGCGTCGTCGCGGATCGTCAAGGCCCAACGGCAGCTCGAGGCTGCGCTGCCCTACACCCGCCAGCTCGTCCTGGCCATCTCGGCGGCGGTGTCGCTGTCCGCTGAGTCCGACCACCCGCTGATCTCCCAGGATGACAACCGCAAGCGCGCGGCGGTGCTGCTGGTCGGCTCCGACCGCGGGTTGGCCGGCGCCTACTCCTCGAACATCATCCGTGAGGGGGAGGCCCTCAACGCGTTCCTGCGTGAGCAGGGGATCGACCCGGTGCACTTCCTCGTGGGGCGCAAGGTCGTGAACTTCTACAAGTTCCGTGAGCGCTACATCGAGGGCGAGTACGTCGGGTTCACCGACCAGCCGACGGTCGAGGACGCCAAGGAGGTCGCGCTGGGACTGCTCGCCTCGTTCCTGTCCGACAGCGTGACCGAGGGCGGCACCGACGAGATCCACATCGTCTACACCCACTTCATCAACATGGGTCGCCAGGAGGTCCGGATCCGCCGGATCCTGCCGATCGAGGTGGTCGAGGAAGTCGTCACCACCGGTGGACAGGCCGAGCTGCACCCGCGGGACACCGACGGCAGCCAGGCCGCCGCGGCGGTGGCCGCCTCGCCGATGCCGCTCTACGAGTTCGAGCCCGATGCCGACACCGTGCTCGACGAGCTGCTCCCGCGCTACGTGGAGAACCTCGTCTACACCGCGCTGCTCGAGGCTGCTGCCTCAGAGCACGCCGCTCGCCGGCGCGCCATGAAGTCCGCGACGGACAACGCCGAGGAGCTCATCAAGAGCCTCACCCAGCAGGCCAACCAGGCTCGCCAGACCGAGATCACCCAGGAGATTTCCGAGATCGTCGGTGGC
>JALOLD010000137.1 GCA_025456145.1 Thermoanaerobaculales bacterium | reverse complement strand
CCTGCTCGTTGTCGAACCCGGCGAACACCGCCTTGCCGCTGGCGGCGCTCGGCGGTGCCGTCGAGCCAAATACCGTCGAGGTCCCCGGGATCTTCGTGTCCCTACTGTTGGCGATGAGGACCACTGGACTGGTGCCTCCGGTGAGCCCGCGGTAGTAGACGCCGGTCCTGCCGATACCGCCGCCATCCGTGTAGTTGCCCTTGAACACGATGGTGGATCGGTCCGCCACGGCGGGGGCGCCGGGGAACACGTCGAAGCCCTTGCCCGGCGCCTCCGGCACCTCGAAGTACGAGAAGTCGGGAACGACGCCGAGCTTGCTGGCGCCGGTGATCAGACTACCCGCGGGGTTGGTGTAGATGCCGGTGGTCCCGAGCTGCTCGACAGTCTCGCCCTCGGCGTTCGTGACCTTCCAGACCGGCTGGTGGACGGCCCGCGTCGCGACCGTCTGCGATGCGGTGTCGACGCGGGGGAACGACGGTGGCTCGATGAACTTGGACCCGCGGTTGTTCGGGCTCGGCACCACGGTGTTGCGGTCGAGGATCTTCGTAGTGGCCGATCCGCCGGTCATGTCACGGGCGTAGACCCCGTGCTCCGGCTGGCCGGCCCCCTGGCCGCCCCGACTGCGTGCCCGGAACACGACGAGCTGGTTGGCGTTGACCGACGGCTGGTTGTAGCTGTTGAACTTGCGTGACGTCCCCGGCACGTTGTCGCCGTTGTTGACGACCGTGGCCCACCGGAAGTCGTACCTGGGCGGGGGCGCAGCGGTGGAACCGGCGGCGATCAGGGTGACGAGCGCGAGCGGCAGCCCGCGCAGCGCGAAGCGATGCATGGTCCTCCTCCTTCGTTTCTTCTCGTGGCGCCGACGGACCGCGGTGCCACACCCCTAATCTCTCGTTATGTCTCGTTCCCTCGAGGCAGCCCGTAAGAAGGACTATGGGTAGGTGCTGGAAGGCGACTGTTACGGGATGTTACGAAACGTTTCCCCTCGTCATGCCTATCGGTAGATAACCGATTTAAAGGTCTGACAATAAACAAGTTGTGATTTGTTTACAGCCGCCCTGCGGGCTGACTCAGGTCAATCTGGCTCAGGGGCTGGCGAAGGCGCGGATGGTCAAGAAGATCTGCTGGCGTTCGTAGTCGTAGAGGCCCTCACCGGGGACGCCGCTGTCGTTCGAGTCGCGCCGGGCGAACCGGTAGCCGGCCGTGACGTACAACTGGTCGGCCAGCCGGTACCCCGCGGTCAGGCCGGCGGTATAGATCCAGTCGTCGCGACCCACGTCCTGATACCCGACCAGCCCGGCGCCGAGACTCGCCGCGAGGGTGGTGCGGTCGTCGATCTGGTGATTCAGCGAGCCGGTGAGGCTGGTGTAGAGGTAGCTGGACGAGCCCTCCAGGGTCGTCTCGTTGAGGGTGCGCTCGAGCGTCAGGCGGGCGCGGGTCCGCGGTTCCACCCGCCAGTCGAGCTTGCCGGCGAAGTCCGGCGCCGACACGCGGTCGAAGCGCGGGTCGTCGTAGTCCTGGCTTAGGAAGCCGACGTAGCCCTCGGCGTCCAGCCCGCGCGCGATCCGGCCCTTCAGGCCGACGGCCAGCCGGTAGCCGTCGGAGTCCCGGTAGTACCCGTAGTCGTCGGGGGTCTGGCGGTAGCGCCGCCCGTTCCACAGCGCCTGGGTGAAGAGGTCCAGCCGCTCGTCGACGCGGTGCGACAGGCGCAGGGCGAGGCCGAGCACCTGGCGGTCCCGGTCGTCGTTGTCGATGGGGGTTTCCGCGAGGCTCGGCACGTCGTCGTAGTCGAGGCGCTCGAAGGTAGCCCCGGCGCGGAGCAGGTTGTCACCGAACCGGTGGACGATCCCGCCCTGAGCGGTGAGGGCCCGATAGACCGTCGGCTCGGCGTCGATGGCAGCGAGCGACACCGTCGGAGCGACCGCATCCGGCGATCCGCGGTCCTCGTGCTCCTGCGAGTAGCCGAGGCCGCCGAACAGGTTGCTGCGCGGCCCCAGGTCGTAGCGGCCGTCGGCGTTCACCCACCAGTCGTCGTAGTCCTCTGTCCCGTACTCGTCGTAGCGGCCCAGCTCGGCGCCGGCATCGATGCTCAGGCGGTGGCTGTCCCAACGCGACTCGCCGCTCAGCGCCGGCGAGACGACCCAGATCCAGTCGGCTATCTCCTGGGCGGGAAGGGCATAGATGTTGTCGTCGTACATCGGCGTCAGGGAAATCGAGGGTCGCCAGACGAACCCGCCGGCATCGGCCCTGGCGTCCGCCGCATCGGCGCGCTCGTCTGCGGGGCCGGCCGGCTCCGCTCCCGCAGGGGCGACGGACAGCGCGGCGAGCACTGAGACGAGCAGTGCGACGGCCGGATGGAGCAGGCGCGGATGCGGGCTGAGCAAGGGGGTCTCCGGAGACCGGTGTGTCCGACGATGCCTCTCTGGGCGACGACACGGGGCGGCAGCAGACGCCGGCTGCGCGCCTCCCTCTCGGCCTCCCGGGTCCGCGGCGAAATCATAGGCCCGATGGGATCCCTTTAGACAGGCGTGACGATGTTCGCCGCGAGGAAACACCTCGTTACAAAGGCGCC
>JALOLD010000101.1 GCA_025456145.1 Thermoanaerobaculales bacterium | reverse complement strand
CTCCCGGGAAAGGAGGCCGCTCTCGAGTCGAGCACCGTAGCCGCATGAATCACGAATCTACGCAGTGTCCCTCGTACACCACTTGACTGGGCATGGCCCCGCCGAGCGACCGCACACAAGCAGGGAATGAATTGAAACCCCGTCTCGGTTTCATGACCGTCGATGCTGTAGGACGATGGCGGCACCCGTACACCTCGTTGCGGCCTGTGGTCACGTCGCGACTGGAGTGTGTCCCGTTGGCGGCCAGCTGCGGCCCCGGCTCCGCCGCCCCGAGCAGCTGCCTACCCACTCACACGGCGTCGGCTCAGGTCCGACCTCTCCCGCATGCAGATCCCTTCGGGCCGGCCCGCCGGCCGAGATCTACCGGCGCCCGCCCGGAGCTCCGCTCCTCACGAGCGGCTCGTTGAACCCGTCGCCGACCGTCGGCAGGACGCCCCCACCCGCGGGGACCGCGGCTCGTCGTCATGGAGGGCCTGTGAACACGCTCGTTCACCCCCGTCGCTGGTCGAGCGCGCTGCCCGCGCTCGTCGCCCTCGTCGTGCTGGCGGCCGCCCACGCCGCCGCCGCCACCGAGCTCGGTCCGGGGGACCGGGTCCGCTGTCAGGCGGCCCTCGAAAGGGTCTACTGGAGCCACCGGACCCCGGCCTCCGACATCCCGTTCGCCGACGCCGTTCCCGATGCGGTCATCCGGCGGCGCGCCGAGGACGCGCTGCTGAAGACCGAAGCGCTGCGGAGAAACTGGGGGCTGACGGTCGCGCCGGAGCAGCTCCAGGCCGAGCTTGACCGCATGGCGGAGCACTCCCAGGCGCCCGAGCGCCTTCGCGAGCTCTTCGCGGCGCTCGGCGATGACCCGACGACGGCCGCCGAGTGCCTGGCCCGTCCGCTCCTGGTGGACCGCCTTCTCAGGGCCTCCTACGCGCGCGACCGGCGCCTGCACGGCGAGTCGAGGGCGCGCGCCGAGCTGGAGGCGGCCGCGGCCGCGTCCCCGGCCCGGCTCAAACAGACGACCGGGGTCGTGAACGTGGTCGAGTGGCGTCGAGGCCTCGACCGCCCACTGCCGCCCGGCTTGCGCGCCCTCCCCGCGGACGAGTTCGACGCCCGGCTCCGTCAGCTCGCACTCGACATCGGACGACCCGGCGGCGACCTCGTGCCCGGCGTTCCGAGCCCCCTCCGCGAGGACGACGTCGGCTACTCCGTGACCGTCGTCGACGAGCTCGGCGACGAGCATGTCCGCCTGACCTCGGTCGAGTGGCCGAAGCGCTCGTTCGACTCGTGGTGGGCCGAGGCCCGCCAGCAGCTCGTACCGTCGCCCTCTCCCACCGGCTTTCCCTACAGGCTCCCCGACGTCGCCCGCGCGAGCTGCGTCGACGACACCTGGAGGCCGACCCTGGCGCTCCTCGACCCACGCTACTGGCACACCGCGGTGTGGACCGGCAGCGAGATGATCGTCTTCGGCGGCATGAGCTCGGTCGGTACGATCTACGGCGACGGCAGCCGCTACGACCCCGCCACCGACACCTGGACCCTCCTGCCGACCGCAGGAGCTCCCGCCCCGCGGCAGTCCCACGTGGCGGTCTGGACCGGCGCCGAGATGGTTGTCTGGGGCGGTCGCGCCGACGCCGGAGGCGGCCGCTACGACCCTGTCACCGACTCCTGGCGACCGACGTCTCTGGTCAACGCACCGACACCACGGGTGAACGCGACCGTGATCTGGACCGGCAGCGAGATGGTGGTGTGGGGCGGCGAGGGGCCGCCCGGACTGCTCAACAGCGGCGGCAGGTACAACCCGGTCGCCGACTCGTGGACCGCCACGGCGCCGTCCCCGCTCGCGCCGCGGGCCTACCACACCGCCGTCTGGACCGGTTCCAAGATGATCGTCTGGGGCGGGTACAACGTCCACATCGGCCAGCTCTACGGAGACGGCGCAGGATACCGTCCCGCGACCAACTCATGGACCACGGTCGCCGCCGTCAACGCCCCCGACGCTCGCACCTACCACACGGCCGTCTGGTCAGGAACCGAGATGATCGTCTGGGGCGGGGCCAACGAGCCGGCCTACGACCAGAGCGGCGGCCGCTACAACCCGACGACCGACACGTGGACGCCGACCAGCATGGTCAACCCTCCCTCCCTGCGCTGGTTCCACGTCGCGATCTGGACCGGGAGCGAGATGATCGTCCAGGGCGGCAGCTTCGGCGTGACCGAAGGGGGTCGGTACGACCCCGCCACCGACACCTGGACGGCGACCAGCCCGTTGAGCTCGGCCAACAACGGGCAGGGGCTCACCGCGGTGTGGACCGGAACCGAGATGATCGTCTGGGGCGGTCTCGACGACAACTTCTTCTTTCACAACGACGGCGGCTGCTACGACCCGGCGCTCGACCTCTGGCGTCCTACCGGCACCATGAACGTGCCCACCGCCCGCGGCCTGCACTCCGCCGAGTGGACCGGCAGCGAGATGATCGTCTGGGGCGGCTTCTCCTCCGGGGTGTCGCGGCCGGGCGGCCTGTACGACCCGGCCACCGACAGCTGGAGGGCCCTCACCACCCTCGGCGCCCCCTACGGACGCGAGAACGCCACCGCGGTCTGGACCGGGAGCGAGGTGATCTTCTGGGGTGGCGAGCCGGACGGCAACCCGTGGACGCCCGGCACCGGCGGCCGCTACTCACCCGCATCCGACAGCTGGGTCCTGACGAGCACCGTGAACGCACCGACCAACCGGTACGGCCACAGCGCGGTCTGGACCGGGAGCGAGATGATCGTCTTCGGCGGTC
This sequence comes from Thermoanaerobaculales bacterium, assembly GCA_025456145.1. Lineage (GTDB taxonomy): Bacteria > Acidobacteriota > Thermoanaerobaculia > Thermoanaerobaculales > Sulfomarinibacteraceae > JAHECW01. The sequence goes on along the minus strand of JALOLD010000101.1, from coordinate 5,270 downwards.
TCGGCGCCGGCGACAACGTCGCCAAGCGCTACAGCCCGGCGACGGACAGCTGGGTCGACGCGACGCTGACAAACGCCCCCGGCGAGCGGGACCACCACGCGGCGGTCTGGAGCGGGAGCGAGATGATCATCTGGGGCGGCTTCATCAACGAGGGGACCACCCCCACCGGAGGTCGGTACAACCCGGTGGCAGACGTCTGGACGCCAACCAACGTCGGCGACTCCCCCATCACCCGCATGTGGCCGATCGGCGTGTGGACCGGTACCGAGATGATCGTCTGGGGTGGCAACGACTGGCTCTTCCTCGGCGACCTGGGGGACGGCGCGCGCTACAACCCGAGCACCGACAGCTGGTCCCCGACATCGATGATCGGGGCGCCGACCCCCCGCATCGCCCAGGGGGTCTGGACCGGCGGGGAGCTGGTGCTCTGGGGCGGCGCCAACGACGCCAGCGGCGGTCGCTACGACCCGTCGACCGACTCCTGGCGGCCGACGACGCTCCAGGGCGCGCCAGACGTGCGGGTCGGCGGCCGCTGGTCGACCGTCTGGACCGGCACCGAGATGATCGTCTGGGGCGGGATCGTCGACACCCAGGAGGGAAGCCGATACTGCGTAGCCCCGGCTGGCGGGGTTTTCGCCGACGGTTTCGAGAGCGGCAGCCTCGCCGCATGGTCGGCCTTCGTCCCATGAAGCTGCAGCGCAAGGTCGAATGGCGCGCGCGGGAAGCCGCGGTGCGGAGTGTGACAAGGAGCATCAGATGAGATCAGTGGTATTGGCAGCCGTCACGGTCGCGTGCATCGCACCACCCCTCGACGCGGTTGTCCCCAGCTACCGGGTGCAGTTCCTGGGCGCCGGCTTCACCGCCACCGGCCTCAACGAGCACGGCGTGGTGTGCGGCTCGGTCACGGTCGGGACGCCCGAGACGGACCTGCTTGCCGCGGTCTCCCACGACGGGCAACCGTACGAGATCCTGCCCCTGCCGCCGGGGATGCAGAGCTCGCGCGCGCACGACGTCAACAACGCCGGTGTGATCGTCGGCTCGGTCAGCCCGACCGCCTACGTGACCACCCAGCCGATCGCGGCGGTCTGGCGGCCGGTGGCGGGCGGTTACGAGGTCGAGGTGCTGGGAAGCCTCCCCGGCGACCCGTACAGCGCCGCCATCGCGGTCAACGACCTGGGCGACATCGTCGGCGGCTCGGGCTTCTGGGGATGGAACCTCTCCACCGGGGTGCTGTTCGCCCCCGGAGGCCCGTCGCCCCTGCCGGACGGTATGTCGGGCGTCGACGTCAACAACGGGCGGGTCGTGCTGACCGGCTCGCGGCTGCTCGACCTCGACACGGGCGAGATCACCGAGGTTCCCCTGCCGCCGGGGACGTGGCAGGGCTTCGTCGGCGCCGCCCTCAACAACGCCGGCGACTTCGCCGGCTACATCCTGGGCTACTCCGGGTGCAGCACCTTTCCCATGCGGTTCCGGCAGGCGGCGGGCTGGGAGTACCTGGGGGGCTGCGCCACGACGACCAGCGCCACCGCGATCAACGACCGCGGCGACTCCCTGCTGTACTACTACTCGACGACCACCGGCGCGCACTTCGTGGACGAGGGCTACTACCCGCTGGGCGCACTTATCGACCCGTCGCAGGGAGGTTGGACAATCCAGCCGGGCGGAGCCAACGGCATCAACAACGTCCGCCAGATCATCGCTGCCGCCCGCCAGGGCCTGTCAGGCCCCATCGGCGCGATCCTGATGACGCCCCTCGACGGCGGCCCTCTCTTCGAAGACGGCTTCGAGTCCGGCGGCACCGGTCACTGGTCGACCTGGGTCCCCTGAGCGACGGTCGGCGGGGGATGATGGATGGATGGGTGCCAGATGGCTGCCACGGATGGGTGCCACATGGGCGCCAGGAGAAACAAAGTTAACAAAGTTGGAACCGGAACCCATGGGTGCCAGGAGAAACAAAGTTAACAAAGTTGGAACCGGAACCGGGAACCTGGAACCGAGCCCAAAACCGTGCCGCAAAAGGCGCCGGTCACGCAATTACGCTATTGCACCGCCCATCGGCCCCCGTTCTTCCGTAACAAACCCTCAATAGCGTCGCCTTTCCCTTCTGGTCTACCAGACACCGTTCGTGGCACCGCTCCAAAGGAAGCTCCTATCCGATGAGGGCGAGCTCGGCCAAAGATATGATAATGTGTCGCATTATCGAAAGCAGGAGGCCCCGTGTCACGACGCTCAATGGCCGGGGGCGGCGTTACCAGACGAGAGGTTGTCGTCGCCGGCGTGGCGGCCTCAACCGGCCTGCTCTTGCCGACGTCGCTGCGTGGATCGGTCGGGACCGCGCGATCGGTGGAGACAGGTAAGATCGACGTCACTCGATTCGTCGAAGATTGCATCGCTGCGAACGGTGAATCCGAACCGCAGGCCGCGGTGCTCGAGGTGCTCGCGAGGGCCGTCGCGAGCCCAGGTGCAGCACTCGCCGCACTGGGCGAACCGACGGAAGCGGGAATGCGGGTTCTTCACCGTTCCAGGACCTTGACCATTTTCTGCGCGACCTGGACGCCGCAGATGAACCTGATGCCGCACAACCACCTGATGTGGGCGAATATCGGGATATTCACGGGTCGTGAGGACAACATCTTGTGGCGTGAGACTGCCGACGGGTTGAAGGCATTTGGGGTGGAGGCGTTGTTTGCCGGCGATGCAACAGCCTTGTCGTCGTCCGTTATTCACTCCGTCACGAATCCTCTGCCGCGGTTCACCGGCGGCATTCACATTTACGGTGGCGACTTCTTTGACACTACCCGCAGCCAGTGGAACCCGGAGACACTCGACAAGGAGCCGTCGAACGGAGCGGTGATTCGGGCTATCTTCGATCGTGAGAACGAGAAGCTGAGACGGAACAAATGACAGGGCGCGACGAGGGCGGTCGCCCGTGGCGCTCGAATCGGTTTCGATGATGATGGGTGCCACCTTTAGCGTTCCTTGCGGTATTGCTGTCCCGTCGCCGAACAGCGCTGTGTTTGCTGACGGTGGCACCTATCTGAGTATTCGGAGACGAGGGCGTCGCGAACGCTGGTCGGGCCTGGTCGCTCCCCCACTCGTCTGCCAGGACCCAAGGACCGGCCGGCTCAAGCATCCCCTGAATCTCGAGGCGATAACAGATGAAAGTGTATGTCTGTACGTGGCTCCGTTCATCCCTGCAACTCGATTCGAAGATGAAGCGTAGAGGAGCCCCGTGACCCAACCCGTTCTCCTCGCCGTCGACGAAAACGCCGCCGACCTCGCCCTCATCGAGCGTGAGCTGGAGGACCGGTACGGGCGGCACTACAAGGTCGTCTGTGCTGGATCACCCGACGACGCCCGCACGCACCTCGAGCACTTCGCGGCCTCTGCGGTGGAGGTTGCCCTGGTTCTGACCGGGCAGTGGCGCGCCGGCGAACCGAACTGCCGGTTGCTGGCGTCCGTGCACGACCTCCACCCGTACGCCAAGCGTGCAGTGCTGATCGCGTGGACCGACTGGGGCGACCAGAGTACGGGACGGGCGATCTTCGACGGCATCTCCGACGGACGTTTCGATCACTATGTGATTCAGCCGTCGAGGTCACCGGACGAGCAGTTCCACCAGACAATCTCCATGGTGCTGCTCGAGTGGGCCGAGGCGAACCGGGCGGCGCCGTACACGGTGCACATCGTCGGTGAGTCCTGGACGGGTCGCGCCTACGAGCTGCGCGAGGCGCTCCAACAGTGCGCGATGTCGCACCACTTCTGCCTTGCGGACTCGCCCGAAGGTCGGGAGCTCGTCGCCGCGGCAAGGGCGGGTGCGGTCCTTCCCATTGTCGTGTTCCCGGACGGCAGGGTCCTGGAGAATCCGACCAATCTCGAGATCTCCCAGTCCACCGGCGGGCCGATCGATCCGGGCCAGGCCGACTTCGACGTCTGCATCGTCGGTGCTGGACCCGCGGGGCTGTCGGCGGCGGTGTATGGCACGTCGGAGGGTCTCAGCACCATCGTCGTCGACAAGGGCGGCATCGGTGGCCAGGCGACCTCCAGCTCGCTCATTCGCAACTACCTCGGGTTTCCGCGTGGCGTCAGCGGTCGGCACCTCGCCCAGAACGCCTACAGCCAGGCCTGGGTCTTCGGCGCGAAGTTCGCCTTCATGCAGACGGTCACCGGCATCGCCCGCGAGGATGAACGCCTCGTCGTGACGCTCTCCGCCGACCGCCGCTTGACAGCTTCAGCGGTGCTGTTGGCGATGGGTGTCAGCTACCGCCGGCTCGGTGTTCCGAGCCTCGAGGCGCTGGTTGGAGCCGGCGTGTACTACGGCGGATCGACATCCGAAGCACCGGCACTGGTCGACCGAGACGTCTTCGTTCTCGGAGGCGCCAACTCGGCCGGACAATCCGCGCTGCATCTCGCCCAGTACGCCCGGAGCGTCACACTCGTCGTCCGTGCACCTTCGCTGCGGGACGGCATGTCGGACTACCTCGTCCGACAGGTGGAGGCGACCGCGAACATCCGGACCCGTCTCGGCTGCCAGGTGGTGGGTGGCGGTGGCGATGGTCGGCTGGATCACCTGGTGCTGCGCGACATCGCGTCGAAAACCGAGTCCGCGGTCGATGCGCGGGCGCTGTTCATCTTGATCGGCGCTGAGCCGCACACGGGGTGGCTGCCGGCGGAGATCGAACAGGACGAACGGGGCTTCATCCTCACGGGGGCGGACATATCGCAGCGCAGTGCACCGCGGTTCAATCGCAGTCCGTTCCTCCTCGAAACGAGCATGCCGGGCGTGTTCGCCGCCGGCGACGTCCGGCATGGCTCGGTCAAGCGCGTTGCATCGGCAGTCGGTGAGGGTTCGATCGCTATCCAGCTACTGCACCAGTACTATGCCGTCGAGCAGCTAAGCCTCCGTGGAAGCATCGATTAGGTGTGGTGTTCGGGTGCCCACGGTGCCTCGTTCACCAGATGGGGATGGGGATGGGTGTCGGGTAGACCCGGGCGGTTACCCGCCCGGGCCCCCCACAGATCCGGACGTGCGGAACTCCCGCATCCGGCTCTTCAGGCGCATGGGTTCGCTACGCGCCGGCGCACCGCCGCGCACCGTCTGGTCGTGGTATCTGCCAGCCCAGCTATCCGATGCAGTCTCGTTTGGATGGTTCCGAGGTTCGACGCCCTCGCCATCTTTCCCTCCATCGGCTCCATGCCCCGGCGTCCCCTTCCCTCCTCCGGGTCCCTCTCGGTTCGGTTCCCCGGACTCGTCGGTACTATGAGGCGCT
>JALOLD010000136.1 GCA_025456145.1 Thermoanaerobaculales bacterium | reverse complement strand
CGGAGCTCAGGCAGGAGCGGGACCGGACGAAGGACGCGCTCGAGAGGGCGAGGAGCGCCACCGGCGACGCCTGGCGCGACATCCGCCACGACGTCAACCGGCGGCTGCTCGAGATCAAGGCCTCGCTCGAGACGGCGCAGGACGACCTGAAAGGCGATTGACCCGGACGGCGCTCGTCAGACCGGGGGTCAGCCGGGCGAACCGGCAAGGCTGCCGGGCCGGTCGGTCGGCCGGAGCTGTCAGGTCGGGGCGGGCGTTGCCCGACGGGCGCCGGCCGGCGAGCGGGCAGAGTCGGTCCGCGGTGAGGGTGGGTCGCCCGGGTCTCGTCCCGAAGGTGGGGGGCGTACCGGCGGAGAGGACTCCCAGCCCGCAGGTCCGTGCTAGGCTCGGTTCACCGGAATGAAGGCTCTCCGACGCGACCGCGTGCCGTCCGCCCTCGTGCCCAGGACCTCTCCCCCTCGACCGTGGTCACGGGGATTCGGCCGTGCCTGACCGGGTCCGCCCGCGGATCTTCGGCGGGCTGGTTCTCGCGGGCTCGGTGTGCGTCGCGGGGCTCGAGGTCGCGGCCTTCGTGTTCGGGGGGGTCGCCGCCGAGCTCGCAGCGCTGCTCTGGGCGATCTCGGGGATCGCGTGCGTCATCCTCTCGGTGGTCATCGTCCTGGCCGAGGCGGCGGCCGAGCTCCGTCGGCGCCAGGCGTGGATCACCGCGCTCGCGGTGCTCTCGATCGGCTTCACCGGGTGGGGCCTGACCGATCTCGAGATCACCGCGATGAACCACGAGGCGACCCAGGAGGTCGGCGCCGCCCTCGAGAAGCTCGGCGAGCCCGGGTTCGGCTATACCGAGACGAGCTTCCTCGGCTACCCCAACCGGCAGTACATGGTGGCCTCGGCGCCGACCCTCCTGGGAGGTCGCTCGGTCACCTCGCTGCGGCTCGGCTTCGCGGCGCCGTTCGTGCTCGGCGTGCTGGTGTTTGCGGTCGGGCTGTCGCGGTCGATCGACGGGCTCTCGGACAACCCGCGCTTCTGGTCGGGGCTCGCCGGGCTGTCGCTGTTCACCTTCCCCTATGTGGTGATGGCGGTCCGCGACTTCGAGCAGGTGATCACACCGCTGACCTACACCCTCCTGGCGACCGGGTGGCTGCTGCTGGTCCTCGCCGAGAGACGCCTGCTGTGGGCCCTCCCGCTCGCCTGGTTCGGGGCGATGCTGGGCGCGGCCTACACCCCGGCGCTTTCCCCGTGGGTGCTCCTGCTGCTCGCCCTGGGGTGGGGGACGCTGAGGTGGCGGCGCGAGGCGGGCGCGGCGCTGGTGCTCGCCGGCGTCTGGCTCTATGTCGCCGTCGTCGGCTGCGCCTTTCTCTCGGTCCGGACCGATGTGCTGACCCACGCGAGCCGCGATCTCCAGCTGGACGAGGTCTCCGCCAGGCTCCTCGATGGCGGCGAGCTCCTCCTCTCCCTGGTCGGGCAGGGCTTCGCGGGCGTTCTCATGACCCTGCCGCTGCTCCTCTACCTGGCGACGGCGGTTCCTTTCGCCAACGGCTGGAAGCACGCGGTGGTCGGTTGGTGGTTCCTCGCGACGGTCGCGGTGTCGGTCGTCCTCCCGGGCTATGCGTCGCCGCCGGCCGACCTGGCGATCAAGCGGGCGATCACCGCGCTGCCGCCGGTCCTCGCGGCGATCGTCGTCGTGCTGGCGGGTCGACCCCTCGGCAGCGGAGTCTCGGCGGCGCTGCGCCGGGCGGCGATCGGCGCGGTCTTCGTGGCGGTCGCGGTCGGCGGGCTCGTGGCGTTCGAGCGCCACACCCCGAATCGGGCCTTCGACTTCCTTCTCCCGGACCTCGCCGGCGTGCTGTCCGACAATCGGGTTCCGGTCGACGCCCCGATGATCATCGGGATCTACTCGAGCGAGGGGGACTTCGCCAGCCTCGGGGACTTCTGCAGGTACCTGCATCCGAACGCCCGGGTGCTCCGCGAGGCCGCACCACGCCCCGAGGACCTGGACGGCCGTCACGCGATCGTGTACATGGACAGCGATCGGTCGACCGAGGTCATGGAGATGTGGCCGGCCCTCGACCCGGCGCCCTTCGCCTACGAGCTGCCGGCGGGCGGCCGCGAGATGGTCCGCGGCACCCGTTTCCTCGAGGCGGCCGAGCGGTAACCGCCGCCTCCCCCGGGAGCGACCGTCGTGGGAGCGTCGAGATCCGCGCCCGGAATCCGGGTGACGCCTCCTCACGGGCGTGGGGCAGTCGGGCCGGGACCGTAGCCGGCCGGCCGCAGCCGTGCGAGAATCCCCGCCGATGCGCCAGCCCGGCCCGCTCGTCGCCTCCGCGGTGATCGCCCTGCTCTCCCTGATCTGGGGGACGACCTGGGCGGCGATCCGGATCTCGCTCGAGGGCTTCCCGCCGCTCACCGGAGTGGCGCTGCGCTTCGCCGTCGCATCGGCGGTGCTGGTGGTCGTGGCGCGGGCCCTCGGCGCGAGTGGTCCCTCCGGCTCGCCCACGGCGGGTTGTCCTTCGGCATCTCCTACGGGGTCGTCTTCTGGGCCGAGCAGTGGGTGCCCTCGGGGCTGGCCGCGGTGATCTTCGCGACCTTCAGCCTGTTCGTCGTGGTCATGGCGCGCGCCGTGCTGCCCGACGAGAGGATGGGGCCGTTCGGGCTGCTCGGGGTCGGGGTCGGGCTGCTCGGGGTCGTGGTGATCTACGCCGAGGATCTCGGCCGTCTCGGCGGGCCGCAGGTGGCCTTCGCCTCGGTGGTGCTGCTCGCCTCGCCGATCGCCTCGGCCGCGGCCAACGTCGTCATCAAGCGTTGGGGCGAGGGCGTCCACCCGGTGTCGCTCAACGCCTGGGCGATGGGGATGGGGAGCGTCGCGGTCGGCGCCCTGGCGGCGCTGGTCGAGGCCGACCGGCCGATCGTTCCCGCGCCGGGGCCGGTGCTCGCGCTGCTCTACATGGCGGTGCTCGGATCGGCGCTCACCTTCAGCCTCTACTACTGGCTGCTCCAGCACCTGCCCGCGAGCCGGCTGTCGCTCATCGCCTATCTGACGCCGGTGGTCGCGGTGGCGATCGGGGTCGGCGTCCTCGACGAGCCGCTGACCCCGAGGATCGTCATCGGCGCGGCGCTCGTTCTGGCCGGAGTCGCCGCGGCGGTCCGACGCTGACCGCGCCGTCCCCTCAGCCGACCCGGCCGGCGGGCTGGCGGGGTCCGGCGCCGGTCAATCGGTGACGGGTGAAGAACCCCCAGATCTCGTCGGGGGCGCTGATGTCGTGGTTCTTCGGACCGGCGATCAGCCGGTACCACGCGGGCAGGGGGTCGGGACCGGGGGGCGAGTGGCCGCCGCCCTCGACCCGGTAGAGCACGACCTCGGCGCCGCCCGTGCCGCCGCTCCAGGTGCAGACGCGCACCGTCGAGCCGTCGTGCGGGTCGGCGTCCGGCAGGTCGCGGCAGACCGGCTCGGACCGGGCGCGGTTGACCTCGACCCAGAAGGCAACGGTCTCTTCGGTCGACAGCACCGTGCCGCGCTCGCAGCGCGGCGACGCCACGCAGCCGCCCGCCCACGGCATGAGCGGGTCCGCGGTGCCGTTCATGATCAGCACCGGCACCGGGTGCGCCGGGTCCGGGCACTCGTGGGGCTCGGGGAGGTTGGCGATGATCGGCGCCGCCGCCGCGACCAGGTCCGGGGCGTCGATGGCCATGCGGAAGCTCATCATGCCGC
>JALOLD010000100.1 GCA_025456145.1 Thermoanaerobaculales bacterium | reverse complement strand
CCCCGGCTTCGCCGGCATCCCCAACCCGCTCTTCGCCGCCGACAACACCCTGATGTACTTCAAGGACGGCAAGAAGGCCATCCTCGACCTCGTCGCCGCCGTCAAGGAGCTGTAATCCCGCGTCCGCGTCCGCGTCCGCGTCCGCGTCCGAAACGACCCGCTGCCGCCGGCTCTCGCGAGCCGGCGGCGTCGGCTTCGGTGCTCGGATCCGTCGAATGCCGGGCCTTCGCCGGATCCTGCGCTCGAAGCCGAGCCGTGACTGCGTCACGGCGGCGGGTCTGCGGTATGCGTGGCCGATGCGTTCGGATCCGCGCCCACCCCCCACCCCTCCACCCACCCGCCCTCAGAAGTTCATGGCGGGGTCGCTCCGCTCCCCGCCATTGGCATTTTGGGGGGTTGGAGATCAGAGCCAGCGCAGCTGACACGATCGACTACGATGATCCGGTGGACGATGGGAAACCGGAACGCACGGACGTCGGTCGACTGCTTCGCGAGGCCGAGGCGCTCGAGAAGCGGGCGGCGGTGGAGCGCGTGGACTACTTCGACACGATCCTGGGGGGAGCTCCCGGGGAACGCCTGCTCGACGTCGGGTGCGGCAACGGGTATGCGGTGGAGGAGTGGAGACGACGGGGGCGATCGGCGATCGGCGTCGATCGATCGCTCTATCGGCTTTCCAGGTGGATTGGGTTGGCGCAGCCGTCCGGGCGGCTGGTGCTGGCGGACGCAGCGGCGCTGCCGTTTCCGGACGGCAGTTTCGAGCACGTGGTTTCGTCGGGGATGATCGAGCATGTCGGGGTCAGCGAGAGCTCGGAGCCGTACACGGTGCGGACCCATGACGATCGCGACGAGCAGCGCCGGGGCGTCGTCGGTGAGCTCATCCGAGTCGCCGGTCCCGCAGGGCGGGTCGTGGTCGACTGTCCGAACGGGAGCTTCCCGATCGACTTCTGGCACGGCGATCGGGTGGGCGCGTTCCGCCTCCATCGGGTGCCTGACACGCTGCTGCCGTGCTTGGGCGATCTACGACGATGGGCCGCGTCGGGCGGCCGGGATGCACGCCTCAGACCGCTCTCGGGACGGCTCGCCTTCCGTCAGGTCGGCCGCCGGTGGTGGGGTCGCGTCCTGGCGCCGGCGATGCGGCGGTTCCTGGTCGTCCTCGACCGCCTCTGCACCCTCGGCGCCGGGCGTGCGGTGGCGCCGTTCTACCCGTACCTCGTTGTCGAGCTGTGGCGCCGGGACGAACCGTGACTCCCGACCCGCCGGAAACGGGCGGGACGTCGGCCGACCGCGGCCTCCGGCCACCGGTCGATGTACACTCGTCGGGTGCGGCCGACGCCGCGAACGGGGTGCACGGGATGGACCACGATCACGACGACGCCAGGGACGCGGAACCGGAGCGTCTCGACCTCGACGAGGCCGAGCCGGGTGGATCGTCGCCGACGCCGACCGCCGGCGAGCCGGACCTCGCGTCGCTGCTGCGCACCGGCGAGCGCTGGGGCTATGTCGACGACGACGGAGCGATCCACGTCCGCGCCGGGAAGTTCAACGCCGATCGGGTGGTCGCTCGGGTGCCGCCGTCCAAGAGGGCGGAGACGATCGCCAACCTGCTGCTCGCCTTCGGCGAGCTCGAGACCCGGTACGCGGCGCTGCGCAAGGAGCTGCGGCGGTCGAAGAACCCGGCCCGCAATCTGAAGTCGCTGCGGTCCTTCGTCCACTGGGTCGAGGGCGCCGAGGCGATCGGCGACTACGACGACCTGCTGGGTCGGGCGCACGCCGAGATCGAGCGGATCGAGGGACGGCTCGCCGCGGGTCAGGCCGACAAGCTCGCGCTGGTCGAGCGTGCCGAGGCCCTCGCCGAGTCGAGCACCTGGCGCTCGTCCGGCGAGGCGATGGACGAGCTGATGGAGGAGTGGAAGCGCGCGGGCTCGGCCGGGCGCGAGCAGGACGAGGCGCTGTGGCAGCGCTTCAACGAGGCCAGGCGGGTCTTCTTCAACCGCCGCAGCGCGCACTTCGCCGAGCTCAAGCAGAGCCGCACCGAGGCGCGCGAGGCCAAGGAGGCGCTGATCGCCCGCGCCGGGGAGCTGGCGCCGTCGACCGACTACGACGGCGGCTTCACCGCGATGCAGGAGCTGCTCGAGGAGTGGAAGCGGGCGGGCTCGGCCGGGCGCGATGTCGACGAGCAGCTGTGGCAGCGCTTCCACGACGTCCGCGACCCGTTCTTCGAGCGGCGCAAGGCGTACCTCGCCGAGCAGCGCCGCCGGCAGGGCGATCGTGGGCGCGGCGGCGGCGAGCCGGGAGGTCCTCGCGGCCGCGACCGGGAGGCGCCGCGCGGCCGCGAGCGTGGCGGTCCGCGCCGGGGCGGCGACCGCGGGCCGGGCGGACCGCCCGGGCAGCGCCCGCGCGGCGGCGACCCCGGAGTGCTGCGCTCGTCCCTCGCCGATCTCGTCGGGCCGCTCCGCGATCTCTTCCCGGCCGACCGACCGGCCCCCGACACCGACGACGACGCGGCAGCCGGGAAGAAGCGTGGCTAGCCGAGCGGCTGACCGCCGGGGCGGCTCGGTCGGGAGCGACGGCCGTCCCGCGCCTTCGGTGGGCGCCGGTGTCCGCAGGGCCGTCGACGCGCTGAGGCCGGTGGCGGTCGTCGCGGCGGCCCTCGCCGTCCTGGCGACCCCCGCCGCGGCCGAGATGGAGATCTCGATCCGACCCGCCGACGAGGCGCCGGTCGAGCTGCTCCGGCCGGCGGCTGACGAGGTCCTGGTCAGCGGCCGGTCGTCGACGGTGGCCTGGCGTCCGCTCGTCGACCTCGCCGCGCTCGGTCTGAGCGAGTGGGAGGCCTTTCTCTCCTTCGACGGCGGCCGCAGCTGGCCGGTCCGGGTCACCCCCCACCTCGACATCGACCGCTCGCTCTTCAGCTTCGCCATCCCGCTGGTTCCGTCCGACGACGTGCGCCTGATGCTGCGCTTCGGCGACGAGCGGCGAGAGGTGGGCTACATCCTGCCCCGGGTCCTGCGTTCGGTCGCTCCGGTCGGCGGCTGCCTGCCGATGCCCGGACCGCTGCCGGTCGACGGCCGCGGCGAGGCCGCCCGTCCGGGCGACCCGGGGGTCGAGCTGTGGGTCGAGGGCGGGGGTGACGGGCGCGCCTGCGAAACCCGCGCCGCCTCATGCCGGCTGCCCGAGGCCCGTCGGCCCGGGGGCGACGACGGCGTCGCGCGGCCCGCCCTCCTCCCGAGCGACCGGCAGGCCCCGGACGGTGCGCTCCGATCCGGCCGGGCGACGAGCTTCGGCGTCGGGCGCCCATCGACATCACCAATCGGACGGACACTGCGCTGTCTGCCTCTGCTCCTCCTGCTGTGCCGGCGGAACGAGTGACGCGGCGCGGCTGAGCGCCGCCGAGCCGTCGTTTCGACGCCCCGCCGGCGGTCCGGACCCGCCGTCGAAGACCGACCTACGCCGCGGCCCGGCCGGGCTCGGGTGTCGATCCCGAGCGATCGCGCCGCGCGGTCGGCCCGGGCATCGTCAACCCACCACATCGGGTTCAGGAGAGAGCATGAGACACCTTGAAATCGCCCTGTGCTTCGCCGTGGCCGTCGCGGCCTGCCCGGTCATGGCCACCGTCGAGGGAACGGTGGTGACTCCGGGAAACCTGCCCGTCGAGGGTGCGCGGGTCGAGCTCGCCGACGGCAGCGCCTTCCGGCTGACCGACGCCCACGGCCACTTCTCTTTCACCGAGCTCTCACCGCCGGTCGGGCTGCGGATCGTCCACCCGCGGTTCCAGCCCCTCGAGGTCGAGTGCTGCGACGACCCCGCCCCGATCATCGTCCTGGTCCCCAAGCAGGAGGTGTTCGGCGAGATCGTCGTCACCGCCAGCCGCGAGGGCAGCGCCTCGCTCCAGCCGGTGTCGGTGGCGACGAGCACGATCACCGCCGACGACCGGCCGGCGCCGGTGGTGAGCCTCGTCGATCTGGTCGAGGGTACGCCCGGGGTGGCGCAGAGCGGGCAGGGCGGGCTCTTCCAGGCCTACTCGATCCGCGGTACCGGGGGTCAGCGGGTGCTGTCGCTGGTCGCCGGCACCCGGATCATCGCCGAGCGCCGGGCCGGCGCCGCCGCGTCGTTCGTCGACCCGCTGCTGCTCGGCTCGGTCAACGTCGTCCGCGGCCCCTACTCGTCGTACTACGGCTCGGGGGCGATCGGCGGCGTGATCGAGGCGGTTCCGCGTCGCTTCGACGGGATCACCGTCGAGGCCGGGTGGGAGAGCCAGGGCGACGCCAACTACCAGCTCCTCGCCCTGGCCCCCGGCGGATGGTCCCTCGGGCTGGCGCGCCGCGCCTCGCGCGCCACCGAGACCCCGGAGGGCGACGAGCTGCCGAGCCAGTTCGAGCAGGTCTCGGCGACCGTCGGCAGGGGCTGGTCGCTGGACAACGGTCTCGAGCTCGACCTCCAGCTCGTCCCGTCCTACGGCGAGGACATCGGCAAGCCGAACACCCGCTACCCGAGCCGGATCACGACCTACCCCGAGGAGCAACACCTGGTCGCGCGCTTCGTCGTCCGGCGCCCCGGCGCCTGGCATCTCGACGTCTACGGCCATCCCAACACCCTCGACACCGAGAACCTGCGCTCGACCTCGCACAGCCTGGTCGAGAACCGGTCCTTCGACCTCGGCCTCAACCACCAGCGGGAGATCGCGCTGCCGGAGGGGTTCGCGGCGCGGGTCGGTCTCGACTACTTCGGCCGGCACGGGGTCGAGGCCACCGAGACTGTCGACGACCTCGTCGCCGGCACGGCCGAGTCCTTCACGACCCTCGACGGCCGTCAGGACGAGGTCGGTGCCTACGCCTCGGTGCGCCGCAGCTTCGGCGCCCTCTCCGCCGAGCTGGGGGGCCGCTTCACCTGGATCGAGCAGGCCAACGCCGGCGCCGCGACCACCGACGACACGGCGGCCACCGGTTTTCTCGGTCTGTCCGCGCCGGTCGGCGGCGGCTTCGAGCTGGTCGGGAACATCGGGACCGGCTTCCGGTTCCCGGGGCTGTCGGAGCGCTTCTTTTCGGGCTCGACGGGCCGCGGCGAGATCGTCGCCAACCAGGACCTCGAGCCGGAGCGCTCGCTGACCACCGACATCGGCGTTCGCTTCTTCGGCAGCCGTTTCTACGCCGCGGTCTACGCCTACCGCAGCTCGATCGACGACTACATCGAGCAGGTCGAGGCCGAGCCCGGCGTCCAGACCTTCGTCAACCTCACCTCGGGCACCATCGAGGGCTTCGAGCTCGAGAGCTTCTACCAGGTGACCGACGAGCTCCGGCTCGAGCTGATGGGCCAGACGACCGACGCGGAGGCCGACGACGGCGCCCCCCTCGCCGAGGCGCCCCCCGACCAGCTCACCCTGGGCGCGCGCTTCGCCAAGCGGGGCTGGGGTGCGGCGTTGCGGTGGCAGCACCGCTTCGCCAAGGACGACCCCGGGCCCGGAGAGGTCTCCACCGACTCGGCGGACGTCGTCTCCGCGTCGGTTTCCCATGTCCTGCCCGCCGGCCTCGAGCTCGTCGTGTTCGGCGACAACCTGCTCGACGAGACCTATCTGCCGACCGCCGACGAGCTCGCGGTGCCCGCCGCGGGTCGCTCGATCGGGCTCGGCCTGCGCTGGCGGGGCTGAGCCCGCGCGGCGGCGGCGCCCGGCTCCGCCGGCCGCAACCGGTAGTTTTCCGAGTATCGGGCGGCTGTCGTGGCGGTATGCTCCGGCGAGACGGGCTCGGGGTAGGACAGGCGTGTTCGGACCAACAGCGCGAGGGCAGGAGGAGCATCATGCGGAGCTCGATCACGGCGTGGCTGCTGATCGCGGGTCTCGGGGCGGGTCTCGCCGCTCGCGCCGAGGAGCCGGTCCCCGGGGACGAGGCGCGACCGGTCTCCTTCGCGATCAGCGGCGGAGCCTCCAAGGGCGCCTACGAGGCGGGGCTCAACTGGGGGATCGTCCGAGTCTTCTCCGAGCTGGGGTCGGGGGGCGCCGCCCTCGGCGGCCGCTACCGCGCCTTCGACGTGGTGAGCTTCGCCGGGGCCTCGGCCGGGGGCATCAACACGCTGCTCGGCGGTCTGAGCTGGTGCATGCGTCCCGAGGCCGACGGCGGACCGGCCAACCGGATCGACGACAACATCTTCCGCGACGTCTGGCTGCTGCCCGACGTCAACTCGCTGCTCCCCCCCGAGGCCGACTCGCCGAGCTACCTGCCCGACGACGCGCTGCTCGCCCGGGCTGACTTCCTCGGCGCCGCCGAGGGCCTGCGCGACCTCTGGCGGAGCCCGGCCTTCGAGCCCGGCTGCCGCATCCCCCTCGGCGTGACGGTGACCCGCAACACGCCTGAGCGGCTGCAGCTGTCCGGCGTCCCGGTCGGCAACCAGCGCTTCTACGTCCCCTTCGAGCTCCGGGTGATGCCCGACTCCCGCATCCAGTTCTTCTTCGAACCCGGTGACTACCCGGCCGTCTCCGACCCGGCGATGATCCTCATGCCGAGGACCGCCGACGAGCCGCCGTTCTTCATCGCCGACGACGACGTGATCGCGCTCGCGCTGACGACGAGCGCCTTCCCGGGCGCCTTCGGCCGCCGCAAGCTGACCTACTGCCGTGACGAGCGGTTCCTCCCGGATGACGGCGCCGCGCCCGCCGGGACCGACATCGCCGAGCCGCTGATCTGCCCGGACGGCTATGTCCTCGCGGAGTCGGTGTTCTCCGACGGCGGGCTCTTCGACAACCTGCCGATCGGGCTCGCGCGGACCCTCGCCGAGCATCGCGCCGGCGCCCCTTCGAGCCTTCTCCCGGTGACCTACATCTACCTCGATCCCGACCGGCTGCGCTACGACGAGACGGCGCCGAGCGACCCGCGCGCCTGCGACCGGCCGGACCCGCCGGAGGCCTGCGACCGTCTCGCCTACAACCTGTCGTCGGAGGCGGGGATGCTGCTCGGGGCCTTCGGGACGGCTCGTGAGTTCGAGCTCTACAACGAGCTGACCAGCGGCTCGTGGTCGCTCAACCTCGGTGATCTCGCCGGCGAGCTGGCCGACGAGATCGAATCCTCCGATCGATCGGTGGTCTGCGACGACCTGCTGCCGGTCTTCGACCGGGCGATCGACTGCCCCGGTGCCCTGCGCCTGGGCGGCAACCTGCTCCGGCTGTCCCACGGCTTTGTCGAGGCGCCGATCGTCCCGCCATACTCGAGCGAGCGCCTCCTCGCGGCGGGTCTCGCGACGGAGTGCGCGGCGGCCGGCGAGGCGGTGGAGGTGGATGTCGAGGTCTTCTGCCGTCTCGACCCGGCGGCGACGCGGCGGATGCTCGGCGAGGCGCTGGACGAGGTGGTGGTGCGGGCCGGGCTGAGGGGCGAGGAGGTGGCGCGGCAGGTGACGCGATCGGCGTCGAGGCACCAGGAGGACCGGCGGCTCTACATCACGAGCCGCGGCGCGCCGATCACCGGCACCCTGCTCGGCAGCTTCGGCGCCTTCCTCGACCTCGAGTTCCGCGAGTACGACTACTACGTCGGCGTGTACGACGCCGTTGTCCTGTTCTCCGAGTCGGTCTGCGGCGCGGTCTTCTCGCGCGCCGAGCAGCCGGCGTCCCTGACGGAGTGCGTCGACGAGGTCGCCGAGAGGGCCCACCGCAGGCTCGGCGTCGCCGACAACCCGAGGGCGCGGTATGTCTTCGCGCTGACCGCCAAGCGGAGCTTCGGCGCCACCGGCGGGCTGCGCTTTGCCTACGAGCCGATGCCCGAGGTCGACCGCAACATGTCGATCATCTTCGAGGGCCTCGAGCGGACCCTCGAGGCCGCACGTCCCCAGCCCGACCCGGCGAGTCGCTCGGTGTCGGTCGAGCAGGAGTTCTTCACCACGCTGCGCGACGAGGGCTTCGTGCCGACCCCCAACCCCGACGGCAGCGAGCCGCTTCTCGCCCAGATCATGGAGGACCCCGAGTACTGGTCCGCCGTGCTGATCCGCCGTGCCACCAACCGGTTGGTGCTGCTCGAGCAGCAGGCACAGGCGCTGTACGAGGAGCAGGAGCCCGACCCCGCCAAGCGAAGCTCGGCGAGCCCGACCCTGATGGGG
>JALOLD010000099.1 GCA_025456145.1 Thermoanaerobaculales bacterium | reverse complement strand
CGGTCGAGACCGAAGGAGGGCCCGGCATAGGCGTTTCCGTAGAGCCCCGCGGTCCGGTAGCCGGCGGCGGCGAGCCGCTCGGCGAGGGTGCTCAAGCCCGCCGGGAGCTGGCGGCGGTCGTCGACCACGCCGTGCTCGCAGGGGAAGGTCGAGGTGGCGAGCGAGGCCACGG
This sequence comes from Thermoanaerobaculales bacterium, assembly GCA_025456145.1. Lineage (GTDB taxonomy): Bacteria > Acidobacteriota > Thermoanaerobaculia > Thermoanaerobaculales > Sulfomarinibacteraceae > JAHECW01. The sequence continues at coordinate 7,973 of JALOLD010000099.1, read as the reverse complement.
TGGGGAGGGTCCAGGGCGACGGGGCGTAGGCGTTGTCGAAGACCACCGCCTCGGCGGCGAAGGCGTCGAGCCCCGGCGAGGTCGGCCGGCCCCGGTAGCCGTAGGCGCCCAGCCGGTCGGCGCGGAGGGTGTCGACGAGGAAGACGACCACGTCGGGCGGTCCGGCGGGGCCGGCCGGCGGAGCGGCGGGCGGCCGGTCGGCGCAGCCGGTCAGCCCGGCGATCGCGGCGGCCGCCGCGGCGGCGAGGGCAGAAACGGGGTTGCGTCGGCTCACGTCGGTCCGATTCTCCCCGCCCCGGCCGCGGTTGACAAGCGCCGGCCGGCGGACCCGGCCCGTGCTACGATCCGCCTCGGGCACAGCTCGAGGATGGCGATCACCCTGATCATTCCCTGCCACAACGAGGAGGGCAACATCGCCCCCCTCCACCGGGCGATCTGCGACGCGGTCGGGGGCGGCGACGGCTGGCGGCTCCTCTTTGTCGACGACGGATCGACCGACGGCACCCTCGCCCGAATCAAGGAGCTGAGGACCCGCGACCCGCGGGTCGACTACCTCAGCTTCCTGACCAACTACGGCCACCAGAAGGCGATCCTCGCGGGCCTGCGCCACTGCCGGACCGAGCTCGCCCTGACCATGGACGCGGATCTCCAGCACCCGCCCGCGGTCATCCCCGAGCTCGTCGCCGAGCGCGAGCGCAGCGGCGCCCGGGTGGTCATCGGCCAGCGGCGGGGCCGCCAGGCCGGGCTCGTCAAGGACCTCTCCTCCCGCTTCTTCTACCGGCTCTTCTCGGCCCTGTCCGGGGTCGCGATCATCCCCGACGCGTCGGACTTCGCGCTCTATGACCGGAAAGCGATCGACCTGCTCGCCGCGATCGACGAGCGCGAGCCCTTCCTGCGCGGGCTCGTGCCGAGCCTCGGCCTGGCCATCTCGGTGGTCCCCTACGACCCGGCGCCCCGGCTCCACGAGCAGCCCTCCTACTCGCTCGGGCGATCGGCGCGGATGGGCGTCCGCGCCCTGCTCCGCTTCAGCGAGGCGCCGGTCAGGATCGGCGTCGTCCTCGGCATCACCGGGGTCGTGCTGAGCTGCGGGCAGGGCCTGCACTACCTCTACCTCCGGATCTTCACCGACCGGCTCATCCCCGGCCAGGCCGACCTCATGGTCTTCCTCAGCCTGATCGCCTCGCTCATCCTGCTGCTCCTCGCCCTCGTCCTGCGCTCGCTCGGCGAGATCTCGCGGACCCTCGGCGGCCAGCCGGTGTACGTGATCGCCGAGTCTTCGCTCGGTCCCGACCCGACCGGAGGGTGAGGGTGCGCGCCGCGGCCCTTGCCGCCGCCGCCGGCCTCGGGCTGGCCGTCGCCTGCGGAGGCGGGCCGGCCCCCGCCGAGCGGCCCGACGTCTTCCTGATCTCCCTCGACACGGTCCGGCGGGACGCGATCGGGGTCTATCGGCCCGACCGCCCGAGCCCGACCCCGGAGATCGACCGCTTCGCGGCCTCGGCCGTCCGCTTCGACCGGGCCTGGGCCCCCGTCCCCTTCACCCTGCCGTCGCACATGAGCATGCTCACCGGCCTCCACTCCGAGGTCCACCGGGTCGCCACCCGCGACAGCGTCCTCGACGAGAGCATCCCGACCCTGCCCGAGCTCGCCGCCGGCGCCGGGTACCACGGCATCGGGCTGGTCAGCAACATCTGGATGAAGGGCCACTTCGGCTTCGCGCGGGGCTTCGACCACTACCAGCGCCTCGAGGTCGGGCTCACCTACGCCGAGCGGATCAACGACCGGCTCTTCGAGCTGCTCGACCGCCGCCCGGCGGAGGACCGGCGCCCGCTCTTCGTCCTGCTCCACTACATCGACGCCCACTCGGACTACGACACCGAGGGGGTCAACCTGCTCCCCTACTCGGCCGCGCCGGAGCAGCTCGCCGAGCTCGGCGTCGACCCCCTGAGCCGCGAGTTCTGCGACTCCGCCGGAAACTGTGCCACCAAGTTCCTCACCGCCGCGAACACCGATCGCCGGCCCCTCGACCCCGCCTCGATCGCCCGCCTGGAGGCGCTCTACACCGCCGGCGTGCGGCTGCTCGACCGGCGGATCGGCGAGCTGCTGCGCGGCCTCGAGGCGCGCGGCCGGCTCGCGGACTCGCTGGTCGTCCTGACCTCGGACCATGGCGAGGAGTTCCGCGAGCACGGCCGGTTCGTCCACGCCCAGCCCTACGCCGAGTGCGTCGCCGTGCCCCTCCTCGTGCGGTTCCCCGGCGGTGCGCACGGCGGTCAGGCGGTCGAGGCGCCGGTCGAGCTCGCCGACCTCATGCCGTCGATCCTCGGCGCGATGGGGATCGCCGTGCCCGAGCACGTGCCGGCACGCGATGTCTTCTCGGCGGTCGCCGAGGGTCGTTCGCTCTCCCCGGTCACGGTCCTCTCCGCCGACAAGAACCGCCACCGCCGCTTCGCCCTGCGCGACGCGACGCACACCTTCATCCGCGACGCCGAGACCGGCCGGCGCGAGCTCTATGACCGGGTCGCCGACCCCGGCGAGCAGCGCGACCTCGCGGACAGCGAGCCCGAGCTCGCCGCCCGGCTCGAGGCGCTCCTCGACGAGGCCCTGCGGGCCCAGCGGGACCTCGCCGAGCGGCTCGGCGTGACCGCATCGGGGGGCGCCGGCGACGTCCTCAGCGAGGACGAGGCCGAGCAGCTCAAGGCGATCGGCTATCTCGACTGACCGGCGATCTCGACATCGGCCATGATCAGGGCCGGCGCCTTGGCGGCGGGACGCTCGACCCCGAGACGGAGCAGGACGGTCGCGCCGGTCGGCGTCTCGAGCTCGAGCCGCACCGTCTCCTCGACGGCGAGGGCCCGCCGCAGCACGACCTCCTCGACGCCGGCGCGGAGCGCCTCGACGTCGAGGAGCTCGGCGACCAGCTCGGCGCCGCGCGCCCTGCCCCGGGCCGGCGCGGCCTTGACGACGACCCCGACGCCCCCGTCGAGCGGCGCCATCAGGGTCGCTGAGCTGACCAGCCGGCCGGCGGGCAGCGGCAGGTGGAGCCGGTAGACCTCGCCCTCCCGCTTGAGCCGGTCCGAGAAGAAGCCGGGCAGCGGCCCGTCCTCCACCCAGAGATCGGGAAAGACCGGGTGGTGGATGACGAAGGCCTTCGACCGGTCGAGGAGGTCGAGCAGCTCGGTCGGCGAGTCGTCGCGGACCCGGCGCCAGACCTCGACCCTCACCGGGCGCTTGGCCCGCCGCCCGAGCACCCACCGCCGGTCGATGCGCTCGAAGTTCCTCGCCACCCCCCGGCGCTCGACGAGCTCGTCCCAGGCGAAGCGGAGCAGCCGCCGCTCCTCGGCCGAGGTGTGGAACTGGAAGGGCCGGGCGAGCACCACCCACTCGGCCCGGTGGAGCCAGACCGGGTAGTTCGAGGTCCGGTCGACGGTGTTGAAGGGCGGCACGTCGAGCCGCTGGTCGCCCCAGCCGAAGAAGGCGATCTCGGCCTCCTTGACCAGCGAGTCGTTGAGGTCGCCAGTCGCCGCGAGCACCAGGATCGGCTCGCCGCGGCCGTCGGCGCCCGTCGTCTCGGCGCGCAGCCACGAGACGAGGTCGCGGAACTCGTCCATGTCGTCGCGGGTCAGCGGCGGCAGCGGGTCGGCGACCACGACCCGCCGCAACCCCTCGACGCCGGGCAGCGCCCCGAGCGAGGCGCCGAGGTTGGCGACGAGCAGGACGACCACGACGACCCGTACGACCCCGGCCCAGCGCCGGCCGGCGCGGTCGCCGAGCAGCAGGGCGATCCCGAGGGCGATCATCGGCGCGTAGAGCATCGGCTTGTCGAGCCGCATTCGGAGCCGGACCAGGAAGATCCACTGGGCGAAGCCGACCGCGGCGGTCAGACCGAGGAGGTCGGCCATGATCCGGCGCCCGGCCGGGAGTGCGCGCCGGCCGACCAGGAACCCGACCGCCGCCGCGACCAGCACGATCCCGCCGACCGACGACAGGAGCTGGCGGTACGCCTCGAGGGAGCTGATCTTCCACGCCGCGTAGAGCTCGTGGTAGGGCGTCGCGAGGACCGAGAGGACCCGGTCGCGGGCGATGCCGAGGAGCACCGCCAGCGAGCCGGCCCCGGCCGCGGCGAGCCCGGCGACCCTCACCCGGGCCTCGCGCGAGCGCCAGCCGAGCCGCCCGAGGACCAGCTCGGCGAGCAGCACCAGCCCGGCGGTGGCGTAGAACGAGATCACCGTGTAGGCGTAGGCGCGGCGGATCAGGAAGGTCGCGGCGAGCAGCCCGCCGGCGAGGGCGAAGAGGGCCATCCGGCGGGTCGTCGTCGGTGCGCCGTCGGGCCACGAGGCGGCGAGGAACAGGGTCACCGCGACGGTCAGCACCGGCAGCACCGCGACGGTCTCGAAGCCGAGCATCGTGGCGGTGAAGACCGATGGCAGGAGCAGCGCCGCGCCGAGCGGCAGCAGCCCGACCTCGTCGAGCGACCCCAGCCCGAGCACCTTGCGGAGCAGGAAGCCGAAGGCGACGAGGTAGAGGGTCACGTGGACCAGCAGGACCGCGAGGACGATGCGGTCGCGCGACGCCCCGACGAGGTCCGAGACCGGCATCAGGGGCAGGGCGAAGACCGAGTTGTACTCCGAGCTGTTGACCTGGTCGCGCAGCCACTCGAGCCCCGCCGCGGGGCCGTCGTCGAAGGCCTCGGCGAGAGTCTGGAAGAGCCGCTCGATCCGCGCGTAGTCCCAGTACGGGATGAAGTCCTCGACCGCCTGGTAGGCGATGCCGATCGCCGCGGTCAGCGCGACCAGCACGAGCAGCCGTACGACGAAGGCGACCGGCGGCCGGCGGCGGGGCCGCGGGTCGGCGCGGTCACTCATCGAGGTAGCCGAGGGCCTTGAGCTCCTCGACCTGCTCCGGGTCGAGCTCGGCCGGTCCGGCCGCACGGAAGCGCGCCTTGAGCTCGACCGCCTCGCGGAAGCGGGCCTCGAGCAGGCCCTCGAGCCGGAGGAGGTCCTCGCCCCGGGTCGCGGCGAGGTTGACGGTCTCGCCGGGGTCGGCCGCGAGGTCGTAGAGCCGGGGCTCGCCGTGGCCGAGGAGGATCTTGAGCCCGTCGGGGGTGATCAGCGTCCGCTCGCCCGCCCACTCGCTCGACACCGGCTGCTCGCGGACCGGCGCCCCGCTGCGGATCGCCTCGGCGTGGCTCAGGCCGACCCAGTGCGGGCCGGGCTCGACGCCGGCCAGCTCGACGACCGTCGGGCCGATGTCGATCATCTGCACCCACTGCGGGATCCGCGCCGGCTCGGCGCCCGGGACCCGGATGATCATCGGCACCCAGATGTTCTCCTGGAACACCGCCCGGTGCTCGAACAGCTCGTGCTCCCAGAAGGCCTCGCCGTGGTCGGCGGTCACCACCACGACCGTTTCGTCGATCAGGCCGGTGGCCTCGAGGTGGTCGACGAGACGGCCGAACTGGCTGTCCCAGTACTCGATCTCGGCGTCGTACAGCGCGAGGAGCTTGCCGATGTCGTCGGCGGTCGGCGGCGGGCTGCCCTCCTCGTTGAAGGCGACGATCGGGCCGTGGTTGCCGTCGAGGGTGCTGGAGTACCCCGTCGAGTAGCGGCTGTAGTAGGGCTCCGGGGCGATGTACGAGGTGTGGGGGTCCATGTAGTGGAGGTAGAGAAAGAAGGGCCGCGGGTCGTCGCCGCGCGAGTCGAGCCAGCGCAGCGTCGCGTCGGTGAGCTGGGCGCCGCTGTCGAGCCGGTCCTTGGGCGGCTGGGAAAGGAACTCGAAGTGCTCGAAGCCCTGCTCGAAACCCCGGCCGGCGTTGATCACGTCGGACTTGAGGATCGCCGCGGTGGCCCAGCCGGCGGCGGCGAACCGCTCGGCGAGGGTGCTGTGGTCCCCGGACATCGCGTCCATCAGCACCGGGCCCTCGCCCCCGCCCTCGAGGTGGCTCCTCGGGTCGATGAAGCGGAGCACCCCGTGGGTCTGGGGGTAGACCCCGGAGAAGAGCGAGGCCACCGAGGGAACCGTCCAGCCGTTCTGGCTGACCGCGCGCTCGAAGACCACGGCCTGGGCCGCGAACCGGTCGAGGTTGGGGCTGGTCGGTCGCTCGGTGAAGCCGTACGGCCCGAGCCGGTCGGCGCGCAGGGCGTCGACCAGGACGATCAGCACGTTGGGGCGGGCCGGCGGCGCCGGCTCGGGCTCGGGCGCGACCCCGCACCCGGCGCCGGCGAGCAGCAGCGCGATCCCGACGAGACGTCTCATGGCTCTCCTCCCCTCGTCCACCATGCGGTCACCGGATGTAGCCGAGCGCCTCGAGCTGCCGGCGCAGCTCGTCGTCGCTCCCCGCCGGGTCGATCCCCAGGATCCCCGGGTCGCCGACCCAGCTCAAGGTCGCGGTCGCCTGGCCGCCGGCGCCGGCCACGGTGGCGGTCCGCGGCCCGGGGTCGGCGCCGATCTCGAGGGCCAGCCCGAAGGGCTGCGGCCGGCCGGCCTTCGCGAAGGCGACCGAGCCGTCGATCCCGACCCGCGGGTCCTCGACGCGCTCGCCGACCAGGGTCAGGCTCACGCCGGGCGGCAGGTCGCAGCCGACGACGCCGGCGCCGAGGAACGAGCACACGGCGTCGGCCCGGGTCGCCTTGAGGGTGTCCGGCGCGAGGACGAGGCCCTGTCCGGCGAGCTCGAACCGGCAGGGTCCAGCGCTCCGGTTGGCGAGCTCGAGCCGGATGCCGGGCTGGCGGTCGTCGAGCACCCGCTCCGCCGCCTCCCGGAGAGGCCCGACCTCGGCCGACGACGCGGCGAGGTTGTCGAGCTCGGCGGGGTCGGCCTCGAGGTCGTAGAGCTCCTCGCGACCGGCCGGGACCGCCCACGGCAGGTTGCGGAGGATGAACTTGGTGCGGTCGGCGGTCCGCAGGGCGAGCCCGTGGTTCGACATCGAGGCGTAGGCGGTGGCGAGGCGGGGCTCGTGGTCGGCGCCGGTCATCATCGGCAGCAGCGACGCCCCGTCGAGACCGGGGGGCGCCGCCAGACCGGCGACCTCGAGCACGGTGGGCAGGATGTCGACCAGCCGGACCTGCGCCGCCACCCGCTCGACCCGCCGCTCGCCGCCGGGCAGGGCGACGATCAGCGGCACCATCAGATCGTGGTCATACAGCGTGCCGTGGCCGGCGAGCTCGCGCTCGCCGAGGGCCTCGCCGTGGTCCGAGGTGACGATCACCAGGGTGCGGTCGGCGAGATCGGGCCGGCTCAGCCGCTCGAGGAGCCGGCCGAGGCGGTCGTCGGCGTAGGCGACCCCGCTGTCGTAGAGATCGGAGACCAGCCCGACCTCGTCCCACGGCACCTCGGTCGCGCCGTCGCCGGCGGCGTCGCGCAGTACGAAGACGTTGGTCGCGCGCAGCCGGTCGGCGCGGACGCCCTCGGCGTTGCGGGTGGCGGCGTCGCGGTACGCGGCGTCGAAGGGGGCGCCGGTGAAGTTGCTGAAGAACGGCTCCCTCGGGTCATAGGGGTCGTGGGTCTCGTAGGTGTGGAAGAGCAGGAAGAACGGCGCCTTGCCGGCGTTGCTCTCGAGCCACCCGAGGGCGTTCTCGAGCTCGGTCTCGAGCTCGAGGCTGAGATCGCCCTTGTAGGAGCGGTAGTCGTCGAAGCCCTGGGCGAGCCCGAAGCGCGGGTGGAGGTAGCTGCCGCCGGTCACGCCGACCGTGGTCCAGCCGCGCCCGCGGAGGATCTCGGCCAGGGTCAGGAGGGTCGTCGGGGCCGGCGCGGCGTGGTTGACGCCGTGGCCGACCGCGTCGATCCCGGTGAGCATCGAGACGTGCGAGGGCAGCGTCCAGGGCGCCGCGGCGACCGCCGACTCGAAGACCACCGCCCGCTCCCGCGCCCACCGGTCGAGGTGCGGCGTGGTCGGCCGCGAGTAGCCGTAGAGCGACATCCGGTCGGCGCGCAGGGTGTCGACCGAGATCAGCACGACGTTTGGGGGGGGCGGGTCCGGC
>JALOLD010000017.1 GCA_025456145.1 Thermoanaerobaculales bacterium | reverse complement strand
CGCAGCCGCAGCCGCAGCCGCAGCCGCAGCCGCAGCCGCAGCCGCAGCCGCAGCCGCAGCCGCAGCCGCAGCCGCAGCCGCAGCCGCAGCCGCAGCCGCTGCCGCTGCCGCTGCCGCTGCCGCTGCCGCTGCCGCTGCCGCTGCCGCAGCCGCTGACATCGGACGCGGACGCGGACTCGGACGCGGGTGCTGCAGCTGCCCGGCCGGTGAGCGGCGGTGCTCAGGGACGCTTTCGAGAATGAAAACAGCCGCCCGAGGGGGGGGCGGCTGGGGAGTGGAGTGGCGGGGCCGACGAGACTCGAACTCGCGACCTCCGGCGTGACAGGCCGGCGTTCTAACCAGCTGAACTACGACCCCGCATTGGCAACCAGGGGCGCTGGTGGGAGGTGGGGGATTTGAACCCACGACCCCCTGCGTGTAAGGCAGGTGCTCTACCCCTGAGCTAACCTCCCGAACGGATATCCGTTGGGAGGGTCATACTAGATCCGGTCCGTCTGTCTGTCAACCCTGCGGGCCGGCTGCTCCCCGGGGCCGGAGCCGTCCGATTCGGGCCTCGTCAAGTCGTTCATTTCGAGCACATGAGCGCGGTCCGCAGGGTCACGCCATTGCTTTACAACCACGCTCGCGATGGATTAAGCTCGCGCCATGCAGGATCCGCGACAGATCTGGGAGCTCGGGCGGTGGATTGCCCGGCGGGAGTCGGCGACGGCCCGCCTGGCGTGGTCGGATGGCGAGATCGTCCTCGGGTTGCAGAACGGACGCATCCACAGCGTACACGGCCTGGACGCGGAGGACCTGTCCGCCCGGCTCGGCTGCGCCGCGGCCGGCGAGCGCGAGCTGCTCGCCGAGGCGCAGCGGTTGTGCAGCGAGCACGGCGTTCCCGAGACCCGCGCCATCGGCACGGTCAAGGAAATGGTGCAGCGGGCCCTGCACGGCTGGCTGACCGACCCCGGGCGGAAGTTCACGGTCGAGGAGGGATCGCCCGACGAGACCGAAGGACCGACGATCTCGATCACCCACGCCCTGGTCGAGCTGGTGCTCGCCGACACGAGGTCCGATCTCGCGGTCGCCATCCTGCCGGATCGCGAGGTCCTGCTGCGGCGCAGCCGGAGCTTCATCGAGCTCTACGCGCCGCTGCGTCTGTCCGAGGAAGCGGATCTCATCGTCGCCGGCATCTCCGGCGCCGCCACCGCGGCGAGCGTCGCCAGGGCGTCGTCCCACCATCCCGACGAGGTCGCCAGGCTCGTCGCGGCGCTGGTCGCCACCGGGGTTCTCGAGCCCGTCGAGCCGGCGATCCCGGAGCAGGATCTCGACTGGTCCGGGGCCGATCTCGACGACGGGCCGGGCGAGCGGTCCCGACGGAAGATCCCGCTGTGGCTCATCGGAGTCGCGGCCCTCGGGCTCGTGGCGGTCATCGCGGTCATCGCCTGGATCGTGTCGCGGGCGGGGACGAGCGACCCCGGACCGACCGCCGGCGGCGACTGGGGAGTCGTCGTCGAGATGGGCTGCGAGCCGGAGGATCTCCAGCGGATGCTGCGCAAGCGCAACGTCGAGCGCTCCTCGCTGCGGACGGTCAAGGCCGACCCCGGCACCGGCGACACCTGCTTCCGGTTGGTCTGGGGGAGCTTCGCGACCCGTCAGGCGGCGGAGTCGGCGATGTCGGACGTCCCGTCGTCGCTGGTCGAGGCGGGGTTTGAGCCGCACGTCATCGAGGTGACCGAAGGCGAGCTCGAGGCGGAGGACTGACCGTGGACGGCGGCGGCTCGTCGACGACCTTCTTCGCCCAGCCGCTGCCGACCCGGATGGCGCGGCTCGCGTCCTCCCGCTCGACGGGAACCATGGTCATCGGCGCCGACGGGCGGCGGCGCGAGATCTTCTTCGTCAACGGCGAGATTCGCGCGGCGCGGTCCAACGTCGAGAGCGAGATGATCGGGAAGTGGCTCGTCGACCGCCAGCGGATCAGCGAGGACGAGCGCGCGCTGACCCTGCTCGCCCAGGGCGCCGACGAGGTCGGGACGCTCGGCAACATCCTCGTCTCGCGCGGCTGCATCACCCAGGCGGATCTCGAGCACGAGCTCCAGGAGCTGACCCTGGAGATCATCCGCCGGGCCTCCGCGGAGGAGACGCCGCGCTTCGGTTTCATGGACGGCCAGGGAGAGCCGCAGCCCGACACCCTGCCCAACCTCACGACCTCGCAGATCATCCTGATCGCGGCGCGAGAGTGCCGGGACCAGGTCGCGATGTGGGACATGCTCGGCTCGTTCGACCGCAAGGTCAGGCTCAAGCTGAGCCTCGAGAGCGTGCTCGGACAGCTCGAGCTGACGCCGAGCGAGGGCTTCATCCTGTCGCGGCTCGACGCCGCGAAGGACCTGTCGAGCCTCAAGAAGCTGTCGACGATGCCCGAGCAGGAGGTGGTGTCGAGCCTGTTCTCGCTGGTCGTGGCGGGCGTCGTCGCGATCGAGCCGGCGAGCCCGACCGGCGCCGAGGACCCGACCAAGGTCTCGGCGGTCACCCAGGTCGTCGAGGCGCCGCCGGTCGAGCAGGTCGACGCCGGGATCGACGAGAACGCCTTCGACGAGCGCCAACGCGACGAGCGCCACCGGATCATCGAGCTCGCCGGCCGGGTGACCAGGATCGACCACTACCGCGCCCTCGGGCTCAAACCGGGGGCGGAGGCCGAGCAGATCGAGAAGGCCTTCACGGTGATCCGCAAGCGCTACTCCCCGAAGCGGGTCGACGAGCCCCACCTGGTCGACCAGCGCGCCAACCTCACCGCCATCGTCGACCGGGCGCGCGAGGCCTACGAGCTGCTCTCCGACCCGAAGGCCCGGCACCGCTACGACCGGGTCCTCCAGGCCGTCGAGAAGGAGCAGCAGGAGCGGACCTCGACGAGGCCGCGGACCGATCCGGCGGCCCGCGAGGCGCTCGTCAAGGCCAACCTCGCCCGCGCCGATCAGCTCATCTCGACCGGCGAGACCTACCTCGCGATCCAGCTCCTCGAGCAGGCCTGCGCGATCGACCCGAAGCCGGAGCAGCTGCTCAAGCTGGCCAAGCTCCAGATGCGCAACCCGCTGTGGATCGGCCGGGCCCTCGAGCGGCTGCGGGTCGCGGTCGAGATCGACCCGACGTTCATCGCCGGCTGGCTCGAGATCGCCAACTTCTGGAAGGCGCGCGGTCACACCGAGCGCCAGCGCAAGGCCCTCGAGCGGGCGGTCGGCGCCGACCCGTGGAACGAGACCGCCATCGAGATGTACAAGAAGCTCGCCGGATCCCGCGAGCTCGAGCGCCTCCTCCGCCGGGTCCGCTGAGGCGCCGAGCGGTGCCCCTGATCCTCGACGGCAACAACCTCCTCCATCGACTGTCCGGGCCGCAGCGCACGAGGGCCGAGGTGCGCAAACAGGTGCTCGACGCGACCCGGAACGAGAGGATGTCGGTCAGCGTGGTCTTCGACGGGCCGCCCCCCGCGGGGATGTCGGCTCGAGAGAGCCTCGGCAACGTCGTCGTGGTCTACTCCGGATCGAGATCCGCCGATGACGTCATCGTCGGGATGATCCCGTCGGGTCCCGCCGCCGGGCAATGGTCGGTGATCACCGATGATCGGGGTCTCGCCGATCGGGTGAAGGAACGCGGCGCGACGGTGCGGCGCCTCGCCGAGTGGCGCGGTCGTCGACGGCAGAAGGCGCCGGCGGGCGCGCGGGCGGATTCCAAGCTCTCGAGCAACGAGATCGCCGAGTGGGAGAGCTATTTCGCGGACCCGCCCGATGACGAGGTCTGAGCTCGTCGCGACCACCAAAACACCGAGACACGAAGCGACTCACGGAGGCGTAGCGAGAGCGGTCGATCAGCTGATCGACCGCTCTCGCTGATCTTGATGTCCTGGTGTCCGCCGTTGTGTCTTCGTGCCTTCGTGGTTGTGACGTTGCGATGAAAAACGCCCCGCGTCGCGCGGACGCGGGGCGTCGGATCGATGGGGAGCGATCGTCACTCGACGTCGAAGCTGACCCCCTGGGCGAGCGGCAGCGCGGTCGACCAGTTGATCGTGCAGGTCTGCCGCCGCATGTAGGTCTTCCAGGCGTCGGAGCCCGCCTCGCGGCCGCCGCCGGTCTCCTTCTCGCCGCCGAAGGCGCCGCCGATCTCGGCGCCCGAGGTGCCGATGTTGACGTTGGCGATGCCGCAGTCCGACCCCTCGTGGGACAGGAAGCGCTCGGCCGAGTACATGCTCGAGGTGAAGACCGCCGACGACAGCCCCTGCTGCACCGAGTTGTGGACCCGGATGGCCTCGCCGAGGTCGTCATAGGTGAGCACGTAGAGGATCGGCGCGAAGGTCTCGTCGCAGGCGATCGGGATCTGCTCGGAGAGCCGGACGATGGTCGGCTCGACGAAGAAGCCGGGGCGGTCGATCCGCTTGCCGCCGCAGATGATCTCGCCGCCCTGCTCGCGGACCTTGACGAGCGCCTTTTCGTAGTCGCGGATCGCCCCCTCGTTGACCAGCGGGCCCATCAGGATGCCGCTCGAGAGAGGGTCGCCGATGGTGATGCTGCCGTAGGCCTTGACCAGCCTCGCGACCATCTCGTCGGCGATCGACGAGTGGAGGAAGAGCCGGCGCAGGCTGGTGCAGCGCTGGCCGGCGGTGCCGACCGCGGCGAACAGAATGGCGCGCAGGGCGAGGTCGAGGTTGGCGTCGGGCTCGACCAGGATCGCGTTGTTGCCGCCGAGCTCGAGGATCGAGCGGCCGAAGCGCTTCGCGCAGGCCTCCGAGACGTGCCGCCCCATCCCGGTCGAGCCGGTGAAGGAGACCAGTGGCACGCGCGGGTCGTTGATCATCCGTTCGCCGACCACCGACCCGGGTCCGATGGTGAGGTTGAAGATCCCGTGCAGCCCGTGCCGCTCCATGACGGTGTTGCAGATGTTCTGCACCGCGACCGCGGTCAGCGGCGTCGAGGACGACGGCTTCCAGACCATCGTGTCGCCGCACACCGCGGCCAGCGCGGCGTTCCACGACCACACCGCGACCGGGAAGTTGAAGGCCGAGATGATCCCGACCACGCCGAGCGGGTGCCACTGCTCGTACATCCGGTGACGCGGCCGCTCGGACATCATGGTCGGGCCGTAGAGCTGGCGGGACAGCCCGACCGCGAAGTCGCACATGTCGATCATCTCCTGGACCTCGCCGAGGCCCTCGGAGAGGATCTTGCCCATCTCGAGGGTGACCAGCCGGCCGAGCGGCTCCTTGACCTTGCGCAGCTCGTTGCCGAGCTCGCGGACGATCTCGCCGCGCGCCGGGGCGGGCATCATCCGCCACTCGAAAAAGCTCTCGGCGGCGGTGGCGACGACCTGCTCGTAGGCCTCCGCGTCGGCCTCGATGACCGACGCGATGGGCTCGCCGGTGGTCGGGTTGACGCTCACCACCTCGCCGCCCCCGGTCGGAGTGATCCAGGCGCCGGTGCAGGCGCCGGAGTTGGTGGACCGCAGCCCGAGATCGTCGAGAATCGCCTTCGTGTCGCTCATGCACACCTCCCGCGGCGGGTCGCCGCGCTCGGGATTCTACTCTGTCCGGTCGGAGGATGTGAATTCCGTCACGATCCGGCTCGGGCTATGGCGTCACGCTGCTCCAGCCGCCGGTGCCGCCGGACTCGAAGCCGTCGATGAAGATGACGTCGGTGACGCCCTCGAGGAGGATCGTGTCCGACGCCGAGTAGACCGTCGAGGCGCCGCGGGTCTCGACATAGACGGTCTTGACCCCGTTGCCCGGCGAGAGCTGCCAGGCGACGTCGCTGGCGTAGGGCATCCAGGCGGTCCACGCCCCGGTGTCGTTGCGCAGCCGCATCTCGTTGAACGGCCCGTACATGTACAGCGCCACGTCGCGGCTTTCGGTGAGGTAGGCCTCGCGCTCGATGACCACCGGGTAGACCGTGGTGCGCTTGCCGAAGTTCTGCGTCCAGTAGCGGAAGAACGGGCCCTGGTTGAAGACGTTGGGGGTGCAGCCGGTGCCGGTGGTCTGGCGGATGTTGCCCTGGTCGCCGGGCTCGTTGACATAGCCGTTGCCGAGCTCGCGGTAGTTGCTCGAGAGGATGTTGGCGCGGTGACCCGACGAGCCCATCCAGCCGGCGACCACCGCCTCCGGGTCGGGGTAGCCCCAGGCGATGTTCTCGGCCGCGGCCGAGTAGAGATAGCCGGCGGCGACCATCCGGTCCCATGGCATGGTGAAGGTGTCGGGGTCGCAGTGCATGGTGAAGTTGCGCGCCGCCATGTTGGCGCTGTGGAGGCCGCTCGAGGCGTCGAGCATGTCGTTGCGCTTGAGCGGCGGCAGCTGGCCGTTCGCCCACCGCTCGGCGTTGACGAGCTCCATCAGCCGGTCCTCGAAGGTCGGGTCGGCGGCGTCGGGGGCCGGGTCCTCCGGCGGACCCTCGGGCTCGACGCCGATCGGCTCGGGGAGGAGCTCGCTGAGCGGACAGCTGAGGTCCCAGCCGCCGGCGGCGCCGGCCGCGAGCAGGCCGAGCGTGGCAAGGGCGACGATCGGGGCGAAAGGTGGACGGATCATGACACGCTCCCACTCCAATGTAGCTCTGGTGAACAGCCCGCGCAGCCCGGCGACCGGGCCGCGGTCCGGGTCGGTCGTGATGCGCCTCACCGCCGGACCGCGATCCGCGACGCTCGACCGCGCTGCTACCATGTCGCCATGGACGGCCGCATCCTGATCATCGACGACGACCCCGGGGTGCGCCGGGTGCTCGACCGGATCCTGACCGGTGCCGGCTACGAGGTCGAGCAGGCGACCGACGCCTTCCAGGCCCTCGACCTGCTCGACGCGCGCCAGCCCGACGCCGCCCTGCTCGACATCAAGATGCCCGGGATGGACGGCTTCGGCCTGCTCGACAACCTCGCCCGCCGCGGGCTCGAGATCCCGATCGTCATCCTCACCGGTCACGGCGACCAGTTCACCTCGAGCCAGTGCCTCGAGGCCGGGGCCGCGGCCTACCTGACCAAGCCCCCCGACCGCGCCGACCTGCTGCTCGCGGTGCGCGGGGCGGTCGCCCAGGGGAGGGTGGCGCGCGAGCTCGGGCGGGTCGACGAGCCGCCGCCGCTGCTCGGCGCGAGCCCGGCGATGAAGCGGCTGCGCGACGAGATCGCCCGGGTCGCGCCGACCCACGCGACGGTGCTCGTGCTCGGCGAGTCGGGCACCGGCAAGGAGCTCGTCGCCCGTCGCCTCCACCACCTGTCGGACCGGGCGCGCAAGCCCTTCGTCCGGGTCAACTGCGCGGCCATCCCCGAGGAGCTCATCGAGTCCGAGCTCTTCGGCCACGAGAAGGGCTCGTTCACCGGCGCCCACCGGCGCCAGGTCGGCAAGTTCGTCCAGGCGGACGGCGGGACGATCTTCCTCGACGAGATCGGGGACATGAGCCTCAAGACCCAGGCCAAGGTCCTACGGGTGCTCCAGGACGGCGAGGTCGAGCCGGTCGGCTCGGAGCGGCCGTTCACGGTCGACGTCCGGGTCATCGCGGCGACCAACAAGGACCTCAAGACGGCGGTCGCCGAGGGCGCCTTCCGCGAGGACCTCTTCTTCCGGCTCGCCGTGGTCATGCTGTCGACGCCGCCGCTGCGCCGCCACCCGGAGGACATCCCGCCGCTCGTCGAGCACCTCACCGCACAGTTCTGCGCCGAGTACAACCGCCGTCCGAAGCGGTGGAGCGCGGCCGCCCTCGAGCGCCTCGCCCGCCACCCCTGGCCGGGCAACGTCCGCGAGCTGAGGAACGTCGTCGAGCGCGCGGTCATCATGGAGATCGACGACACCGTCGAGGGCGTCGACCTGTTCGAGGCCGCGACCGGCAACGACGGGCTCGAGCGGCTGCTCTCCGAGCCGACCCTCCAGTCCTTCCAGCGCGCCGCCGAGATCGCCTTCATCCGCCACCATCTCGAGGCCAACGGCTGGAACGTCGCCGCGACCGCCCGGGCGATCGACACCCCACGCTCGAACCTCTACAAGAAGATGCAGGCCTACGGCATCGCCCGGGAGGAGCCGTGACCGGCGCCTTCTCGCTCGACGAGCTCACCGCCTGCGCCTCCCACCAGCGGGGGCACTTCCTGCTCTCCTCGGGGCTGCACTCGGGCGACTATCTGCAGTGCGCGCTCTACCTCGCCGAGCCGCGCCGCGCGGCACGGGCCGGCGGGCTGCTCGCCGGCGAGCTCGCCGACGCGGCGACCGGTATCGACCTCGTGGTCTCGCCGGCGATGGGCGGGATCATCATCGGCCATGAGACCGCCCGGGCCCTCGGCGTGCCCTTCCTCTTCACCGAGCGCGCCGACGGCGCGATGGTGCTGCGGCGCGGCTTCGCGGTCGCCCCCGGCCAGCGGGTCGCGATCGTCGAGGACGTCGTGACGACCGGGCGCTCGACCCGCGAGGTGATCGAGGTTCTCGACGCCGCCGGCGCCGAGGTGGTCGCGCTCGGCTCGATGGTCAACCGCTCGGGGGTCGACAACCCGTTCGCGCCGCACCCCTTCCGCGCCCTGCTCGAGGCGAGCTTCCCGACCTGGAGCGCCGAGGCCTGCCCGCTGTGCCGCGACGGGGTCCCCGTCGCCAAGCCCGGCTCCCGCCCGATCGCGCGGCCGTAGCCCGCGGAGCGAGCGGCTGGGCGGTTCGGTCGGCTGATCCGCCGGGGCGACCCACGCGGGCGATCTTCAACGCCAAGGACGCGAAGGTCGTCCGTCGCAAAGGACGCAGAGGCCATCGCGTTGTCGGGGAAGGGCGCCGGCTCTGTCGATGGTGCCCGACTCAGTCGATGCCACAGCCGCCGGAGAGATGCTGACTGGATGGCCGCGCCTCTGCGTCCTTGGCGTTGAGAGAGGGTGCGATGCGGCTCGCGGACCGAGCCGGCGGCGGCGTCGCGACCCGGTTCAGGGGAAGGGCTCGCAGCCGAGGAGGGCCACGGGGTCGGCACGCCGGGCGGCGTCGGCGAGGTCGGCGAGGGTGCGGCCGACCAGCGGGTGGACCCAATCACCCGCGACCTCGGCCGCCGGCGCCAGCGCGAAGGCGCGCCCCTCGAGCCGGGGGTGGGGCAGGACGAGGTCCGGGGAGCGCCACACCAGCCCGCGGACGAGCAGCAGGTCGAGATCGAGGGGCCGGGGCCCCCAGCGCGACGCCGCGTCGCGTACGCGACCGGTGGCGGTCTCGAGCTCGAGGCAGCGGGCGAGCAGCGACCGCGGATCGCCGGGCCAGCCGATCCGGGCGACCGCGTTGAGGTAGTCGGGCTGGGCCGGCCCGACCGGCCGGGTCCGCCACAGCCTCGAGGTCGAGACCACCTCACCATGCTCGGCGAGCCCGGCGAGCGCCGAGACGAAGGCCGCGCGCGGGTCGCCGAGGTTGCCGCCGAGGCCGACGAGGACGTGGAGCATGGCTGTGCATGATACAGATCACCGCCTAGCGGCGCGCCGGCGCCTACGATGAGCTGGGGGGCATGTCGAAAGCCGAGCCAAGGAGCGGTCGATGACGACCAGATGCGTGACGCTGTGCCTCGTTGGACTGACCTCGCTGCTCGCGGCCGCCCCGTCATCTGCGTCGGCCGAGAACGGCGGGTGGGTCGAGGGGACCCTGCTGGTGGCCTGGAGCACACCGGAGGCCGGCGTTGCGGCGCCGTCGCTGACCGCGGCGAGCCTCGCCCTCGACGACGGCCGGCGGCTCGACCTCGGGCTCGACGCCGACGACCTCGCCGGCCTCGGCGGTCCGGGCGCGGTGGCCGGCGCCCGGGTGCGGGTGCTGCTGCCGTCGGGCGGCGGCGGGTCGCCGGTCCGGCCGCTCGCCCTCGAGCCCCTCGCCGGCGGCGGGTTTCCGGATGCCTCGGGGTCCTACCCCTATGTCTCGCTGATGTGCGCCTTCCCGGATGTCGCTCTGCCTTCCGAGGGCTTGAGCTACTTCCAGGGCATGTACGCCAACGTGATGCCGGGCCTCGACCACTACTGGCGGGCCCAGTCCTACGACATGGTCGACGTCGTCGGCTCGACCGCCGCGGGCTGGTTCACCCTGCCACACAACCGGTCGCACTACACCGACATGATCAGCGGCAACAACTACAGTGTCATGCTCGGCGCGCTCTACGACGACTGCACCGGGGTGGCCTCGGGCAGCGTCAACCTCCCGAGCTATGTCGGCATCAACCTGATGTTCAACGAGACCTTCGGGCCCTACGCCTGGGGCGGCTGGGGGGGCGTCACCTGGGAGCCGCCCTGGGGCTGGCGCAACGTCGCGGTGATCGGCCATGAGATGGGCCACGCCTTCGGGCTGCCGCACTCGAACAACGCCGACGGCGACTCCGACCCCTATGACAACCCGTGGGACGTCATGAGCAACTCCTGGGGCTACGCCCTGAGCGACCAGACCTATGGAACCGTCGGCAAGCACACGATCTCCTACCACAAGGACATCCTCGGGTGGATCCCGGCGGCCCGCAAGACGACGGTCTCGACGGCCGGGTACCGGACCTTCGACATCGACCACCTGACCCTCGCCGGGACCGCCAACCTCCACCTCGTCAGGGTCGTCATCCCCGGCTCCTCCCGCTTCTACACCGTCGAGGTCCGCGACCGGACCGGCTATGACGGCAACCTGCCGGGCTTCGCGGTCATCCTCCACGAGGTCGACCCGGGCCGTCAGGAGCCGGCCTGGCTGGTCGACCTCGTCGACCCGGCCAACGGCGCCGACGCCGGGGCGATGTGGCTGCCCGGCGAGTGCTTCGACGACGCCGCCAACCAGATCCTGATCTGCGTCGACTCGGTCACCGCCGAGGGCTACCGGGTCGAGATCGGCTATGGCGAGTGGTCCCTCCTCTTCGACGACGGCTTCGAGAACGGCACCACCTCCGCCTGGAGCTCGACCGCCCCGTAGCCGCCACGGTTTCGCCGCCGCGGCGCCACGGCGCCTCTGCTACCCTACGGCCATGAGCGGGAGGCTGCCCCGGCTGCTCGGCTTCGTCGCCGTCGGCGCGGCGGCCGGCGTCGTCGCCGGCGCGGTCGCCGGCTGGGTCGTCGCCCAGTTCCTCCACGTCCCCCAGGTCGACGCCCTGGAGAGCTTCCGGCCGGCGACCGCGACCCACGTCTTCGACCGCGAGGGCGCCGAGGTGGCGTCGTGGGCGGTCGAGCAGCGGGTCGAGCTCGATCCCGAGGACATCCCCGACCACCTCAAGAAGGCGATCATCGCGATCGAGGACGCCGACTTCTACAGCCACGGCGGGGTCGACCCCAAGGCGGTGCTGCGGGCGGCGTGGTACAGCCTACGCGACCGCAAGATCGGCTCGCGCGGCGGCGCCTCGACGCTGACCCAGCAGCTCGCGCTCAACCTCTTTCTGGAGCGTGAGCGGACCCTGAGCCGTAAGGCCAAGGAGGCGCTGCTCGCCATCGACATCGAGAAGCGCTACTCCAAGGACCAGATCCTCACGATGTACGCCAACCAGGTCTTCTTCGGGCACGGTGCGTACGGCGTCGAGGCGGCGTCGCAGCTCTACTTCGACCACCCGGCGGTCGACCTGACCCTCGCCGAGGCGGCGCTGCTCGCCGGGATGATCCCGAGCGCCAACAACCTCTACAACCCGATCAAGCGCCCGGACAGCGCCCTCGCCCGACGCAACAAGGTGCTCGACCGGATGCTCGAGCTCGGCTTCATCGACCCCGAGGCCCACGCCGCCGCGGTCGCCGAGCCGCTCGCCGTCGCGCTCCACCGCGACGGGGTCGGCTCCGGCGCCTACTTCGTCGAGGAGGCCCGCAAGGAGATCGAGCAGCGCTACACCACCGAGACCCTGTACACCGGAGGGCTCCAGGTCCACCTCACCCTCGATCCCGATCTCCAGCGCCTCGCCGAGCGGTCGGTGCGCGACGGGCTGCTCAACCTCGAGATGCTCTACATCGGCTGGCGCAAGCCGCCCAACCTGCTCAAGGACGAGGGCCTGGCGAGCCTCGAGGGGTACCAGCATCCGTCGTGGCGCAACCTCGAGCTCGAGCCGCGCGGCCTGGTCAAGGCGGTGGTCACCGAGGTCGACCGTCGCGAGGCCCGGGTGGTCATCGGCGACCGGGTGGGGCTCATCGACATGGAGGGCGCCGCCTGGACCGGCGCCTCGTCGATGGCGCGGCTGCTGACCGTCGGCGATCTGATCCTGGTCCGGCTGCCCGACGAGCTGCCCGCCGAGCCGGATGCGGTGATCACCGTCGGGCTGCGCCAAGAGCCCGAGGTCGAGGGCGCGCTGATCGCGATGGACAACCGGACCGGGGCGATCCTCGCGATGGTCGGCGGCTTCGACTTCGCACGCTCGGAGTTCAACCGGTCGGTCCAGGCGGTCCTGCAGTGCGGCTCGACCTTCAAGCCCTTCGTCTACCTGACCGCCTTCCAGCAGGGCTACACCCCGGCCGACACGATCTTCGACGGGCCCTTCCTGCTGCCCGACGGCGCCGGCGAGCTGACCTACTGCCCCAGGAACTACTACAACGTCTACTACGGCGTCACCACCCTGCGTCGGGCCCTCGAGATGAGCTACAACGCGTCGGCGGTCAAGCTCCAGCAGCTCGTCGGCTCGGACCGGGTGGTCGAGACGGCGCGGCGCTTCGGCATCTCGACCGAGATCCACCCCTACCCGTCGCTCGCCCTCGGCTCGCTCGGCGTGCGGCTCATCGACCTGGTACAAGCCTACGCCGCCATCGCCAACCTCGGCGAGCGCCCCGAGCCCTACTTCATCTCCGAGGTGCTCGACCGGGACGGCCGGCTGCTCGAGCGGTTCTACCCGACGGTCGAGCCGGTCATGCCGGCGCCCGTCACCTATCTCGCGCTGCACGTGCTTCGGGGGGTCATCGAGCGGGGTACCGGGGTCTCGGCGCGCTCGCTCGAGGCCAACCTCGCCGGCAAGACCGGGACCACCGACGACTACTCCGACGCCTGGTTCGTCGGCTTCTCGCCGAGGATCACCGTCGGGGTCTGGGTCGGGCGCGACCGCAAGGAGCCGATCGCCAAAAAGATGACCGGCGCCAAGGCGGCCCAGCCGATCTGGAACGCCTTCATGGAGGAGTACCTCGCGACCCTCGACGAGGCGACCCGCGCCGAGGACTTCCCGATTCCGCCCGGGGTGGTGTTCACCCCGGTCGACGCCGACTTCGGCGAGCGCGCGGTCCCGCCGTGCCGGTATCAAACCGGCGTCATCCTCGAGGCCTTTCTCGACGGCACCGAGCCCGACGAGCCGTGCCGCGAGCAGGAGGTGCCGGTCAAGGACCTGCCCTGGCCGTTCCAGCTCGCCTTCTACGAGCCCAAGCCCGGCGAGCCGATGCCCGACAGCCAGGCCATCGCGGTCGCCGACGAGCGCCTCAGGCCGACCCCGACCGCCGAGTAGGCGGACGCGGGTGTTGCAGCTGCCGGTGAGGGCTTGGAGGCTTGCGGTCCATGGAGCTGCCGTTGCCGCTGACATCGGACGCGGACGCGGACTCGGACTCGGACGCGGGAACGGAGGCCGCCGCCGCCGGGGAGTTACCGTCGCAGGCGGTCCATCTCGACGAGGCGCTGCTCCTGCCGGACCTTGACCAGGGTGCCGGGTGGGTAGTAGCCGCCGCGCAGGCTGGCGTTGGTGTAGGTCACCGACCCGGGGCCCATCAGGACCCCCGGGTTGAGCACCGTGTTGCAGCCGGTCTTGCAGCCGTCGCCGAGCACCGCGCCGAGCTTCTTGAGCCCGGTCCGGACGACCTCGTCGCCGGCCCGGAAGGTCACCTCGTGGCCGATGTTCTTGACGTTCGAGCAGATCGTGCCGGCGCCGAGGTTGACATCGCGGCCGAGGATCGAGTCGCCGACATAGGCCTGGTGCGGCGCCTTGGCCCCGGGCAGGAGGATCGAGCCCTTGACCTCGGAGTGGGCGCCGACCAGCGCGCCGGCGCCGAGGATGACGTGCTGCCGGACATAGGCGCCGGTGCGGATCGAGGCGCCGGGCCCGATGATCGCCGGCCCGACGATCACCGCGCCGGGCTCGATCGAGCATCCCGGGGCGATGAAGATCCGCTCACCGAGCAGGTGGACGCCGGGGTGGAGCGCGCCGGCGATGCTCCAGTCGGTCCAGCCGTCGAGGTAGGCGACGAGCCGCCCGCCGAGGGCGGTCCAGACCGGGTCGTCGGCGCCGAACAGGGCGGCGTGGTCGAAGCCGTCGAGGTCGAAGAACGCGCGGGCGCGGAAGTCGATCATGCGGGGGCCTCCCCGAGCGGGCCGAGCCGGCGCTTGGCGACCACCACCGTCTGGTCGTCCTCCGGCGGGGTCCGCTGCGAGAACTCGGCGATGTCGGTGAAGATCCGGTCGACGATCGCCGCCGGGTCGCGGTGGCGGACGGTGCGCACGATATGGACCAGCCGCTCGGTGCCGTACTCGTCGCCGCCCCCGGACCGGGCCTCGGTGACGCCGTCGGTGAACAGGACGAGCAGATCGCCGGGCGCCAGGCACTGGATTCCGATCGAGTAGGCGGCGTCGGGGATCGGACCGAGGATCGGCCCGCCCATGTGCAGCCGGTCGACCGAGCCGTCGGCGTGCATCAGGATCGGCCGCGGATGGCCGGCGTTGCAGTAGATCACCGTCCCCGCGATCTCGATCTCGAGGACCACCAGGGACACGAACTTGGTGGCGAGGCGGCTGCGGTGGATGATCCGGTTGAGGCGCTCGATGGTGCGGCTCAGCTTGAACTCGCGCGACAGGCCCATGCGCAGCCCGGTGAAGACGTCGCGAACCTGGAGCGCCGCGGGCAGACCGTGGCCGGCGGCGTCGGCGATCACCAGGTCGAACACCTGGTCGTCGAGGACGATGACGTCGTAGAAGTCGCCGCCGACGATCTCGGCGGCGACGCTCCGGGCGGCGATCTCGAAGTCGCCGGGCCGCGGCAGGTGGCGCGGCAGGATCGAGTTCTGGATCTGCCGGGCGTCCTCCATGAGCGAGACCATCCGCTCCTCGCGGAGCTTCTGGTTGATCGCGAGGCGGACGATGTTGAGGGTCCCGTGGAGCTCGCCCGAGTCCTCGCCCGGCTCGTCGACGTCGAAGGACAGCACGTACTGACCGTCGGCGACCGCGATTGCGGCGAAGTACTCGCGGGTGCCGAGCTCCTTCTCGAGGTTCTGGTCGAGACGCGCGTCGCCGCGGTTCATGACCACCAGCCCGGTGTCGAGCATCTCCTCGAAGGGGGCGTAGGTCCGCCACACCCGCAGCCCGATCGGCGCGTCGTTCGCCTCGCCGAAGCCCTCGACAAGCTCGTAGCTGCCGTCGGTGTGGGCGTAGACCCGGCCGCCCCGGATCCCCAGGTCGTCGGCGAAGTTGGCGGCGATGAACTCGGCGGTGTCGCGGATCGTCTCGAGGGGCGTCGAGCCGAGGGCGATGGTCTCGAGGGCGTGCTCGATCCGGTGGAACAGCGACAGGGTGCTCCGCGGCATGGGCGGATGATGGCACCGCGGTCTGCGGCGCGCAACCCGGCGTGGAATCGCGCTGTTACCGGTGGCGGGCCCTCGACATACTCTATGCCTAAATGGTGATATGATCGCCAGCGCCGACGGGAGGCCCCATGCGACTCGCAGCTTCGGACCGGACGACCACGACCACCCTCATCGCGACGACGCTCGTAGCGGCGGTCGCGCTCACCGCCTGCGGCGCGGGTCCCGCCGTCGACCCGCCGGCCTCGACGGCGGTCGAGGTCGTCTCGTCCCACACCGCCGAGCTCGCCTGGGAGGAGAGCTGGGAGTCCGCCTTCGCCCGGGCCAAGGGCGAGGGCAAGCCGGTGCTCGTCAGCTTCGGGGCCTCCTGGTGCGTCTGGTGCAAGAAGCTCGAGACGACGACCTACCGCGACGCCGAGGTCCGGACGCTGCTCGCCGGGTCGACGGTGCCGCTGATCCTCGACGTCGACGGCAACGGCCGGGAGCTGTCCGACGTCCACCGGGTGGAGAGCCTGCCGACGGTGCTCGTGCTCTCGCCCGACGGCGTCGAGCGCGGCCGGATCGACGGCTACCTCCCGCCGGCCAAGTTCGCCGAGACGGTGCGGGAGATCCTCCAGACCGGTTGAGCGTCGGCCGACCGCCGGACGGCCCCGGAGTGGCACGATCGTTGCAATCTCTCGGGCCGACCGGGAGGTTCGACATGAAGACGCTCGCGACAGCAGCCCTGATCTTCACGCTGGCGGCCCCGCTCGTGGCCTCTGGGGAGGACGAGCTGACCTCGCTGAGCTACATCGCCTATCTCGAACGCTACGCGACGATCCGGCCGGCCGCGGCGGGCGACGACATCGAGGCCGTCACCAACATGCCGCTCGTGGTCGGCGACCGGGTCGACACCGCCCGCGAGGCGAGGATGGAGGTCATCCTGGCCGACGGCGGGATCGTCTGGCTCGACCAGTACACGACCCTCAGCCTCGACGCGGTGGCCTTCAGCCGCGACATCGGGGGCGAGCGGACCGTGCTCTATCTGGTCGACGGCGCGATGATCCTGCAGGTCCCTCCCTACAGCCTCACCGCCGAGCCGACCCGGATCGACAGCTCGGGCGCCACCGTCTACCTGCGCGAGCAGGGGATCTACCGGGTCGAGGTCCTGCGCTCGGGCGGGCTCCGGATCGAGGTCTGGGAGGGCCAGGCCGAGGCTGCGACCACCTCGGGCGGGGTCCTCGTCCAGCCGGCCACCGCCGCCGAGGTGCGCGACGGGCAGGTGCTCGGCGTCGAGCCCCACCTGACCTGGGGCGACGACTTCGCCCGCTGGGTCGAGCAGCGTCGCCAGGTCTATGACAGCGAGAGCGAGCAGTTCGTCGACGAGCGCTACGCCCGCGAGGCCGCGATCCTCGACGGCTACGGCGACTGGGTGTGGGTCGACTCGAACGAGAGCTGGGCCTGGCAGCCGGCGGTCGGCGCCGACTGGCGGCCCTTCACCGCCGGCCGCTGGTACTGGACCTCGACCGGCTGGTCGTGGCTGTCCTACGAGCCGTGGGGCTGGCTGCCCTACCACTACGGCTCGTGGTACATCGCCCCCGGCTTCGGCTGGGTCTGGGGCTGGGGCTCGGTGTGGAGCCCGGCCTGGGTCAGCTGGTGCTGGTGGCCCGGCTTCGTCAGCTGGTGCCCATGGGGCTTCTACAACTCCTGGTGCTGGGGCGCCTACCCCGGCTGGGGCTGGGGCTGGGGTTGGGGCAGCTCCCCGCCGCCGCCCGGCCCGGGACAGCCGCGGCCGCCCCGCGGCAACGTCATTCCGCCGCGCGATGGCGTCGCTCCGGGCGACGCGGGCCGACGCCAGACCCCCGACCCGATGGTCCGCGCCGGCGCCGACGCGAGCGGCGGCGGCCGCCGGCAGACGCCCTCGAACGGCGCCGCCCGGGCAACCGCCGAAGGCCGTGCCGCCGCCGACTTCACCGGTCACGTCCGGGTCGCCGAGATGGACCGCGCCGGCTGGAACGTCGTCGCCGCCGACGACTTCTCGAGCGAGCACCTGTCGCGGTTGGTCCAGCCCGGCGACCGGGTCATGGCGGCCCACGCCGACGCGACCGGCGTCGTCGTCACCGGCCCCCTGACCACCCGTTCGCCGGCCGCCGCGAGGACCGCGGACGAGCTCGCGCGCAGCTTCGCCGATGTCGGGGCGCGGACCGACCGCGACATCACCCGGGTGATGGCCCGCGACCCGAGCCTGAGCCGCGAGGACATCGACCGGCTGGTCCAGCCGACCTCGCTCGCCGAGCTCGGCCGGAGCTCGGCCCAGACCACCGTCTCAGCGACCCGCTCCGCCGATCGCGGGGCCGGAGGCGCGCCGGCCGCCGGCGGCGCCCCCGCCCTCTCGGTCGACAGCCGCTCGCCGCTCGCCCCGTCGGCGAGCTCGCGCTCGGCCTTCGACCGCTCGACCATGCCGAACATCTACCGTCCCGGACGGACCGTCTCCTCGGGCGGCGCCGACACCACTCGAAGCCCGGTCGTCCCCGGTACGGGGTCGGTGGGCGGCAGCGGGCGGTCGCCGTCGGCCGGTTCGAGCGCCCCGTCGAGCGGCCGCAGCCTGCCCCCGGCGACCGGCTCGCCCCTGGTGCGCGGCTCGGGCGCCGAGCCCGGCGGCCGCAGCCTCACGACCCTCCCGAGAGCTCGGACCCCCTCATCCCTCCCGAGCGCTCGATCATCCTCCTCCCCCCTCGTGCGACAGCCGG
Source organism: Thermoanaerobaculales bacterium (assembly GCA_025456145.1). GTDB lineage: Bacteria > Acidobacteriota > Thermoanaerobaculia > Thermoanaerobaculales > Sulfomarinibacteraceae > JAHECW01. The sequence goes on along the minus strand of JALOLD010000017.1, from coordinate 47,579 downwards.
TCTCGCCCGGCCTCGGCGGTGGTCGTCCGGGCTCTCCCGTGAGCTCGTCACGACCGGTCATCGTCCCCCGCACCTCGCCGAGCCGGCCGAGCCGGAGCATGGGATCGGGGTTCCCCGGTACGGCGTCCCCGTCAGTCCGCGGGGCGCCGTCCGGGCGATCCTCGTCGCCGTCGTCATCGGCGCGGGCCCCGGCCTCCTCGTCCCCCGGCCGGTCGTCCGCAAGCTCGGGCTCGCCACGGTCCTCCGGCGGCTCGGGCTCGTCGAGGTCGTCCGCCTCCTCGGGCGGATCGGCCGCGAGGTCACGGCCTCACTGACGACCGCGGAACGGTTCCATGACGTCGCGACGGCCGCTCCGGCGGCCGTTTTCTTTGATGTGGCGCGATGAAGAGCTGGCTGAGCCCGCCGGGACCCCCAAGGAGGGGATCTCCGCGATCCGGATATGATGTGGACATGAACCAGGACCAGCTCGACATGCTCATCGCCGAAGCGACCGCCGTCCGAGAGCGGGCGCATGCGCCGTACTCGGGCTATCTGGTCGGCGCCGCGGTGCTTACCGCCGACGGGCGGGTCTTCGCCGGGTGCAACGTCGAGAACGCCTCGTACGGTTTGAGCATCTGCGCGGAGCGGAGCGCCGTGGCCGCCGCGGTGGCGGCGGGGTGCCGGACCTTCTCGGCGATCGCCGTGGTCACCGCCTCCCACCCCCCGGCCACCCCCTGCGGCGCCTGCCGCCAGGTCCTGGCCGAGTTCGGCGACTTCCCGGTGATCCTGGCCAATGTGGGAGGTGAGTGGCGGACCACGACGGTCGGCGAGCTCCTCCCCGCCGCCTTCCTGCCGTCCGCCCTCGAACCGCGCCCTTGACAAGCCGCGACCGTCGCCCCCATATTTGAGGTGTCCTCAGGGACCGCGGGTGTCGAACGGACCTCACAGCCGCGTGACCAACTGCAAAGGTCCGGGCGGGCACACCCGCCGCCACGAAATCCCGCGTCCGCGGGATTTCGTTTGTCCGCCCCCCGCACGACCGGGGCCCGGTCCAGCGCGCTGCGGTGGTAGATTCCCTCCATGAGCCAGGCCAAGCACGAGCTCGTCCGGAGGCGACGCGCCGACCGGCGGTCGCGACGACGCGAGGAGTACCGGCGCGGTTTGCGCCCCTTCGCCATCGCCGCCTGGGACATCACCAAGGAGCACAACGTCGGCAGCCTCGTGCGGACCGCCCACGCCGTCGCCGCGGCCGAGGTCATCCTGCTCGGGGACCGCGACTGGAACGTCGAGGCGGCGTGCACCGCCGAGCTCTTCACCGAGATCGTCCAGCTTCCCGCCGAGCCCGCCGTCCTGCTCGAGCATCTCGAGCGGCGGCGCTTCACGCCGGTCTCGGTCGAGCTCGCCGCGGGGGCGGTCGGCCTGTTTGACGCCTGCTATCCGGAGCGGCCGTGCTTCCTGCTCGGCGCCGAGCGCGGGGGACTCCCGGCCGAGCTGCTCGCGGTCTCGAAGCTGATCGTCGAGATCCCCCAGTGGGGCCTCGTCCCGAGCCTCAACCTGGCGGTGGCGGGCTCGCTCGTGGTGTACGACTACCTCGGCAAGCTCCACCGCGCCGGCCGGCTCGACCGGCCCACCGGCGGTCTCGTCGGCGAGGCCCAACAGGGACCGGGGAACCCCGCCGGGTGAGCCGAGTCACACCCGACGACGCGGCGGGTCCGGGCAGTGGACCTCGCCCGGGTTTCGGGCTACAGTGAGGCGACCAAGGAGGCGACCATGAAGATCGACATCCGACCACTGATCGGTGGACTGGCGCTCGTCCTCGCGCTGTCGCTGGTGGCCTGCTCGGGCGGCTCGAAGGCCGAGGCGCCGCCCCCGGCGCCGACCCCTGAGCCGACCCCGGCGGTCGACCAGTCCGTGATCGAGGAGAGCGTCGGCGAGCCGGTGACCGAGACCCTGTCGACCGAGCAGGTCAGCTCCGAGCTGCCCGACGACCTCGTCATCCTCAATCAGCGCGGCTACCTCGAGGACGTCTTCTTCGACACCGACCAGTACGAGCTGACGCCGGAGGCGCGCGGCGCCCTGGCCAAGAACTCGAGCTGGCTCCTCCAGTACCCGACGGTGCTGATCCTCGTCGAGGGCCACTGCGACGAGCGCAACACCCGCGAGTACAACCTCGCCCTCGGCGACCGCCGCGCCAACGCGGTCCGCGACTACCTGATGGCCCTCGGCGTCGGCGGCGACCGGATCCGGACGATCTCCTACGGCGAGGAGCGGCCGTTCGCCCTCGGCAACGGCGAGGAGGCCTGGCGCCTCAACCGGCGCTCCCACTTCGTGATCACCGCCCGATGAGACCCGTGGAGGCTCTGATGTCAGCCCGCCCCCTGGCAGCCCTGGTGTTGGTGCTGGCGCCGCTCGCGGCCTGCTCGACCGGCACCGACGACATGGCCCTGCTGCACCGTGAGATCACCGACGTCCAGCGCGAGGTCCAGCAGGCGCGCGCCGAGAGCCTCGACAAGCACGACCTCCAGACCATGGAGTCGCGGCTCCAGGAGATGAGCGCCCAGACGATGCGCTCGAACGCCGATCTCGCCGCCGAGCTGCGGCGGCTCCAGGAGGAGATCGAGGGTCTCCACGCGAGCCTCGAGCTGACGACGCGGCAGCTCCAGGACATCTCCCAGGAGCTCGCCGCGACCAGGCCGCGGATGGCGACCGGGGCGACGCTGCCGCCGGTCAGCGCGGCCGCCGATTCCGCCGCGGGCGGAGCCGCGGCCGGTGGCGCCGCCGGCCCCGAAGCGGAGGCGGTCCCCGCCCCCGCCGCCTCGACCCCCGAGGAGCTCTACCGCTCGGCCTACGAGGACTACATGAGGGGCAACTACGACCTCGCCTCCCAGGGCTTCCGCGACTACATGGACCGCTGGCCCTCGACCGAGCTGACCGACAACGCGCTCTACTGGATCGGCGAGTGCCACGACGCGCAGGGCGAGCCCGAGCGCGCCCTCGAGGTCTTCACCCGGGTGCTCGAGGAATACCCGACCTCGGACAAGGCCGCCGCGGCCCAGCTCAAGAAGGGGCTGCTCTACCTCAAGATGGGCGACCAGGCCCAGGGGGTGGTCCACCTCCAATACGTGGTCTACGAGTACCCGGGGACCCGCGAGGCGGACCTGGCGCGCGAGCGGCTGCGCTCGCTCGGGCTGACGATCCGATAGCCGGCGCCGAGCGCCGAAACCCACCCCGATCCCCACCGACCCGGCCCGCTTCGCTGAGATGCGGGCCGGGTCGGCGGAGGGTGCACTAGCCGAAACGGTTTTCTTTCGCTATCATATGCGACCCGACGCCGCAGACCGCGGCGCCGCAGCCGAGGAGTGGACGAATGAAGATCAAGGGTACCAAGAAGCAGGCGCGCAAGCGCCACCGCCAGTCGCTCGAGCGCCGGATGCGCAACCGTTCGGTGCGCTCCCGGGTGCGCCGCCAGATGCGGCTCATGCGGATCGCGATCGCCGACGGCGACGCGGTCAAGGTCAAGGAGCTGCTGCCGCAGACCATCTCGGTCATCGACGTCGGCTGGCGCAAGGGCGTGCTGCACCGCAACACCGCCTCGCGCTACAAGTCGCGGATGGCCCGCCAGGCGATGGCGGTGATTGCGGGTGGGGAAAACTGAGATGAAGGGCGCGCTGCTCACCACCGCGATCCCCGAGGGTGAGCTGGTGAGCCGCGGCAAGGTCCGGGACATCTACGCCCACGCCGACGCGCTGGTCCTGGTCGCCACCGACCGGATCAGCGCGTTCGACTGTGTGCTGTCGCCGGGGATCCCGGGCCGCGGCGTCATCCTGACGAGGCTGTCGTCGTTCTGGTTCCACCGCTTCGCGTCCCTGGTGCCGAACCACCTCCTGGCGACCGAGCTGGTCGACTTCCCCGCGCCCTACTGCAACCATCCCGAGCTCGCCGGACGGAGCGTTCTCGCTCGGCGTCTGAAGCCGATCCCGATCGAGTGCGTCGCGCGCGGCTTCCTCAGCGGCTCGGGCTGGAAGGAGTACCGCGAGTCGGGTCGGGTGTGCGGGATCGGGCTGCCGCCCGGCCTCGTCGAGTCGGACCGGCTGCCGGCGCCGATCTTCACCCCGGCCACCAAGGAGGCGGAGGGTCACGACGAGAACATCTCGTTCGACCGGATGGTCGGGATCGTCGGCGGCGAGCTCGCCGAGACCCTGCGCGACCTGACGCTCCGGATCTACACGAGCGCCGTCGACCACGCCCTCGACCGGGGCATCATCATCGCCGACACCAAGTTCGAGTTCGGCCTGTCCGACGACGGGGTGGTCGTCTGGATGGACGAGGCGCTGACCCCCGACTCGTCGCGCTTCTGGCCGGCCGACCAGTACCGGCCCGGCGGCGCCCAGCCCTCCTTCGACAAGCAGTTCGTCCGCGACTGGCTGATCGCCAGCGGCTGGGACAAGGAGCCGCCCGCCCCGACCCTGCCCGACGAGGTGGTCGAGGGCACCCTCGAGCGCTACAGTGAGGCCTTCCGTCTGCTGACCGGCGCCGAGATCGACCTCGGAGAGACCCCCGACTGAAATCCAGCTTCCGACCGGAGGAGCATCGATGAGCACGACCTTCCCGACAGAATCGATCCGCAATGTGGCCGTCACCGGCCACTCCGACACCGGCAAGACCTCGCTGGTCGCCGCGATGCTCTTCGACGGCGGCGTCGTCAACCGGCTGCTCAAGGTCGACGACGGCAACACCGTCACCGACTTCGACGAGGACGAGCACGAGCGCAAGATCACGATCAACACCGCGGTCGCGCACCTCGCCCACCGGGGCGTCAAGATCAACCTCGTCGACACCCCGGGCTACTCGATCTACACCACCGACGCGCTGCAGGGGCTGCGGGTCGCCGACGCCGCGCTGCTGCTCGTCTCGGCGGTCGCGGGCGCCGAGGTCCAGACCGACAAGCTGTGGAAGGCGGCGGCGGCCAACCGGCTGCCGGTGCTGCTCGGCGTCAACCTGATGGACCGCGACCGGGCGTCGTTCGGGCGCACCGTCGAGAGCCTGCAGAAGAAGTACGGCCGCGAGGTCACGCCGGTGCAGCTGCCGATCGGCGAGGAGTCGAAGTTCTCCGGCGTCGTCGACCTGATCTCGGGCAAGGCCTTCACCTGGCCCAACGACGAGAGCGGCAAGGCCACCGAGGTCGAGGTCCCGGCCGAGCTCGCCGACGAGGTGGCGGCCGCCCGCGAGGCGCTGATGGAGATGGTGGCCGAGCAGGACGAGGCGCTCATGGAGAGCTATCTCGAGAGCGGCGAGCTCGACGCCGCCAGCTTTGTCGCCGGCCTCAAGAAGGCGGTCGCCGCGCGCGCCCTGGTCCCGGTCTTCGCCCTCTCCGGTGGCCGCAACATCGGCGTCCAGCCGCTCATGGACGCCCTCGTCGACCTGGTGCCCGCGCCCGACTGGCGGCCGTTCGGGGCGATCGTCGACGGCCAGGAGACCGAGCTCACCGCCTCGGCCGACGGCCCGTTCGTGGCCTATGTCTTCAAGACGATCTCCGACCCCTACACCGGTCGGATCACGCTGATGCGGGTGGTCTCGGGCGGCGTCGCCACCGACGCCAACGTCACCAACCCGGTCCGTCGCTCCAACGAGCGGCTCGGCGCGCTGTCGGTCATCCAGGGCAAGGACCTCGAGCACGTCGCCTCGGTCGCCGCGGGCGACATCGCCGCGGTGCCCAAGCTCAAGGACACCCACACCGGCGACACCCTGTGCGCCGCCAAGCACGACATCGTCGTCGCGCCGGTGCCGATCCCCGAGCCCTCGATCAGCTTCGCCCTCGAGCCCGCCTCGAAGGGCGACGAGGACAAGCTCGCCGCCGCCCTCGCCAAGATCCGCGACGAGGACCCGACGATCAGCGTCGGCCGCGACCCGCAGACCAAGGAGATGCTGATCTCGGGGACCGGCCAGCTCCACGTCGAGGTCATCGTCGGCCGGCTCAAGAAGCGCTACAAGGTCGACGTCATGCTCCACCAGCCGAAGGTCCCCTACCGCGAGACCGTCACCGGCACCGCCGAGTCGACCACCCGGCACAAGAAGCAGACCGGCGGCTCGGGCCAGTTCGCCGAGTGCAAGATCCGGATGGAGCCCAACCCCGGCCAGGGCTACGAGTTCGTCGACAAGATCTTCGGCGGCTCGATCTCCCAGGGCTACCGCCCGGCGGTCGACAAGGGCATCCAGGAGGCCGCCGAGCGCGGCGTTCTCGCCGGCTACCCGATGGTCGACTTCAAGATCACCCTGCTCGACGGCAAGGAGCACACGGTCGACTCCTCGGAGATGGCCTTCAAGATCGCCGGCCGCAAGGCCTTCAAGGACTGCGCCGCGCGCTCGCGGCCGACCCTCCTCGAGCCGATCATGCAGATCGAGGTCTACACCCCCGAGGAGGCGATGGGCGACGTCATGGGCGACCTCAACTCGCGGCGCGGCCGGGTTCAGGGGATGGACTCCGAGGACGGGATGACCACCGTCAAGGCGCAGGCGCCGCTCGCCGAGCTTTTGACCTACGCGCCGACCCTGCGCTCGATCACCGGCGGCCGCGGCGACTTCCACATGGAGTTCAGCCACTACGCCGAGGTACCCAAGCAGTTCCAGGAGAAGATCATCGCCGCCGCGAGCCGCGAGGACGTCGACGAGGACGAGTAGCGGCGACTCGTCGGACGGGATCCGCCGACCCGACAAGGCCCGGCTCGCGCCGGGCCTTTCGCTTCGGCACCCGCGGCCTGCATTCGCTCCACCGGGCGAGCGCAGGCCCGCAGGGCCCACCAGACCCGCGGGGGATCCCTCGGCTCGCGCCGGCCCTGCGGGCCGTCGCTCGCTCGGGATGACGGTGTTGGGAGCGAGCGCAGCCCGGAAGATCCGTCATCCCGAGCGAGCGAAGCCTCGAAGAACCGTCATCCCGAGCGAGCGTAGCGAGTCGAGGGATCCCCCGACGTCGGGTGGACCACCCCGGTCATCGCACCGACCGAATCGACGACCCTCGGGTCGGCGACCGGTCGCGGCGGGCGATGGCCGGCGCGGGGGCGGCGGTCGCCGCATCGCCGTCGATCGGGATCGCGCAACCCCGGGCGCCCGAACGGCGTACCCTCTTCACCTGAGGAGGCCTCATGCATCGGAGCCTGTCGATCGTGCTCGTGCTCGCCGTCGGATGTACCGCGCCCCCGGTCGACCGGACCGACGCCCCGGCGCCGACCGAGGTCGGCCCCCGGCTCGGGCAGCCGCCGCCCGGGACCGTCCCCGAGCTCTTCCTCGCCACCGCGCTTGCCGAGCGCGACACCGCCTGGACGCCCGACTCGGCCGAGCTCTACCACTCGGTGTGGGAGGGCGGCCGGGGCGTCATCGTCGTCCGGACGAGGGGACCCGAGGGCTGGTCGGCGCCCGGCTTCGCGCCCTTCTCGGGCGAGCACTCCGATCTCGAGCCCTTCGTCACCGCCGACGGCGCCTGGCTCTACTTCATCTCGAAGCGACCGCTGCCCGGCGAGCCCGGGCCCGGCGACTGGAATATGTGGCGGATCCCCCGCGCCGGCGAGGGCTGGGGTGCCCCCGAGCCGCTCCCGGCGCCGCTCAACTCGGAGCACGAGGAGTTCTACCCCTCGCTCACCACCGCCGGCGAGCTCTGCTTCACCTCGGATCGCCCGGGCGGTCTCGGCGGCGAGGACATCTGGTGCGCCGCACCGAGCGGCGACGGCTGGGCCGAGCCGGTCAACCTCGGTCCGTCGGTCAACACCCCCGGCCCCGAGTTCAACTCGCTGGTCGCCCCGGACGGGTCGTGGCTGATCTTCGGCTCGGTCCGCCCCGGCGACCTCGGGGGTGGCGACCTCCACATCGCCTTCCGCGGCCCGGACGGTGCGTTTCTCCCCGCGGTCAACATGGGCGAGCCGGTCAACTCCGCCGCCCTCGACTACTGCCCGGCCCTGTCGCCGGACGGCTCGCTGCTCTTCTTCACCTCGAGCCGGCTGCCGGCCGACACCGGCCCTCCCACGACCTACGCCGAGCTCGAGGCCGCCGCGGCCGGTCCCGGCAACGGCCGCGACAACCTCTGGTGGGTGTCGTCGGAGGTGATCGAGGATCTCCGGGCGGGGGCGGCCGCCTCCGAGTGACCGGGCTGGAGAGCTGAGGCGGCCCCGACCCGACCGGGAGTCGCGGCCCGACCCGATCCCCACCTCTTCCTCACAAGCTAACCACTTTTATCTCATTACTTGGCTCGTCCTGCGCCCGACCGTGGGGGCATGGACACCAAGCCACACCAACCGAGCAAGCCGGCGGCGGCCCGCCGTCACCAGGAATGGACCCGGATCGCCGCGTGCGCCCTCTCGCTGGCGGTCGCAATGTCGGCCCACGCGCAGACGCGGCGGAGCGGCGGGCGCGCGACGCCCGAGAGGCCCTTCGAGAGGATCGTGGTGGTCGACCGCTCGATGGCCGAGCTCGAGGTCTGGCGGTCGCTCGCGGCGTCCACCGGTACCGACCGCTTCCAGCCGGTCGTGCTCCACGCCGGCGAGGACGAGCGCTGGACGGCGAGCCTCGAGCGGCTGCTCGAGCTCGTCCCCGACGGCGAGGTCGTCTGGGTGAGCGACCGCGGCACCCCGGTCGGGCTCCAGGTCGACGGCGTCGTGCATCCCGACGAGCTCGCTGTCGAGGACCGGGCGGAGGGTCCGGTGGTGGTCTCGGCCGAGGCCGGGCTCGACGGCCTCGCGGCCCTCGTCGCCATGCGGCTCGACGGTCGGCTGAGCGACGAGAACCCCGGCGGCGCCGGCCCGGCGGTGGTGCTCGGCGGCGGACCGATCCTCCGCGGCGCGGCCGACCTCCATCTGCCGACCCGCGCCGACGCCCTGAGCTTCGTCAACCGCCTCGCCGGGAGTCGGGTGGTCATGGTCGTCCGAGAGGGCGGGCTGCTCCCCGAGCACCTGCTGTGGGCCTTCCAGCGTGACGCGCTGATCCTCGAGGTCGACCCGCCCCCCTACGGCATCTACGACCCCTGGAGCGAGCTCGCGGCGGTCGCCGCCGTCCGCCGTCAGATCCGCGACGGGCTGGCCGATCTGCTCGACGGCGCCGCCCCCGAGGTGCTGGTCATCGCCGGCGACTGGCACGAGATCCCCTTCCGCTACCCCCATGGCGTCGGCGCCGCGGGCCAGCCCCCCACCGGCTACCCGGGCCCCTGTCCGGGCTGCGACAACGGCGTCTACGAGCTCGCCGCCGACCTTCTCTATGCCGACCTCGACCTCGACCCGTGGGGGGTCCCGGACGTCCCGGTCGGCCGGCTCATGAGCCCGGTCCGCGACCTCCTCGCGATCCAGAGCGTGGTCGGGATCTGGTCCGAGCACGGCGCCTTCCCACCGGCCGGCGACGGTGTGTTCCTCGGCCTGCTCGGCACCGCGGCGCCGTACCGCCAGGCGGTCGTCGAGGCCTGGCGCGACGCCTTCCCCGAGCGGCTGTGGTCGGCGATCGGTCCCGAGCGGCCCACCCGGGGCTACCGCCTCGACCGCGAGGGGTTCTTCGACATCGCCGACCGCTCCGACATCGTCGTCCTCAACAGCCACGGCCACCCGGACTTCGTCAGCCCCGACGGTCTCTCGATCAACCAGAGCCTGTGGGGCGAACTGCTCGTCGAGCGCGGCGCGACCGGTCTGCCCGCCTTCTGGTTCCTCCACGCCTGCTCGACCGGCAAGCCCGACCGGCCCGACCTGATCGCCGAGCAGACCCTGCTCGTCGGCCTCCAGAGCCGGCTCGCCCTCGGCTCGCTGATGGCGGTCGAGGTCCTCGGCTCGGCCTCGGGCGACCCCTACTGGTGGAGCGACGCGGTCGAGGCCGGTCAGCCGGTCGGCGAGCTCGTCCGTCGCTTCGCGGCCGCCGCCGCGGTCGCCTATGGCGAGGGCGAGGTCCTGCCCGAGGGCCTGCCGAGCGCCTCCGGCTCCGCCGAGAGCCGGGCCTTCAACCGCCTCGCCGTCCTCTCGTGGATCGGCGACCCGCTCACCCCGATCGACCACGGTCGGTGAGCCCCTCGACGCCCGGCGCGGTCCTCCGCGTATAATGAGACGAGATGTCCAGCAACAGCCCCGGACCGAGCTTCGCCCGCGCCGCCTTCGGCGTCGGCGGCTGGACGGTCGAGCCGCAGGCCAACCGGGTCGGCAACGGCGAGCGCACGGTCCACCTCGAGCCCAAGGTCATGGACGTGCTGCTCTGCCTCGCCGGTCGGCCTGGTGAGGTTGTTTCGCGGCAGACCCTGGTCGACGAGGTCTGGGCCACCGAGTTCATCTCCGACACCACCCTGACCCATGCGATCGCCGAGCTCCGCCGGGCGTTCGGCGACGACGCGCGCTCGCCGCACGTCATCGAGACCATCCCCAAGCGCGGCTACCGGATGATCGCCGAGGTCGTCGGCGACCCCGGCCGGCCGTCGCCGTCGCCCGCCCAGGAACCCGGCCGGCCCCGCCCCTACGCGGTGATCGCCGGCGAGACGCTCCGGCTCGACCCGGCGACGCCGGCGGTCGGCTGCGCCCACGTCCTGCTCCTCGCCGACGGCGCCATCCCGCTCCTCCCGCCCGAGGTCGTCGTCGGCCGCGGCGCCGAGGCCGACCTCCAGGTCCTCTCGCCCGAGGTGTCGCGCCGCCACGCCCGGCTCGCCGTCGAGGGCGAGCGGGTGCTCCTCGAGGATCTGGGCAGCAAGAACGGCACCCTGGTCAACGACCTTCCGGTCGCGGGCCGCCGGGAGCTGATCTCCGGCGACACGCTGGCCGTCGGCCCGGCGCGCCTGCTCTACCGGGGCGTGGCCAACGACCCGACCCGGACCCGAACCGCCGACTGAGGCCCCTCACCGGCCGTCGGCCGCGGTCATCGCCTCGAGCTGCCGCGCCGCCTCGTCGCCGACCGCGGTCCCCCGGCCGAGCACCGCGGCGCGACGCAGGAGCGCGCCGGCCCGGAGCCGGTCGCCGAGAGCCAGCCGCGCCCGGCCCTCGCAGAGCGCGCCCTCCGCCGCGGCCGGGTCGAGCTCGGCGATCCTCCGGCAGGTCGCGAGCGACGCCGTGGGGTTGGCGTCGAGCTCGGCCTCGGCGAGCCGCAGATAGACCGTCAGGCTGTCGACCCCAACCTCCGCCGCCCGGCCGAGGATCGCCGCCCGCTCCCCCGGGTCGGGGGCGAGGTCGGCGAGCCGCAGCCAGGGCGGCGCCCAGCGCGGGCTGATGTCGATCGCCTCGCGGTAGGCGGCGCGGGCGTCGTCGAGCCGGCCGAGCTCGGCCATGGCGTCGCCGAGGTTGCGACGGGCGAACTCCGAGCGCGGCTGGAGCTCGGCCGCTCGGCGGTAGGCGGCGAGCCCGGCCTCGGTCTCGCCCGAGGCGAGCAGCGCCTCGCCGAGGCGGGTCTGCAGCGGCGCATTGGCGGGGTTGCGCGCGGCGAGCGCCGAGAGGCGCCGGAGGGCGGCGGCGGTGTCGCCCGAGCGCAGCTGCTTCGTCGCGGTCTCGAGCCCGGCGAGCAGCTCGATGCCGTCCTTCGGGTCGATGCCGTCGTTCGCCGACGTGCCGTCGACGTAGCCGAGGCTGACCAGCGCGGCGCGGGTCGCCGGGTCGACCTCGGGGGCCGGTCCCACGGCGCCGCCGGGGCGTCGGTCGAGCAGCTCGGCGAGCCGTGCCGCGTCGGTCGGGCGATCGGCGGCGAGATCGCGCGCCTCCGCCGGGTCGGCGGCGAGGTCGTAGAGCTCGGGACGCGGCGCTTCGATGTACTTGAGACCCTCCGAGACCACCGCCCGGAGCGGCGCCCATCCGTAGGCCGTTGCCGGGAGCGTGGCCTCGGCATACAGCGGCTCGCCGTCGGTTGTCCCCCAGCCGGGCACGGAAAGGGGCAGCGCCGGGCGCCGGGCGAGCTCGTGCCCGGGCAGCCCGGCGAGACGGAGCATCGTCGACGCCACGCTCCGCAGCCCTGCCGGGCGGTCGACGACCACCCCGGCCGGCAGGCCGCGCCCGGCGAGGAGCAACGGGACCTCCAACGTGGATCGGTAGAGAAAGACCCCGTGCCCCTCCTCGCCGTGCTCGCCGAGCGCCTCGCCATGATCGCCCGCGACGACGACCACGGTGTCCTCGAGCCCACCGGGGAGGGCGCGGAGCAGCCGACCGAGCTCGGCATCGACAAAGCTCACCTCGCCGAGATAGGCGGCGCGCCGGCCGGACCCGCCGAACCCGGCCGGCGGCGTGTACGGGGCGTGCGGGTCGTAGTAGTGGACCCAGAGCAGGAAGGGCGTCCCGCGCGGCTGATCGGCGAGCCACACCAGCGCGGCGTCGGTCACCGCCCGGGCGTCTCGCTCGGCGTAGCCGTGCTCGCCGATCCGTTCGGCCGGCATCCGGTCGTCGTAGCTCGCGAAGCCGTGGTCCAGACCGAAACGCCGGTCGAGGACCCGCGAGCCGACCACGGCCGCGGTCGCCCAGCCCGCGTCGGCGAGCGCAGCGGCGATCGTCGGCACCCTCCGGTCGAGGCGCTCGCCGCCGTTCGACCGGATGCCGTGCTCGGGGGGGTCGAGACCGGTGAGCAGGGTGGCGTGCGACGGCAGGGTGAGCGGCGCCGGGGCTAGGGCGGTGGTGAAGCGCACACCGAGCGAGGCGAGCCGGTCGAGCACCGGGGTCGAGGCATCGCTGGCGCCCCATGCGCCGACCGCGTCCGCCCGGGTGGTGTCGAGGGTGACGAGCAGAAGGTTCGGCGGGGTGGCCACGGGAGGGGACGGGACCGCCGTCGCGGCCGCTGTCGCGAGCAGAAACGGAGCGATCACCATCGGGTCGAGTGTACCCGCCCTCGCCACCTTGGGCGGGGACGTCGGCGGCGCCGGTCGCGCAGGACGGCGTATACTCCTCCGGCCGGCCGGCGGGGAAGAGATGACGAAGCGCACAGATCCGGCCCGCCGTGTCCAGGTACCCTGTTCATCCCTGCTGCGACATCGACCTTGGAGACAACACCATGACCTCGACCCGCGGCGCGAGCCTGATCCTCCTCCTCGCCATCCTGTTCACCGCCTCGACCGCCGGCGCCTTCGGCCAAAAGGAGAGCCTGTCGGAGCTCGACGGTCTGGTCTTCATCAGCCCCGAGCTTCGGGTCGTCGAGTGGTCGACCGACGCCGAGCTGCTGCGCGGCTCGCTGCCCGGGATCGCCCGAATGGACGCCTTCCGCGCCGAGCACGGGCAGGCGTGGCGCTTCACGATCGACGAGAAGCGCGGCCTCCCGACCCTGGTCTCGGGCGGGGCGATCCCCTTCATCCCGGGCCATGCCAACGACCTCGCCTGGAGCACCGTGGCGCCCGGGTGCTTCGACAACTCCTGCATCCCGAGCTCCCACGTCGAGGGGCTGGCCCGCGCCTTCGTCGATCGATACTCCGACATCCTCGGCGTCAGCTCGTCCGACCTGGTGCTCGACCCGGCCGGGTCGGGGCCGGTGGGCAACGCGATCTACCTGCTCCGCTTCGGCTACCGGCCGGGCGGCGTCCCGGTCGAAGGCGCGGCGCTCTTCTTCAGGATCAACAGCGGCAACCTGCTCCAGGTGGCGAGCCAGAACATCGCACCGGTCTCGATCTCGACCTCGCCGTCGATCGACGCCGAGACCGGCTGGGGCGTGGTCGAGAGCTACCTCGGGCCGTTCGCCTCGGCCTCCGACCTGATCAGCGACCGCGGCTCGCTCCGGCTCGTCCCGGTGACCCCAGCCGACATCGACCCGGACGACTTCGACGGTCCGCTCGGGTCGGGCTTCGGCGCCAAGCTGGCGTGGCGCTACGCCTTCGACCGCCCCGGGGTCATCGGCTCGTGGGAGGCGCTGGTCGACGCCCACACCGGCGAGCTGCTGCGCTTCGTCGACGGCAACCGCTACGGGCGGGTGCACGGCGGCGCCTACCCGGGCGACAACCACACCGGCGAGGCCGACCGTCCCTTCCCGTTCGCCGACACCGGGCTCCCAGCGCCAAACCAGTACGCCGACTCCGGTGGCCTCTTCCCCGGCGACGTGGCGACCACCAGTCTGCAGGGCAAGTACGCGCGGATCCAGGACTCGTGCGGCCAGATCGCCAACACCACCGCGGTCGGCGACGTCGACTTCTCGCTCGGCGCTGGGACCGACTGCGCAGTCCCGGCGGGCAACACCGGCGGCGCCGGCAACACCCACTCGGCCCGCACCCAGTACTACCACCTGACCGCGGCCAACCTCCGCGCCCAGGGCTATCTCCCGAACCTGAGCTGGCTCGCCAACAGCTACATCACCGTCTACACCAACCAGAGTCCATGGTGCAACGCGACCTCGGGCGGCAGCTCGCTCAACTTCTACCGCGCCTCCACCGGCTGCTGGAACCTCGGCGAGATCCCGGGGGTCGCGATCCACGAGTGGGGCCACAGCCTCGACGACTTCGACGGATCGGGGGGCAACTCGACCCCGGTCGAGACCTACGCCGACTGGATGGCGGCCCTCCACCTCCACGACTCGTGCGTCGGCCGCGGCTTTTACCTGTCCGGCAACTGTGGCGGCTATGGCGACCCCTGCCTCAACTGCTCCGGCATCCGGGACATGGACTGGACCCAGCACGAGGAGGGAACGCCGTGGACCGCGGCCAACTACGGTACGGTGTGGACCGGGTGCACATCGGGCAGCTACTTCGGGCCGTGTAACCTCGAGGATCACTGTGAGGCGGGGATCTCGTCGCAGGCGCTGTGGGACTTCGTCCATCGCAAGCTGACCGCGCCGCCCCACTCGATGGACCTCAACAGCGCGTGGCTGCTCGCCGACCGGCTCTGGTACGGCGGCATCTCGACCCTGGGCTACGACATGTACAGCTGCAGCCGGCCGGCCTCGAACGGCTGCGGCGGCTCGCACCTGTTCCAGGTCATGCTGTTCGTCGACGACGACGGCGACGGCCTCGCCAACGGCACGCCGCACGCCGACGCGATCTACGCCGCGATGGCCGACCACAACATCGCCTGCGGCAACCCGGGCGACCCGGGCAACCAGAGCTCGAGCTCGTGCCCGACGATCCAGGCGACTACCCTGTCGGGCGTCGGCGGCAACAACTCGGCCGCGCTCAGCTGGACCGCGGCGCCGGGCGCCACCCGCACCTGGGTCTACCGCAACGACATCGGCTGCGGCGCCGGCTTCCAGCGGGTCGCCGAGGTCGTCGGCGGAACGGCCTACACCGACACCACGGTGGTCAACGGCATCGACTACTACTACGTGGTGCAGGGGGTCGGCGCGTCGGACGCCTGCGTCGGTCCGGTCAGCAACTGCGAGGTCGTCCTACCGGTGCCCTGCGAGACCCCGTCGGCGCCTGGCAGCCTGGTCGCGGTCGCCGACGGCGACAACCGGATCGCCCTGAGCTGGACCGGAGGCGGTCCGATCGCCGACACCTACAACGTCTACCGGGCGGTCGGCACGTGCCCGCAGACCGACTACCAGCTGATCGCCACCGGGATCGCCGCGACCTCGTGGGTCGACACCCCGGTCTCGGGCCAGGTCGACTACGCCTATGTCGTCACCGCGAGCGACGTCACCGCGGGCTGCGAGTCGGCGCCGTCGAGCTGCGACAGCGCCTCGACGACCGGCGCCTGCACCCAGGGGCCGAGCTTCGCCGGGCTGCAGACCGTCTCCAACCCGGCGGCCGGCTTCTGCGCCCTCGACCTCGCCTGGGATCCGGCGGTGATCCACTGCACCGGACCCGCGACCTACAGCGTCTTCCGCTCGACCGACCCCGGCTTCACCCCGGGGATCGCCAACCGGATCGCGACCGACGTCAGCGGCACGGGCTTCTCCGATACCGGCTCGTTGGTCGCCCACGAGAGCTACACCTATGTCGTTCGTGCCACCGACGTCGGTAACGGCGCCGGCGAGGGCAACACCGTGCGGGTGAGCGGCGTGCCGACCGGACCGATCACCATCGGGACCTGGACCGACGACGCCGGCGACACCGGAAGCGCCAAGCTCGTCACCGAGTCGCCGTGGTCGGTGACCGCCGGCCAGGGAGTCACCGGGGCCGGCTACCTCACGGGGCATTACTCGAGCGACACCTGCGCCGCCGCGACCACGCCGGTGCTCGCCCTCGGGCCCAACCCGCAGCTCAGCTTCTGGTCGAAGTACGACATCGAGAGCGGATGGGACAAGGGTCTGGTCCAAATCTCCACCGACGGCGGGACGACCTGGCAGAGGGTGACCGTCAACTACCCGGGCAGCGTCAACCAGACCAACGACGCCTGCGAGCTCGGCACCGGCGCCTTCTTCAACGGCACGAGCACCAGCTGGAATCAGTACACCGGCTCGCTCGCGACCTGGGCGAACACCGACGCCGAGATCCGCTTCATCCTCTCGGCCGACTCGTACATCGAGGAGGACGGCTGGTGGATCGACGACATCTCGATCACCGATGTCGAGGTCGCGGGCTCGTGCTCGACCTCGCCGCCGTTCTTCGCCGACGACTTCGAGTCGGGCACGACCGCGGCCTGGAGCATCACCAACCCCTGACCGGACCGGAATGACGATCTCGGGGCGGCGCTTCGGCGCCGCCCCTTTTCACGTCGGTCGACCCCGTCCAGGGGCCTCGCCGGCGAGGAGACCTTCGCCTTCGACCGCCAGCTGCGGATGACCGACCAGGAGCTCGAGGACGGGCAGAGCCAGACGCTCATCGACCGGAGCTACGAGTGGGACAACGCTGCAAATGATTCCGGTCACGCTATTACGCTGTTGTCGCCACCCAAGACGTCAGCCGGCCTTCTGGCAGGCGTCGAGGAGGTCGGTTCTTGGGATGCCGGCGTGATTGCGGATCGTGCGCAGGGTGGAGCTCTTGATCTTTGAGTGGTTCGGCATCGTCAGCGGGGTCCGTGAGCCGTCGGCGTTGTCGCGAACCATGGCGATGAGGTCGCCGTGTCGTTCGTCCCTCCAGACCGGCCCGCTGCTCCGACCGGTCAGACCACCTCGACCGGGACCCTCGTCGCCGCGGCGAGCTCGGCGAGCCGGCGATCCCGGGTGCAGATGGTGGCCCCGGAGCGCCGTGCCGCGACCAGGTAGAGCGCGTCGTCCACCGGATGGTCGAACGCCGCCGCGGTCGCGAGCGCCTCCTCGGCCAGGTCCGCGGAGGGGATCGTGGCGTCGACGATGTCGAGGGCTGCCTGGAGCGCGGTCAGAGCCTGCGAGAGATCGAGGTCCCCGGCCTTGACGTGCTTCCACAGCGCGTTGGCGACCTCCGCGCCATAGAGGTCCGGGGCGCGGACCACCGTCGCCCTTTCGACCCGGTCGAGCACGGCCGCGGCCTGCGGCCTCCCGAGAACCGCCTCGAGCGAGGCCGACGCGTCGAGCACCAGCCGATGGCTCATCGATCCCGGTCCTCGCGGACCGGGTCTGCCGGATCGAGGACCGTCTCGCGGGGTCCCCGGGCGAGGAGGTCGTCGCGGAGGCGGGCGACGGCCTCGAGCCGCCGTGACCGGGCGGCCGCCTCGGCCATCCGCTGGAGCTCGACGGTGGCCTGCTGGGCGAGGCTGCGGCGATGGCGGCGCGCCTTGTCCGCCAGCATCCGGTAGAGGTGCTCGGGAAGGTCTCGAATCTGGAGTGAGGGCATGAGACGGTCTCCGCCATCATCACAGTGCATGCAGTTTGGTGAATCAACTCGGGTGCCCGGTCACAGCTGGCCGTCGTCGCCCCAGGTCTCGAGCCTCGCGAGATAGGCGGGGTCGTCGTAGCGGCGGGGGTCGAAGGCCGGCGCGTAGGCGGGAAGCCGGTCGCCGAGGAGGTGGGCCGCGGCGAGCTCGGCGGTCGCCATCGAGGCCATGATCCCGAAGCCCGAGAGCGCGCCGAGGACGTGTGCGCCCTCGACCGGGAGCGGGCCGGCGAGGGGCCGGTTCTCGCGGGTCCGGGTGTAGTAGCCGCCGTCGACGAAAGCCGGCGGCAGGCGATCGAGATAGGCGGCGAGGCCGGGCAGCAGGCGGACGAGACCGCGCAGGCAGATCTCGGCGTACTCGGCGGGGGCCTCGACCGGGAAGCGGACCGGAACCGGGCCGCCGTGGTAGGGCCAGAGCAACAGGACGTGGCGCGCGCCCTCGGTTCGGAGGTGGGCGCCCGCCGGGAGGGTGCCGACGAGGTGGCGGGTGGCCTCGTCCGCCGCGAGGGCCGCGCGCTCGGCGGCGCTCCACTCGAGCCGCTGTGGGTCGTCCCAGATGGCGAGCGGCAGATCGCGCGGCACGACCCCGAGGTGATCCTCGAAGCTCGCCTTGAGGTGGAGCTCGGTGAAGACCGGAAGCTCGAGCCCGAGCAGCTCTCCGACCGGGCGAAGCATCGGGCCGGCGGCGTTGACGAAGCGCCCGGTCGCGATGGCGAGGTTGCCGTCGCGGCCGCCGACCCGGACCCCGGTCACCCGGCCGCCGGCGGTCTCCACCGCCTCGACCCGGCCGTCGACGAGCTCGACCCCGGCGGCGCGCGCCCGCTCGAGAAGCTCCATCCCGAGCTGCTGCCCGGACAGCCAGCCGGAGCGCCGGGTGTGGAGCGCGGCGTAGACCTCGGTGCCGAGGCACGGGAAGGCCTGCCGCAGGAGCATGTCCTCGAGGATCAGATCGGCCCCCCCGGGCTGGTCGCGCCAGCCCGAGGCGCGGTGCGGGCGGTAGTCGGGGTCGCTCATCCGGCCGGTGTGGATCCGCAGCTCGCCGGCCCCCGAGGCGGCGGCCGCCAGCCCGTGCTCACGGTAGTCCTCGGCGCGAACCGGGTCTGCGGTGCACCACAGATAGCCCCGGCGGTTCATCAGGAAGCGGTCGTTCGAGGCCTCGGCGAGCTCCTCGAGGAGGTCGACCGAGCGGCCCATGAGCCGGATCATCGCGTCGTCCGGCCCCGGCCACCAGGTGCGGTAGGCCTCGGTCGACTTGTCCGAGGTCAGGCTGAGCGGCGGCCGCTCGTCGACCAGGACGACGCCGCGGGCGCCGCGCCGCCGGGCGAGCTCGTGGGCGAGCGCGACGCCGGCGATCCCGGCGCCGCAGATCACGACCTCGGCGGACCGTCTCATGACCCGGGTGTCATCGGCCGATCGTATCAGGGTGCCCGCGAGCGTTCGGCCGCCTCGAGAACCCGGGCGAGGGCGTCGCGAAGCGTGGCCACCTCGACACCCCCGACCCTCTCCCCGAAAAGTCGGCCGAAGTGTCTGCGATCTCCCGTGACCAGCAGGTCGGCACGCGCCGTCACCGCCGCGGCGAGCACCGGGGCATCGCACTCGGGCAGCCCCGAGGCCGCCGCCCAGGACACCACCTTCGGTGCGGCCTCGGCCGCCGTCTCGACCGCACCGAGGACCGCCGCGAGCTCACCCGCGCGGTCCGGCGCCTTGGCGCCGAGATTCCGCGCCGCCTCCTCGATGGCGTGACGCGAGGTTACCAGCCGGCAGTGGCCGGCCCGTGCCAGGCGCAGCAGCGCGGCTGCGCGACCCGACGGAGAGTGGGCAGCCGAGAACAGTACATTGGCGTCGAGAAAGAGCCGGAGCATCGCGGGCTACTCGTCGAGCACCGCCCGTAGCCGTCGGGCCTCCTCGTCGGTCAGGCGGTCCTCCTCGAGCAGCTCGCTGACCCGGACGTCGCTATAGAGCTCCACCGGGTACACCCCGGCCGGGCGCAGCACGATCGAGCCGTCGTCGTTGGCCTCGACGAGCAGGATCGTCTCCGGCTCGATGCCGAGACGGTCGAGCACCCCCTTCGGGATCGACACCTGGCCCTTCTTGCCAATGCGGGTGATGTTCATGACCCGATGCTATCACGATGTTGGATCGCCGGGAATCCGGCAAGCCGGCATTCCGGCAGTCCGAGGCTCAGCGTCGTCCAGTCCGGGGCGCGGTCCGCGGGAGGCCTACCAGCTGCCGGGTCCGCAGCCAGCGCGGCCGGGCGCCCGGGTCCGGGCTCGCGAAGAAGCTCAGGTCGAGGTCGTAGAGCCCGTCGTAGTCGACGTCGACGACGAAGAAGTCGTGGCCGACGTGGACGAGGTCCCAGATCGCGTTCCAGCCGCCGACCGGGTCCCAGAAGTGGACCGCCAGCCGGCCCGGGCCGTCGCCGAAGACCTCGCCCTCGACCGGGTAGGGGTTGGTCGGCAGGTTGGCGACGACGCTCGCGTCGTACATCCCCTCGAAGAGCGCGAGCCGGGCGGGGTCGGGGGGCGGGTACGAGGGCGCCGCGCCGTGGTCGGGCTCGAGGACCAGGTCGGCCACGCAGTAGGCCGCCGCCGGCAGCGACTCGAAGGTGTTGGCGAGCACCGCCACCGCGAAGCGCCGATCCGGGTGCCACAGCAGGTAAGTCCCCCAGCCCCAGATGTTGCCGCCGTGCTGGCGGATTTCGAGGTCGTAAAAGGGCTCGACGAAGATCCCGAGGCCGTAGTTGTATCCGGGAAGCGAGCCCTGGCTCTGGACCGCCGCCTGCATCGCCGCCGCCGAGGCCGGCCCGAGCACGGCGCCGCCTCCGTCCGAGAGCAGCAGCGCCCAGCGGGCCAGGTCGCGCGCGGTCGAGAAGGCGTAGCCGGCCGGCGCGAAGGCGCCGTTGTCGTAGGAGGCCGGGGTGTAGACGATCTCGCCGCCCGCGCCTGAGGGGTGGTGGCCGTCGGCCCAGTTGCCGCGGGCGGTCACCGCCGCCGGGTCGAAGGTGGTGTCGGTCATCCCGGCCGGGGCGAAGACCCGGGTCGTCATGTAGCTGCGGTAGTCGAGCCCGCTCGAGCGCTCGACGACCAGCCCGGCGAGGGCGAAGTTGGGGTTCGAGTAGTTGAAGAAGACCCCGGGCGGAGCGTGGAGACCGGTGCTGGTCAGGGTCGCCGCCCAGTCGGCGATGGCGCCGGGCCCGACCGCTCCGTTCGGGTGGAAGACCAGGTCGGGGATGCCGGTCGCGTGGGTCAGCAGGCGCCGGACGGTGATCTCCCCGGCCGGCCAGTGGCCGGCGAAGTCGGCCTCGGGGACCCAGTGGTCGAGCCGGTCGTCGAGCGACACCACCCCCGCCTCGACCTGCTGCATCACCGCCGCCGCGGTCAGCATCTTGGTCACCGAGCCGATCCGGAACTGGGTGCCGGCGTCGACCGGGGCCGCGCCGCTGCGCCTCTTGACGCCATAGCCCTGCTCGTAGACCAGCTCCCCGCCGACGATCACCGCGACCGCGGCGCCCGGGGTGTCGGCCGCCGCCATCGCGTCGCCGACGCAGCGGTCGACCGCCTCCTCGAAGGTGTCGGTCGACACCGCCTTGGCGGGCGCGGGCCACGGCTGGAAGGGCGGCGGGCCGGGGACGAACACCAGCCCGCCCGGGCCCGGCTCGGCGCCGAGGACCGGGCCGGCGGAGATCACGAGCAGCATCGCGAGCGCACCGATCGTCCGAGCCTTCATGCGAGCCTCCCCATCACCCAGAGCTACGCAGCGACGCGCCGGGTGTTCCGCCGGCCGGCAAGTCAGGCCTTGTGGCGCTTCGCCCGCCGTCGCGCCTCCTCGCGCCGCCGCCGCCGCCGCTCGCGGCCGGTCTCGGCGGGCCGGCCCGGCTTCGGCCGCGGGAGCGTCCACGAGGCCGGGTCCTGGTTGTAGTACTCCGAGAGCACCTGGTAGAGCTCCGGGTGGTGCTCGCGGAGATACGCGCCGCGCTCGAAGAACGACTCGGTGGCGACCGCGAAGAACTCGGCCTCGTCCTCGGCCCCGTACTCGTCGAGGGCCTTGACGCGCCGGCCCCGGTCGACCTCGTCGACAAAGCGCTCGTGGGCCTCGAGGAACGAGGCCATCCAGCGCCGGTTGGCCGCCCGCCGCTCGGCGGAGCCCAGGGTCGCCTCGCCGATCGCGTCGAGCAGATCGAGCTGGTGGGCGAGCTCGTGGAGGACCAGATTGCGGCCGTGGAGGTTCCGGGCGTCGGCGATCACCTGCTGCCACGACAGGACCACCGTGCCCCACTCCCAGGCCTCGCCCTCGCGCTCGTCGACCTCCTCGGTGACCACCCCGGCCTCGTCCTCCCAGACATCGGGCGCCCGGTAGGCGGTCGGGTAGACGAGGATCGAGCGGACGTGGTCGAAGGCGTCGACCGACCGGCCGAGGGTCAGCACACAGGCCTGGGCCGCGATCACCGCGCACATCGGCGGGGTCAGGGTGATCCCGCCGCAGGGCTCCCACGACCGCTCGGCGACGAACAGCCGCAGATCGTCCATCAGCCGCGGCCGCTCGCTCTCGGGCACCGCGCCCCACAGCGCCACCTCGCCCTCGATGAGCTCGAGCCAGTCCTCGGGAAACGGCGCCGCCAGGATCCTCGCCCGCCGCCGCCTGCGCCACCATCGGAACATCGCGCCTCCCGACCCGCATGCTACCCGAGCCGAGCCGGCCGCGCCGCGCAGGACCTCTCCCCGCGCGACGCCGATCGAGGTCCCGATGGGCGCTATGATGGACCCAGCCTGCCGGAGTGGCGGAACGGTAGACGCCGGGGACTTAAAATCCCCTGGGTGTATGCCCATGCGGGTTCGACTCCCGCCTCCGGCACCAGTTCGCCGCACCCGCGTTTCTGGGAATGTTGACCGCGCGCGGTGCGCGCGGCCCCACGCAGTCACCTGCGGAAGGTCGTAGGCCGCACATCGATCGTTGAGGGGCGCGACGCCAAGCGGGTCGGGCGGCCACGACCGTGGGCCGCAGCCGACGGCGCGGTCGAGTCCGGCCTCCCGCACCAGTGGTCCTTTGGTTCCGTGTCCCTAAGTAAGGGGTTGAAGGGGCCTCGTCAGTGCGGCGGGGACGCCCTCACCCGAGGTGGTAGTCCCAGGCGCAGAAGGGGTCGCCCTTGAGGATCGAGTGGGTGATCCGGCAGCGCGGAAGCTCGACGCCCAAGACCGGCTCCCAGAGCTGGCGCGACCAGCCGGCGGCTCGGTAGCAGAAGATCGGGTCGAGGTGCGGGTCGGCCGCCTCGCGGACCAGGGCGCAGAAGCAGTAGGCCTTGCGGCGCTCGGTCGGGGTGGTGGCCTTGTCGTAGGCCGCTCGGTCGTACGCGACCTTGCTCATGTGGAGGACCTTGCCGTCGAAGGTCGGCGGGTCGAGGTAGCCGCCGGTCGGGGTGGTGGCCAGCTTGGCGTTCTGCGCGGCGAAGACCTGGTTGACGTCGCGGGTGCGGGCGTAGATCTCCCGGTACACCGCGACCTCCTCGACGGGCCGGACGAGGGCGACCCGGGAGAGGATGTCGTACTGCTGGTCGAGGGTGGTCACCGCCTTGAGGCGCTCGAGGGTGGCGGCGACCCACAGGCACCGCTCATCGACCGGGGTGAAGGGGGTGAGCCGCTCGCCGCCCTGCCAGATCGCGCGGGCCGGCTGCTCGCCGAGGACCCGGACGAGCTGTGCGAGGTAGACCTCGGGCCAGGCGAGGAAGGAGACCATGACCCGGGTCCGCGAGCGCTCGGGGTGCTCGGGGTCGCGATGGAGGTAGACCTCGACCCGCTCGAGCTCGGGCGACAGACCGGCCGCGTCGAGGTGCTGGTGGAGGGCGAGCGCGGTCGAGCGGATGGTGTCGTCCGGCCCCTCGTGGAGGGCCGCGACGAAGGGCATCTCGCGCAGGGTGTGGGTGGTGATCTCGTCGGTCGTCACCGGCTCGCTGACCGGGTAGCCGATCTCCGAGTCGTAGCCCTCGACCGGGGTGTCGAAGCGGAAGATGTGGGTGAGCGGCCCGGCGGTCTTGCCACGGCAGGCGACCTCGAGGAGCGCGATCCGCGGCTCGAGCTCGGCCCGGCTGGTGATCGGCCGGCGGATCCCGGCGAACAGGGTCGGCGGGCGGACCAGCGCCTCGATCTCGGGGCCTTCCCCGGGCGCGGTCTCGGCCGCCCGGGCGGACCGCGCCAGTAGGCACGGCGGAAGGGCCGCCGCGGCAAGGCCGCTGACCCCGAGCCTCATGAGCGAGCGACGATCCCAGCCTCCGGCGGTGTTGTCCTGCGCCATCGCATCCTCCCGACGGCGTCCCGGTCGGCGCCGTGAGGGCTGGATACGGTCGGTCGGGCGCCGGGGTTTCACAGTCGATTCGGTAACTGAAACTGAGACTACGTCTGTGATTGTTGCAACGATCTTTCAGATGCACTATATTTTCATCTGCCACTCGGGGTCGGAGGGGGGTCGGTGGATCACGAGGCCAGAAGCGAGCGACTCGAGCTCTTCAAGCGGCTGAGCCGCGAGAAGGGCGAGCGCTGCACCGTCCAACGCCTCGTGATCCTCGAGGCGGTCCTCGACCTCGGGGACCATCCCAGCGCCGACCGGGTCTTCGAGGCGGTTCGCACGAGCCTTCCCGGGATCTCCAAGCCGACCGTCTACCGGACCCTCGACCACCTCGCGCGGCTCGGCGTGATCACCAAGGCCTGCCACCCGGGCAGCGTCGCCCGTTTCGAGCCGCGGACCGACATCCACCACCACCTGGTGTGCATGAGCTGCGACCAGTTCGTCGACTTCGAGGCGGCGTCGCTCGACCGTCTCGAGATCCCCGACACCTCGGAGATCGGCTTCGAGGTGGCGGACTACCGCGTCCAACTTCGCGGCATCTGCCGCAGCTGCCGTGCCAAGCAAAGGAAGGAGGAGTCGAGATGAAGACTGTGGTGCTCACCATGCTCGCCGGCGCCGCGCTGCTCGTCGCAGCGGGGGTGGTCGGCGACCCCGGCCCGACGCCGAGCGCGCCGCTCGGCCTGCCGCCGGTCCCGATCCCCCAGGACAACCCCCAGACCCCGGCCAAGATCGCCCTCGGCGAGAAGCTCTACAACGAGAAGCGCTTCAGCACCGACGGCGAGGTCGGGTGCTTCACCTGCCACGATCCCAAGAAGGCCTTCACCGACTCGCCCCTCAGGGTCTCTGAGGGGATCGAGAAGAAGACCGGGACCCGCAACTCGCCGACCGTGGTCAACTCGGCCTACCTCACGACCCAGTTCTGGGACGGCCGCTCGCCGGACCTCGAGGACCAGGCCCTCCACCCCTTCGTCAACCCGGTCGAGCACGGCCTGGCCAGCCACGACCCGATCCTCGCCATCGTCCGCACCGACCCCGACTACGTCGCGGCGTTCGAGGAGGTCTTCGGCAAGGCGGGCGACGACGTCACCATGCGCGAGGTCACGCTGGCGATCGCCGCCTTCGAGCGCACCGTGGTGGCCGGCAACTCGCCCTTCGACCGCTGGTTCTACGGCGGCGAGGCCGACGCGCTGACCGAGCAGCAGAAGCGGGGCTACGACCTCTTCGTCCACGAGGGTCGCTGCGTCTCCTGCCACGTCATCGAGCAGACCCAGGCGCTGTTCACCGACAACCGCTTCCACAACATCGGGGTCGGGATCAACGCCATCCAGGACGAGGTGCCCGAGCTGGCCGCCGAGTTCCTCGAGGCGGATCTCGAGCTGTCCGAGGTCGACGTCGAGGTCCTCACCGACCCGCGGACCTCGGAGATCGGCCGATTCGCGATCACCCACAAGTTCGACGACCTCGGCTCGTTCAAGACGCCGACCCTGCGCAACGTCGCCCTGACCGCGCCCTACATGCACGACGGGAGCATCGCGACCCTCGAGGACGTGGTGATCCACTATCTCAACGGGGGCGTCACCGAGGCCGGCGACCCGGTCAACGACTTCCTCTCGGGCGGCATCCGGCCGCTCAACATCGAGGTCGAGGACGTGCCGGACCTGGTCGCGTTCATGGAGGCCCTCACCAGCCCCGAGATCGAGGCCCAGCTCGAGCAGACCGAGGGTGAGTAGGAGGGGACCATGAAGAGAAACCACCTCAACCGTCGTGACTTCCTCAAGGGCGCGGCCTCCGCCGCGGCGGTCAGCACGCTGCCCGTGACCACGGTCGAGCTCGCCTTCGCCGACCCGGCGAAGAGCTTCAGCTTCGCCTACATCTCGGACTCGCACATCCAGCACGTCAAAGGCGACCAGTTCGTCAACAACTGGGACCGCGGGCTGATCCGGGCGGTCGCCGAGACCAACATGCTCCGGCCCAAGCCCGACTTCGTGATGTTCGGCGGCGACCTCGCCCAGCTCGGCACCAAGGCCGAGCTCGACCACGGCGCCGAGATGCTGGCCAAGCTCAACTACCCGACCCACTGTCTGCTCGGCGAGCACGACTACTACCTCGACCTCGGCGAGTACTGGTCCGAGCTCTATGGCCCGCACTGGTACAGCTTCGACCACAAGGGCGTCCACTTCGTGGTCCTCAACTCGATCCTGACCCACGACGAGTGGACCTTCGAGCGCTGGCCGACCCCCGAGCAGCGGATGCTCGAGATGGCCGGGCTCGACAACCCCAACGGCTCGCCCTTCATGGTCGGCGAGAAGCAGCGCGCCTGGCTGGCCACGGACCTCGAGGGGGTCGCCAAAACCACCCCGGTCGTCGTCTTCTCCCACTCGCCGATCCAGAAGATCTACAAGGGCTGGAACTTCTGGACCGACGACGCGGAGCAGGTCCAGGCGCTCCTCGCACCCTTCAACGACGCCACCGTGATCTACGGTCACGTCCACCAGATCCAGTACAACCAGATCGGCAACATCAGCTTCCACGCGGTCATGGCGACCGCCTGGCCGTGGCCCTACCCGCAGAGCTACGCCCAGGCCGAGACCTACCTGCCCAAGCTCACGGTGCCGATGAACCGCGCCGACCCCTTCCACGAGCGCGACGCCACCGGCTGGCAGTTCATCAACCTCGAGACCGGCCGGGTCGCCATGACCTACCAGCTCAACAACAACACCGACCGGACCGTCGCCTACAACCGCGAGACCGGGCGTCCCGAGGACACCACCTTCCAGAGCCCCGAGTCCCGGATCTCGCCGCAGATCCACTACTAGGAGGAGCCATGACCAAGAGAACCGTCATCGTCGGTTGCGCCGTGGTCGCTCTCGCCTTCGGTCTCGTCGGCTACGGCCTGTACGCGGACGAGTTCACCGACGCCGACACCGAGCGCTGGCAGGGCGAGTTCATGTCGGTGGTCGAGGACGGGCGGGCGCTGTGGGGCAGCCCCGATCTCGGGACCAACGGCGTCGCCTGCGGCCAGTGCCACCCCAACGCCGCCAACACCCACCCCGAGACCTACCCCAAGTTCCAGAAGCAGCTCGGCCGGGTGGTCGCCTTCAGCGAGATGGTCAACTGGTGCCTGATCAACCCCCTCGAGGGCGAGCGCCTCGCCCTCGACGACCCCAAGATGATCGCCCTCGAGGCCTATGCCACCTGGGAGCGGCGCGGCGTCGCCCTCGAGCCCGGCAAGCACTGAGGC
The DNA here is from genome assembly GCA_025456145.1 of Thermoanaerobaculales bacterium. GTDB lineage: Bacteria > Acidobacteriota > Thermoanaerobaculia > Thermoanaerobaculales > Sulfomarinibacteraceae > JAHECW01. Next base: position 20,400 of record JALOLD010000017.1, on the reverse strand, counting down.
CTCGGCCCCTCGATTCCGAACCCCGGCGGCGGGCGCTCGGCGCCCGCCGCCGTTGTCATTGCCCCGGACGACGGGGCGCGACCGGGGGAAAAGGCGCCCCCTCGGAGTAGAATGGCCCACCATGCGTCCTCGGGCCCTCCGGCGGCGCAGGCCTCGCGCTCAAGGAGAAGCTCATGTCCGACCGTGCCGCCTCGATGCCGCGTGTGACGATCGCCCTCTCCTGCCTGGCCGTCCTGCTCGTCGCCGCGGCCGCCTTCGCCGGCGACGGTGGCGCCGCCACCCCACTCGACAAGCCGCTGCCCGCCGACTGCGCCCTGCTCGACGACCCCCCGACCCGGGCGCTGATGGACGGCGTGCTCTTCAAGCTGCTCGTCGCCTGCGACCGGACCGACGAGCTCGGACAGGTCGCGCAGGCCCCCGCCGAGTCGGTGCCACCGGGCGGCGACGCCGGGCCCGACGTCGCGGTCAACGACCCCGGCGGCGACTCCGGCTCGTCGACCACCCAGAGCGAGACCTCGATGGCGGTCAACCTCGACACCGGGACGATCTGCGCCGGCTACAACGACAGCTACCACTACTTCGGCAGCGGCGGCGGCTTCACCGGTTTCTCCCGCTCGACCGACGGCGGCGCGACCTTCGTCGACCGCGGCGCCCTCGGCGTCAACAGCATCGGCGACCCGGCACTCGTCTGGCGCAAGGCCGACGGTCACTTCTACTTCGGCGCCCTCCACGACAACGGGCTCGGGCTGTGGAAATCGACCGACGACTGCCAGACCTTCCAGTTCCTGGCGATGATGCACACCGGCTTCTCCGACGACAAGGAGCTCCTCGGGGTCGACAACAACCCGGCGAGCCCCTACTACGGTCGCCTCTACATGGCCTTCACCAACTTCAGCTCCGACTCGAAGATCTGGGCGCTGTACTCGGCCGACGCCGGGGTGACCTGGAACGCCGGGGTGCCGATCAGCCCGACCTCTTCCGTCCAGGGGGCGTGGCCGGTGGTCGCGCCCAACGGCGATGTCTATGTCGGCTGGGTCAAGTTCTCGGGCAGCATCGTGACGATGGAGATCGCCCGCTCGACCGACGGCGGTGCGAGCTACAGCCTGGTCACCTCGCCGGCGGCCAACGTCGCCCGGCCGCAGAACACGGTCGCCACCGGCAGCTGTGGGCGGGCCGCGCTCAAGGGCAACATCCGCTACCTGCCGTCGCCGCAGATCGCCTTCGGCGCCGACGGCGTGCTCCACGCGGTCTACAGCTACAGCCCGGGCGGCGGCGACGACTGCGACTCGTTCTACCGGCGCTCGGCCGACGGCGGCACGACCTGGGGCGCCGAGGTGCGGCTCCACGACGATGCCACCACCACCGACCAGTTCTTCCCGACCCTGTCGGTGGGCGAGAGCAACATCGTCTCGGCGACCTGGTACGACCGCCGTCTCGACCCCAACAACCTGCTCGTCGACACCTATCACGCCTTCAGCTACGACGGCGGTCTGACCTGGCAGCCGAGCCAGCGGATCTCCGACGTCTCGACCCCGATCTATCTCGACCCCAACCTCGCCACCTGCTACCACGGCGACTACGACACCCACATCCAGACCGAGACCCACGCGGTCACCCAGTGGGCCGACGACCGCAACCTGATGAACGGTCACAACGACCCCGACGTCTTCTCCGACTCGATCCCGATGAGCACCAACTTCCTGGTCACCGCCGACCCGACGGTGCTCAAGGTGTGCAGCCCGGCGGATGGCGCCTCCACCGTCAACGTGCTCCAGTTCCAGGGCTTCACCGAGCTGGTCACCCTGGCCGCGGGCGGCGTCCCGACCGGGGCGACCTCGTCCTTCGTGCCCAACCCGGTCGCCCCCGGCGGGACCTCCGATCTGACGATCAGCGGCACCGGCGGCGCGGCCGCGGGCAGCTACCCCCTGACCGTGACCGGGACCTCGTCGCCGAGCGGTTTCGTCCACGCCACCGAGCTCACCCTCGACCTGTTCAGCGCGGCCCCCGGGGCGGTCGACCTGCTGACGCCGATCGACGGTGCCCTCAACCAGCCCCTGCGGCCCGGCTTCAGCTGGACCGCCGCGGTCCAGGGCGACGCCTACCGGATCGAGGTCGCCACCGACCCCGGGTTCGCAACGGTGGTGCTCGACGTCGCCGGGATCGCCGATGCCGCCTACACCCCGGTCACCGACCTGGTCAGCAACACGGTGTACTACTGGCGGGTCTCCGGCGAGAACGCCTGCGGCGCCGGCCCCACCTCGACTGTCTTCTCGTTCATCACCGAGGCGCTGCCCGGCGACTGCGGCCTCGGCACGGTCGCCAGCGACGCCTTCTTCGACGACCTCGAGAGCGGCGCGCCGGGCTGGGCCCTGGGCGCCGGCGGCAGCGGCAACACCTGGGCGCTGTCGAGCGCACGGTCGTACAGCGGCACGATGTCGTACCACGCCGTCGACCCCGAGAACACCAGCGACCAGCGGCTCGACTCACCGTCGGTGGCGCTGCCCACCGGGGTCAACCCGCTCACCCTCCAGTTCTGGAACTGGCAGCTCATGGAGGACCGGTCGGGCGGCTGCTATGACGGCGGCGAGGTCGAGATCTCGGTCAACGGCGGGACGACCTGGACGCCGCTGCCGACCGCGGTGATGCTGACCGACCCCTACGACGGGCCGGTCTCCGGTCTCGGCAACCTCGACGGCTGGTGCGACGACCTCGGCGCGGCCTCGACGGTGTGGAAGAAGGCGGTCGCCGACATCAGCGCCTACGCCGGCCAGACCGCCCGCTTCCGCTTCCGGCTCGGCTCCGACTCGTCGGTCAGCCGCGAGGGCTGGTACATCGACGACCTCAAGGTCCAGACGTGCATGCCGGCCGTGCCGCCGTTCTTCGCCGACGGCTTCGAGTCGGGGACCACCGCGGCCTGGGCGCAGACCGTGCCGTAGCCGGTGGCGGTCAGGCCCGGCGCCGGCCCGCAGAGTTCACGAACAACCCGTTGCCAGGGGGCCGGGACCGGACGAGGCGCCGGGGTTTGACCCGGGCACGAGTTGTGGTTTACTTGTCGGCCCGGAGGCGGGCGCAGTGAGCGCCGTCGCCGCCGGCCGATCACCGGTTCCGGAGGCGCTCCATGACCCAACAGGCCGCCCTCGCCAACCCCCTCAGCCTGCTCCTCGACAAGGACCGCGCGGACTTCACCCGGGCCGACATGCTCGAGGTCATCAGGACCAAGGGCATCGAGCGGCTGTCCTTCCACTACACCTCGGTCGACGGCAAGCTGCGCGAGCTCAAGCTGCCCTTCTCCGACTTCGCCCAGGCCGAGCGGATCCTCGCCTCGGGCGAGCGGGTCGACGGCTCGTCGCTGTTTCACGGGCTGGTCGACGCGGCCGCCTCCGACCTCTATGTCGTGCCGAGCTACCGGACGGCGTTTCTCAGCCCCTTCGACCCGGCCAGCCTCAACTTCATCTGCCGCTTCCTCGACCGCGACGGTCAGCCGGCGGCCTTCACCCCGGACAACATCCTGACGATCGCCCACGAGCGGTTCCGAAACCGCACCGGCCTCGAGCTCCACGCCCTCGGCGAGCTCGAGTTCTTCCTGATCCGCGAGGGCGGCCCCGAGAACTTCTCGGCCCACCGGCAGAGCGGGTACCACGCCTCGTCGCCGTTCTTCAAGGGCGGCGACGTGGTCAACGAGATGGTCCGCATCCTCACCCGGATCACCGGCGCGGTGAAGTACGCCCACGCCGAGGTCGGTTACATCGACTCGGTGCGGTCGAACCTGCCGCTGCTCTCCGGCCGGCGCGCCGAGCAGCACGAGATCGAGCTGCTGACCCGGCCGATCGAGGAGATGGGCGACCTGGTCGGGCTCGCCCGCTGGATCATCCGCAACGTCGCCCACCGCCACGGCATGCTCGCGACCTTCGCGCCGAAGATCGAGGAGGGGGTCGCCGGCAACGGCCTCCACTTCCACCTCGAGCTGATCCGCGACGGGCAGAACATCATGACCGGCGCCGACGGCGCGCTCTCGGGGGAGGCGCGGCGGCTGATCGGCGGTCTCGTCGACTACGCCTCGACCCTCTCCGCCTTCGGCAACACCGTCGCCTCGTCCTTCCTGCGGCTGGTCCCCAACCAGGAGGCGCCGACCCGGATCTGCTGGAGCCACAACAACCGCTCGGCGCTCATCCGGGTGCCCCTCGGCTGGTCGAAGCAGAGCCACCTGGCGCGGGTCGTCAACCCGGCCGACACCGACCCCTACCACGACCCGCGCGGCCGCCAGACCGTCGAGCTGCGCTCGCCCGACGGCTCGGCCTCGTTCCACCTGCTGCTCGCCGGGATCACCACCGCCGCCGAGCACGGGCTGACCGCCGACGGGATGCTCGAGCTCGCCGAGCGGACCAACGTCGAGGGCAACGTCTTCTCGGACAAGGAGGTGATGCAGCGCCTCGAGCCGCTGCCGGCGAGCTGTGTGGCCTGCGCCCGGCTGCTCGGCGAGCGCCGCGCCCTGTACGAGGAGGCGGGGGTCTTCCCGCCGCGGGTCATCGACTACCAGATCGAGCTGCTGACCCGCGAGGACGACGAGAAGCTCAATCGCGACTTCGCCCGGCTCCCCGCCGAGGAGAGGCTGGTGGCGACCCGCGAGCTGATGCACCGGGACATCCACCGGCACTGAGCGGATCGGGCCGGACGCCCGATCCGCTCAGTGCGGGCGCCGGCCCGGGGCCGGCGAGTCACTGCGGGTCGCCGCCGCCGACCGGGATCTGCGATGGCGAGACGGTCTCGACCGAGACGCCCTCGGCGCGCACGGTCACCGGCACCTCCTTGGCGACCCGCAGCACGAAGGTGCTCGGGTCGTCGAGACCCCACTCGACATAGGGAACGCTGAAGACGGCGTCGACCGTCGCGGCGCCGCGCTCGACGACGACGGTCATCGGGATGCGGATCGGGTGCGTTTTGCCGAGCAGCTCGATGGTCCCGACCAGGGTGACCTCGCTCGACCCGGCGGTCGCGAGCTCGCCCTCGAGGCGCTCGGCGCGAAGCACGATCCGGGGGTGCTCGGCTGAGCGCAGGACCTCGCCGTGCATCTTCTTGTCGCGCTTGTCGTTCTCGGTGCTGGCGCTGGCCGCCGCGACGACCGCCTCGCCGGAGGCGGCGCCGGTCGCGGTGTCGAAGACGAAGGCGCCCCGCTCGAGCCGGGCGGCGCCGTGGACGGTGTGCATCGTCGCCTTGAGCTCGAAGACGATCTCGGTGGTGTCGGGCGCGAGCTCGACCCGGAGCTCGGCGGCTGACGCCGAGAGGGCGGCGAGCAGGACGACGGCGAGAGCGGTCGGTCGGTTCATCGCGGCTCCCTTCGTCCAGCCCCGGTCAAAAGGCGTACCGGAGCATCGATCGCAGGTTGAAGAGGGGGTCGTTCTCGCGGTCGGTGGAGGGCGGGCGTGTGACCGAGAGCGGGCTGTAGAAGAGCTCGCCGGCGATCGAAATGCGGTCAGTGAGCTGCCATGAAGCGCCCCCGGTGACCGACCACGTCCAGCCGTCGGCGAGCTGCAGGGTGTGGTCGATCAGACCGTAGGTGACCGCGTCGACCTGGAACTCCATATCCATGTAGGTGCCGGCGAGCCCCCAGTGGAAGGTCGTCTTCTTGACCTGGTAGCCGCCGGTGAAGGCGAGGCTGAGGTGGTTGAGCGTGAGCTCGTCGTTGGACGGCCCCTCGCAGCCCCAGGGGTTGCCGGGCGAGCCCGGGGGGTGAGCGGACTCGTCCTCCGGGCAGGTGAAGTCGCCCTCGACGGTACCCAGCTGACCGGAGAGCCGGGCGCCGAGGACGAGGGCGCCCGCGCTGTAGAACGGCCGCTCGAGCCCGATCGCGAAGAGGTTGGTCGTGACCCCCTCGAGCTCGATCGGCGGGACCCAGGCGAGGTCGAGCGAGAAGGCCGCCGGGAGCCCGATCGTCAGCCGCGGGCGGAGAAAGGCCGGCAGCCGGTTGATGTCCTCGACCTTGACCCCGCCGAAGCCGATCCGACGCTGGTCCTCGCTGAGCTCGGGGATGTTGTCGAGCTCGAGGCCGAGCTCGAAGGTCCAGGGCTCACGGGCCCGCGGCGCGCCGAGCCCGGTGAGCTGGCTGACCGAGTTGAAGTACTTCATGGCCCAGGCCTCGGGCCGGTCCCAGTCGAGCTCCTCGACATCGTCGATCACCTGGGCCGAGACCGGGAGGGCGACGGCGAGGGCGACCGTCGCTGCGACCACGAGCAGGAGCCCGCGGGCAGGTGGTGAGATCGGGTTCACGGTGGTTCCTTTCCCCGGCATCCGACCGCCCTTGGCGACCGGCGACCCGTGCGGGCCGCCGGTCGCGGGCGGGCGCCGGTCAGTCGTTGGGGGCGCCGCGCTCGATCCAGTCGCGCAGCAGGTCGAGCAGCTCCTGGGCGAGGGGCGGGCCGCCGAGGGGCATCCGCCCGCCCGAGATCGACGGGTCGCCGGTCACCTTGAGGTAGAGGTAGCTGCTCGCCGGGTCGCCCGGCTCGATCCGATCACGGGCCGGTTGCTCGTTTGACGGGACGTTGACGATATGACCATAGGCCACCCCCTCGCTCAGGTTCATCCCCTGGGCCGGCGACGATCCGCCGTGGCAGCCCGCGAAGGCGCAGCTCGCGCTGAAGATCCGGGTCTGGACCTCGGTGAAGGTGGCAAGCCCGCCGCCCCCGTCCTCGACGGTGACGGTGCGGGTGTCCGGCGTCGGGTCGACCGCGCCCCGGGCGTCGGTGACGGTGAAGGTCACGGTGTAGCTGCCCGAGTCGGAGTAAGTGTGGGGTCCGGGCGAGAGCGAGGTCGCGCTCATCCCGTCGCCGAAGTCCCACAGATAGGTCAGGTCGTCGCCGTCGGGGTCCGACGCGCTGCCCTCGAAGACCACCGACCCGCCCTCCTCGATGGTCGGGTCGTCGGCCGGGCTGACGATGGTCCCGTTGGGCGGCGAGTTGGCGGTCGGCGGGGCGACCAGGAGCGCCGGCTCGGCCATGACGAAGATCGCGTCGTTGGTGACGTTGTCGACCGCCGAGAGGTACATGAGGATCGGCCGCGAGGCGGTGAACGAGATCAGCATGTCGTCGAGCCGGCGGTCGGCCGGCGGGACCGACGGCACGAGGTCGAAGACCCCGCGGATCGAGTTGGCGTGGGGCGCGAGGGTCAGCGAGTCCGACCCGAGGACCAGGCCGCCCGAGTCGCGGACGTCGATCGAGACCGTCGTCGCGTCCGGCCACGGGTTGAAGTAGCCGACGTTGGTGCGCAGCCCCTCGCCATCCGAGGCCGGGCGGTTCGAGCCGAGCAGCAGCACGCCCGAGGGCAGCACGTCGGCGTCCGAGTAGGCGGGCGCCGCCTGACCGAAGGTGCCGCCGATGTCGGGGTTGTCGCGCTGGTCGTTGAAGATCCGGGCGGCGCCGCGCAGCGGCTCGGTGGAGGCGATCTTGACGGCGCCGTTGCCGTTGGCGCCGAACAGGGTGGCGACGGCGTCGTCGACGACCGCGAGCTCGCCGGGCTCGAGCGCGATCACCGCGGTGGCGGCGGGCGCGGCGAGCCCGCCGGTGTTCGACGGGTACCACTCGGCGTGGGCGTCGGCCGGCTCGTCGGCGAGACCGGTCAGACGCAGGCCGGTGGTCCACTTGCTCCCCGCCTGCCCGACGGCGCGCGAGATCACCGGGAAGAAGAGCACCGTCTCGGACGGGCGCAGCTGGCCGCGGATCGCACCCGCCGGGTGGTCGGCGTTGTGGACGTTGAGGTAGTAGAGGTCGGGCGAGGCGAGGATCATCCGCTCGAGATCCTCCTCGACGGCGACGCTGGTGACCGACACGCCGTCGGCGAAGGCGGCCATCGCGTTGACCGCGATCGGCCCGCTCTCGGCGGCGGTCCCGTGGTGGATGTGCGCGGCGGTCGGCGCCGAGACGTTGGCGGTGCTGAAGAAGAAGTGGGCGGTGTGGTTTTCGAAGGTGACGAGGCCGAAGCCCTCGCCATCCGGGTCGCCGGCCGAGCCGACCTCGCGCGCGCCGCGGAGGGTCGTCGCCAGCGTACCCCGCGCCGGGCCGTCGCCGAGCAGCTGACCGCGGACCGCGCCGGCCGGGAAGTCCCCGTTGTGGACGTTGACATAGAACGAGGCCGGCGAGGCGAGCAGCGACGCGGTGTCGGCGGCGGCGACCTCGCCATACGCCGCGTAGACGCCGTCGGCGATCTCGGTGAAGCTGGCGGAGAAGTCGACGACGATGCTCCCCGACGTCCCGGCGCCGCCCGCGTGGATGTGGGCCGAGGTCGGCGCGGCGAGGTCGGTCACCCAGATGTAGTACCTGACCGTGGCGCCGTCGATGCCGACCGCGGCCACCCCCCAGCCGTCGCCGTCGCCCGGGTTGTCGGCCTCGCGGCCGCCGGCGAGGGACGCCGCGAACCAGGTGGTCTGGGCGGCAAGAGGCAGGGCCGCCAGGAAAGTCGCGGCGAGGACCGCGAGGACGGTGATTCGTCGAGGGGAGCCCATGCTCAGCTCCCTTCGGCCGGCAGGTTGCAGGTCGAGATCCCGAACGGCAGGTAGGCGGGGCACCGGCCGATCAGAGCGGTGGCGATGGGGACCAGCCCGATGAGCCCGAGCCAGCTGTGGAGGGCGAGGCCGGTTCCTCCGATGGCCAGACCGAGGGCGATCCGGATGATGCGGTCAACGCTGCCGACGTTGCGTTTCATGGTTGTTTCCTCCGTTGAGCTCGATCGAGCCTACCAAAAATGAGTCCTGGTTTCAGTAACATTTGTAACCGTTGACAAGATTTGACACGATGCGCAGAACCGAGATGTCGAGCATCGGCCTGGTTGACCGTGCCCGTCGCGCTTTCGGGTTTCTCGAGCGGCTCGAGCCGGAGGCCTGGCAGCGGTTTTCCTCCGGCGTCACCGAGGTGCGACTGCCGGCGGGAGCGACAATGTTCCGCCCTGGGGACGGCTGCGACGGATTCGGATTCGTCCTCGAAGGCTCGGTCAAGGTCGGGCTTGTCAGCGAAAGCGGGCGCGAGATCGTCCTGTACCGGGTGCGACCAGGTGAGAGCTGCACGGTGACCGTGAGCTGCCTGGTCACGGGATCGACCTACCCGGCGACGGGCATCGTCGAACGCGACCTGACGGCGGCTGCCATCCCCCGATTCGTGTTCGCCGACCTGGTCGACCTCTCGCCGGTGTTTCGCCGGTTCGTGCTCGAGGCACTCAGCATCCGGATCACCGACCTCATGGAGCTTGTCGACGAGGTCGCGTTCAACAAGCTCGACCGGAGGCTCGCCGCCCGGCTGCTGGAGCTCGGCCCGAGGGTGAAGCTGAGCCACGGTGAGCTGGCGGGGGAGCTCGGAACCGGCCGGGTCATCGTGTCGAGAATCCTCGAGAGCTTCGCCGACCAGGGTCTAGTGACCCTCGGTCGGCGGTCGGTGACCGTCGCGGATCCCGACGGGCTTCGAACGCGTTTCGGTTGAGCGTCGACGGAGCCCCCGGCGAGGCGGCTCCGCGCCGACCGGGAATCCCGGCGCGCGAGGGCTGTTTGCTGTGATAGGCCATCGGAAGGGAGCTCATGCGGATCGCGGCCGTGGGCTCGGCGCTAGCGCCCCACTACTACGACCAGGACGCCCTCATCGCGGCGTTCAGGGAGCATTGGGCGGAGCGCCACTTCAACCTCGAGCGGCTCGAGGCGCTGCACCGCAACGTCCTGGTCGGGGGCCGGCATCTCGCGTTGCCCATCGAGCGTTACCGCGGGCTCGACACCTGGGGCAAGTCCAACGACGCCTGGATCGAGGTCGCTCAGGAGGTGGGCGAGCGCGCCGTGCGGACCGCCCTCGACCGGGCGGGTCTGACCGTGGCCGACGTCGACTGCCTGATCACGGTGACGGTGACCGGGGTGGCGACCCCGTCGCTCGACGCCCGCCTGATGAACCGGCTCGGGCTGCCGCCGCGGGTCAAGAGGGTGCCGATCTTCGGTCTCGGCTGCGTCGCCGGAACCGCCGGCATCGCCCGCGCCGCCGACTACGTGCGGGCCTACCCCGATCAGGTGGCGGTGCTGCTCTCGGTCGAGCTGTGCTCGCTGACCCTCCAGCGCGAGGACCTGTCGATCCCCAACCTCATCGCCTCGGGCCTGTTCGGCGACGGCGCCGCCGCGGCGGTGGTGGTCGGCGCCGAGCGCCCGGCCGCCGGACCGGCGATCGTCGCCAGCCGGTCGGTCTTCTACCCCGACACCGAGCGGGTGATGGGGTGGGACATCTCCGAGGCGGGCTTTCGCATCGTGCTCTCGGCGGAGGTCCCCGAGGTCGTCCGCCGATACCTGCGCCGCGACGTCGACGCCTTTCTCGCGGATCACGGGCTCGGCCGGTCTGATATCGCGGTCTGGGTGTCGCACCCGGGCGGGCCCAAAGTCCTCGAGGCGGTCCAGGCGGCGCTCGAGCTGCCGGCCGAGGCGCTCGAGTCGGCCTGGCGGAGCCTGCGCGAGGTCGGCAACCTGTCGTCGACCTCGGTGCTGCTGGTGCTCGAGGAAACGCTTGCCGCACGTCCCGAAGCCGGGAGTGCCGGCGTGATGCTCGCCATGGGCCCGGGCTTCTGCTCCGAGCTCGTGCTCCTGCGCTGGTAACGGGAGCCCCCGGTGCGGCGAAGCTCACCCCGACCTCCCGGAGACCGCAGGCGATGATCGACTGGTCGGATACCCGCGCGCTCTTCACCGCCCTGGTGGGCCTGGTCGCGGTGATGCGGCTGGTCGAGCTCGCGGTGTCGCGACGCAACGTCCGGCGCCTCCTCGCCCGCGGGGCGCACGAGGCCGGGCGGTCGCTCTACCCCCGCATGGTCGCGGTGCACGCCTCGTTCCTCGTCGCCTGCCTCGCCGAGGTGTGGCTGCTCGGCCGGCCGATCATCGCGCCGCTCGCCTTCTTCTCCCTGGGCGCCCTGGCCGGCGCGGCGGCGCTGCGCTGGTGGGTGATGGCGACCCTCGGGGAGCGGTGGAGCACCCGGGTGATGATCCTGCCCGGCGCTCCCCCGGTCACCGGCGGACCCTTCCGCCGCCTCCGCCACCCCAACTACCTGGCGGTGATCGTCGAGCTCGTCGCCCTGCCGATGGTCCACACGGCCTGGCTGACCGCGATCGTCTTCAGCGCCCTCAACGCGCTGGTCCTGCGCAGCCGGGTTCGCACCGAGGAAGGGGCGCTCGCCGAGCACGGCGACTACCTCGAGGTGATGGGTCGCCGGCGCCGCTTCCTCCCGGGGGCCGAGTGACCCGCGGAGAGATCCTCGCCGTCGTCGAGCAGCTCGCCCGGGAGCACGTCGGGCTCGCCGGGTCGCTGGCGCCGGGGATGCGGCTCGTCGAGGACATGGAGCTCGACTCGCTCAAGGCCCTGACCCTGGCGGTCGAGATCGAGAACCGGTTCCGGATCCTCCTCACCCCCGAGATCGAGGCCGAGATCGCGACGGTCGGGGACCTCGTCGAAGCCGTCGCCAGGCTGCTCGGAGCGCCGGATGCCTGACACCCTCGGCGAGCTGCTCGCGCGCGCCTCGCGGCGCTCGGACGTCGGGCTGCGCTTCCTCGACCGCGCCGAGCGCCCGGTCTTCCTCTCGTGGTCCGAGCTCTTCGCGCGAGCCCTCGAGGCCTGCGGTGGGCTGCAGCGCGCCGGGGTGGCCGCCGGCGATCGCGTGGCCCTCGTCTACCCAACCTCGGCCGACTTCGTCGTCGCCTTCTTCGCCGTCTCGCTGGCCGGTGCGGTCCCGGCGCCGCTTTACCCGCCGGTCCGTCTCCACCTCCTCGACCAGTACGGCGCCCGCACCGCGCGGATGCTCGCCGCGGTCGAGGCCCGGCTGGTTCTCGCCGATGCCCGGCTCCGGCCGGTGCTCGGCGCGGCGGTCGCGGCGGCGCGGCCGCCCCTGGGCTGCCGCACCCTGGCCGAGCTCCGCGGAGGACCGGCCGCACCGCGGCCGGGGCACCGGTCGGATCTCGCGATGATCCAGTTCTCGTCGGGCACCACCGTCGAGCCCAAGCCGGTCGCGCTCAGCCACCACGCGGTCGTCCACCAGGCGGCGACCCTCAACCGCCACTGGCCCGACCGGGACGGCGTCGTCAACAGCGGCGTCAGCTGGCTGCCGCTCTACCACGACATGGGCCTGGTCGGCTGCGTCCTCACCGCCCTCGAGCGGCCCGGCGACCTGACCCTGATCCCGCCCGAGCTCTTTCTCGCCCGGCCCGCGGTCTGGCTGCGGGCGATCTCGCGCTACCGGGCGACCATCTCGGTGGCCCCCAACTTCGCCTACTCGCTCTGCGTCGACAGGATCACCGACGACCAGCTCGAGGGCCTCGACCTGTCGTCCTGGCGGGTCGCCCTGTGCGGCGCCGAGCCGGTGGTGCCGCGGGTGCTCCGGCGCTTCGCCGCGCGTTTTGGGCCCTGCGGCTTCCGGGAGCGGGCCCTGACCCCGGTGTACGGCCTGTCGGAGGCGACCCTGGCCGTGACCTTCGCCGACCTCGACCGGGTCTTCACGAGCCGCCGGTTCGACCGCGTGGCCCTGAGCCGCGACGGCCGGGCGGTCGTCGCCGACGACGGACCCGAGCTGGCGTCGGTCGGCCGACCCCTCGACGGGGTCGAGCTCCGGGTCGCCGACCGCGACGGCATCGAGCTGCCCGAGGGACGGGTCGGCGCCGTCCGGGTCCGCGGCGAGTCGGTCATGGAGGGCTACGTCGGCCGGCCCGACGCCACCCGCGAGGTCCTCCGGGACGGCTGGCTCGACACCGGCGACCTCGGCTTCATCGTCGACGGCGAGCTCTACCTCACCGGTCGAGCCAAGGACGTGCTCATCCTGCGCGGACGGTCGCACTCGCCGACCGAGGTCGAGGCGGCGGTGGACCACCTCGAGGGCGTCCGCACCGGGTGCTCGGTGGCGGTCTCGTGGCTGCCCGAGGGGGCGGACGGCGAGACGCTGCTGCTGCTCGTCGAGACCACCGGGCCGACGCCCCCGGCCGGGAACGACCTCGCCGCCGCCTGCCGCGCCGCGGTCCGGCGGGCCACCGGGCTCGAGGTCGACCAGGTCGAGCCGCTCGCGCCGGGGACCCTGCCACGGACCTCGTCGGGGAAGCTGCGACGCGGCGAGAGCCTGCGCCGCTACCTCGCGGGCGAGCTCGTCCGGCCGGAGAGGATGACGCTGCCGCGGCTCGCCCGGACCGCCCTGCGAGGCGCCATCGACATCGCCCGGGTCAACCGGCGGGCGCGTGGCTGAGCCCGACCTGCTCGTCGTCGGGGGCGGTCCGGCGGGTCTCGCCACGGCGATCGAGGCGCGGATGGCCGGGCTGTCGGCGACGGTGGTCGACCGCCGCCGACCCCCGATCGACGGCGCCTGCGGCGAGGGGCTGATGCCCGGCGGGGTCGCCCGGCTGCTCCGGCTGGGCGTCGAGATCGAGCCGAGCGAGGCGCGGGTCTTCCACGGCATCCGGTACCTCGACGGCGAGACCAGGGTCGAGGCGCGCTTCGCCATCGGCGCCGGAGTCGGGGTCCGCCGGACGGCGCTCCACCGCTCGCTGGCCCGGCGCGCGGAGGCCCTCGGCGCAGAGCTGCTCTGGGGCGTCACCGTGCGCGGCCTCGTCGACGGCGGCATCGTGACGGACGCGGGGGTGCTTCGGGGTCGCGTGCTGGCCGCCGCCGACGGCAGGCTGTCGCCGGTGCGACGGTGGGCCGGGATTCCGATGGCGGGCCCGGTTCGGCCGCGGTTCGGGATCCGCCGCCACTACCGCCTCGCTCCGTGGACCGATCTGGTCGAGGTCTACTGGGCGGATCACGCCGAGGCCTATGTCACTCCGGTCGGACCGGAGATGGTCGGGGTCGCGGTCCTGACCCGCTCGACCCCCCTCGACCTCGACCGGGCGATCCACCGCATCCCCGCCCTGGCCCGCCGTCTCGAGGGCGCCCGGCCGGCCTCCCGGGATCGCGGGGCCGGCCCCTTCGGTCAGCGCGCGGCGAGGGTGGTCAGCGACCGGGTGGCCCTGGTCGGCGACGCCGCGGGCAGCCTCGACCCGATCACCGGCGAGGGGCTGTCGGTGGCCTTCGCCCAGGCCGAGGCCCTCGTCCGGACGCTGGTCGACCCCGCCGCCGAGGGCTACCCCGAGGCGCACCGGCGGATCATGCGTCTTCCCCGGCGGGTGACCGGCCTGCTGCTGGTCGCCGAGGCCCGGCCGGCCCTGAGGCGACTGGTGGTGAGATCCCTGGCGGCGGCGCCGAGGCTGTTCGCCGGCATCGTCGACGCCGTCGGCAGCGCCGGGATCGGGACGGTTCGGCGAGCCGGCAGCGCGGCGGCGCGGACCTGATTGCCTCCCGCCGAGCGCGAAGGCGGCGCCACGCTGATCGGTCGGTCCTCGGTCAGCCGGAGGCGGCGCCCGGGGTCCTCCGGTCGACCTGGCGGCGGATCTCGATCGCGGCGGCGAGGGCGGCCGCCCCGGTCGTGCCGTCGACGATCGCGCGGCCTTCGCCGCGACAGGCGGCGACGAAGGCGGCGAGCTCGGCCTTGAGCGGCTCCTCCTTGACGACCTCGACGACGCTCGGGACGATCTCGATGCCCTCGGCCCCGCGCCTCAGGCTCGCCGAGTGGACGCTCTGCTCGGCGTAGTCGACCGAGTAGTAGGCCTGGCCGCCGAACAGGCGGAGCTTGCGGATCCGCTCGGAGGAGACCCGGCTCGCGGTGAGGTTGGCGACCAGCCCCCCGGGGAACTCGATCCAGGCGTGGCACTGGTCGACCTTGTCGGTGAGCACCGGCACGCCGACCGCCCGGATCTCCGAGGGCGCCTCGCCGGCGACCGCGAGGGTGATCTGGAGATCGTGGATCATCAGGTCGAGGATGACGTCGACGTCCACCGAGCGGGCGGTGAAGGGCGACAGCCGCTGGGTCTCCAGGTAGCGAACCCCGTCGGCGAGGCCGAGGGCGGCCTGGACGGCCGGGTTGTGGTACTCGACATGGCCGACCGCGAGGACCAGCCCGCGGTCGGCGGCGAGGCCGATGAGCTGCCTTGCCTCGTCGAGGGTCGCGGTGATCGGCTTCTCGACGAGCACGTGGCAGCCCCGCTCGAGGAGCATCCCGGCGGTGGCGCGGTGGTTGACGGTCGGCGTGGCGACGACGACGAGATCGGCCGCTCCCGCCGCCTCGGCCGACTCGAGGGCGCCGACGCCGTGCTCGTCGGCGATCGCCCTGAGGCGCTCGGGATCGGCGTCGTAGGCCCCGATGAAGTCGATGCCGGGCATCCGGCTGAGGATCCGGACGTGGTGGCGGCCGAGGTGGCCGGTGCCGACGACCGCGGCTGAGAGGGTGGTGGTGGTCATGCGGCGCAGAATAGCGCACCGCGGGCGGCGGAGTACAATCGGCGCCGGCGCCCGGACCGCCGACCCAGGAGGACCGCATGCTCGACCTCAGAAAGCTGCTCATCGACGTCTTCGACCCCGAGCCCGGCGAGCTCGTCGCGGTCGTCGTCGACGAGCCCACGAGCACGGCGCCGGACGACGAGGCGTGGCGGGCGCGGCGGACGATGGCCGGCCGGTGGCGGGAAACCCTCGTCGCGCTGGGCGCCGAGCGCGGCTTCGAGGTGCGCCCGCTGGTCAGCTACCCGGCGACCGGCGCCAACAACGCCGACCTCCCGGCGGCCGGGACGATGGCCGGCGAGGCGGTCGACCTCCTCGAGGTGCTCTCGGGCTCGACCCTGGTCATCGCCATGACCGAGTTCTCGGCGACCGCGCCCCTCGCCCACATCGCCAAGGCGACCGACGACTTCCGCGCCGCCTCGATGCCGGGGGTCGAGGAGCGGATGGAGGAAACCGCCCTCGCCGCCGACTACGCCGCGGTGGCGGCCCGCTGCCGGACGATCTTCGACGCGTTGACCGGCGCCCAGCTGTGCGACGTCCGCTTCTCGACCGGCCACCGCTGCTGGTTCGATCTGCGTCAGCGCACCGCCGAGATGGACGACGGCTTCCTGCCGCGCGGCAAGGCTGGCGACCCGATCATCAACCTGCCGTCGGGCGAGACCTTCATCGTGCCCTACGAGGGCGAGATCGACGGTCTTCCCTCGTGGACCGCGGGGACCATCCCGGTGGTCGAGGACGACGAGCTGGTGCTCTTCCATGTCGTCGCCAACTGCGTCCAGGTCGTCGAGGGGGACGGCCCGGTCGCCGCGCGCTACGCCGCGTTCTTCAACGAGGACCCGGCCCGGTCGAACATCGCCGAGGTCGCCTTCGGCGTCAACGACCGGGCGGTGGTCACCGGGTGCGTCCTCGAGGACGAGAAGGCCGGCTTCCACTGGGCCTTCGGCCGCTCGGACCACCTCGGCGGGGTGGTCGGGGTCGACGACTTCACGTCGCCCGGCAACGTCGTCCACCAGGATATCGTCTACGCCGGGGACAGCCCGGTCCAGATCGAGCGCGCCGACCTCGTCCACCCGGACGGACGGCGGGTGACGATCATCGAGAACGGGGAGTACAAGGTCTGATGGCCGAACGGCCATCAGACCAATGATGAATGATGAATGATGAACGATGATTGGCGTCGCACTCGTTCCGAATCATGCCGCACGGCCGGGTGCAGGGATTGCTCGATCCGTGACTCGTCGTTCATCATCCGCGTAGTGCGTTACCCTGTGCCTGGATCGGAGGAAGCATGACAGAAGAAAAGACGTCTCTGCGTCAGGCGGTCTCGAGCCGCGGGCCGTTGGCGGTGTGGGACCTCATGACCGACGACGAGAAGCGGGCCGCCGCGGTCGCCCTGTGGAAGCACGCCGACCTCGAGAGCCGGATGGCGGTCGAGATGGTGCTCGCCAAGGAGATGAAGTTCCGGCCGCAGTCGGTGCGCAAGCTGTCGGCGGACCGGGTCGCCCCCCGTCTCGCGCGGCTCGCCGCCGAGCTGCCGGAGAGCGCCCTCTTCCAGTTCCTCTTCCACCTCCACATGGCCGAGCGGCGCGGGCTGATGATCGGCTATCTCGACGCGGTCGGTCTGCCGCACCGCGAGGGCGTGCTCGAGCTGCCCGACGACGCCGAGCCGCCGACCCCCGAGGCGGCGGCCGGACCGGCCCGGGCTCTCGTCGCCGAGCACGGCCGCGACGCGCTGGTCTACCTCGCGACCCTGGCGGTCGCCGACGCCGACTTCTGGGCCGGGATCCTGCCGGTGCTCGAAGGCTGGGACGAGACCGGCGAAGCGCTTCCGGCGTAGCCGTCAGCCATCAGCACCGTCGCGGGTTTATCGGGTCCGGGACCTCGGCCGATTCCGGCCGGCGATTGAAGACCGGAAGCGCGTTCGAATCTCTGAGATCTGCTCGGTCGGGACGATTGCGATGAAGCTGACAGCTGACGGCTGAGAGCTGATCGCTACTCGTCGAAGCTGCGCCGATACGTCGCCGAGTTGCGCTCGGTCTCGTGAACCGTCACCGCGGCGAGCCTTGCCTCGTCGGGCAGCTCGGGCTCGATCCGGTCGAAGAAGGCCCGGGCGAGGTTCTCGGCGGTGGGGATGACGCCATAGAGCCACGACACCTCGATGTTGAGGTGGCGGTGGTCGACGTCGTCGACCACGACCCGGCGGATGATCTCCTTGAGGTCCTTCATGTCGATCAGGTAGCCGGTCTTCAGGTTCGGCTCCCCCTCGACCGCCACCTCGAGCACGTAGTTGTGACCGTGCCCGTGCGGGTTGTTGCACTTGCCGTAGACCCGGCGGTTCCACTTGTCCCCCTTGTCGGGGTTGTGGAGCCGGTGTGCGGCCTCGAAGAAGACCTTGACGGTGACGGTGGTCATGGCGATTCCCCTGAGTAACAGCATTCGGAGGTGCGCGGTGTATTCCAGGCCGGCGGGACAGGCAACCGCGGTGGGACCGCCCGAACGACGTGGTGAGGCGGCTCGCCGGGGCTCACCGTCTCAGCCGTGGCCTCCGAGGCGGCGATAGAGCCCGGGGCGGCGGTCGCGGAGAAAGGGGTAGCGGGCCCTGAGCTCGGCGACCCGGGCCGGGTCGACCTCGCCGGCGACCACCCCCTCGCGACCGGCGAGGCTCGCGACGGGCTCGCCGAGGGGGTCGAGCAGCGCGGTGTCGCCGAGGTGCGGCCGGCCCTCGGCCTCGCCGACCCGGTTGACCCCGAGCACGAAGGCCTGGCAGTCGATGGCGCGGGCGGCGAGCAGGGTCCGCCAGGCGTGGGCCCGGGGCTCGGGCCAGCTCGCGAGGACGACGAAGCAGTCGGTCCGCTCGGCTGATGCCCTGAAGAGCTCGACGAAGCGCAGGTCGTAGCAGATCAGCGGCGTCACCCGGACCCCCTCGACGGTGGTCGTGCGGATCTCGTCGCCGGGCTCGTAGCGCTCGGCCTCGCCGACCAGCGAAAAGGGGTGGATCTTGCGGCCCCGGAGCACCTCGGCGCCGGACGGGTCGACCAGCAGGTAGGCGTTGGCGGGCAGTCGGTCGCCGGGCTCGACGAGACCGCCGAGCAACCAAGCCCCGAGACGGCGCGCGAGGTCGCCGAGAAAGACCCGGACCGCCGGGGCGTGGGCCGCCATCGCCTCGGCCCGTTGCGACAGCCCGGTCGCGAAGGTCTCGGGCAGGACGAGGAGCCGGGCGCCGTCCGCGACCGCCCGCTCGGCGAGCGGCACGACCCGGCGGAAGCTCGCCTCGGGGTCCTCCCAGACGGTGTCGAGCTGGATGCCGGCGACCCGCACGCCCCACGCTAACACGGCCGGCTCTGCCATAATGCCGGCGGCTCATGACCGACGGCTACACCACCACCACCACCGACGAGCCGCGCGCGGCCCGCAGGGTCGGTCCGATGGACCGGCCCCTCGTCGCGGTCCCGGCGATCATCGCTCTCAACATCGTGGTCTTCCTCGCCTGGCAGGCGGCGCGCTTCATCCCTTGGCTCGAGCACCTGATGGCCTCGAGCTTTCTGGTCAGCACCTCGGCGCTGCTCGGGGGGCGGGTGTGGAGCCTGCTCGGCGCCGCGTTCTCCCACATCGACCTCTGGCACATCGCGCTCAACATGCTCGTCCTGTGGAGCTTCGGCTCGGTCCTCGAGCGGCTGTGGGGGACCCGGCGGTTCGTCGTGTTCTACCTGGTGGCCTCGGTCGTCGCGTCGCTCAGCCACTGCCTGGTCTCGTCGCTGCTCATCGGCGACCCGACGATCAGCGCGCTCGGCGCGTCGGGGGCGGTGTCGGGGCTGCTGCTCGCCTTCGCGCTGCTCTTCCCGAGGCACCGGATCCTGGTCTTCGGCATCATCCCGGTGCCGGCCCTGGTCGGCGCCCTCGCCTTTGTCGGGATCGACCTCTGGGGGCTGTTCGCCCAGACCCGGGGCGGCGGGATCGGCATCGGTCACGGGGCCCACCTCGGCGGCGCGCTGTGCGGCTTCGCCTACTGGGCGCTCTACCTGAGGACCCGATTCAAACCCGCGCCACCGGGCGGTCCGGCGCCCCTCGTCATGACCCCCGAGGAGGTCGAGCGGTTCCAGGAGCTGCGCCGCAAGCTCGACCGCGAGGGCCCGCAGGCCCTCACTCCCAAGGAGAAGGTCTTTCTCGACGACATCCGCGACCGGGTGATGCGCGCCCACGAAGGCCGGTAGTCGACAGTCCACAGTCGACAGTCGATAGTCGACAGTTCCATCGCAGACGGGCCGGTGGGTGGTTCGGGTTTCGGCGGTGTCGCCGGCTCGAGTGAACCAGGTGTGAAACACAAAGAACGCGAAGCGCTACGAAGGACCCACAGAGGTCGATCTTGACCCATCGCGACGCCACATTCTCGCGTTGTCGTTGAGGATCAGAAGGAGCCCGGGTCAACCCTGCGGTGCGTTGTGGAACCTCGGTGGTCCTTCGGGTTCATCGTGTTTCAAGAACCAACGCTGCCGATCGCAGACCGGTGGGCAGAGCCACCGCGCGGAGGTCGGACGCGCCTTCTGTTGACTGTCGACTGTGAACTGTCAGCTCGGGAAGACGCCGGGGCGGCCGAAGCCGCCCCGGCGGGTCGCGCGAAGGCGGGCGGGTCGCGCGAAGGCGGGGGGAGCGCCTTCTACTGGATGGCGATAAAGGTCGGGTCGAAGGTCCGGTTGTCGACCACCGAGCCGTAGGCGAAGAACGCGCCGCCCGGCGTGGTGGTCCGGACCAGGGCATAGCCGGTGGCGACCGCCTCGGGGTAGATCCGACTCAGCTGACGCTGCTCGAACCCTTCGAGGTCGAGCTCGACGGTGTCGACGAGGGCGCCGTCGGCCGCGTGAAGCTCGATCGACACGGTGATCGTCGCGCCGGTCGCGTTGGCGAGACCGATGTTGGTGCGGAAGCCGTCGCTGGTGCTGCCCGACTCGGACAGCCCGACCAGCCGGCCGGTCTCGCCGAAGCCGATGGCCTCGGCCCCGGTGTGGACCGGGATGCCCTGGCCATAGGAGCCGCTCGCGTCCGCCGCGTAGGTCCGCGAGGA
>JALOLD010000051.1 GCA_025456145.1 Thermoanaerobaculales bacterium | reverse complement strand
AGCCCGATGACCAGGGTCAACCATGGGTTCTTGAGCATCCGATCCCTCCCCGGGGCGCGACCGCCCGCCCGAGCAACCGAGGGCGCGCCCGGATTAATCCTTGCGCTGAGCGCGCCAGCCGCCGGCCGACGGCAGCCCGGTGGCGAGCTGGGTCGCCTCCCACCGGCCCTGGATCACCAGCGGGTCGGCCCCGAGGTCGACCTCGCCGTAGAAGATCGCCGCGAAGCCGAGCTGCGAGTCGATCCGCTCGAGCCGGACCTTGTTCGCCACCAGCGTGCCGCGGAGCGACCCGGACCAGCCGCCCGAGAGCTCGTAGGTGCCGCTGACCAGGGTGCCCTGCTGCATCAGGTAGGCGGTGCCGCTGAGACCCGGCTGAACGGTCAGCTCCCAGGTGCCGCTGAGCAACCCCGCCGAGGCCGCCGGCGGCGCCGCCGCGGCGCCGCTCACCGCCTCCATCACCGCCCGGTTGGTCAGCAGGTCGCGTCGCGTCCGCTGGAGCTCGACGAGCTGGATCACGAGCTGCGCTTCGAGGGCCTGCTGGCGCTCCTCGTCGGCGCGCAGCGACTCGAGGGGGGCGCCCTGACGGTGGGCGTCGACGACCGCGGCGGCGCCGGCGTCGACCCGCGACCAGGTCTCGCGGAGCCGGCCCTCCTGGCGCTCGAGCTCGCTGAGGCCGTCGGCGAGCAGCTGGGTGTAGACCGCGACCATCGCCCGGACATCCTGGGCCGCCGCCGGCGGCGCAACGGCGCCGGCCGCGGCGAGAGCGGTCACGAGCACGGCAAGCGAGCGATTCACGGCGCCCTCCCTTCGAACCGGGTGATCACCGCGGCCCCGACGAGGTCGCTCCAGACGTTGACCGAGGTGCGCATCATGTCGAGCACCCGGTCGACCGCGATGATGGTGGCGATGCCCTCGACGGGCAGGCCGACCGCCTCGAGCACGACGACCATCATGACCAGCCCGGCCATCGGGATCCCGGCCGCGCCGACCGAGGCGAGCAGCGCGGTCAGCAGGACCAGCGCCTGCTCGGGCAGACCGAGCCCGACCCCGTACATCTGGGCGATGGTCAGGGCGGCGACCGCCTCGTACAGGGCGGTGCCGTCCATGTTGACGGTGGCGCCGAGCGGCAGCACGAAGCTCGAGACGCCGCGCGGGATCTCGGCCTCCTTCTCGGCGCACTCCATGCTCAGGGGCAGGGTCGCCGACGACGAGGCGGTCGAGAACGCGGTCGCCACCGCCGGCAGCACCGCCCGGAAGTAGTCCCAGGGGTTGCGGCGCGCGATCAGCAGCAGGATCAGCGGCAGGGTCACCGCGGCGTGGATCAGCAGCCCGCCCCCGACGGTCGCGAAGTACGGCATCAGCCGCATGATGAGCTCGGGTCCACTGCGCACGACCTCCCGGGCGAGGAGGGCGAAGATCCCGATCGGGGCAAGGCCGACGATCGCCAGGGTGAGCGCCTGGATGACCTCGAGGGCGCCCTCCATCACCCGGTGTACGGCCTCGACGTTGGGCCCGTTGAGCCGGACCAGGAAGAGCCCGAAGAGGATCGCGAAGAGGATCACCGGCAGCACGTCGCCGCGCGCCATGGCGTCGATGATGTTGTCCGGGACCATGTTGAGCAGGAACTGCGGCAGGCTCTGGGAGGTCGTCGAGAGCCCCTCGGGCAGATCGGTCGAGGCGCCGATGTCGAGGTAGCGGCCCGGCGAGAAGAGGTTGACCAGGGTCAGCCCGACGAGGATGGCGAGGGTCGTCGTCATGGTGTAGTAGAGCACCGTCCTCAGACCGACCCGGCCGACGCT
This sequence comes from Thermoanaerobaculales bacterium, assembly GCA_025456145.1. Classification (GTDB taxonomy): domain Bacteria; phylum Acidobacteriota; class Thermoanaerobaculia; order Thermoanaerobaculales; family Sulfomarinibacteraceae; genus JAHECW01. The sequence goes on along the minus strand of JALOLD010000051.1, from coordinate 29,787 downwards.
CCGCGCGTCGCCGAGGCTCGCCACCCCGCAGACCAGAGAGGTGAAGATCAGCGGGATGATGACCATCTTGAGCAGCCGTAGGAAGATGTCGCCGACCACCCCAACTCCCTCGCCGAAGGCCTCGGCGGGAAAGCCGTACGGATCGAGCAGCCGGGCGCCGACGCCGAGCGCGAAGCCGGCGAGCAGGGCGATCCCGACCTGTCCGTGGAGCTGGCGGTACCACGGCCTGTCCGACATCGTTCGCGTCATCCACCCTCCCCGATCGCTGGCGCGGACCGAGGATACCATCGGCGTCGCGGATCGAGCCGCCGCGACCGGACGCGGGGTGGGGCTTCGGGCCGGATGGCCCTGGCGGAGCGGGGGGAGTGGGAGCGCTCGCCGAGGTCGGCCGGCGGGCGGGGCTCGGCCTTACTCCGGGGTCTCGACCGGCTGACCGAGGGCCTCGTCGATCTCGTGCTCGACCTCGTTGACGTCGCGGTCCTCGACGACCGCGACCTCGACCACGAGCAGCTGGCGGGCGTGGTCGAACATCTTGCGCTCGCGGAACGACAGGGTCTTGCGACCGGCGACCTCGGCGAGGCAGCGCAGCACGTCGACGATCTCGTCGAGGTCCCCGGTCTTGATCCGGTCGAGGTTGGCCCGGTAGCGGTCCTTCCAGTCCTCGGCGCCATCGGCGTCGGCGGAGCGCAGCCGGTCGAGGGCCCGGCTCACCGCGTCGCCGTCCGACAGGGGGCGGAGCCCCACCCGCTCGGAGTTGGCGACCGGGACGACGACCTTCGAGTCTGTGCTGAGCAACCTCAGGTTGTAACAGCTCATGGTGGTGCCGGCGAGCTCCTCGTCGGTGATGCTCTCGATCACCGACACTCCCTGGCTGGGGTAGACCACCTTGTCGCCGACGCTGAACTCCACGGACCCTCCCCGAGGTGAACATCCCATCGTAGCACGGCCGCCGCGGCCGTCCGCGGTCAACCGCGGTTCGGATCCGGGCCGATTCGGGTCAGAGATCGTGCCGGCAGTGCGGGCAGACGATCGCGCCCGGCCGGGTCTCGCCGCCGCAGTGAGGGCAGGGCAGCCGGCGGCCGGCCGCCCGCCGGGCCACCGCGAGCGAGCCGCCGACGAAGACCAGCGCGAGCGCCATCGACACCGGTGGTGCGACCACCGCGGTGCCGGCCATCGTCGCCGAGGCCCCCGCCTCGGTCAGCGTCGCGAGCTTGCCCGCGCCCTCGTGGGCGTCCTCGGCGAGGTCGCGGAACGGGGCGCGCACCCGGTTGCGCAGCCAGTGGACCCCGGCCGCCGTGCCACCGCCGAGCACCCCCGAGGCGCCGAGCTGGGCGACGTCGGAGTCGAGCCGACCGGTGACCGCCGCGAAGCCGATGAAGCCGGCGACGATCTTGGGCAGATATGACACGAGGTCGGAGAACCGCCCGAGGTCGGGGTGGGCGTCGACGACCAGCTCGAGCACGACGAGCACGCCGAGCACCGCCATCACGACCGGGTCGGCGATCCACGCGAAGCGGTCTGCGAGCTCGAAGTACGGCGTGTAGGAGAGCGCCCCCAGGGCGAGGATCGGGATAAAGGCCTTGGCGCCCGCGCCGGTCGCGAGGCCGAACGCCGCCATATAGGTCATGAGGGTTTCCATGGTCATCTCCTCAGCCGGCCGAGAGCCGGTCGATCAGGGTCATCACCGACCAGCCGAGGACCGCTCCGCCGATCACCACGGCGGCGGTCACCAGCAGGGTCAGGGCGGCGAGGGCGACCATCGCCGCCTTCTCGGCCGCGAGCATCGGCAGCCGCGCGCTCTCCCGGGCGAGGCTCCACGCGGTGTAGACGTGGACGATCCCGGTGAGCACGACAAAGGTCGCCACCCCGACGATGATCCCGACCAGCGGGGTCGCCATCGCGGCATAGCCGGGCAGCCCGAGCCAGAGAAAGGCGAAGCGCGCCGCCCAGCGGGTGAACAGCCGGCGCGTCGGGCCGAGGTAGCGTCTCGCCTCGCGCACCAGAAAAAGCCGCAGCGTCACGAGGTGGATCAGCGCCACCAGCGGGGCGAGGAGCACCCCGCCGATGTGGATCAGCGAGACCATCGCGGCGAGCACCGCGACCGTCGGGACACCCCACTGCAGAACCTCCAGCGCGCGGGCCCGTTGCCGGGCCTCTATCTGGTCGAAACGCAGCTCGAGCTCGCGCGGTTCGCCCTCCGGACCGACCAGGGGCCGGCCGCAGCGTGGGCACTCGCTCGCCCGCCGCTCGCCCAGGCTCAGGGGCTCGAGACACCAGGGGCAACGGCGGGCCATGGTCGGAGTATACGGCCCGCCGCGGCTCAGCGCGGGGTCGCGTGGGCCTCGAGGACGATCTCCGCGGCGCGGTCGATCTCGTCCTCGGTCGTGAACCTGCCCACCGACAGCCGGATCGTGCCGCGGGCGACCTCGGGGGCGACCCCCATGGCGGCGAGGACGTGGGAGACCTGGACGGTGAGGCCGTGGCAGGCGGCCCCCGCCGAGGCGGCGAGGGAGTCGCCGACCTGTTCGAGGAGCTCCGAGGCGGTGGCGTCGGGCAGCGCGATGCTGAGAGTGTTGGGCAGCCGCTCGGCGCCGGCCGCGTGCTCGACGAGACCGGGGATCGCCGCGGCGAGACGGTCCCGCAGCCGGTCGCGGAGCGCCGCGAGCCGGCGCGCCTCGGCAGCGGTCTCGGACCGAGCCAGCTCGCAGGCGGCGCCGAGACCGGCGATCTCGAGGATGTTCTCGGTCCCGGCGCGGCGCCGGCCCTCGTGACCCGCGCCGTGGATCATCCGCTCGAGGGCCACGCCGTCGCGGACGAACAGCGCGCCGACGCCCTTGGGGGCATAGAGCTTGTGGCCGGCGACGGTGAGCAGGTCGACGCCGAGCGCCGCGACGTCGACCGGGATCTTGCCGACCGCCTGGGCGGCATCGGTGTGGACGGGCACCCCGCGGGCGCGGCACAGCTCGGCGATCTCGGCGATCGGCTGGAGGGTCCCGACCTCGTTGTTGGCGAGCATGACCGACACCAGGACCGTGTCGTCGCGGAGCGCCGCCACGACCGCCGCCGGGTCGACCCGGCCGTGCCGGTCGACGCCGACCACCGAGAGCCGGATCAGCCCCTCCATCTCCATGGCCAGCGCGGTCTCGAGCACCGCCGGGTGCTCGACCGCCGAGGTGACGACGTGGCCGCCGCCCCGGGCGGCCACCACGCCGCGCAGGGCGAGGTTGTCCGACTCGGACCCGCCCGAGGTGAAGACGATCTCACCGGCCGAGCAGCCGAGGCACTCTGCCACCCGGGTGCGGGCCCGCTCGAGCGCCGCCCGGGCCTCCCGCCCCCAGCGGTGGCCGGACGAGGGGTTGCCGAAGACCCCGGTGAGGTACGGGGTCATCGCCTCGGCGACCCGCGGGTCGGTCGGGGTGGTGGCGTTGTAGTCGAGATAGACCGGGGCTTCCACTGACGACCCAGTCTACATCCTCGAATCTCACCGGCGGCCGCGGCGACGGCTGGTGGGCGTCGAGCTTGCAGATCAGGGGCGCGGTCGATACGATGCCGCTCCGGCGCTCGGAGTGCCGGAAAGAACCAAGCGACCTACGGAGGCACCCATGCCCAACGGAATCGTCCCCATCCCGTCCCCGGTCAACGAGCCGGTCCGTTCCTACCGGCCGGGCTCGCCCGAGAAGGCGACCCTCAAGTCCAGGCTCGCCGAGATGCTGTCCGAGGAGATCGAGATCCCGCTCGTCATCGGCGGCCGGGAGGTGCGGACCGGGAAGACCGCCAAGGCGGTCTGCCCGCACGACCACGGCCATGTCCTGGCGACCTACCACATGGCCGGCGAGGCCGAGGTCCGGCAGGCCATCGACGCGTCCCAGACGGCGTGGCGCGAGTGGTCCGAGGTACCCTGGGAGGACCGCGCCGCGGTGATGCTCAAGGCCGCCGAGCTGCTCGCCGGCCCGTGGCGCGACACCCTCAACGCGGCCTGCATGCTCAACCAGTCGAAGACCGTCTTCCAGGCCGAGATCGACTCGGCCTGCGAGCTCGTCGACTTCTTCCGCTTCAACCCGCACTACATGCGGTTCATCTACTCGCAGCAGCCTGAGTCGGCGCTCGGCCACTGGGACTATGTCGAGTACCGCGCCCTCGAGGGCTTCGTCTTCGCGGTGACCCCCTTCAACTTCGCCTCGATCGCCGGCAACCTGCCGACCGCCCCGGCGCTCATGGGCAACACCGTGCTGTGGAAGCCCGCCTCCTCGGCGGTCTTCACCGCCTGGCAGCTGATGCGGCTGTTCAAGGCCGCCGGCTTCCCCGACGGGGTCATCAACTTCGTCCCCGGCTCGGGCGGCCAGGTCGGCAACCCGGTCATGGCGAGCCCGCACCTCGCCGGGATCCACTTCACCGGCTCGACCGGGGTCTTCCACGGCATGTGGCGGACCATCGGCGAGAACATCGCGACCTACCGGACCTACCCGCGGATCGTCGGCGAGACCGGTGGCAAGGACTTCATCTTCGCCCACCCCTCGGCCGACGCCGCGGCGCTGGCCACGGCGCTGGTCCGCGGCGCCTTCGAGTACCAGGGCCAGAAGTGCTCGGCCGCGTCGCGCGCCTACATCCCGAAAAGCCTCTGGAGGAGAACCAGGGAGCTGCTGCTCGGCCAGATCGCCGAGATCAAGATCGGCCCGCCGACCGACTTCCGCAACTTCTTCAACGCGGTGATCGACAGGGGCGCCTTCGCCGACCACGTCGGCTATATCGAGCACGCCAAGGCGTCGCCCGATGCCGAGATCCTCGCCGGCGGGACCTACGACGACTCGGTCGGCTACTACGTCCACCCGACCGTGGTCCTGACCAGCGACCCGCACTTCAAGCTCATGGAGGAGGAGATCTTCGGGCCCGTGCTGACCCTCTTCGTCTATGACGACGCCGAGCTCGACCGGGCCCTCGAGCTGTGCGACACGACGAGCCCCTACGCCCTGACCGGCGCGATCTTCGCCGACGACCGGCTCGCCGCGGTCAGGATGGCGGCGAGGTTGCGCCACGCCGCGGGCAACTTCTACCTCAACGACAAGCCGACCGGCGCCGTCGTCGGCCAGCAGCCCTTCGGCGGCTCGCGCGCCTCGGGGACCAACGACAAGGCGGGCTCGTACCTCAACCTCATCCGTTGGACCTCGCAGCGCACGGTCAAGGAGAACATGGGCGAGGAGTAGCCTCGATCCGCCGCGCGCCTCGACGCGACACCGGCCGGCGTCGGGGGTTTGAGGGCTTGAGGGCTTGAGGGCTTGAGGGCTTGCCGCGGCAGCTGGCGCTGCCGCGGCGGGCTGGTCCCCATCGCTGCCGCTGTCGCTGCCCCTGCCGCTGTCGCTGTCGCTGGCGCTGCCGCTGGCGCTGGCGCTGCAATGGAATCGGACGCGGACTCGGAGGCGGACGCGGACGCGGAGGCGGACTCGGAGGCGGGAGCCGGCAGCTGGCCCCTCGACTACTCCTGGGCGGTCTTGCGCCGGTTGGAGCGCTGGTTGCCGGCGAGCGTCCGCTTGCGCACCCGGATCGCCATCGGGGTGACCTCGACGAGCTCGTCGGCGTCGATCCACTCGAGCGCCCGGTCGAGGGTCATCTCGCGCGGCGGGGCCAGGCGGAGCGCCTCGTCGGAGCCGGCGGCGCGCATGTTGGTCAGCTTCTTCTCGCGGGTGACGTTGACGTCGAGATCGGCGTCGCGGGTGCTCTCGCCGACGATCATCCCCTCGTAGACCTCGGTGCCGGGGCCCATGAACAGGGTGCCCCTGGGCTCCAGGTGGTAGAGCGCGTAGGTGGTCGTCCGGCCGGCGCGGTCGGCGACCAGGGCGCCGGTGGCGCGTCCGGCGATCGGCCCCTGCCACTCGGACCAGCCGTCGAACAGGTGGTTGAGGATCCCGGTGCCGCGGGTGTCGGTGAGGAACTCCGAGCGGAAGCCGATCAAGCCCCGCGAGGGGATCCGGAACTGCAGGCGCACCCGGCCGTGGCCGGGGTTGTGCATCTCGGACATCTTGCCCTTCCGGCTGCCGAGCTTCTGGGTGACGATCCCGACGTGCTCCTCGGGGCAGTCGATCTGGACGATCTCCATCGGCTCGTGCTTGACGCCGTCGATCGTGCGGGTGACGATCTCGGGCTTCGAGGCCGACAGCTCGTAGCCCTCGCGCCGCATCGTCTCGATGAGGATGGCGAGCTGGAGCTCGCCGCGGCCGAGGACCTTGAAGGCGTCGTTGCCGAGGATCTCGAGCCGGATCGAGACGTTGTGGAGGGCCTCCTTCTCGAGCCGGGCGCGGATCTGGCGGGCGGTGACATAGTCGCCGTCGCGGCCGCCGAAGGGCGAGGTGTTAGCCGAGAAGACCATCGCCATGGTCGGCTCGTCGACCGCGATCCGGGGCAGCGGGCTCGGGTCCTCGGGGTCGACCAGCGAGTCGCCGATCGAGACCTCGTCGAGACCGGCGAGGGCGACGATGTCGCCGGCGACCGCGCGTTCGACCTCGACCCTCTTGAGCCCCTCGTGGGAGTAGACGACGCCGATCCTGGCCCGGCCGACCCCGCCCTCGCGGGCGATGCCGACCGTACTGTTGGCGACGACGACGCCGTTGACGATTCGGCCGACCGCGAGGCGCCCCAGGTAGTCCGAGTAGTCGAGGTTGGTGACCAGCAGCTGGAGCTTGGCCGCCGGGTCGCCGCTGGGGGCCGGCAGGGTCCGGACGATCTCCTCGAGCAGGGGCCGCAGATCGCCGAGCTCTCCCTCGAGCCCGCGCCGGCACAGGCCCTTTCTGGCGTCGGTGCAGAAGACCGGGAAATCGAGCTGCTCCTCGGTCGCGTCGAGGTCGATGAACAGGTCGTAGACCTCGTCGAGGACCTCGGCCGGACGGGCGTCGGCGCGGTCGATCTTGTTGAGCACGACGATCGGCGGCAGCCCGAGCCGGAGCGCCTTCGAGAGCACGAAGCGGGTCTGCGGCAGCGGTCCCTCGGCGGCGTCGACGAGCAGCAGCACGCCGTCGACCATCTGGAGGGTCCGCTCGACCTCGCCCCCGAAGTCGGCGTGGCCCGGGGTGTCGACGATGTTGATCTTGACGCCGGCGAAACGGACCGCGGTGTTCTTGGCGAGGATGGTGATCCCGCGCTCGCGCTCGAGGTCGCCCGAGTCCATGACCCGCTCGGCGACCCGCTCGTTGGCGCGGAAGGTCCCGCTCTGCCACAGCATGGCGTCGACCAGGGTGGTCTTGCCGTGGTCGACGTGGGCGATGATCGCCAGGTTGCGGAATTGGGATTCAGACATCGATGGGCTCGCTTTCCGTTTTTCGGCCGACGCCGGTCGGACCGGCGTCGGCCGAAAAACGGACGGCAGTCTAACCCAGGTGGGACTCGGTCAGCTATGGGTCATGCAGAAGGCGTTGAGCTTGTTGCCGTCGAGGTCCCGGAAGTAGCCGGCGTAGAAGCCGCTGCTGCCCCGCGGACCGGGAGCGCCCTCGTCGGCGCCGCCGAGCTCGAGGGCCTTGGCGTGGAGGGCCTGGACCTGCTCGGGCCGGGTGACCGCGATCGCGACCATCACGCCGTTGCCCACCGTGGCGGCGTTGCCGTCGAAGGGCGTGGTGACCGACAGCGCCGGCTTGTCGGGCGCCACCGCCCAGGCGATGAACCGGTCGTTCTCCATGAACCGCGTGGCGCCGATCAGGCCCAGCAGCTCGTCGTAGAAGGCCGCGGCGCGGCCGAGGTCGTTGGTCCCGAGGGTCACATAACCGATCATGGGTGCCTCCCGTCCGTCATCGTCGAGCGCCACTGTACTCCATCGAGGCCGCCGCCCGGGTCGCGGTGACCGCCGTTCCGGGCGCCGAGATGGTGTATGTTCGTCGGGTACGGGATCGGGAGAGATGGCGACCTGGGTCATCGGCGACATCCACGGCTGCTGGCTGACCTTCGAGCGGCTGCTCGCCTCGATCGGCTGGGAGACCTCGCACGACCGGCTGTGGCTGGTCGGCGACCTGGTCAACCGGGGGCCCCACTCCCTCGAGGTCCTCCGCTGGGCGGTCGCCCACGACGACCGGGTGAGCTCGGTGCTCGGCAACCACGACCTCCACCTGCTCGCCCGGGCGTGCGGGGTCGCTGGCGAGAAGAAGGGCGACACGATCGACGAGGTGCTCGCGGCGCCCGATCGCGACGAGCTCTTGGGATGGCTGCGCCGGCGACCGATGATGCACAAGCTCGGGCCATACGTCATCGTCCACGCCGGGCTCGCGCCCGAGTGGAACATCGAGCTCGCCGAGGGCTACGCCGAGGTCATCCACGCCGAGTGCGACGCCGGTAAGGGCCAGTCGCTGCTCGCCGCGATCCACGCCAACCGCAAGCAGCCGTGGCACGTCGACCTGTCGCGCGAGGAACGGCTGCCCACCGCGGCGGTGGTGATGAGCCGGATCAGGATGGTCGGGCCCGACGGCCGGGCCGCCCTCGGCTACGCCGGCCCGCCGGGCAGCGCTCCCGAGGGGCTGCAGCCGTGGTTCTCGACGGCGGCGGTCGTCCGGCAGGGCTACACCGTCATCTTCGGCCACTGGGCGATGCTCGGCTACTACCGCGCCCGCGACGTGGTTTGCCTCGACTCGGGCTGCGTCTACGGCGGCCGGCTGACGGCGCTCCGGCTCGACGACGGCCTCGTCGTCCACCAGGACGTGCTCGACCCGGTCGGGGCGACGGACCCATGCGCCAGCTTCTGATCATGCGCCACGCCAAGTCGGACTGGGGATCCGGCGTCGCCGGCGACCTCGACCGGCCGCTCGCCCCGCGCGGCGCCAAGGCGGCGAAGCGGATGGGCCGGATGATCACGCGGCTCGGCTCGGCGCCGGACCTGGTGCTGACCTCGCCGGCGGTGCGCGCCCGCTCGACCGCCGAGCTCGCCGCGCGGGGCGGCGGCTGGTCGGCGCCGACGGTGGTGGTCGAGGGGTTCTACGGCGGCGGCTGGAGGGATGTCGTCGAGGGTCTGATCGCCGCCGCCGCCGATCAGACCGCCGACCGGATCCTGGTCGTCGGCCACGAGCCGACCTGGTCGGAGCTCGTCTCGGTGCTCACCGGCGGCAGCAGGATCGCGATGCCGACCGGCGCGGTCGCCTGCGTCGCGGTCGACGGCGAGGGCTGGTCCGAGCTCGGGCCGGGGCGGGGCGAGCTCGGATGGCACCTCGTCCCGAGAATGCTCGAGGGCCTCGGCTAGCGACCGGGGATCGGCCGGCGGTGCGCTAGAATCGCCCCGGTGCCGGCCGTGACCTCCCACCGCGAGTCGCCGATCGGGCTCGATGTCGAGTTTCCAGTGCGGGTGGCCTGCGTCGACATGGGGTCGAACGCGATCCGCTTCCTCGCCGCAGAGTTCACCTCCGAGCTCGAGTACCGGACCCTGGTCAGCGAGCGGGCGTCGGTCCGCCTCGGTCATGGCGTCTACCTGTCGGGGCGGCTCGACGCCGCCGCGATGGACGGCGCGGTGGCGGCCCTCGCGTCGCACCGCCGCCAGATGGACTCGCTCGGCATCGAGCACTACCGCGCGGTCGCCACCTCGGCGGTCCGGGAGAGCGCCAACAGCGACGAGTTCGTCGCCCGGGTGCTCGACGAGACCGGTCTGCGGCTCGAGATCATCAGCGGTTCGGAGGAGGCCCGGCTCGTCCACCGGGCGGTGGCCAGGCGGATCCCCCTCGGCAACCGGATGTGGCTGCTGGTCGACCTGGGGGGCGGCAGCGTCGAGGTCTCGCTGGTCGACCAGAACGGCACCTACTGGTCGGAGTCGCACACCATGGGCTCGGTGCGTCTGCTCGAGGAGCTGACCGACGCGGGAACCGATCCCGGACGTTTCCACCGGGTGCTCGGCGAGTACATCTCGGTGCTCAAGGTGCCGGCGATGCCGGAGGGCGCCGGCGTCGCCGGCTACATCGCCACCGGCGGCAACATCGAGACCCTGGCCAAGCTCGGCGGTCATCCCGACGAGATGAGCGTCAGCCGCCTCCCGGTGGCGACGCTGCGGACGATCATCGAGCGGCTGGCCCAGCTGTCCTTCCGCGAGCGGGTCGACCAGCTCGGCCTGCGCGACGACCGGGCCGACGTCATCCTGCCGGCGGCGATGGTCTACGAGCGGCTCGCCGCGATCAGCGGCGCCGACGAGATCCTGGTGCCCCACGTCGGCATCAAGGAGGGGGTGCTCTTCGACCTAGTGGATCAGCTGGTGCGGTCGACCGACCACGAGGACCGGCAGGAGCGCGAGGTGCTGGCCGGCGCCCTGACGATCGGACGACGCTATCACTTCGACGCCGACCACGCGCTGCTCGTCGCCAAGCTCTCGCTGCGGCTGTTCGACCAGCTGCGGCCGCTGCACGGTCTCGGCGCCCCCGACCGGCGCATCCTCCACGCGGCGGCAGTGCTCCACGACATCGGGCAGTTCGTCAGCTTCGAGGGGCACCACAAGCACTCGCTCTACCTCATCTCGCACAGCGAGCTGCCCAACTTCAGCCGGCACGAGATGGAGCTCGTCGCCAACGTCGCGCGCTACCACCGCAAGGCCCACCCGGCCGAGCACCACCCGGCCTTCGTCGCCCTGAGCGAGAACGAGCAGGTCCGGGTGACCCGGCTGGCGTCGCTGCTGCGGGTCGCCGACGCCCTCGACCGCGAGCACGCCCAGCGGGTCACCGACCTCACCGCCCACGTCGGCGACGGCGAGGTCACGCTGTGGCTCGAGGGCTCGGCCGGCCTGCTCCTCGAGAGCTGGTCGCTCAAGAAGAAGGCCAACCTCTTCCACCGGATCTTCGGCCGCAGGATCGCGCTGCGCTTCCTCGGCGAGGAGCAGGCGGTGGGGGCGTGACGCCGGACCGGACCCGCTGCGGCTGGTGCGGCTCGGACCCGCTCTACGTCGCCTACCACGATCGCGAGTGGGGCGTGCCGGTGCGCGACGACCGGACGCTGTTCGAGTTCCTGGTGCTCGAGGGCGCGCAGGCCGGTCTGAGCTGGTCGACGATCCTCGCCAAGCGCGAGGGCTACCGGAGGCTCTACCACGGATTCGACCCCGAGCGGGTCGCCCGGTTCGGCGCGGCCAAGGTCGCCGAGCTGCTCGCCGACCCGGGGATCGTCCGCAACCGGGCCAAGGTCGCCGCGTCGATCGGCAACGCCCGGGCCTTTCTGGCGGTGCAGGAGGAGCTCGGGAGCTTCTCCAACTACATCTGGAGCTTCACCGGCGGCGTGCCGATCCAGAACGCCTGGACGAGCCTCGCCGAGCTGCCCGCCCGGACCCCGCTCTCCGAGGCCATCTCGAAGGATCTGAAGCGGCGCGGCTTCCGCTTCGTCGGCCCGACCATCGTCTACGCCCACATGCAGGCGACCGGGATGGTCAACGACCACCTGGTGAGCTGCTTCCGCCACCCGGAGGTGGCGGCGCTCGGCATCGGCTGAGGGCCCACCGAACCGGCCCCTGGCGCCGCGGGCTCGCCGGGCGAGCCGACCCCGCCACCGGCGTCCCCGATCGCCCTCAGAACAGGCTGATCTCGTCGTCCGGCGGCAGGTGGCCGAGCATGATCATCTTCCGCCTGAAGGCCTCGTCACGGCGGACCGCGAGCTCGGCGCGCTTGGCCCGCAGCGCCTCGAGCTCGGCCTCGAGCCGAACCCGCTCCTCCTCGGAGCCCGGGCGCTCGAGTCGCCTTCGCAGCTCCACGGCCCGTTCGCGCAGCTCGAGCATCGCCGCGGCGATCGCCTTCTCCTCGTTGCTGACATAGACCTTCGGCGAGCACGACGGCTCGCCGTCGTCCGGTTGGGCGTCGAGCATCGGCAGAGAGAACGGAACCTCGTCGCTCATGGACAGAGTGTACAGCGTCAGCGACAGAGACAGCGACAGCGTCAGCGACGGCGGCTGCGATGGATGCGATGCCTCAAGCCCTCAAGCCCTCAAGCCCCAAGCCCGCCGCGGCGGCGGCCGCGGCGGGCGTACAATCCCCCGCATGTCGCGCATCGAGATCCTGACGATCGGCGACGAGCTCGTCGAGGGCCGGCTGGTCGACACCAACGCCGGCGAGATGTCGGCCGTCCTGGCCGACGCCGGGCTGCGGGTGGCGCGCCACGCCAGCGTCGGCGACGAGATCGGGGAGATCGTCGCCGCGCTCCGCGCCGCGGCCTCTCGCGCCGACGCGGTGCTGGTCTCGGGGGGCCTCGGCCCGACCAGCGACGACCTGACCGCGGCCGCGGCGGCGGCCGCCTTCGGCCTGGCGGTCGAGCGCTCCGCCGAGGCCTTCGAGCACACCCGGCGGTTCTTTGTCGAGCGCGGCCGCGAGATGGCGCCGACCAACGCCAAGCAGGCCGACCTGCCGGCGGGCTCGACGATCCTCCCCAACCCGGTCGGCACCGCGGTCGGCTTCCGGCTCGACACCGGAGCGTGCCGGCTGTACTTCATGCCCGGGGTGCCGCACGAGCTTCGCCGGATGGTCGCGGACCAGGTCCTGCCCGATCTCACCGGCAGGCTCGCCGCGGCGCCTCCCCTGGTCGCCACCCTCAAGATCTTCGGCCTGGGCGAGAGCGACGTCGCGCACCGCCTCGAGGGCATCGAGCGGGGTGTGCCCGAAGAGGTGCGTCTCACCGTCCAGTACCGCGCGACCTTCCCCGAGATCCACGTCCGGCTGGTCCTTGCCGGCGACCGGTGCGGGGCGACCCCGGAGGTGCTCGAGGCCCTCGCCGGAGAGGCCCGCCGGAGGCTCGGCCGGCACGTCTTCGCGGTCGGGGGTGCGGTCCTCGACGCCGGCTTCCCGGATCGCGTCGCCGCCGAGCTGGCCGAGCGCGGGCTCACCATGGCCGCGGCCGAGGTCGCGAGCTCGGGCCGCCTGGCGCAGCTGCTCGGCTTGACCGCGGACGGCCGCCGCTGCCTGGCCGGGGGCCTGGTGGCGCCCGACCCGGAGGCGCTCGCGACGCAGCTCGGGACCGTGTCGGCCGATCCCGGGGAGCTCGCCGAGACCGTCCGCCGCCGCCTCGACGCCGGGATCGGGGTCGCTGCGCTCGGCGCCGCCGGCGGACCGGGCGGCCCTCCGCCGGGCAGGCTGGTCGTCGCCGCCGCCGGTCGCGGACGCGAGCTCCGCCGCGAGCTCCACTTCCCCCTCGACCCCGACCGGTTCCAGCTGCTCGCCGCCTACGCGGCGCTCCGGCTGGCCTTCGAGCTCGCCACCGACGAGGGCTGACGAGGGCTGACGGGCCCTTGACACCACCCCCCTGGCCATGTAAGTTAACTAACCAGTTAGTTGAACCATCTGGTCGAAGGGACCTCCATGAACGTCGACCCTCCGCCCGACCCCCGCGAGCTCGTCCTCGACGCGGCCTCCGCCGAGTTCGCCGAGCGCGGCTTCGCCGGCGCCCGGGTCGACGAGATCGCCGCCCGCGCCGGCGTCAACAAGGCGATGCTCTACTACCGGGTCGGCGACAAGCAGACCCTCTACACCGCGGTGCTGATGCGCAACTTCGACCGGGTGAGCGCCGCCCTTGCACGGGCGACGACCGTCGAGGGAACCGCGCGCCAGCGCCTCGAGGCGGTCATCGACGCGATGAGCCGGATGGTGCAGCGCTACCCCGACCACCCGCGGATCGTGCTCAGGGAGATCGCCTCCGGCGCGGTCCACCTGCCGACCGAGGTCCTCGCACGGATGCTCGAGGTGGTCGAGGTGGTCCGCGGGCTGCTCGTCGAAGGGGTCGCCGCCGGCGAGTTCCGCGACCTCGACCCGGTGCTCGCCCACCTCACCATCGTCGGCGCGGTGGTGTTCCTCAACGCGACCGCCCCGATCCGGGGTCGCGCCGCCGAGCTCGTCCCCGAGCGGTCGCTGCCCGAGCCGACCGCCGACATCGCGGCCTTTCTCTCCACCCTGCTCCTCGACGGGCTCGCCGCCCGCTCCGGCCAAGGAGGCGCCTGATGGTCACGACCACCGCCCGAGCCACCGTCCTTCTGATCTCCGCCGCCGCCCTCGCCGCCTGCAACCCGGACGACTCGGGCGGCCGGATCCACGCCTCGGGCCACATCGAGGCGACCGATGTCCGGCTCGCCGCCAAGGTCGGCGGCCGGCTGCTCGAGGCGCCGCTCGAGGAGGGCGACGAGGTTCGCGAGGGCGGGCTCGTCGCGCGGCTCGACACGATTGACGCCGAGCACCGCCTCGCCCAGGCGCGGGCGACCGCCGAGGCCGCCGACGCCCAGCTCCGTCTGCTCCTCGCCGGCACCCGGGTCGAGGACCTGAGCCGCGCCGAGGACCGTCTCGCCCAGGCCCAGGCCGAGCTCGACGCCGCGGTGCGTGATTTCGACCGGCTCCAGGGGCTCGCCGAGCGCGGCACCGCCACCGAGAAGGCCCGTGACGACGCCGAGACCCGCCGCGAGGTCGCCGGACGCGCGGTCGATGCCGCCCGCTCCGAGCTCGACAAGCTGATCCGCGGGCCGCGCAGCCAGGAGATCGAGACGGCGCGGGCGCAGCGGGCGGCGGCCGATGCCCAGGTCGCGGCGGTCCGCCAGCAGATCGCCGACGCGACCGTGTTCGCGCCCCGCAACGGGGTCCTCTCCGAGCGGATCGCCGAGCCCGGCGAGGTGCTGCCCCCGGGCGCCCCGATCGCGGTGCTGGTGGACCTCGAGCGGCCCTGGCTCGACGTCTGGGTCGGCGGGCCGTCCCTCGCGTCGATCCGCCTCGGCGATCCGGTCGAGGTGCGGGTCGACGGGCACGACGGCAGCTTCGAAGGCGCCGTCTCCTTTGTCTCGGATGTCGCCGAGTTCACCCCCAAGAACGTCCAGACGCCCGAGGAGCGGGCCAAGCTCGTCTTCCGGGTCAAGATCTCCCTCGACAACCGCGACCGGATCTTCAAGCCCGGAATGCCCGCGGATGCGTGGTTCGGCGCCGCCGGCCCGGGAGACGCCCGGTGACCGACGGGGCGCTGCTCGCCGTCCGCCGCCTCGAGGTCCGCTACCGCCGCACCGAGGCGGTGCGCGGGGTGACCTTCGAGGTCGGCGCCGGCGAGGTGCTGGGTCTGATCGGCCCCGACGGCGCCGGCAAGACCTCGACCCTGCGGGTGCTCGGTGGGCTGATGCGGGCCTCGGGGGGAACCGCCGAGGCGTTTGGCGCGTCGTGCTGGGGATCGCGTCGCGCCCTCCACCATCGCCTCGGCTACCTGGCGCAGCGGTTCGCCCTCTACGGCGATCTGACGGTCGACGAGAACGTCCAGTTCTTCGCCCTGATGTACGGGGTCGCCGGCTGGCGCGAGCGGCGCCGACGGCTGCTCGAGCTGGTCGGGCTCGACCGCTTCCGCGGTCGCCTCGCCGAGCAGCTGTCGGGCGGCATGAAGCAGAAGCTGGCCCTCGCCTGCACCCTCATCCACTCGCCGGAGGTGCTGCTGCTCGACGAGCCGACCACCGGCGTCGACCCGGTGACCCGCCGCGAGCTCTGGCGGCTGCTCGGCGAGCTGGTCGGCGACGGGCTCACGCTGGTGGTCGCGACCCCCTATCTCGACGAGGCCGAGCGCTGCACCCGCGTGGTGCTCATGCACCACGGAGAGGTGATTGCCGACGGGCGCCCGTCCGCGATCCCGGCGACGATGCCCGGGACCGTGGTCGAGATCGCCGCCGGCGACCGCGCGACGGCGAGCGACCTCCTCGCCGCGGCGGCGGACATCGCCGACGTCTCGGTCTTCGGCACCACCCTGCACGCCCGGCTCGAGCAGCCGCCGGAGGCCGCGGAGCGGCGGGTCCGCGAGCTGCTCGGCGCCAGCGGGCCCGAGATCGGCGTGCGCGCCATCCGGCCCTCCCTCGAGGACGCGTTCCTCTACCTCACCACCCACGAGCGATCGCGCGCGGAGGCGACATGAGACACCACCACGTCACCCTGCTCATTCTCCTGACCGCCGCCGCTGCCGGCGCCGCGGCCGAGGTTCTGCCGATCGACTCCGACCGGGCTGTCGAGCTCGTCCTCGCGACGTCGCACCGGCGAGACGCGGCTGCGGCCCGGGTCGACGCGGCGGATCAGCAGGTCGGCGCCGCCGACGCCCGCCGGCTGCCCACCGTCGACCTCGAGGCGGCGGTGGCCCACCGCAGCTCGGTCCCCGAGGCGGCGTTTCCGGAGTCGGTCCCCGACATCGGCGGCTTCGTGCTCTTTCCCAACATCCAGGACACCTACCGCGCGGGTGTCGCGCTCACCCAGCCGGTGTGGACCGGCGGCGCCATCAACGGCAGCTGCGAGGCGGCGCGTCACGACCGGACGGCCGCGGCCGCCGAGGCGGCGCGGGTCGACGACGCCCTGCGGCTCGAGGCGCGCACCGCCTACTGGAACGCGGTCGCGGCCGAGGCCTCGCTCGACGCCGCCCGCGCCGAGGCCGGCCGCGCGGAGAGGCTGCTCGCCGACGCCCGCGCCCTGCGCGGCGCCGGGATGGCGGTCCGCGCCGACGAGCTCGGCGCCGCGGCCCGCCTCGCCGCCGCGCAGGTACGGGTGATCGACGCCGAGGCGGCGGCCGCCAACCGGCGAGCCGAGCTGCGCTCGCTGCTCGACCTCGCTCCGGGCGTCGAGCTCGAGCTCACCGACCGCGGCGGCCGTCTCCCGTCCGGCCCGCCCGCCCTCGCTCCCCTGATCGCCGAGGCCCTGGCGACCCGCCCCGAGCTCGCCGCCCTGGCCGCCCGCCGCGACGCCCTCGCCAGCCGGTCCGCCACGGTGGGCGCGCCGGCGCGACCCCAGGTGTCGCTCGGCGCCCGCTGGGACGTCGCCCGTCCCAACGAAAGGTACCTGCCCCTCTCCGACGAGTGGAACACGAGCTGGACGGTCGGCGTCTTCGCCGGCTGGCGGGTGTTCGACGGCGCCCGCACCGGCGCCGAGGTGGCCACCCTCGACGCCGAGCGATCGAGCGTCGAGGCCGAGCTCGCCGAGCTCGAGCGCCGGGTCGCCCTCGATGTCGAGACGGCGCGTCGGACCCTCGAGGCGACGTTGGCCGCCGACACCGCGGCGACCGCGGCGGTCGAGGCCGCGACCGCCCGGGAGGCCGACAGCCGCGACCGCTATGGCGCCGGGATGGCGACCGTCGCCGAGGTCCTCGACGCCCAGACCGAGCTCGCCGAGGCGGAGCTGACCCTGGTTCGGGCTCGCAGCGGCGCCTGGATCGCCGATGCGGGGCTGCGGCGAGCGGTCGGGCGATGAGCTCGGTCGTCGCGACCGCCCGAACCGAAATCGTGGTCAGCGCCCGCGAGCTGACCCGCACCTTCGGCGACTTCGTGGCCGTCGATCGGGTGTCGTTCGAGGTCCCCCGCGGCGAGATCTTCGGCTTCCTCGGCTCCAACGGGGCGGGCAAGACGACCACCATCCGGATGCTCTGCGGCCTACTCGTGCCGACCGCGGGGTCGGGGTCGGTCGACGGGTTCGACATCGCGACCGACGCCCGCCGGATCAAGACCCGGATCGGCTACATGTCGCAGCGGTTCTCGCTCTACGCCGACCTCACGGTCGACGAGAACCTCCGCTTCTGGGGCGGCGCCTACCACCTCTGGGGCGGCGAGCTCGACCGGCGGCGGCGGTGGGCCCTCGAGGTCGCCGGTCTCGAGGCGCGACGGAGCGCGCTCGTGCGCGACCTCCCGGGGGGTTTCAGACAGCGCCTGGCCCTCGGCTGCGCGCTCCTGCACCGACCGCCGGTGGTGTTCCTCGACGAGCCGACCGGCGGCGTCGACCCCGAGGCCCGCCGCCGCTTCTGGGACCTCATCGACGAGCTGGTCGCCGACGGCCGGACGGTCTTCGTCACCACCCACTCGATGGACGAGGCGGAGCGCTGCCACCGCGTCGCGCTCATGCATGCCGGCCGGCTGCTCGCCCTCGACACCATCGGGGCCCTCAAGTCGGTGTTCCCTGCGGACTGCGTTCTCGAGGTGGCGTGCCGACGTCCGGCGGAAGCGATGGCGCGGCTCGGGAACGAGCCCGGGATCGAGGACGTGTCCCTGTTCGGCGACCGGCTCCACGTCGTCGTCGACCGGCCCGACCGGATCGCCGGCGTGGTGTCCGCGCTCGAGCTCGGCGGCCACGCCCCGTTCCAGGTCGAGCCGGTGGCGCCGTCCCTCGAGGACGTCTTCGTCAGGGTGATCCGGGACGCCGAGCGGGGGGTCCGGTCGTGATCCGCCGGGTCCTCGCGATCACCGTCAAGGAGCTGCTCCAGCTCCGCCGCGACTGGCGCACCCTCATCGCCCTGCTCGGAATGCCGGTGGTGCTGCTCCTGATCTACGGCTTCGCCCTCAGCTTCGACGTCCGGGACATCCGGCTCGCGGTGGTCGACCGCTCGCGCACCGCCGACTCGCGGGAGCTGATCCAGGCCTTCCTCGAGTCGGGGTACTTCATCCGGGTAGCGACCCTCGACGACACCCGGGGGCTCGACAGGCTCTTCGACTCGGGGCGGGCGCAGGCCGCGCTGGTGATCGACGCCGACTTCGCCGCCGATTTGACGGCCCGCCGGCCGACCGCGATCCAGTTCGTCCTCGACGGCTCGGACTCGCAGACCGCGAGCACCATCCTCGGCTACGCCCGCCAGATCGTGGCCGCCACCGCCGCCGACCTCCTCGAGATCGAGCTCGAGCCACCCGTCGCGGGCGCTCCGGTGGTCTGGTACAACCCCGACCTGGCCTCGTCGATCTTCCTCGTCCCCGGTCTCGTGGCCTTCATCCTCATGATCACCGCGGTGATCGCCACCGCCCTCGCGGTGGTGCGCGAGAAGGAGCGGGGCACCATGGAGTCGCTGCGCGCCACGCCGCTGGTGGCGATCGAGCTCCTGATCGGCAAGACCCTGCCCTACCTGCTGGTGGGCTCGGTGGCGGCGGCGGGGTCCCTGACCCTGGCCCGGCTGCTGTTCGAGGTGCCCATCCGGGGCTCGATCGCATGGCTGGCCGCGCTCACGGTGCTCTTTCTCGCCGGCGGTCTCGGCTGGGGGGTCCTGATCTCGACCATCGCCGACACCCAGCAGGTGGCGTTCCAGATGGGCCTGCTGTCGTCGATGCTGCCGACGCTGCTGCTGTCGGGCTTCATCTTCCCGCTCTCGTCGATGCCGCCGGCGCTGCAGGTGATCTCCCACATCGTCCCCGCGCGCTACTTCATCGCGGCGCTTCGCGAGGTGGTGCTCAAGGGTGTCGGCCCCGAGGTGTGGTGGAACGACGCCCTCGCCCTGGTCGCGTACGGTGCGCTGGTGCTGCTGATCGCCACCGCTCGAACCGTCCGGAGCCTGTGATGCGGACGCTGCTCAACATCCTCGTCAAGGAGCTGCTCCAGCTCAGGCGCGACCCCAAGATCCTGCCGATCCTGTTCATCGCACCGGTGGTCCAGCTGACCATCCTCGGCTACGCCGCCACCACCGACGTCCGGCGGGTCGAGCTGGCGGTGTGCGACCTCGACCGGACGCCGGCGAGCCGCGCCCTGGTCGACGCCTTCACCTCCTCGACCTACTTCCGCCAGGTCGTGGCGGTCCCCTCGCAGGACGCCCTCGACCCGTGGCTCGACAGCGGTCGCGCGCGGATCGCCCTGACCATCCCGGCTGGCTACGCCGCCGACCGCTCCGCCGCCCGCCCGGTCAAGGTCCAGCTGATCGCCGACGGCTCCGATGCGATGAGCGGAACCCTCAGCCTGAGCTACGCCCAGGGAACCCTCCAGCAGATCGCCGAGCGTCAGGGCTTCCGGCTGCCGGTCGAGCTGCGGCCGAAGGTGCTCTACAACCCGGACCTGGTCAGCCGCTACTACATGGTGCCCGGGGTGCTGGCGATGATCCTGATGATCATGACCATGATGCTGACCTCGATGGCGCTGGTCCGCGAGACCGAGATCGGCACCATGGAGCAGCTGCTGGTCACCCCCCTGACCCCGGGGGCGATCATCGTCGGCAAGCTGGTCCCCTACGCCCTCGTCGGCACGGTCGAGATCTGCACCGCGCTGCCGGTCGTGCTGCTCTGGTTCCGGGTGCCGCTCCGCGGGTCGTTCGCGGTCCTCGTCCTGCTCACGATCCCGTTCATGCTCTGCACCCTCGGTCTGGGGCTGCTGGTGTCGACCCTCGCCCGCACCCAGCAGCAGGCGATGATGCTCTCGACCTTCGTCTTCCTGATGCCGCAGATCTACCTGTCGGGCTTCGTCTTCCCGATCCAGAACATGCCGCGGCTCTTCCAGTGGATCACCTACGCGGTCCCCCTGCGCTACTACGTGGCCGTGCTGCGCGGCGTGTTCCTCAAGGGGGTCGGCCTCGAGACGCTGTGGCCGCAAGGGCTGGCCCTGCTCGGCCTCGGGGCGGCGATCCTGGTCCTCGCGCGGCTGCGCTTCCGCCAACGGCTCGGATGACCGGCGGGCCGCCGCGCCCCGAGGCTACCAGTAGGTCGTGGTCACCGTGACCGGTCCCTGGATCGTGGCGCAGCAGGCGAGGCGCTCGTCGGCGCCGGCGTGGAGCGAGGCCAGGACCTTCTTCTCCTCGCCGCCGGCCGGACCGAGGTTGTCGAGACCGGCGAGCACCTGGACCCGGCAGAAGCCGCACAGCGCCACCCCGTCGCAGGACTGACCGAGGGCGAGCCCGGTCTGGAGGATCGCGTCCATCAGCTTGGCGCCGTGCACGATCACCACCTCGCGCCCCGACGGCTCGCAGCGCACGGTGGCGGTCGGCACCCGGTACTGGCTCAGATCCACTCGCTCCTCCTCGGCGTCCCGCCCGAGCGCCCGCCCGAGCCGCGGAATTGTACTCCCTCCGGTCGTCAGTCGGCCGCGCCGACCGCCATCAGCAGGAAGGCCAGGACCTCGGCGCGCTCGCGGTAGCCGCCCGATCGGCTGCTCGCCCCGCCGTGGCCCGAGTCCATCGCGGTGCGCAGCACGAGGAGGTTGTCGTCGGTCTTGGTGGCGCGCAGCTTGGCGACCCACTTCGCCGGCTCCCAGTACTGGACCTGCGAGTCGTGGAGCCCCGTGGTGACCATCATCGCCGGGTAGGCTCTCGTCGCGACTTGGTCGTAGGGCGAGTACGAGAGCATGTAGGCGTAGAGCTCGGGATCGGCGGGGTCGCCCCACTCGTCGAGCTCCTCGCTGGTCAGCGGGATCGACCGGTCGAGCATGGTCGTCACGACGTCGACGAAGGGGACCTCGGCGACGATCCCGGCGAAGAGCTCGGGGGCCATGGTGGCGACCGCGCCCATCAGCAGACCGCCGGCGCTGCGCCCGCTCGCCACGAGCCGCTCGGGGGAGGTGTAGCCGCGGTCGACGAGGAAGCGGGCGCAGTCGACGAAGTCGTTGAAGCTGTTCTTCTTGGCGAGCAGCCTGCCGTCCTCGTACCACCGGCGGCCGAGCTCCTGGCCGCCCCGGACATGGGCGATCGCGTAGCTGAAGCCGCGGTCGAGCAGGCTGATCACCTCCGGGTCGAAGACGGGGTCGCTGTTGGAGCCGTAGGCGCCGTAGCCGTGGAGCAGCAGCGGCGCCGAGCCGTCGAGCTCCAAATCGGCGCGGTGGACGAGCGAGATCGGCACGCCGACCCCGTCGCGGGCCGGCGCGGTCAGCCGCTCGACGACATAGCGGCCGGGGTCGTAGCCGCCGAGGACCCGGTCCTGCTTGACGAGCCGGCGCTCGCCGGTCCGGGTGTCGAGGTCCCAGATCGAGGTCGGGGTGACCAGCGAGGAATACCCGAACCGCACAAACGGCGTGTCGTACTCGCGGTTGTCGTCGAGCCACACGTCATAGGCGGCCTCCTCGAGCTCGATGACCTCGGCCTCGCCGGTCGCCGGGCGCCACACCGTCAGCCGGCTCAGCCCGTCCTTGCGTTCGCTGAGGACGACGAAGTCGCGGAAGGCGCGGACCGAGCTCAGGAGGACGTCGTCGCGGTGCGGGACGAGCTCCTGCCAGCTCGCCCGGCCCGGCGAGGCGACCGGCGCCGACATGAGGCGGAAGCTCGGGGCCTCGAGGTTGGTACGGATGAGCAGCCGGTCGCCGTGGTGATCGACCTCGTACTCGACGCCCCGTTGGCGCGGCTCGACGACCACCGGCGGTCGGGTCGGGTCGTCGGCATCGACCAACCGGACCTCGCTGGCCAGCGTCTGCCACGAGACGATCAGCAGATAGCGCCCGGAGGCAGTCCGGTCGACCGAGACGTTGTAGGTCTCGTCCTCCTCCTCGAAGACCAGGACGTCGGCGGCCGGGTCGGTCCCGACGACGTGCCGCCAGACCTGGAACCAGCGCAACGTCTCCGGATCCTGCCGGGTGTAGAGCACGGTCCGGCCGTCGTTCGCCCACTCGGCGTTGTCGGTGACCTCGTGGATCTCGTCGGCGAGCCCCTCGCCGGTCGTCAGGTCGGTGAAGCGGAGGGTGTACTTGCGGCGACCGACGGTGTCGAGCGCCCACGCCATCAGATCGCCGACCGGGCTGACCCGGAGGCCCTCGACCGAGCAGAAGGTGTGACCCTCGGCGAGGGCGTTGACATCGAGCAGGACCTCCTCGGAGGCGCCCGGAGCGTCCTTGACGCGGCAGTGGATCGGGTAGTCGAGACCCTCCTCGGTCCGCTCGTAGTACAGGTAGCCGCGGTCGGGGACCGGCGGGCTCGCGTCGGTCTGCGGGGTCCGGCCCGCGAGCTCGGCGACCAGCCGCTCCTGCAGCCCGAGGGTCGGCGCCATGACCGCGTCGGCGTAGGCGTTCTCGGCCTCGAGGTAGGCGACGACCGCCGGGTCCTCCGGATCGCGCAGCCAGAAGTAGGGGTCGGTGCGAACGTCGCCGTGGATCTCGAGCTGGTGCGGCGCCACCGCGGCGACCGGCGGTCGCGGCGCGGCTGGCAGACAGGTCAGCGACGCCGCCGCGGTCGCGACGAGCAGACCCTTCGCGAGAGTCTTCATGAGCCCCCCATCCCCGACGCGGGCGGCGCCCCGCCCGCGGTGATCGAGTGTAGCTCAGTCAGGGGGGAGCGAGTCGACCGACCGCCGAGACCGGCGAGACGGGCTCTCGAGATGGCCTACTTCTTGCGCATCCAGATCTCGGTTCCGCCGCCGCGGTACTCGACGTCGTCCATCAGCTCGCTGATCAGGAAGATCCCACGTCCGTGGTCGGAGAAGATGTTGGTCCCGTTGACCGGGCTCGGAATCTCCCCGGGGTCGAAGCCGGGGCCCGGATCGCGGACGATGATGAGCATCCCGCGGTCGACCTCGCAGGCGACACAGACCTCGACGGTCTTCGACGGGTCGTCCTTGCAGCCGTGCCTGACCGCGTTGGCGAGCGCTTCGAGGAGCGCCACCTCGATCTCGAACTCGCTGCCCGCCACGCAGCCCAGCGAGCCGACGACCTCCATGATCTCGTCGACCGCGGGCTGGATCGAGTCGACCGCGCCGGGGATCTTGAAGTCGAGCTTGAGCAGCAGGCGGTCGGGGTCGAACTCGCACTCGTGGGTGGCCGCGTCGTTCATCCGCTCGTTCCTCCGGGGCCGTTCTGGGGTCCTGGCGTCCTTCGTCTGGTCGGGGCGCCGGGTTGTCGTCGGGGCATTGCCGGGCGCCATGGTAGCACCCGGCGATCGGCGGCCGGTCGCGGCCCGCCGGTCACTTCATGGTGCGTCCTGTAACCAGCTGATAGCCTTCGATATCGAGACCTCGACCGGTGCCGAACGAGGCGGCGACCTGGTCCACGTCGCCCGGCCGGCCCCAGCCGTAGAGCTCGGAGAAGGTGTCCTTGAGGCGCACGGTCAGCCGGTCGAAGTCGCCGCTCAGCCCGTACCTGACGGCGTCCTCCTCCCTCGCCCAGACGGTGAACGACAACACTCTGGTCGGATCGCCCACGCCGGCGACGAGGAAGGTGCCGAGACAGCCCGCCGTCGTGGCGAGGGCCGGACGGACCTCGTCGTCGTACCGCCTCCTGAACTCGTCGACCGCCTCGCGGCGCAGCCTGATCGCCACCATCCGGACGAAGACCCGGGCGCCCGCCATCCGCTCGAGAACTCCCGGGTCGGCGGGTCCCGCCGCCTCCCAGGTCTCGATCTCGGGCTCGGCGCCGGAGAAGACCACGAGATCGGGCGACGCCCCGCCATCGCCCGGGCCGGCCCCCGTGGCGAGGAGCCGCTCGTCGGACTCGTCGAGAAGCCGGTCAAAAAGCCCGCTCTGCTCGTAGGCGGCGGCCGCGCCGGCGTCGGTCCACACGGTCAGCGAGATCAGGTCGTTGCCGTGGATCGCTCCCTGGAGCAGGCCGGCATACAGGCAGCCCGCGACCTTTTCGAGCTCGCCGAAGACGCTCTCCTCGTAGAAGCTCCTGGCGTCCCAGACCTTCTCCTCGTCGATCTTCAGCCGGACGAAGCGAAAGTGCATGGAGTCCTCCTCCCGTCGCCGGCAGCGGCCGACCGGTTCACCGGCGGGCCTCGACCGACGCCGGCCAGTCGACCACCAGGTTGAGCAGAGTGCCGGCGGTCTGGGTGATCCCCGGCACGACCAGGAAGCGCTGGCCGTCCCCGGACATCGAGTAGTAAGGTCCCCCCTGCTCGGGCGCCTCGATGGTGAACAGGCTCTCGGCGGCGCCGACGTCGAAGGTCGCGCCGCTGCCGTCGACCTGCACCGCCACGAGGTTGCCGGCGAAGTCCGAGTAGACGATCTCCCGCCCGTCGCCCCGCCACGCCGGGTAGACGCCGTTTCTCTCCGACACCTGCCAGCGCCGGCCGGGGGTTGGGAAGGTCGTGACAAACACCTCGAAGTCGCCCGACTCGTCGGAGTGGAAGGCGAGCCAGCGGCCGTCGGGCGAGATCACCGAGCCCCCCTCGTTGAACTCGGTGGCGCGGAGCTCGCGCGCCTCGCCGCCCTCGGCGAGGTCGGCGACCAGAATGTCGCCGCCGCTGCCCTCGCCCGCGGCGAGCAGCGCCAGGTGCCGCCCGTCCGGCGACGCGTCGTCGGGGAAGACCGCGGTCTTGCCGGCGTGGACGAGCTCGACCTCGCCGACCCCCGACAGCGGCTTGCGGTAGACCGCGAACACGCCGTCGCGGTTGGAGGCGAAGAACACGGTTTCGCCGTCCGCCGACCACACCGGGGTGACGTCGGCCATCGGGCTGAAGGTGAACCGGGTGCGGAGTCCCCTGGCGACCTCGTAGATCCAGAGCTCGGGGGTCCCGCTCTCGACATCGACGATCTGCGCAGCGGCGTGGCGCCCGTCGGGCGACAGCCGCGCCAGCCGGTAGAGCGCCGGATCGCCGAGAGTCCCGGTCCTGACCCCGGCCCGGCTCCACCACTCGAGGGTCGTCTCGGTGACCGCGCTGCCGGTCTGGTAGGAGAGCACACCGGTTGCGGACACACCGAACACGGCGAGGGACGCACCCTGGATGACCAGCACCTTCTCGGCCACCGGCACCGCCTCGTCGGCGAGCTTCAACGACCCGGGGTCGAAGCCCTGCGCCATCAGCGTGCTGTCGCGGACGAAGAGGATCCGGCCCGAGGCATAGGCCGCCTGGCTGGTGTTGCCCATCAGCTCGACGGGCTCGCCGCCGTCGAGCGAGCCGACCATGATCGCCGAGTCGTCCGGGGCCACCCCGCGCGCCACGAAGAGGAACCGCCGGCCGTCGGGGAGGAACCAGGGCAGCCGGTGCGAGTTGTGCCTCTCGGGATCGAGGGTGGTGAGCGGCGCCGGCTCGCCGCCGGCGGCCGACACCCTGCTCAACGGGCTGTCGGCCTCGGGGGCGTACACGATGACGCCGTCCGGGCTCCAGCTCGCGCCCTTGCCGTTGCCGGCGGGGCACAGGGTGATCGGCGGGCCGCCGCTCGTGTCGATCTTGCGCAGCAGGTCGTCGGGCTGGGTGAAGAAGCCGAGCCACCGCGAGTCGGGCGCCCAGAACGGGTACTGCGCGCCCTCGGTGCCGGACAGCGCCTGGGCCTCGCCGGCGTCGAGCCGACGCACGAAGATCCGGGTCTCGGAGTCCTCGTCGATGGCGGTGAAGGCGATCTTCGTCCCGTCGGGCGAGACCACCGCCGGCCCCGGGCTCGACGCCCTGAGGTCGAAGCTGGTCCCCTCGGGCGGCGGGATCGTCGCCTTGACCACCCGGCCCGCCGGGGCGCGCGGCACGAGCAGCGCGGCGGCGAGGCCGAGCCCGAGGGCCGCCGCGGCCGCCCACGGCAGGTGGCGCCGCCAGGTCGCCGCCGGGGGCGCCGCGGGGCCGTCCGCCAGCGCCGACCCCGCTCCTGCCCGCGGATCGTCGAGCGCCTCCTCGAGCGCGATCCGGATATCGCCCATCGCCTGGAGCCGTCGCCTCGGTTTCTTGCGCAGGCACCTCGAGACCAGGTCGACGATCGCCGGCGGCGTGGTCTCGGGCAGGGCGGCGAGATCGGGCTCGTCCTTGAGCACCGAGGCCAGGACGTGGGACACGGTCTCGCCCTCGAACAGCTTCCGGCCGGTCAGCATCTCCCACAGCACGACGCCGAAGGCCCAGATGTCGGCCCGCCGGTCCGCCGCGGTCCCCGCCGCCTGCTCGGGCGCCATGTAGCCGGCGGTGCCGAGGATGATCCCGGCGGCGGTGGCATGGCGGGTCAGGGTCGGCGACAGCGACAGGCTGTGGTCGGTGGCGTCGGCCTCCCAGGCCTTGGCGAGCCCGAAGTCGAGCACCTTGACCGTGCCGTCGGGACGGATCCGGATGTTCGCCGGCTTGAGGTCGCGGTGCACGATGCCCTGCTCGTGCGCCGCCTCCAAGGCCTGCGCGATCTGCAGCGCGATCGGGATCGCCTCCTCGACCGGGACCTTGCCGCGCGCGATGCGCGCCGAAAGGTCCTCCCCCTCGACCAGCTCGATGACGAGGAACGTCACCGGACGATCGCCATCCCGAGCGAGCGAATCGAGTCGAGGGACCCCTTCACCCCCGACCTGGCCTCCCTCCTCCCAGGCAGCGCTCTCCAACCCGTACAGCGTCGCGATGTTCGGGTGGTTCAGGCTCGCCAGGACCTTCGCCTCGCGCTCGAAGCGGGCGAGACGATCCGGGTCGTCGGCGACCTCGGCCGGCAGCAGCTTGAGCGCCACCTCGCGGCCGAGCCGGGTGTCGGTCGCCCTCCACACCTCGCCCATCCCGCCCGCGCCGAGGGGCGCGACGATGCGGTAGCCGGAGATGCTCGCGCCCTGGTGCATGGTTCCTACCCCTGTTGCTGACCGAGATTACTTCTCAGTAACCGCTCCAACACCCCACCCGGCTCCCGCATTCTCGTCACGCCGCGCCCCTCAGACCCCGGCCCGGCCGGCCGGGATCAGCCGGACGCTGCGGATCCGGGTGGTCCGCAGCCCGTCGCCGAACTCGAGGAACAGCCCGCGCGCGGCGATGTGGTCGGTGAAGATGGCGCGGCCGCCGGCGGTGCACCCCCGGATCTCGACCCGGGCTCCCCCCTCTCCTTCGCGCTCGAACCAGCCGCCGCTCGCTTCGAACGTCCCGTCGAGGCGCGCGATCAGGACGTACACCGAGTTCCTGGTCGAGACGACGACCCGATCCCCCGGACCGAGCTCACGTCTCCGCACGCCGTCGACCAGCTCGGCCGCCCCGGCGAGCCCGTCGAGGGTGATCGCCCGCCGGCCGGGGGCCACCCGGTGGATGCCGCTGGTGTCGCTCACCGCGAGCTCCGGGGCCCTGGGGCCCGACCGAGCCGAGGTCGCCTCCCGAGACCCGGCGGGGGGATCGTCCCGGTCATTCCGCGACGCTCGCGCCCCGCCAGTTGACGACGACGATCGGCGGGTCCGGGGGGTCCTCGTTCGACAGGGCCCGGTAGAGCACGCGGGCACCGTCCGGGGAGAGGTCGAACAGCTGGTAGAGCCGGGAGCCCACGTAGCCCCCGAACAAGACCTCGGGGGCGCCGATCCGGACCTCCGACTCGCCGGCGCCCATCGGCACGACGACGAAGCGCCCGGCCGGGTCCTGGTAGAGCAGCTCGCCGGTCGACGCGATCCACCTCGGCCACACGCCGCCGTCGTTCGACACCTGCCAGCGGCGGCCGTCACCGGACGCCGGTGTCACGTAGACCTCGAAGCGGCCCGACTCGTCCGAGTCGTAGGCGACCCAGCGGCCGTCGGGAGAGAAGGTCGCGTTCTCCTCGTTGAACCGGGTCACCCGGAATGGCCTCAGCCCGGCCTCCTGATCGGATCTGTCGAGCACGACGAGGTCGCTGCCGGTGTCGGTGCTCTGCCGGGTCAGGAGAAGCCGCCGGCCGTCGGGCGACTCCGAGCTCACCGTCAGGTCGAGCTCGCCGCCGGCGACCTCCTCGGGCTCGCCGCTCTCGCCGGGAGTCATGACGTAGACGGCGAGCGGCCCGTCGCGGTTGGAGCTGAAGAAGACGCGGCGGCCGTCGGCCGACCACACCGGAGAAAGGTCCTCGGCATCGTCGAAGGTGACCCGCGAGCGCAGATCGCGCTCGACGTCGGTGATCCAGATGTCGTGGGTACCGATGGTCGGGTTGGACACCGGCGCCGCCACCTTCGAGCCGTCGGGGGACAGCGCGATCGAGTAGTAGGAGGCGACGTCGCCGACCCTTCCGACGATCGCCCCGCTCCGGTCGAGCCAGAGCATCTCGCTGAGCGTGTGCTCCTCGCCCTGCTGGAAGACCAGGACGTCCTCGGTCGCTGTGAAAACCCCGAGCGCGGCGCCGACGACGATCATCAGGTCGGTCGCGAGCTCGTCCTCGTCCCCCGACAGCTCGAGGGTGTCGAGGTCCAGGTCGCGGGCGACGAGCCGGCGCTCCCGGAGATAGAGCAGCCGATCGCCGACCAGCTCGGCCGCCGCCGGCGATCTCACGATCTCGACGTCGGTCCCTCCGTCGAGCGACCCCACCCTGACGGTGTGGACGTCCGGTCCCCCGACGTTTCGTGCCAGGTAGAGGAAGCGCCGGCCGTCGGGTAGGAAGCGCGGGTGCCGGTGCGAGTTCTCCCCCGCCTCCTCGTCGATCTCGGTCAGCTGCCGCGGCTCGCCGCCGGCCGCCGGGACCGCGAAGATCGGAGTGTTCGAGTCCGGAGTGAAGACGATGACACCGTCGCGGTTCCACGATGCGCCCTTGCCGTTGCGGGCCGAGCACAGCGTCCGCACCCCCCCGCCGGCTGCGGGGATCACCCTGAGCGCGGACCCCGATCGGGTGAAGAAGCCGATCTCGGTCCCGTCGGGGGACCAGAACGGGTACTGGGCGCCCTCGGCGCCCTCGAGCAGCCGGGTCTCGACCGCGTCGAGCCGCCGAACGCCGAGATGGATGATCCCCTCCCGGTCGCGAAGGGTGAAGGCGATGCTGCGGCCGTCGGGGGAGAGGGCGACCGGTCCGGGCGCCAGACCCTCGAGGTGGTAGACCATCCCGGAGGGAGGGTTCAAGGTGAACCGGATCTCCGAGGGCGCCGCGCCCGACCGGACCCTCGAGGAGAAGGCGAGGGCGAGGACGGCGATCCCGAGCACCGCGACGATGATCCAGGGCAGCGCGCGGCGTTTCGGCGCCGCTACGGGGACCGCGACCACCGAGGGTCGATCGTCGCCCCGGTCGAGGAGCTCGACCCTGGCGTCACCGAGACACTGCAGCCGGTGCGTCGGGTTTCGTTCGAGGCAGCGGCGGAGGAGCCGTCGGACCCCCGCCGGAACCGCCGCCGGGAGCGCGTCGAGATCGGGGCTTCGCGTCAGGATGGCCGCCATGACATCGGTCACCGTCTCGCCCCCGAAGAGCTTCGACCCGGTGAGCATCTCCCAGAGCACCACGCCGAAGGACCAGATGTCCGAGCGCCGGTCGACCGCTTTTCCTCTCGCCTGCTCGGGCGACATGTAGGCGGCGGTGCCGAGGATCACCCCGGCCGCGGTCGCGTGCTGGGTCAGGGTCGGCGACAGCGACAGACTCGAGTCGGC
>JALOLD010000050.1 GCA_025456145.1 Thermoanaerobaculales bacterium | reverse complement strand
CCGAGGGCGCCGAGGCCGCCGATCGCGAGCGCCGCGCAGACCGCCGACAGCAGATTGGTCGCCACCGCGGGGTCGGCCAGGGGCAGCCGGGTCGCGATCCAGCCGAGCATGGTCCACAGCGGGTAGCCGCTCGGGTGGGGTACGCCGAGGTGGTAGGCAGCGATCAGGAAGTCGCCCCCGTCAGCCGAGGTCAGCCCCGGCGCCAGGCTCCACAGGTAGAGCGCGAGGGCGGCTGCGCCCGAGACGAGCCCGGTCGCCAGCGCCGGCGAGCGCAGCCACGACCGGGCGCCGGCGAGCCGTCGTCCCCGGTGATTCGCGGGAATGCCCTCGATCGCCATGATGCTCGGGTATATTGATACCATGTCACAGAATCAAACCGCACAGGCTCGAGCGATCCCGCCGCCGGTTCAGCGCCGTCGGTCGCCTGGAACCCGGCTGACAGTCGTCCCTGACGAAGCCGGGCCGATCGTCGTCATCGCCTGGAAGGACATCACCAACCCGGCCGCCGGCGGCGCCGAGCTCCTCCTCCACGAGCTGTCGAAGCGCCTGGTGCGGGACGGCCGCCGGGTGCTCCACCTGGTCCCCGGCTACCGGGGGTGCGAGAGGCGAAGCGTGGTCGACGGCATCGAGATCGTCAGGCTCGGACGATCGATCTTCAGCTTCTACGCAGCTTCGTTCCACTTCCTGCTCGAGCTTCGCCGGTCGGCCGCCCTGGTCGTCGACGTCTTCAACTGCGTCGGCAGCTTCGCCTGCCTCGCCGTGCCCCGCGAGCGCGCGGTCCTGATGATCTTCCACGTCCAGGGCCCGACCTGGTTTCTCCAGCCGCCGATCGGCCGCGCGCCGAGGCCACTGAGGTTTCTGATGACCCGCGCCGGATACGTCCTCGAGCGGCTCCAGCTCCGCCTCCTCGCCCTGCTCCACCGGGGCGAGGTCGTCACGGTCTCCGATTCGACCAGGGACGAGCTCCGCTCGTTCGGCTTCTCCGGACGACGGATCTCGATCGTGCCCTGCGCCTGTACGCTCCAGCCCCTCCCCTCGACGACCGACTCGCTCCCCAAGGAGCCCGCCTTCACGGTCGCGTTGCTCGGTCCCCGGCGGGTCAAGCGACCGATGGAGACGCTCGACGGCTTCGAGCTCTTCCAGCGGCGGCAACCCGAAGCGAGGCTGTGGGTCATCGGGTGGGGCACCGAGGCGCCCGATCTCGAGCGCGCGGTGGCTGGCCGCGGGATCCCCAACGTGGTCTTCTGGGGCCGCGTCGATGAGGCGCTCAAGGCCGAGCTGCTCCAGCGCGCGCATGTCGTCTGCAAGTCGTCGATCAAGGAGGGATGGGGGATCGTCGTCATCGAGGCCAACGCCATGGCGACGCCGGTCCTCGCCGCGGACGTCCCAGGGCTTCGCGACGCCCTCGCCTTCGGCAACGGCTGGCTCTACACCGGCGGCGCCGCCGGTCTCGCCGCCCGGATCGACGAGCTCCACGAGATGTGGCGGGACCGCCCCGACGACTACGAGCGCCTGCGCGCCGCGGCCCTCGTCGCCGCACGGCGCTTCGACTTCGAGCGGAGCTATGCGGTCTTCAAGCACAACCTCCCGTTCGAGCGCACCGCGACTGCAGGATCAGCGGCGCCGGTGGGCCAGATCGCGTCCCGGGGGTGGCCGGCCGGCGCCGGTCTCGAGCCGGAACATCCGATGACCGCGCGGTCGCGGGCGGGCGTCGCCCATCGGAATGCGGATTTACCGTAGGTCCTTGGGAGGCGCGTCGCCGGATGCACCCCATCGGAAGGCCGTCGCGTTGAAGATCCTGCTCATGAACAATGGTTACCTCGCTCACACCGTCAGCGGCGGGACCAACCATCTCATCGGTCTGGCCGAGGCCTACGCCGAGGATCACGACGTCAGCTTCATCGTGCCGGCTCCGGCCGCGGATCTCCTACCCGCCGGGGTGGCGCGGATCGGCTACCCAAGCCGCTACCCCCGGTCGCTCGTCGGCATGATCACGACCTATCTCACCCGGATCGTCAAGGCCGCCCGCCTTGCCCGAAGAGAGCCTGCGGACGTGGTTCTCGCGTTGTCGTTGCTGTACGACGTCCTCCCGGCGGTCGTGCACCGCCGCACTCACGGTTCCAGGCTCGGGATCTTCGTCTTCCACCTGATCCCACGGCGAAAGGGCCACACGCAGCGGCGACGTCCGCAGTTTGCCACCTCGTACCTGGCCCAGCGCATCGCGATCCGCCTTTATGCTTCGGCCGACGTGGTGTTCGCCGGAAACAGCGGGGTGGTCGAGGAGCTGAAGGAGCTCGGCATCCCTGAAGGCCGCATTCTCGTGCAGCACCCGGCGATCGACACCGAGAGCATCCTCGAGGCCCGGCCGATCCACAGGTACGATGCGCTCTTCATCGGCCGAATGGTCGCGCGCAAAGGGATCTACGACCTCGTCGAAGCGGCCCGCGGGCTCGATCTCCGGGTCGGCTTCGTGGGCGAAGGCGAGGAGCGCGCCCGGCTCCAGAGGCTCATCACGGAGCACGGGCTCGGCGACCAGTTCGAGGTGACCGGACACCTCTCCGCGACCGAAGCCCACGGCCTGTTGCGAGGCTGTAGGTGCCTGGTCCTCCCGAGCTACGAGGAGGGCTACGGCATGGTCATTGCCGAGGCCATCGCGGCCGGCAGGCCGGTCATCACCTACGAGCTGCCACACTACCGTGACGCATTCGGAAGTGGCCCGATCTACGTCCCGGTCGGCGACAAGGCCGCGCTCCGGTCGGCGCTCGCAATCGCGGCAAAGGGCGGCCTGGACGAGAGTGCGATTCGAAGCCGCTACCGGGAGGTTCGCGTGTGCGACAAGGCGGAGGTCGCCCGGCGGGTGCTCGAGGCGATGACGGACCATCGGCAGCGGCACGCGCCTTCGGGGTCGACCCGGCAAGAATCGTTCACGAAACAGAAACCATGAGCCTGACGGTGCGCATCCTGGGATGGCTGTACGGCGGTCGGCTGGCGCGGCTGTGGCACCGGCTCGCACCTTCGGTGACCGTGTCGCGGAGGGTCCTCGGGATGAGGCTCTACTTCGACAGTCGAGACAATATCTCGGCCCTCGTGTTGCCGGCATCCGTGCTCGAGACCCACGAGTGGCCGCTGCTCGAGCTGCCGAAGCATGTCGACGGGCCGGTGTGGGATGTCGGGTCGAACATCGGTCTCCTGACCCTGGCCGCCGCAGCCCGAGGTCGCACGGTCACCGCCTTCGACATGTCGTCCCGAGCCGCGGAGCTGCTGCGCAGGAGCCGGGACGCCAACGGTTTCGACTTCGAGGTGGTCGCCCGTGGCTTCGCGACGACCGAGATGAGCTATCGGGCGCCCGCCACGTCATATCCCGGAAATCGGCTGAGCCTCTCGGAGGCGGGCGCGGAGCGGACGATCACCTACACCGAAGCGGAAGAGCAGTACGGCACCCCGGCGCTGGTCAAGATGGACATCGAGGGGATGGAGGAGGACTTCTTCACGAGCCCTGGATTCAAGCGTTGGATCTGCGACAGGAACGTCGTCTTCTTCGTCGAGGTGCACAGCGCTCTGCTCGGCCACACACCCACCTGGGAGGATGTCCCACACGTCGATCTCGAGGGCGGACATTTCCTCTACTGCGCGGATGTCGCCCTGCTCGACCGGCTGCTCGCGTCGTTGGGGGTGGCAGAGCGTACGTGACACCTCCAGCGACGGCCCCGAGGTCTCGAAAAACCACGGACACGCCTCAGCCGGCGGCCCGACGGCCCTCCCTGAACCTCGACACGGCCAAGAGCACGATCAGGATCGCCAGCCCACCCCGCCCCGCGAGGGAGAGGAACAAAGGGTATCGGGGCGGACGGTACCTCAGCGTCACGTCATGGCGACCCGCCGGGATGAGGACGCTCTGCAGGATTCCGTCGGCCCTGAAGATCGGGGTCAGGGCGCCCGAGACCTCGGCCGTCCAGTGGGGATCGTACTTCTCCGCGACGATCAGCAGGCCAGCGGCCTCCGACTCGGTACGCAGTCGAAGCTCCACCGGCGACTCGCTCACCACCGCCACCGATCCCGGCCCTCCCCCCTCGACCCGCGGGAGGCTCAGGCCCCGGGCTTCGACATAGTCGACCCAGGCGCTTCGGGGGTCTGCCTCCGCGAGCCCCCGCAGCGCTGCATCCCGCGTCTCCACCGTCGTCACCGATCGGCTGATCCGGGCGTACGGGAGCGCCGCGCGGTGCTCCAGGAGAACGAAGCAGGGCAGGTCGTGGCGAAAACCTGGGATGAGCACCGGTCGGATGGCGCCGTCCGCTCCTCGCGTGAAGGTGAACGTGGCGACGGCCGCGAATCGGCCGGGCGCCTGACTCACGAGGAGCGCCGCAGCTTCCTGCGTGCAGATGAACCAGCGCACCGCGCCCAGCCGCCACAGGGCGAGGGGATTGTCCCCGAGCCGGGCGAGCACCGCGGCATAGTCGTCGGGCATGGTTCGTACCGAGACCGGATCGAAGAGCTTGAGCCCGCGAGCGCGTAGCCAGGTGAGACGGAGGTGATTCAGGAGCCCGTGGTTCGGAGGCATGACCTTGACCCGGTTGTCGGGCGCGTTGCTCTCCAGAATCGAGATGAGGGGGTTCGGCTCGAGCATGTGCTTGTAGTGATACGGCATCGCATACGGCGCCGCCGCCGCCGCCAGCTCGACGACCGACATCGCGACCAGCACCGCGGCGATCGCCGGGATCGACCGGCTCCGCTTCCCCTGCAGGGCACGAGCGACCACGGTCCCCGAGACGGTGGCGCACAGGAGTGCGATGAGCAGGGCCTGAAGCGAGTTGGCGTGTGCGGTCTCGGCGACCCCCTCGAAGCCACGAGCGATCGGGCCCGCCAACCAGTCGGCCCGGGACGCCAGCAGCAGGAGATTCAGAAGGAGCAGCGCCGGAAGCACCGCGGCAGCGCCCCACGTCCGCACGGTTGCGACCGATCCCTGGCGTCCGGGCGCGTCGATGCTCCGGCCAACCAGGTCAAGGCCTCCGGCCGCAGCCAGGATGGCGAACACGACGAAACCGAACATCCACTTCTCGGGGTTGCGGATGCTGCTCATGACCGGGAGCTCGAAGAGCAGTCGATAGGCCAGGTGGTACCTCCCCCAGCTCAGCATCAGGCAGAGCAGGGCGATGAGGTTCGCGATGAAGAAGATGGTCCGCTCCTCGGTGGCTCCAGCCCGGGCGCACACCCACCCGAAGAGGATGAGCACCACGGGGACCGTCCCCAACGCGTAGCCCGACAGCTTGAAGTTCCGATACCCCTGGCTGTGCTCGCCGGGGCCCCGGGACTCCCCCATCCTTCCCCAGTAAGGGTCGGTGGCAGAGCGGGAGGACGCTCCGTGATAGTCGCAGGCGATCAACGACCAGGTCTCGTTGAACGGGAGGCTCCACTGGGTCGCCCACTCGTAAGATCGTTCGCCACCCGACGACGTCTGCTCGGTCGCCGCCTCCTGTGGCGCCTTCACGTACAGCTCGAACATGTTGATCACCGCCTGGCTCGCCACCAGCCCGCAGACGATCCCTGCTGCGGCGAGGCTGACCACCCACCGAAGGGCGGAAGGCCCCCGGCACGACGACTTCGACGACCAATGCAGGACGATGAAGTACAGGCCGCAGCAGAGGGCCGCCAGCACCCCGATGTCCGGCGCATCGGCGATCGCCATTCCGACCAGGCCCCCGGCCACCGAGGTCGCCAGACGACTCCCCGTCCGCCAGCCGTAGGTGATCAGCCCGACCGCCAGGAACACCCAGCCCAGCAACCAGGTCCGCGCCGGAAGCCCGGCCATGGGAAACGTGACCGTCCAGCCGCACAGACCGGCGACCGTGCCGCCGACGAACGAGGCCGCCTTCGACCTGCCGGCGAGCCGACACCCGGCGTAGGCTGCCCAGCTGGCGAATACGATCGAGAGGAGAACGCCCCACCTCCGGTACTGCTGTGCCCCGAGAAGCCAGTCCATGAGGTTGGGGGTGTTGAGGGTCGACGCCCGGAGACCCAGCCCGAGGATGAACTGCTCGTTCCAGTGCTGCAGCAGCGTTCCGGGCGGATGCGTCCCCTCGGCAAGCCGGGTCTCGATCGCTCCGTCGTTGAAGGCGAAGACCGCGTCGGGAAGGCTCAGGACGGGAAGCGAGATTACGATGGCGACGCCCGAAACGAGGACGACCAGCCACACCGGAAGCGTCTTCTTCAGCGGCTCGCCGAGCTCGATCACGGCGCGACGTCGCACACGGCGATGAGGTGATGGGCGAGGCGCGGGACCTTGCTCGCCACCCACCGGCTGATCGGATCGGTCAGCGGGAAGATCGCGTCTCCAGCCATGCGACGTACGATGAAACCGTTTTCCCGGAGCGCCTTCTTGAGGAGGCGTGCCGTGAAGTCGTTGACGTGAACGTGTCCGAACCGCGCCGAGTTGACGGGAGGAATATCCGCGACGTACAGCGCAAGCGTGCAGAGCTGGTAGATGTTCGGGACGGACGCGATGAAGGTCCCCGTCGGCTTCAACGTCCTCCGAATCTCCCTCAGCGCCTCCTCGGGGCGGATGAGATGCTCGAGGACCTCCAGACAGAGCACGACGTCGAAGGTCTCCGAGTCGTACGGCAGGTCGTCGACATCGAGGTCGATCCGGGTCGCTTCGATGCCCTTCGCGGCAAGCTGGCTGACCGCAACCTCCGAGATGTCCACCGCGAACGTCCGGTACGTGCGAGGGAGAGCCCCGAGCAGGTCTCCCTGCCCCGCCCCGACATCCAGCACCCTGGAATGCTCGGGGATCGGACGGGCTTTCAAGAGGGAGATGACAGCCTGGTGAAGGTGACAGGATCCCCCTCGACGACGCGCCCGGTACATCGCGTCGAAGTGCTCCTGCTGGATGCTCTTGGATCGTGCTGTCATCGCCCGATGATAGCCTCGACGGAGGTACGGAGGGGCACCCCACGGGCGCCGAGATGAAACCCGCCGCGAGGGTGAGCATCGTCATCCCGGTGCTCGATGCAGAGGCGCTGCTCGGTGACTGCCTCGAGAGCATCTCCCGGCAGAGCTATCCCCATGAGCAGATCGAGGTGATCCTCGCCGACGGCGGCTCGAGCGACGGCACCCTGCGAGTCGCGAACCGGTGGAAGGAAGGGCGACGGATCGCTCTGCGGGTCGTCGCGAACCCGCGTCGGATCGCGGAGTTCGGGAAGGCCGAGGCTCTCAAGGTGGCGACCGGCGAGTTCATCGCGCTGGTCGACGCCGACAACCGGGTCCGCGATCCGGACTGGATGATCACCGCACTGACAGGGCTCGAGCTCTTCCCGGATGCGTTCGGCTTCGAGTCGTGCTACCTCCCGATCCCCGGCGGAAGCGCTCTCAACAACTACCTGACCGCGTGCCTTCACATCAGCGATCCCCTGGCCTGGGCCGCCGCAATCCCCCCCAGGGAGATCGCCGACATCACGGTGAAGGGCAAGAGATTCCGCAAGCACCTCGTGTCGCCGGGCTACCCGTGCGGCGCGAACGGCTTCGTCTACCGCCGGGCGGTCCTCGAGCCCTTCGTGGGCGGCGAGACCTTCGAGGAGGCGGTGGTCCCGATGACCATCGCCCGGAGTTCGCGGGCCTTTATCGTCACCGCGGACGGCGTGGGCGTCGAGCATCATCATGTCGGCTCGACGAGGGAGTTCCTGCGGAAGCGCTCGAAGATCGCGCTGAAATCGCACACCCGACGCCAGGAGCGCGATACCTGGATCGACTGGACCGGCGCCCGACTGTACTGGGCGGCGTTGACTCACATGATGATCGTCTGGCCCCTTGCCTACTCGCTCGTCATGGCGGTCAGGCGCCGTTCGGCGCTGTGGCTGCTCCATGCGCCGATCGGATTCGTGTCGGCGTGGTTCTACCTCTTCTGCTGGATTCGGATCCGGGTGGGAAACAGGAGAGCCTGGTAAGAGCCGCGGCGACGTCGTGCCGGACGGTCGGTCGCCGGGTCGAGAGGACGCGCGTCCGAGACCCTGCCCGCCGGGGCCACGTCTCCCGCGAGCGGGGATTCGGTCGCGTCGGCCGACCTCCTGGAGGCTCTCTCAACAGGTCTACGGAGAACGTCGGATGTCCGGACGTTGGGGGCTGCCGTGGGGCTCGTGGTCGAGGTTGATTGACAAACCTAAGATTGCGACTTATTCTCAATCTCTCGATGACGCGAACAACCGAAACGCCGGGAGACGGATCAACGGCACAGCATTCGATGACGACGCCCGCCCAGCTGGCGGACGCTCCTCCCGTCGGATGCCACCTGTTGAGAGAGCACGTCCGCGAGGCGCGTGCGGCGCCGGGTCCCACGAACATTGACCCCAACGACCAGTCAAGGAGGATCGAGATGATGAGGAAGGCAATGATGCTCACAGTGTGGGCGGGGCTCGGGATGGCGCTCCTCGGGGCGCCGGCGGCCGACGCGTATGACTTCGACAACGGCAACGCGGCGTTCGAGATCGTGATCCAGACCGTCGCCCCGGTGGTCTTCACCGATGTGTCGCCGTCGGGCGGCGACGCCACGCTGGTGCTCCGGGTGACGACCATGGTGACCAACTCGTGGTTCGACGCCACCGCGCCCTACCACCCGACCGCGGTCGGGGTGTACTCGCGGCTCGGCAACCGGCCGCCCGAGGAGTACCAGACCAACGCCAACATGAACATCGCGTTGCTGCACGCCTCCTACCAGGTGCTGATGAGCCTGCTGCCGCAGCGGGAGCAGACCTGGCGGGACATGCTGACCGGGGTCGGCCTCGACCCGGACGATACCTCGGTCGACCCGACCACCGCGGTCGGGATCGGTAACCTGGCCGGCATGGGAGTGGTCGCCGGGCGGGAGCGCGACGGCATGAACCAGCTCGGCGACGAGGGCGGACGGACCTACAACCCGATGCCCTATATGGACTACACCGGCTACCGCCCGGTCAACACCCCCGACACGCTCTTCTTTCCCTCGCGCTGGCAGCCCGATGTCCAGCGCCAGGGAATGGGTCTGTACAAGGCCCAGGAGTTCGTCACGCCGCAGTACGCTCTCACCGAGCCGTACTCTTACGACAACCCGAGCCAGTTCCGCGTGCCGCCGCCACGGAACAGCTTCGTCTGGCGCTTCTGGGCATACAAGCAGCAGGCGGATGCGGTGCTGCAGGCGTCGGCCGACCTGACCGACGAGGAGAAGCTCAAGGCCGAGCTTTTCGACAACAAGATCAACAGCCTCGGCTTCTCGGCGGTCTTCGCCGCCCTGTCGCGCGGCCTGTCGCTGCGCGGCTTCATCGAGCTCGACTTCCTCACCAACATGGCGGCGTACGACGCCGGGATCGCGATCTGGCGCGAGAAGAGGCGTCACGACGCGGTCCGGCCGTTCAGCGCGATCCGCTACATCTACGGCGACAGCCCGGTGACCGCATGGGGCGGCCCGGGTCAGGGCACCGTGACCGACCTGCCCGGCAAAGAGTGGAAGAGCTACCTGCCGGTCGCCGACCACCCCGAGTACCCGTCCGCCTCGGCGTGCTTCTGCGCCGCCCACACCCAGTCTGCCCGCCTCTACCTCGGCGACGACCTCCTCGGGTGGACGATTCCGTATGATGCGGGCTCGTCCCGGATCGAGCCGGGGTTCACCCCGGCCGCTGCCGGAGCGCTCTACTTCGACACCTGGACCGACTTCGCCGAGGACTGCGGTCAGAGCCGGGTCTGGGCGGGCGTCCACTTCCAGGCGGCGGTCGACGAGAGCCGGGCGCTGTGCAACGTATTCGGCGACCTGGCTTACGACTATCTCGGCGAGCTGCTCGACGGGACCGCGCCGCCCCGATAGACGCCGGTCGACAACGAGCTCACGAGACCGCGATTGCCACCCCGGCGAGCGCGGGAAGGTGATGAGAGAGCGGGGGGGACGGCGGCCGTCCCCCCCGTTTGTCTTCGGCACAGCATCGTCGCCGAGAAGCGCGACCACCTGCAGCCACGGGCATCGTCCGCGCCGCGGCCTGCCGGCTCGTCCACCTTCCAGGCCCGACGCATGAATCGCCTCCCGGGCGTCACCCGCCGGCGCCCACCGGACAGGCGTCCTACTTCTTGTGCCGCGCCTCCTTCTCCGCCGCCTTCCACTGCTTGGTGAACTCCTCCTCGCGCTGCTTGCTCATGATCTCCATCGGGACCTTGACGATGCTGTTGTCGAACTTCACGTCGAGGTTGTAGTTGCCGTACTGGATACCGCCCGGGACGTGGAAGTACAGGACTCCGACACAGGCTGTCTGACTGGCCAACTCGACCTGGTCATAAGCGACGTTCGCACGCGGCGCCGCGTTGGCGGCGAAGAACTTGAGCTCGCAGGGGCGGTTGAAGGATCTCGGAAAGTAATCGACCGAGTCGCTGTCCATCGCGGCTCGCTTGGTCAGCATCGCGAGCTCGCCGACCGCCTTCTCCGCCTCCTCCTGGGTCATCAGCGGCAGGACCCGGCCATCGGGGGTGACGAGCTTGATGCCGTCCCTCGTGATCTTCTGGGCGCCTTCGGTCTGGACGAGGGTGATCCCGACCCGGAGCAGCATGTACTCCCCACCCACCGCCTCGTTGGCGGTCCGGTAGGCGACGACGACCCAGCCCTCGTCGTTCGCGGCGACCCGGATGAAGGTCCCTTCGATCCCGACCTGCTCGCCGGCCTGGGACGGCGTCATGTCATCGGCCGTCGCCGCGGGTCCGAGCCCGGCGACCACCACGATCGCGAGGCCGGCGATCCACCATGTGATACGACATCGACGATCCATCGTTGTCCTCCTCTCCCCGACGGTCTGCGTCGAGACCCCCGTCACTTCACCTCGACGGTGACCTTTGAGATCGTTCCGGTGAACCGCGACCTCGCCTCGGCTCCGATCGTCTCGACCACCGGGGTCGCGAGGTCGATCCCCACGTCGGCGGTCTCGTCGGCCGAGAAGATCGCCGGCTGGGTGCGCTCGATGCGCCCCTCGCCGACCTTCTGGTCGTTGACGTACAGGGCGCCGGCGCCGCCCTTGCCGGGTCCGCCGCCGTCGTAGGCGAACTCGAAGCGGATCGTCGAGCTGCCCGCCGGGAGTGGCTGCGCGGCCGCGACAGTGAAGCGCTCGAGACCGAGGAAGTTGTAGTCGTAGGCCGGCACCCCGTCCTTGACGTAGAGCGCCCAGCCGCCGAAGCGACCGCCCTGGGCGATGATGATCCCGTTGGCGCCGCCCTCCGGGACCTCGACCTCGGCGGTGACGGTCTTCGAACGGTTCTTGATGTTGAGGAACACGTTCTCGGTCATCCCGGTCATGCCGCCCGCCAGGGTCAGCGACGTCCGACCCTCCATGATGTCCGGCCGGCCGACGTTGTGGGCGATGATCCGCTCGAAGACGCGGTCGTCGATTGGCAGCACGTTGTTTTTCTGGGCCTCGTACATGAACAACGCCTGCAGATCGGCGAGCCTGTCCGGATGCGCCGCGGACAGGTCGGTGACCAGGCTGAAGTCGGTCCGTGTGTCATAGAGCTCCCAGACGTCGTCGGCGAGGGGTCTGCGCGGCGTCGACTCCCACGGCGCCCGGTGGATGGTGCGCGCGAGCCAGCCGTCCTGGTAGATCGCGCGGTTGCCGAACATCTCGAAGTACTGGGTGAGATGCCGGTCGGCGGCCGACGCGTCGTTGAAGGAGTAGACCATGCTGACCCCGTCCATCGGCCGTTGCGGCACCCCGTTGACCACCCGCGGCTCGGGAAGCCCGGCGGCCTCGAGGATGGTCGGCGCGACGTCGATGACGTGGTGGAACTGGCTGCGCAGCCCGCGACCGGTGACGCCCTTGGGCCAGTGGACCGCCATACCGACCTTGGTACCGCCGTAGTCCGAGCCCATCTGCTTGGTCCACTTGTAGGGGGTGTCGAAGGCGACCGCCCAGCCGGCCGCCATGTGCGGGTAGGTCTCGGGGCCGCCCCACAGGTCGATCTTGGTCAGCATGTCCTCGACCTTCTCCTGGACGGCGTTGAAGTAGGTCATCTCGGAGAACATCCCGTTGCGACCGCCCTCGGCGCTCGTGCCGTTGTCGCCGTACACCAGGATGACCAGGGTGTTGTCGAGCTCGCCGATGTCCTCGACGGCCTGGATGACCCGGCCGATCTCGTGATCGGTGAAGTCGACGTAGCCGGCGAAGACCTCGGCCTGGCGCGCGAACAGCTTCCTCTCGTCGTCGCTCAGGCTGTCCCAGTCGGGGATGGCGGCCGGCTTCGGAGCGAGCTGGGTTCCCGGCGGCACGACGCCGCGCTCGATCTGGCGGGCCAGGATCTCCTCGCGGAGCTGGTCCCACCCCTGGTCGAACTGACCGCGGTGCTTGGCGATCCACTCGGCCGGCACGTGGTGCGGGGCGTGGGTCGCCCCCGGAGCGAAGTAGATGAAGAACGGCTTGTCGGGGGTCAGCGCGTTCTGGTACTTGATCCACGCCGCGGTCTGGTCGGTCATGTCGGTGAGGAAGTGGTAGTCGGGGTCGTCGGGCAGCTCGACCGGATGGGTCCCATCGTAGATGAACGGCGCCCACTGGTTGGTCTCGCCGCCGAGAAAGCCGTAGAACTTGTCGAAGCCCTGGCGGGTCGGCCAGCGGTCGAACGGCCCCGCCATGCTCGCCTCCCACGCCGCCAGCTCGTGCCACTTGCCGAAGGCGGCGGTCGAGTAGCCGTTGAGCCGCAGCGTCTCGGCGATCGGGGCGACATCGCCGGGGATCCGCCCGGTGTTGCCGGGAAACGCCGTCCCGGTCTCGATGATCGAGCCCATGTTGTTGACGTGGTGGTTGCGCCCGCTCTTCAGCGCCGCCCGGGTCGGCGAGCACACCGCGGTGGTGTGGAAGTTGTTGTAGTGGAGCCCGCCGTCGGCCATCCGGTCGAAGGTCGGCGTGGTCACCGGACCGCCGAAGGTGCTCGTGCCGGCGAAGCCGAGGTCGTCGACGAGGACGAGCAGCACATTCGGGGCGCCCTCCGGCGCCGTGACCTCGAAGTGGGGCGGCGGCGTCGCGTTGCGTACGTCGAGCTCGGTGTAGGTCGGCCGCGTCGGCTCGGGGACCGGCAGCACCGTCCGGTTCAGGGCCTCGGTCGCACTCGCCGCCCCGGCAGCGAGCCCGACGGCCAGACCCGCGATGATGAGGAATGCCCTCGTCCTTCTCATTCTGACTCTCCTTCCGTCAACCGGTTCTCAGTTCATCATTCATCATTCATCATTCAGGATCGACTCAGTACTTCACCATGTACTTCTTGGCCTCCAGGCAGACGCTGAAGGCCTTCTTGAAGTTCGCCATCTGCTCGGCGGTCGCCTGCTGGGCCTGGGCGGCCTGCTGTTGGACCTGCTGGGTCTGCTGCTGGACCTGCTGGCTCGCCTCGGCCTGCGCATGCCTGGACCTCCGACGGGCAATCACCGCACCGGCGGCCGCGCCCCAGGCGGCGCCCTCGCCGGCGTCGTCGTTCGCGATCTCGCCGATCAGGGCCCCGGCGGCCGCACCGCCGACCGCCCCCTTGGCGCCGGCGCCCTTGCCGGCGGCGGCGATCTCGCCCTGGGCCTGGGCAGCCTGCTGCTGCGCCTGCTGGGCCTGCTGCTGCGCCTGCTGCGCCTGCTTCTGCAGCGCGAAGGGGTCGACGCCGACGTTTTGGACGGCCCAGTCGTAGCAGGCGGCCTCGTCGGTCGACTGCTGCCCGGGCGCCTGGCCGGCGGTCGGAAAGACGTAGACGTTGAGCGTCGCCGCGAGGGACTTCTCGCCGGACGGCGCTGCGGTCTGGGCCTCAGCGAGGGCGGCGCCTCCGACAAGGACGATCGAGGTGACGGCGATGATGACGTTCGAGCTCATGGCGCTCCCTCCCTTCACCGAGTGGTTGTGCCGGTGACCGCTGGCATCGGCGTGCAGGCGCCGAACACCGACACCGCCAGGCCGTCGGTGGCCACGGCGGCGGTGACGCGACCGGTTCGCTCGTCGATCACCCAGCTGAAGGCCCGACCCATCTCGTAGCCGTGGAAGACGATCTTCCCGTCGTGCCGGCTGAGGTGCTCGATCGCCGTCGACCGGCCCTCGCCGCTCGCCGCGGTTGTCCCGAGCCGTCCCGCCACGAGGTCGACCTCGATGAACTGGGGAACGTTGACGTTCCAGGGCAGATCGACCGCGCACTCGCCGTCCTCGGCGCACACGGTGGCCTGGACCGGCGCGCACAGGAAGGCCGTGGCGCCGGTCAGGTCGTCGGCCTCCGCCTCGGGCAGGAGACCGACCACCACCAGGATGCCGATGATCCGGACCACTCTCCACATGACGCTCACCCCTTTCTCCCCTGGCCGGCAGACGGGGACGCCGCCGGCCCTGATCGGATCCGCATTCCCGAGCCGCCGAGACGGCGGCGGTGTCTCCACCTCATTCATCCCGCATTCTCCTCCACTCCATCGAACCGCCCAACCCCGCCGCCCACAGATGCGGCGCGACCGAGGACTGCCTCTCGCCGGC
The DNA here is from genome assembly GCA_025456145.1 of Thermoanaerobaculales bacterium. Lineage (GTDB taxonomy): Bacteria > Acidobacteriota > Thermoanaerobaculia > Thermoanaerobaculales > Sulfomarinibacteraceae > JAHECW01. The sequence continues at coordinate 10,317 of JALOLD010000050.1, read as the reverse complement.
ACCCAATCGGCGGTCGTCCGGGGACGGATGGAAACCACCACGGCGACCACGCTCGCGGCCGCCCGCACGATCGACTCCGTTCGAGCTCGGACGAACCGAAACGGCCCGCCTTCGGCCGCCAGCATCATCCGCTTCTCGCTCTCGCGGAGGTCTGCCACTGCCCGGTCACGGCGGGATAGGTCCTTACGCTGACGACGACGGTACCACGCAGGCCGACCTCCGTGCCGGCTCCGCTCTCGAACCTGTCAGTCTCGTCGACTCGTCGGACCGGTGGGCCTGGCGGGGAGGAGGCGACGATCGACGGTCTCCTCCCGCACCCCGCCGGGGCGCAGTCGGTCGACCCTGATTCAGCCGCCCTCGGAGCCTCCGAGGTAGTCGATCTTGCAGCCTCAACCGTCCCACATCCGCTCGTAGACGGCGAGCCGCGATTCGACGAACCGTCCGGCGACCGCCTCCGAGCCCAGGGCGCGGACGAAGTGCTCGCCCGACGGGTTGGACTCGAGGACCATCACGCGGCCGCGCAGGCGAAGGGTGCGGATCGGACCGGCGACGCCGGTGCGCGCCTCGGCGACGGTCTCGGCGGCGGCGAGGAGCCGCTCGACATCCGAACGGTCGAGGGCCATCGGCTCGCCCCGCGCGATCTCGCCGACCAGCTCGTCGATCTCCACCGGCGCATTGTACGCAGCCCCCGCGGCGGTGTCGCCCACGGGCCGGCGGCCCGCCGTCACACCCGCGCCGCCCTGACCGTCAACGGCCAGACGATCCGGCGGATCCCACCGGGCGGTCCCCAGAGCCGGCCGAGCTCGTCCTCGAGCATCGCCACCGGGTCGAATCCCTCGGCGCGGACGAACCGGGCGGTCGCCGACCAGCTCCGCAGGAAGGCCAGGAAGCGGGCGAGGTCCCAGTGCTCGACCATCTCGAAGCGCGGCGCGGACACCTCCCGGAAGGGCAGCTCGATCGACCGGTAGCCCTCCATCACCAGCCGCCGTTGGGGCGGCCAGTAGGGGCCCACGGTGTCGGAGTAGAAGCGCAGCATCGCCGCCTCGAGCTCGCCGCCGAGGATCGGCAGGGCGTAGGTCCACACCGCGAGCAGGGCCTCCGGGGCGGCCACCCGCCGGACCTCCGTCCAGAAGGGCTCGCCGGCGAACCAGTGGAGGGCCTGGGCGACGGCGACGAGATCGACCGTCGCGCCGGCGATCGGCGCGGCGCACGCCTCGGCGGCCGCGACCGCCGGACCCGGGGCCGGCGTCGACCGCGCGACCTGGGCCAGGCTGGCGTCGGTCGCGATCACCGTGGCGAAGCGACCGGCGAGCTCCCGCGACGCCTGGCCGCTGCCGCAGGCGCAGTCCCAGGCCAGGCGCCGCCGCGGCGCCAGCCCGGCGAGCCAGTCGAACAGCGCCGCCGGGTAGCCGGGCCGGGCCGACGCATAGCTCGCCGCGACCCCGCCGAAGTGGTCCTCGAAGGCCATCCGCCGACGGTACTACGTCAGCGGTGTCGGAGCGAGAGCCGCCACGGTCGGGCAACTCGCTGACCGCCGGCAGCCGGTGTTGGAAAGCCGCGTGGGACCTCTCGTCGAACGTCGTGTTGGGTAGGGCGAGTGTGCCATCGGCTCACCGATTCCTCGACCATGGGCGTGATCACGGCATCGACCCGGTAAGCTCCACCGCGCGGGCGGCGCCTCCCCGGCGCGGGTCGCCGACGCCGATCCAACCGCCCCGCTCGAGATCGGCGGCCAGCGCGTTGGTCCCGCCGAAGGCGGCGAGGTCGAAGGGCCGGGCGGGGAAGTGCTGCCGATACAGCTCGGAGAAGCCCCGCGCTTCGAGCACCTCCGCCCAGGCCTCGAGCTGCGGGGTCGCGATCTCGAGGTAGACCCGCCGGTCGAAGGGACCGCCCCACAGCACCCTCGGCGAGCTCACCGCATCCGGCAGCCCGAGGCCCCGGTCGACCACGGCGCTGACCACGGCCGTCACCGAGGAGGTGATGCGGTCGCTGCCGGCGCTCCCGAGCGCGAGGAGCCAACCGTCCGGCCGCCGGACGACCACCGGGCTCAAGGCCGATGGCAGAGGGGTCCCGGCGGCCGGAGTCGGCGGCGCCTCGGGCCGTCCGGCCTCGGTCCAGCCGACGAAGTCGTTGTAGAGGAAGCCGAGCTCCTCGTTGATCCGGGCGGCCCCGAAGTGGAGCCCGATCGACGTCGACATCGACACCACCCATCCGGAGCGGTCGGCGACCACGAGATGGGTGGTTCCGCCGGTCGCCGGGGCCCACGGCCCGGCGGGGATCTCGTCGTCGCGAAGGGCCCGGTCGAAACGGATGTGCCGGGCGAGGGCGGCGGGCGAGGCCGACGCGTCGCTGGCCGCCAGCCAGGACAGCGACGGCTGCGGGCTCCGTCCGCGCTGGGCCAGCGACATCCGGGCCGCTTCGACGAGGGCGTGGAAGCGGTCGGGACCGTCGGTCCGCAGCCGGTCCTCAGGCAGCGCGTCGAGGATCTCGAGGGCGCGGACGACCTCGGCGCCGCCGAACGGCGGCCCCGCCGCGAGGACCTCGTGACCCCGGTAACGGCCGCGGACCGGGGCGCTCTCCGTGATCGCGACCCGGGCCAGGTCGGCGCGGCGGACCGGCCCCCCACGGGCCACCATGTCGGCCTCGATCGCCTCGGCCAGGGCGCCCCGGTAGAACGACTCCACCCCGCTCGCGGCGATCTGGCGCAACGTCTCGGCCAGCCGGGGGTTCGGACGACGGGAGCCGACCGGGAGCGGCGTCCCCTCGTCGTCGAGGAGCAGGGCGGCGACCATCGGCTGCTCGGTGAGCCGGTCGCGGTAGGTCTCGGCCGCCGCTCGGTGCAGGGGGGCGACCTCGCCTCCCCGCTCGGCCCAGCCGACGGCGGGCGCCACGACCTCCGCCCAGGGCTTCGTGCCGAAGCGACGGTGCAGGTGGCCGAGCACCGCGGGCGCGGTCGGCACCGCAACGGTCGGGTAGCCCCACGGGCGGTTGTCGCGGTGCAGCCGTTCGACCTCGGCGGAGTCGACCCGCAGCGGAACGGCGGGCGGCCCGCCGATCACCGTGCCCAGACCGTCGGGGCCGACCACCAGCACGACCGCGGCGCCGCCCAGCCCGGCCGTGCCGATCTCGGTCGCGAAGAGCACGAACCCGGCCGCCACCGCGGCGTCGACGGCGTTGCCCCCCGCCGCGAGGATCGCCGCTCCGGCGTCGGCGGCCTCCCGGCTGCCGGCCACCACCACCCCCGACCCGGTCCCGACCTCGACGATCTCGAGCTGGGGGGGCGGGCCCGGCGGACGCCGTGGCGCCTGGTGCCGCGACCCTCCGGCAAGGCAGGCGGACAGGATCGCGACGGCGGCAACGACACCGGCCACCGCGCCGATGCGACCGCCGGACGGCCGATCCCGCCCCGCCGTCCGCGCCCCGGCGCGCGACGCCGGGGGCGGGGGGTTCTCCGGAGGACGGCGGCCGACCCCGCCGGGGTGCGAGACCGACCCCGATGGTCCGGGCCGAGCCGCGACACCGCGATGCAAGGCCCTCACGGGCCGACTGTTACGAACGGCGAAGCTGTCAATGGCCGCGAAGGTACCACACCCTCCGGCCGGCGGATGACCGGGGCCTGTCCCCCGACCCGGCTCGACCGGTCCGTCTCAACCGCCGCGCTGGGTCTCGCGGATGTGGGCATAGTTGAGGACGGCGACGAAGAAGCTGCCGCCGATGAGGTTGCCGATCAGGGCGAGACCAATGAACCGGGCCGCCTGGACGAGGGTAAACTCGGTGCTCGCCAGGACCGCGGCGAACATCTCCACCGCCCCCGCGATGGAGTGGTGCAGCCCGCCGAGGCCGATCAGGAAGGTCACGATGTAGATCGAGACGATCTGGCTGAAGCCGGGCTGGGTGGCGGTGATCAGCCAGGCCCCGAGGGCCATCAGCCAGCCGGCCAGGACCGCGCTCACCAGGAGGCTGAAAGCCGAGGGCGAGACCAGGTGTCGGCCGACCTCGATGTAGCCCTGGCGCGCCCCGACGACCGGCTCGGCGAGGGTCAGGAGCCCGGCGCTGGCGAAGGCCCCGACCAGGTTGCCTGCGGCCACGATCGCCCACAGCCGCAGCAGCCTTGCAAAGCCCGCCTTCCGGTCGAGCACCGGGTAGACCGCGGTCGCGGTGTGCTCGGTGAAGAGCTCGGCGCCGCTGGTCAGGCAGATGACGAAACCCAACGGGTAGGCCACCGCCACGAGCAGCCGGCCGACCATCGGCCACGCCTCGAGGGGCGCGACCGCCACCGTCCCGATGCCCACCGCCATGGCCGTAAAGCCCAGGATGAGGCCGGCGGTGATCGACGACAGGCCGAGCGACAGGGTCGGACGGTTGAGCTGCTCGAGGCCCTCAGCGATCGCCGACGCCAGGACATCGTCCGGGTGGCGCGTGGACTGGTCGGTACGCTTGACGATGACCGGCACCCAGGCCCGGTCCTCCTCGAGCCGGCGGGTCGGGCGGTCCTTCGCCGCTCCCGCCCCCTCGTCCGGGATCGACGCCGCGTCGACGTCGCCGGGCACCACAGTCGTCCTCGTCAGCTGGTTGGGGTCATCGCTCATCCTCGGTCCCTTCCGACCCGTCGCATGCCGTCGGCGGGCGGCGCGCGGCGCGCGCCGGCCGTCTCTCGGCCACGAGCGGTATCGTTCTTCCACAAACCGGGACGCCCGGGCTCCATTCCGTCCACCATCCGGTTCGTGCGCCGGGGCGCAGCGGAGCCGACCGCAATCACGCCGAGGCCGGCCGCTCCTCGTCCCGCTCCGGCGCCGACGCCCAGCGGCGTTGGTGGAGCCTGGCCACCAGCCCGGCCGCCACGGTGTAGGCCGTGGGGATCAGCACCAGGGTGACCAGGGTCGAGGCCAGCAGGCCGCCGATGACCACCCTGGCGAGGGGGGCCTGTATCTCGGCCCCGGTGCCGAGGCCGAGGGCCAGGGGCAGGAGCCCGAGCACTGTCGTGCCGGTGGTCATGAGGATCGGGCGCAGCCGGAGCCTCCCCGCCTCGATCACCGCCTCCGCAGCGCCCATGCGGTACTCGCGCCGCAGCAGGTTGACGGCGTCGACCAGGACGATGGCGTTGTTGACCACGATCCCGATGAGCATCACGAGCCCCATCAGGCTCTGGATGTTGAGGGTGGTCCCGGTGAGCAGCAGCGCCGGCACCACACCAACCAGGGAGACGGGGACCGAGAGCATGATCACGACGGGGTCGAGAAAGCGCTCGAACTGCGCCGCCAGGAGCATGTAGACCAGCACCAGGGCCATGACGATGGCGATGGTGAAGTCGCGGCGCGCCGCGAGCTGCTCCTCGTACTGGCCGCCGAAGACCAGGGCGAAGCCCGGCGGGAGGGCGAGCCCGGCGAGCTCGGCGCGGATCGCCTCGACCGCGTCGCCGAGGGCCACGCCTCCCTCGAGGTTGGCGGAGAGGTAGGTCACCCGCTGACCGTCGACCCGGTCGATCTCCACCGGACCCCGCCCGCGCTCGGCAACCACCAGAGAGGCGAGAGGAACGGTTGCGCCCGCCGGGGTCCGCAGCACGATGGCGTCGAGGTCCTCGGCGTGGAGACGGTCCTCCGGCCGCAGCCGAACGACGATCGGAAACTCGTCGCCGCCCTCGCGGAAACGACCGGCCTCGAGACCGCCGACGTTGGCGAGCAGGGTCTGTCCGACCTCGCGCACCGACAGGCCGAGCTCGGCGATGCGCTCGCGGTCGAGCCACAACCTCTCCTCGGGCCGGCCCTCGCGCCGGCTCACCCGGACGTCGGTCACGCCCGGCACACGGGCCATCCGGCTCCGGATCTCGGCGGCGAGCCGGTCGGCGCGGTCGAGGTCCCAGCCGCGCAGCTCGATCTCCACCGCTTCCCCGCCCCCCGAGCTGAAGACCCGGTTGAGCATCCACAACCCCTGCTGGGCTTCGACGTCGATCTCCGCCCCCGGGATCCGGCCGTCCACCGCCCGTCGGACGCGGTCGGCCATCTCGGTGCTGCCAATGGACCTGCGGTCCCGCGGCTCGAGCTTGAGCTCGACCGCCGCGCTGTCGCCGCGGACCTCGGTGGCGACGACCTTGACATCGCCCTCCGGCACCACGCCCCGCACCTTGCGCTCGAGCTCGCCGAGGTAGGTGCGGGCGACCGCGATGTTGGTTCCCCGGGCCATCTCGAGCTCGATGTCGATCTCGTCGGCCTCGGTCCGCGGAGCCAGCTCGACGGGGATCAGGGGCCACAGCAGCACCGCCGCGCCGAGCAGCCCGGCGGTGGCGGCGAAGACCCGGCCGCGATGCCGGATGGCGGCGGCGAGGAGCTCGGTGTAGCGGGCCTCGAGGCGGTCAAACGCCCTGAAGAACCGCGAACGCTCCCGCTCGGCGCGGCTTCGCACGAGCAGGAAGCGCGAGCCGAGCATGGGGACCAGGGTGAGAGCCACCAGCAACGAGCAGGCGAGGGCGAAGACCACGACCAGCGCCAGGGCCTGGAAGAGGGCGCCGCTGGTGGTGCGGGCGAAGACCACCGGGAGGAAGATGACGCAGGTCGTCAGGGTCGAGGCGGTGATCGCGCCCGAGACCTCGCGGGCGCCGACCCGCGCCGCGTCCTCGGCCGTCAACCCGGCCTCTTCGCGCTTGCGCACGATGCTCTCGAGCACAACGATGGCGCTGTCGACGATCAGCCCGACCCCGAGGGCGAGGCCGCCGAAGGTCATCTGGTTGAGGGTCATGCCGCCGAAGAAGAGGAGCCCGAAGGTGGCGATGACCGACACCGGGATCGACAGGGCGATGATCGCCGTGCTCGAGCGGCTGCGCAGGAAGAAGTAGAGCACCGCGATCGCCAGCAGCGATCCCCACAGGGCCGAGCTGCGGACGTTGGCGATCGACTGCCGGATGAACTCGCTCTGGTCGCTGACCACCGTCAGCCGGACATCGTCGCGCTCGCGGTTGAGGCGCTCCATCTCGCGGCGCACCGCCCGCGCGACCTCGACCGTGTTGGCGCCGCTCTGCTTCTGGATGCCGACGCTGATCGCGGGCGCGCCGTTCATCTCGACCAGGTAGCTCACATCCTCGTAGCCGTCCACGACCTCCGCCACGTCGCGCACCCGGACCGGCATGCCGTCGGGGCTCGCCACGACGGTCCGCGCGACCGCCTCCACCGACGGGTACTCGCCCACCGCCCGCACATAGAGGTCGCTCGTTCCGCTCTTGACGTTGCCCGCGGGCAGGGTGACGTTATCGCCGAGCAGCGCCCGCTGGACGTCAAGCGCGGTGAGCCCGGTGGCCCGCAGCCGATCGCGCAGGAGGTCGACCCGGATCTGGCGCCGGACACCGCCCCGGATCGTGATCGCCCCGACCCCCGGAATCTGCTCGAAGCGCCTCGCCAGGTCGTCCTCGAGAAGCCTGGTCAGGCTCTCGAGGTCGCGACTCGAGGTGGCGGCGAGGCTGATGACCTCGATCATGTCGAGATCGAGCTTGAAGATCTGGGGCGTCCCGGCCTCGACGGGCAGGTCGTCCCGGACCTGGTCGAGGGCGGCCCGGAGGTCGTTGGCCGCCTCGTCGATGTCGGCGTCCCGGCCGAAGCGTAGCCGGATCCGGCTCGAACCCTCCTCGGACTGGGAGGTGACCCGCTCGAGATTCGGCAGACCGGACACCGCGTTTTCGAGCGGATCGGTGATGATCTGCTCGATCTCCTCGGGGCCGACGTTCGGGTAGTCGACCCGGACGGTGAGCTCGGTGAACTCGATCTTCGGCAGCAGATCGACCGGCAGGGTCCGCAGGGCGACCACCCCGACGACCACCATGATCAGGTAGATCATCGTGGTGGCGACCGGACGACGGATCGCGAGAGACGACAGGTCGGCCACCTCAGCGCTCCCCCGCTGCGCCGGCCGCAGCGAGCGCCGCCTCGAGCTCGGCGGTGCTCCCGGGGAGCTCGGGACCGACCGCCTGCGCCACTACCCGTTGTCTGGCGAGGAAGCGATCGAGCAGGTCCTCGCGCTGAAGCCCCTGCAGCTCGGTGACCCGAGCCCACGAGGTCGGTCGCACCCGTGCCGGGAGGCCGTCGGTTTGGGTCGCGTCGAGCCGTTCTTGGAGGAGGTGCTGACCCACCGTCACCACCCACTCGCCGGCGGCGAGCCCGGCCACGGCCGTCCGGCCCCGACCTTCGCCGATCCTCTCCACGACGCGGCGCTCCACCGTCCGCGTCGCCTCGGGGATCTCGCCTCCCGGGCCTTCGGCCTCGCGCAACCCGGCGGCGTCGCGGACCACGAACACCGTCCACTCGCCGCTGCGCGGGTCCTCCCAGAGGGCGCTGCTCGGCACCAGGGTGGCGAGCTCGCTGGCGCCGACCAGGATGCGCACCGTCACGAACATCCCCGGGCGCAGGCCGGCCCCCGGGCCCGGCAGGTCGATCTCGGCGGTGGTGCTGAAGCTGCCGGTCTCGAGAAAGGGTGAGATCCGCGAGATCGCTGCCTGAAGCGGTTCGCCGGTCCGCCCCCGGGCCTCGATCTCGACCGGCGAGCCGACCTCGACGCCGGCCAGCATCTCCTGGGTCAACGGAACCTCGACGATGAGCTCGTCGAGGTCGCCGACGACGAACAGGGTCGACGACGGGCCGACCACCATGCCGACCTCGACATCGCGCTGCCCGACGACGCCGGCGGCGGGCGCGGTCACCGTCGCCTTGGCGAGCGCCGCCCGCCGCTCGGAGACATCGGCCCGGGCCCGAGCGACCTGGGCCTCGGCCTGCCCGGCAACGGCGCGCACCGCGGCGAGCTGGGCCTCGAGGGTCTCGAGCTCGAGCTGGCTCGTCAGGCCCTCGGCGGCGAGGGCGCGGCTGCGGACCACCCGGGCCTCGACCTCGGCGACCCGCGCCTCGGCCTCGAGGGCGTTGGCCTCGGCGACCCGCAGCTGGGCATCGGCGCTGCGCAGCTGCTCGCCGAGCCCCTCCCCGTCGAGCCGGACCAGCGGCTGGCCGGCGACCACGGTGTCACCGTTGCGGACCGGCACCTCGACCACCGTGCCGCTGATCTCGGGCCGGATCGCGACCTGGTTGTGGGCCCGGACCACCCCGCTGATCACCTCGTCGATCGGCAGGTTGCCGCTGCCCGCCGGCAACGCCTCCACCGCCGGCGCCTCGACGCCGACGACCTCGTCCACCCCGCTCCCGGCGCCGCAACCCGCCGTCGCGAGGAGCACGGCCGCCGCTACGAGCCCCGAGACGGCGCGTTGCGGCTGGTTGTAGGTCGTCATCTCCGCCTCCAGACGGGACCGCTCCCGACTCCTTCAACACTCCGGCATCGGCCGGGCATTGCACGAGGATGGACGGGCGCACGGCGCCGTTGAACCGAGGTCGCGCGGTCCGGCCATCGAACATTGGCCGAGGCATCGAGGGCAGCCGTGCTCGCCGACCGACCGAGGGGTACGCCCCGGGCGGCCCGCGCTCACGGCGCGGCGCCCGAATTCTCCGCCCCGATCCCCCAGGGGGCCGACACTTGGTCGACGAAGCACGCCTCGAGACCGAAGGTCATCGCGTCGCCGGCGAGCTCGAGAAGCTCGCTGCGCTCGAAACCGCCGTCACGGAATCGATAGCTGAGGACCCGTCTCCGGTCGTCGGCTGCAACGTAAATCTCCGCCATGCCGTCGCGGTCGAGATCCGCGAGGGCGACCGCCGTCTCCACGGCCGTGGCGGACGGGTCGACGAGCTTGACCTCCCAGGACGCTGAGTCGGTCTCGATCAACCAGAGCCCGGTTCTTCCGCAACCCGCGACAACCTCGTTGCCGCCATCGCCATCGACGTCGCCGACCACGACGGATCGGCAGGAGGGGGCCGGTATGACAGCCATTCGGCTCGATTCCCAACCGGCCGTGGTCCAGCCGAAGCGAACGATCTCGACCTCAGCCTGCGAGGCTCCGGGGGTGCGCGCCACCTCGACCGCCGCAATCAGCTCCTCCCGGCCATCGCCCTCGACATCGGCGACGGTGATCTCCTTGGCGTGGCGGTCCTCGAACACTGCGACCGGCGTCGCCGCCCACCCTGCCTCGGTCGGCGAGTAGCGCACGATGCGACCCGGCTGGAGGCCACGATCGAGGCGGTTGGGCGCCGTCGGGGTGGCGTAGATCTCGAGGCGGCCGTCACCGTCGAGGTCGCCGAGCTCGATCTCGTGCACGAAGGTCGCGGGGCTGCGATCGAGGATCTCGGCGGTGAACGCCTCGCCCTCGGTCCGGGTCAGCACCGCGACCACGCCGGCGTCGTGGGTCGCCACCACCAGCTCGGGCTGCCCGTCGCCATCGAGGTCGCCGACCTCGACATC
>JALOLD010000098.1 GCA_025456145.1 Thermoanaerobaculales bacterium | reverse complement strand
GTGCTGGCGGTCTTCGCGGCGGTCGCGGCCGGAGTCGTCCGGCTGGCCCGGCGGTGGCGCAGGCTCGTCGCCGGCCCGTGGGCGGCGTCATCGATCCTGGTCGCCCTGCTCATCGCCTGGCTCGCGCCGATGGCGCTGCGGCTGGCAACGCTCTACGTCAAGTACCTGCGATACTGGCAGCCGCTCGTCGTACCGGCGGCGCTGCTCGCCGCCTGGTGGCTGGCCCGGCTGCCCCGGCGCTACCGGCGCCGTGCGACTCTGACGGCGGCGGCGGGCACCATGCTCTGGGGCATCGGCTATCTCTGGGCTTTCGTCGATCCTCACCCGCACGGCGTCGCGGCCCGCTGGCTGCAACCGCTGGTCGCCCCGGGACAGGTCGTCGCCTTCGAGAGCTGGGACGAGACGATCGGTCTGGCCCACGCCACCGGCCCGGTCGAGACGGTGACCCTCCCGACCTACGACCTGCCCGACGACGAGGACAAGGTGCGGCGATGGTGCGCCGAGCTCGAGCGCGCCGACTGGGTCGTGCTGACCTCGAACCGGGTGCTGCGGACGGTGCTCGCCAACCCGGAGCGCTTCCCGCGGACCGCCCGGCTGTACCGACTCCTGCTGACCGGCGAGGCCGGCTTCGAGGTCCTGGCGCGATCGGCCCGCGGACCGCGGATCCTCGGTCTGCGCTGGCCGGTCCAGCTCGCCGACGAGAGCTTCGTCAACTACGAGTTCCCCCAGGTGCTGATCCTGCGCCGGACGGCGCCCACGCCATCGGCACGGCTCGCCGAACGCGTCGCCCGACCGTTACCGTACCTCGAGGAGGTCGGCCTCGCCGAGCTGCAACGCCGGATCGAACGGGGCACGCCGGTCATCCCGCCGGTACCGGGCGCAGGCCGTCAGGCGGTCGACGCGGTGCTCTGGCTGCTCGTGCTCGCGGCGCTCGCTGCCGCCGCCTGGGTCCTCCTGCTGCCGTTCCTCGGAAGCTGGCCGGACGCCGGGCTCGGTCTCGCCGTGGCGACCGGCTGGATCGTGCCGGCCTGGCTGATGTGGATCGGCAGCGAGCTCGGGCTGTGGACCACCGGCGCCGCGACCGCGAGCTGGATCGTGCTGCTCGTCACCGCCGCGGGCGGGCTCGTGGCGTCGCGCCGCTGGCCCGAGATCACGGCGACCTGGCGCCGCCGTCGGCGGGCGACGCTCACCGTGCTCGCGGTCGGCCTCGGCGTCGGGCTGCTCTTCCTGGCCGTCCGGGCCGGCAACCCGGCGGTCCACTGGGGCGAGAAGCCGATGGACTTCGCCTTCCTCAACGCCTTCCTGCGCGCCGAGGCCTGGCCGACCGGCGAGCCGTGGATGGCGGGGATGCCGCTTCACTACTACTACTTCGGCGAGGTGCTCGCGTCGTTCCCGATTCTCGCGGCGGGGTGCTCGCCGGGGGTCGGCTACAACCTGATGGCGGCGACGATACCCGCCATCGCCGCCTTTACCCTCGCCGCCCTGGGGCTGCTGCTGGCGGGCCGTCGGGCGGGGTCCGGCGCGATCGTGCTGCCCCTGCTCGTGCTGCTGACCGGCAACCTCGCCTGGCCATGGCTGCTCGGGCTCGCGAAGCAGCACCGTTGGTTCGACCTGTGGTGGGCGACCTCGCGGGTGATCCCGGGCTTCGCGATCGACGAGTACCCCCTGTGGACGGCGCTGTTCGCCGATCTGCACGGCCACTTCATCGCGTTGCCGGTGATGATCGCGACGCTCGCCTGGGGATGGATGATCGTGCACGCGGGCCAGGGACGGTGGCCGGTGGCGGCGGCTCTCGCCGGGATCTCGGCAGCGGTGCTCGTTGCGACCAACCCGTGGGACGTCTTCGTGCTCGCTGGGACGCTGGGTGCGGGGGCGGTCGTCGTGGCCCGCCGGCCGGCGGCCGCGGTGGCGAGGCTCGCGGTCGCCGGCGCGATCAGCGTCCTCGCGGCGGCGCCGTTCATCGTCGAGCTCGTCGCTGGCCTGAGCGCCGGCGCCGGGCAGCGTGGGCTGTTCCTCACCGACGCCGACTTCGCGCCCTGGTGGGCCGTGCTGCGACACTTCGGGGTGTTTCTCCTCCCGCTCGCCGCGCTCGCCTTCGTCGAGCTCGGCCGCCGGGCCTGGCTCGTGCTGCCGGTCGCCGCGATCGGGGGGGCGGCCGGGCTGATCTTCGGCTCGTCGGCGGCAGCGCTGGGCCTCGCCACGGCGGCGCTGTTCTGTACGACCGCCGCCTCGACCGGCGACCGGCGCGAGCGGCTCGCCTGGACGCTCGGGGTGCTCGCCACGCTCGCGGTCGCCGGCTGCGAGCGCTTCACCCTGATCGACCGGATGAACACGCTGTTCAAGGTTTATAACGGCGTCTGGTTGCTGCTCGCCGCTGCCCTCGCGACCCTCGTCGTGCGCAGCCGCGGCCGGCGTCGGGCGGTGCTCCTCGCGACCTGGCTGCCGCTCCAGGCCGGGGCGCTCGTCAACCTGCCCCTTGGCATCGCCCAGGGCTGGCTCCAGCCGCGGATGGCGTCGCCCAGACCGACCCTCGACGGCCAGGCATTCCTGCGCGTTCAGGACCCCGAGACCTGGTTCTTCGCCCGCGCGCTCAAAGGCGCCGCCCGCCCGGGCGAGGTGGTCGCCGAAGCGGCCGGGATCTCCTACAGCCGGCACACCAGGGTCGCGATGCACACCGGTCAGCCGACGGTGGTCGGCTGGGAGTGGCATCTCATCCAGAGGGGGCAGCCGCTGGCCGAGATCAAGATGAGGTTCGCCGATCTCGAGACGCTGTACGCCGGGCGGGACGCCGAGGCCCGCCGCGCGATCCTCGACCGCTACGGCGTGCGGTGGGTCGTGCTCGGCGAGCTCGAGCGCCGGGTCTACGGGCTCGAGCCGGGCACCGCGCTCGACGCGATTCCGGGTGTGGTCGAGCTCGCGGCGGCCGATGGTGCGGTCCTTTACCGGGTGGTCGAGCCCGTCGAGGGATCGCCGCAGCCTGCCGCGACCGGCGGCGGGGCGCCGCCCGGTTTCGGGGTCGTCGGGAGGCTGCCGCAGGCCGTGCCGGTCGTCTCGTGGTCGCTCGACCGCGACGCCGATGGTGTGGTCGCGGTCCTTCCGGACGGCCGTCTCGTGACGCTCGACAGCCGGCTGGCGCTCACCGGCGAGCTGCCGTGGCCGAGCGGTTGCCGGCCCCTGTCGGTCGCGCGGGACGGGGACGGCACCTGGGTGCTGTGCGGCGGTGGCGATCTGCTGAGGCTCGTCGGACGGCAATGGCGGCCGGCCGGCCGCGCCCCGGGCGCCGAGCGCCTCGGCGCGGCCGACGGGCTGTGGGCGTGGGGCGGCGGCGGTGTCTGGCGGGTGGTCGACGGCGGGGCCCAGGCGGTCGCCCCGCCACCCGTGACCGCGGCGGCAACGGGCGCCCCGGGGGTCGTCTGGAGCGACGGGTCGCGGCTGTCGGTCCTCCGACCGGGCGAGACGGCGCCAACCGCGGGACCGGAGCTCGCGGCGATCACCGCCCTGGCCTGGTACGGTCCGGGGCTCTGGGCAATCGCCGACGGCGAGCTCCACCGGAGCGCGCGAGCCGAGCTGCCGTGGCGGCGGATCGCCGGCGAGCTCGGCCAAGGGACCGAGGTCGTCGGCGGGCCGGACGGGGTCTGGATCGTCCGCCCGGACGGGGTCGTGCTCGAGGCGGCGGCTCCCGCTTCGAGCCCACCGCCCTGGAGCCGTCCGGAGACGTCCTCATCGGCGGTGCTCGACCAGCCCCGCGGGGTGGTCGTGACGCCGGAGGGCTGGATCGTCGTCGCCGACACGATGAACCACCGGCTTCGCTGGTACGACGGGGACGGGCACTGGCTCGACGACCTCGGCGTCGAGGGGACCGGCGAGAACGCCTTCCGCGAGCCGTCGGGGCTCGCCCTGGCCCCCGACGGCCGGATCGCGGTCGCCGACACCTGGAACGGCCGGGTCCAGGTCGTGGCGCCCGACGGCTCGTCCGAGGTCGTGATCGAGGGGCTGTTCGGGCCGAGGGGCGTGCTGTGGGGCCGCGACGGCTCGCTGCTCGTCGCCGACACCGGCAACCGGCGGCTGCTCCGGATCGAGCCGCCCTCATGGACGGCGGAGATCGTCGCCGAGCTCCCGGCGCCGGTCGTCGGGCTCGCCTGGGTCGGCGGGCTGGTCGCCGCGGCGACGCCGGCCGACGGCGCGGTCGCGCTCCTCGACCCGGCGACCGGGGAGGTCGTCCGTCGCCTCGTCGTGCCCGCCTGGGATGTCGGCGATCAGCAGGAGGGCTATGTCGTGCTGCTGCCCTCGGGCGAGCTCGCGGCGAGCGCACCCAAGTACGGCGAGATCTGGGTCCTCGACCCGGCCGGCCCGACACCGCCGCGCCGGCTGCACGGCGAGCTGCCCGGCGTGACGGCGATGGCGTTGCGCGACGACGGCGTGCTGATCGCCTCGCTGACCTGGGACAACCGGCTCGAGCGCGTCTCGCTGCCGCGTTGACCCCTTGCGGGCACGAGGCCACGCTCGACCTCGACGAGATGCTGTTCGTCTCGCGCCGCGGGCGCAGCTCCGACCCGGTGCCGGGTCGGAGCTGCCGATCGCCGGCACCCCGGTGGTCAGCGGTACATCGGGATCGTCGTCGGGTCGTTGGTGATGTTGTCGATCACCGAGCCGTAGGCGAAGACGCCGCTGCCGCTGGTCACGGTGATCCTCGCCGATCCGGCGTCGAGGTTGCCGATCCCGGCAACGCTGCGGAAGGGCTGGCTCGCCTGCTTCCACTGGCCCGGGGCGAGGCTGACGTTGTAGGTCCCAACCTGGACCCCCGAGCCGTTGAACAGCCGCACGGTGAGCGAGGCGGTGGTCGTTCCGGTGTTGGTGTAGCCGATGTTGGACCGGAAGAGCGCGTTCTCGACCAGGTTCGGCACCCAGGCCGACTGCCCCGAGGCCAGACCGACGCCGACCAGCGCCCCGCCGAGGGCCTGGCCGAGGGTCCCGGTCGGGAAGCAGATCGCCCCGACGGCGAAGCGGTTGTAGGTGCGCGAGGTGATGATCAGGGTCCGGTTGGAGATGATCGACACAGCGCCCGAGGTGAAGGCGTCGGGGTCAATCCAGCCGATGATGTCGGTGATGATCCGCTGCCCTCCGCCGTTGAGGGTGATGGTCCGCGAGATCACCCCGGTGGCGACGTGGACCCGGATGATGACCGTCGCGGTCGTCGTACCCGGGTTGAAGATGCCGATGTCCGAGCGCCAGGTGCTGTTGTTGGCGCCGTTGGCCCGGCTGACGACCGGGACCCAGGTCGTGGTCGCCCCGCCGCCGCCCCCGGCGGTGATGTTGATCGTGCCGCGACGGTCGCACCGGACGTTGCCGGAGATCGCGGTGAAGAACCACTCGTAGGTCCCGGGCGAGCTGTAGGACCAGGATCCGGTGGTGTCGAAGATGGTGGCCGAGCTCGTGCCCTGCTCGGGGAACCAGAAGGGCTCGACGTTGCCGCAGTTGCCGCTCGGGGTGACGGTCGCGCTGAGGGTGACGATCTGGCCGGCCTGGGCGGTCGCCGGGACGGACGCGGTGCAGCTCAGGCTGCAACCGCCGCCGCCGCCGGTCACCGTGATCGTGCCGCTGCGCTCGCAGCGGGCGCCGCCGGCGCCGGTGGCGACGAACAGCCAGCTGTAGGTCCCGGGCTCGTTGTAGGTCCAGGTCGCGTTGCGGCCGAACACCGTCGCCGTCGAGTAGCCGTTCTCGGGGAACCAGAAGTACTCGATGGTCCCGCAGGCGCCGGTCGGGGTGGCGGAGCCGGCGAAGCTCACGGTCTGCCCGACCTGGGCGGTCGCCGGGACGGTCGCGCCGCAGCTCAGGCTGCAGCCGCCGCCGCCGCCGGTCACGGTGAAGCTGTCCTCGCACGACGACTCGAGGCGGCCCGACGGGCCGTCGAACACCAGAACCTGGGCGGTGTAGGTCCCGGCGGCGGCGCCGCTCGGCAGGGCGAGGTTGACCGTCTTGGGGTCGTTGGACGAGCCGTTGGTCGTGTAGTTGCGCTCGGCGCCGGCGACGATCACGCCGCCCGGGTCGAGCAGGTTGGACTCGACCCGGACCTGCTGCGAGGCCGCCGAGGTGTCGACCTCATAGGTCACCGCGACGGTCTCGCCGGGAGCGTAGCTCGTCCGGTCGGTGCTCACCGAGCGGCAGCTCGCCTGGCCGTTGCAGCCGCCGTTGATCACCAGCTGGGCCTGCTTGATCTCGACGCACCAGTCGTCGGGTTGTGAGCCGGGGTTGGTGTTGACATCGATGCGGACCCGGTTGCGGCCCGGTCCGACGCTCGCCGAGGGGACCGTGAAGATGGTCGTCGAGTCCTCGTCGTTGGCGCCGGTGAGGTTGCCGAGGTAGCTGCCGTTGACGTAGACCTTGTCGATCTCCGGGTTGCCGGGGGTCGTGTTCTGGTCGACGTCGTGGCACAGCAGGAGGAGCTGGGCCGAGCTGATGCTCGACTCGGAGACGTCGAAGTGGAACTCGATCGGGTGCTTGGGGTCGTCGTTGTAGAGGCAGTAGCCCCAGTCGCCGTCGGGCGAGCCGCTGTAGGCGTTGTTGTCGTTGTCGGAGGTCACGACATAGGTCCCGCAGTTGCCGCCACCGCCACCCGAGGTGGTCAGGCTGACCTGGTCGATGTAGGCGCCCTCGGCGGAGTTGCTGCCGTCGGTCTGGTAGATGAAGGCGATCCAGACCTGGGGCTGCCCGAGCACGCTGCCGGCGCTTCCCCAGTCGGCGAGGCTCTGATTGACGGTCTGGAAGCCGGTGGTGTCGGTCGAGGTCCGCAGCCCCGAGAAGTTGGTGCCATCGGTCGAGGCCAGCCACTTGAACCAGTCGTAGTTGGCCTCGGTCTTGAGGAAGTAGTCGAACTTCAGCTCGCCCGAGGTCGCTCCGCTGAGGTCGAAGGGCCCGGCGATGACCCACGAGTTCATGTTGACCGGCGCGGCCCCGCCCGGGCCGGGCGACGCGCTGCCGGTCGCGGCGCACCACAGGCTCCAGCTGCCCGCGCTCTTGCGGTAGCTGCTCCGGCCCCAGTCGACGTCGGCCCCCGACGAGTCGTGGTAGAGCTGCCATACCGAGCCCGGGAACGAGGCCTCGAAGCCGTCGCTGAGGAGGGTCGTGCCGGTCGTGATCTTGATCGCCGGCGCCGCGACGAGGGCGCCGGCCGGGAGGATCTCCTTGACCTCGATGACCCGACGGTCGGGGTCACCTCCGGACTGCGGTCCGTCACTCGCGATGGCGGCCGGACTGATCAACATCACGACACCGGCGATCGAGCCGATCACTCGGCGAGCCGACACCTTCCCCGAGAACGCCATGTCAACCTCCCGAAACTGACTACCCACTGAATAGACGAACGCTCAGAGCACGCTCCACCATAAAACTCTACCACCAGTTCCGATTCTCAACTCGGTCGAGGGAGACAATTCGAGGTGAAGATGTGCGTATCAGCACAGCACCGCCGCCTTTCGCGAGCGCCGCCAGCGCCGTGCGGGCCCGACTCGGAAGGCCGGTAGAAGCGGCGGGGGGTCGCCGGTCCCCGGGTCTACTCGACGCTGAAGCTCTGCAGCTCGACCGGGACGATGTCGTAGTGGACGGTCCCGTTCCACGCCCGGTAGGTGAACGTGGCCCCACTGAAGGCCGGGTTGCCCTTGCCGTAGTAGGTCGTCAGCTCGAGCTCCGAGTTGGTGTAGGTGTTGGGCCCGCCGTTGGTGTAGCGCAGGGCGGTGCCACCCGACACGTAGCTCGCCAGGTCGACGTAGAAGCCGAAGAGCTCGCCGGGCTGGATCGTGAACGGCGGCATCGTCACCGCCGAGGGCAGGAGGTCGCCGGCGCTGACCACTGCGGCGTCGGTCCCGAGGACGGTCCAGCCGTTGGGGTCGCTCTCGTGCCCGTTGGAAGTTCCCGGCCGGGTGTAGATGACGATCGTGTTGGTCGTGCCGGCGTTGCTGAGGTGAACATCCCAGCCTGTGATCGTCACCGGGAGCGTGCCGATGTTCTCGATGTCGAAGGTGTTCCCTGCAAAGCTGTTGCCGCCGGCGAAGGTCGTCGTCAGCGAGCCCGAGCCCTGGCGGATCACCGTCGTCGGACCGGCGGTCGGCCCGACCGGACGCCCCGCCTCGTCGTCGCTCTGGGCGAAGGCCGGTGCGGCCAGAAGAGCCAGCGCCGCGACGGTCCACAACGCCCTCGAAACCACTGTTGCCATGAGCTCCTCCTCCCGTTCTGCGGCCGGACCACCCAGCCGGCCAATCTCGAATCGGCGGCGAGCCGCATAACGGAACCACCCCGCCGCCGCGTGGGCGCGAGCTTCGAGCCTGTACACCAGCTTACCAGGATCAGCCCCCCTGTGGCACCCGTACAGGCTCGATCCGGCTCGATCCGGGTTCGGGTGGTGCGGCATCGGCGCCGGTGCCCAGGCGGCCTCGGCCCGGTCTGAGGGGATCGGCGAGATGGACGAGCTCGAGCTCGCCGATCCGCTCCGATGTCACCGCACCGTAGCGCCGGCCGATCGCCTCGAGGTACCGACCGATCTCGAACACCCCGCCGGTCGATCGCGCGACCCGCCATTCCCTGGCGCGATCGATCACCACCCAGGCGCCGGCCCGCCGGCCGCGGTAGGACGGGGAGTGACGGTCGGAGACCGGCCGGTCGAGGACGCCGCCGGGGTCGACGAAGCAGCCCACCACCGGCCGGTCGAGATAGTGCTTGAAGAGGTGGACGTCGCCATGCGTCCCGATGACGATGATCGCCTCGTCGCGGGCGCTGCGATCCGCGATGATCCCGGCACAGCGGCGGACCTCGTCGTGGCCGATCTCGACCAGATAGGCGATGCTCCCTCCGGCGACCACCACCGCCAGCAGCCCGACCGCGAGCCGTCGCCTTTCCGGTCCGACCGACCACGCCGCCCACCAGATGAGGACCAGCTGGACGACCGCGGTGGCGGCGAAGTAGCGCGGG